>JAFUAA010000049.1 GCA_017460915.1 Bacteroidales bacterium | reverse complement strand
GGCTTCGGCGGCGGCGGCGCCTCAGGAAGTTGGTAGTTTTCAGTTAGTAGTTTTCAGTTAGTAGTTTTCAGTTAGCAGTTAAGAGTTGTAGGGCAGTCACACCGTGGCAGCCGAAAAATATCAAATTTAGAATATTAATTTTTTTACAACATTCTATGTCAGAACCCATCATCGAACTCAAAAACGCTTCCATTTTCCAGCGGGAGAACCTCGTCTTGTCTAACGTCAACCTGACGCTCCACAAGGGCGAATTCATCTACCTCATCGGTCGCACAGGAAGCGGAAAGTCCTCATTATTAAAGACTTTGTACGGCGAACTGCCTGCCCGCGATGGCATCGTGCGCGTGGCTGGCTATGATCTCATCAAACTGAGACGGAAAGACATCCCCTACCTGCGCCGCAAAATCGGCATCGTTTTCCAAGATTTCCAGTTGCTTTTCGACCGCTCCGTCGAGAAAAACCTTGAGTTCGTGCTCGGTGCTACGGGCTGGAAAAACAAGGCCGAAATCTCCAAACGCATTGATGATGTGCTGATGATGGTCGGGCTGTCCGACAAACGCAAAGTGATGCCTCATCGGCTCTCAGGCGGTGAACAGCAAGGCATTGCCATCGCTCGCGCTTTGCTCAACGACCCTGACGTCATCCTCGCCGACGAACCCACGGGCAACCTCGACCCCGACACGACCCTCGAAGTGATGAAACTCCTGCGCCGCATCAGCGAAAACGGACAGGCCGTGCTCATGGCCACGCACAACTACACGCTCATGCAAAAATACCCCTCCCGCATCGCCAATTGCAAAAACGGAACCATCATTTGCTCCGAAATGGAATGAAGCCCTCGCAACAATTACCGCGAAGTATCGTTATTACCACACGATGATCAACCAACTTTCGATATTGATTCCTACCTACAATGAAGACTGCACGTCACAAGCAACTGAATTGCAGCGTTATGCGGCCTCCATTGACGGACTGCAATACGAAATCCTCGTTTCCGATGATGCGTCGACGAGCCTGGAAATCGTCCAAAAGAACGCACAAATCGAATCGATGGATCATTGTCGGTTGCTGCATCAATCATCCAATATCGGAAGAGCGTCCAATCGGAATTCCTTGGTCAAGCAGGCGCGTTACGACTGGTTGCTTTTCCTCGACTGCAATGTGGGCATCGACAGCGAGGATTTCATCAAAAGCTATCTGCCCTGCGACAAAGCCGACGTCGTGAGTGGCGGAGTCACCATAAAAAACGACCCTCAACTTTCGAGCAACAATCTCCGCTACAAATACGAACAAAAAATAGCCCCCAAACATACCGCCCTACAGCGGCAACTGCATCCTTACCAAAGCTTCCGAACAACGAATTTCATGGCTCGCCGCGAGGTGATGCTAGCCCACCCTTTCGACGAAACCATAATCCGATACGGCTACGAAGACGTTCTTTTCGGGAAACGCTTATGCGATGCCAATATCACACTCAAGCATATTGAAAATCCAGTCGTTTTGACGCATTTTGAAACCAACGAGAACTATGTGGCCAAACTTGAGGAAGCCATGCATACGCTCCACGATTTGCAGGACGAATTGAGAGGTTATTCGCCTTTGCTTTCAACAGCCGAACGCTTGAAAAAAGCGGGAATGCTGGCCTTGACACAATCCTTTTTCAGAAAAAACTCACAAAACATGCGCAAAAACCTGACGGGCGACCGCCCTCGCATTTCATGGTTAAACCCTTACAAATTAGGCTATTTCCTCTCTATTGACGAATAAAACGCCAAAAGCTTCTGTTCCTCGTTTTCCCAGCACAAATCCTGAGCGGCAACCGCCAAATGTTGTTTCCAAAGCACCATTCTTTCATCGTCGGACAAAGCCTCGCGAATGGTCCCGGCAATCGTTTCGGGTCTATGATTTTCGATAAAAGTCCCTATGTCGTATTGTCGGATAATCTTCTCTATTTCAGTCAGATGCGAAGCCAAAATCGGCACGCCAGCCTGAATGAAATCAAACAACTTGTTGGGCAGGCTGAAACGATAGTTCAAATTGGTGTCCTTGTCCAAACAAAAGCCCAATTCAGCCAATTGCGTGTAGGCCATCATCTGTTGGTAAGGCATCCTTGGGAAGAATCGCACCCTGTCCGTAATCTTCAGTTCCTCAACCATTTGCTTCAAAACGGACAATACGTCTCCCCCACCGATAATCATCAAGAAACAATCATCGAGCAGTGCCATCGCCTGCACCAGTTCCTCCGCCCCACGCTGAATGTTGATGCCCGATCCTTGCAAGATCAAAAGATGTTTGTCGGTCGGCAGGCCCAACGCCGTTTTGTCGCCCTTAGGTGGCAAAGCCTTCCGAGGCGGTATATTTCTGATTACCTGACACTTGACACCATACTTCTCGCGAAACAAATCGGCAATGGAATCGCACACCGTAATCATCTCGTCCAGTTTCGGGACCACAAAGCCTTCGATGCGTTTCCACACCTTTTGCACCCGAGGTCGCCCGACCAATTCCGGCGTTTCCGTAAAGTATTCATGGCTGTCGAAAACCATCTTGTTGCCTTTCAGCTTTGAGACGAAATAAGTAGGCAGAATCGTATCCAAGTCATTGGAAAGCAAAAGATTGGCGCGATGAAACAACAAAAAGAGAAACAGTCGGATATTGTACTCGGCATAAAACATCGGCCCTTTCTCGAATAACAGTTTCATTCGATGCGATGCATACGGCCGCTTGTCCATCGGTGGACTTTTACGCTGCTTGCGTCCCACCAAAAGCACCTCATACCCAGCCTTTTGCAAGGTCAGACACGACTTATTCACCCTTTGGTCCGTGACCAAGTCGTTGATCACCGATACGATGGCACGTTTCATGGCGCAAAGGTACAAAGTTTTTCTTGACATGCCGTCATTACATTTCTATTGCGTATCTTTGTCCCCATGAAAACCAATGTCAATCTACAGCCATACAACAGCTTCGGCTTCGATGTCGTAGCCAAAGAATTCGTTGAGATCAACGAAGTCAACGAACTTCAAGCCCTCATTAGAAGAGGCACCATAAAAAACAAGAAAGTCCTGATTCTCAGTGGCGGCAACAACGTTCTCTTCACCAAAGATTCATTTGACGGTCTCGTCATTTTGATGAACACCAAGGGCATCAAGACTGTTGCCGACGAGGGCAACGAGATCGTCGTCCGCGCCCAAGCCGGTGAAGATTGGCCTGATTTTGTCAAGAAGATGGTCGCCAAAGGGTATCACGGCATCGAGAACCTCGCCCATATCCCTGGAAAAGTTGGCGCTGCACCCGTGCAAAACATTGGAGCCTATGGTATGGAATTGAAAGACAGTTTCTTGAGATGTGAAACCATCAATTTGGAGACAGGCAGAAAGCGCGTTTTCGACAACAAGGAATGCGTGTTCGGCTATCGCACCAGCATTTTCAAGACCTTGCTGCGAGACCAATACATCATCACCTCTGTGGATTTCCTGCTGAAGAAAAACGCGCCTTTGAACCTTGATTACGGCAACATCAAGTCGTATTTGGAGCAAAACGGAATGGAAAATCCTAGTTTGCAGCAACTTCACGATGCCATTTGCGCCATCCGCGATGCCAAACTGCCCGATGTGAAGCAAATCGGGAGTTGTGGCAGCTTTTTCAAAAATTCAGTCATCAGAGCCGAACAACTTGAATCTTTGCAGAAAAGCTACCCCAACATTCCGCATTATCCTGAAGCCGACGGAAAGGTCAAGGTTCCGGCAGGTTGGCTCATTGAACACAGCGGCCCTTCGACAGGCTCAGGGACCGCCAGTTGGAAAGGCTGGCGCGACGAGCATGTGGGCGTGTATGAAAAACAGGCTCTCGTCTTAGTACATTACGGCGGCGGCAAAGGTCGTGACATCGTGGATTTGGCACAAAAAATCCAAGCGTCTGTGGAGGCCAAATTCGGCATCCGCATCAGTCCCGAGGTGAATTTTGTGTAAGTTTATCCTATCGGGACGACCAACTTCAAAACGACGTTCCGCCCCATGTTGAACACACCCCGCCTACCCGTAACCACATTGAAATCAGCGTATTTTAGACGACTCAAATGGTCTTGGTAGCACGCATCGGTCAAGTTATCGACCATCAGATGCAACTCCACGATTTTCTTGCCATGGCGCAACACATCAGTGCCAACCGAAAGACCTAACAACAAATACGATGGTGTCATCGTCTCGGTTTCGTACGCCGCAAAATAATGATTCTGTTGTAGATACCAATCCAAATTGGCAGAAACGTAGGCATTATTGAACACCTTGGCATCGTGCGAAAGTTCGTATTTCACCTCAGCATTTAGCCTAGGAGCAGGTGTCATGGGAAGCCATTTCATTTCGTTGGGCTGACGCAACAATTGTGCATTCACATAAGAAAACGCCGTCCCAACATGCAGCGCATGGAACGGATGCCAATCCAGGCCCGCCTCGAAGCCCCACAAGAAAGCATCGCCTTGCGCATACTCAAAAGTCATCAAATCAGGCTCAACGATGCTGTCGATGCGATGCAAATAAATGTAATTCTGGATGTGATTGGCGAAAAATGCGCCCTGCAAGGCCACATGCTCCGTCGCGAAATCGAACCCGAAATCAGCCTGGAGGCTGTATTCTGGCTTAAAATCATGATTTCCAATCTCGTAGCGCAGCGAGCCTTCATGCACTCCATTGGAAGCCAACTCGCTGATGTTGGGCGCCCGATAGCCTCGTGCCAAGTTGAATTTCAGTCCAAAACGCTCCGACACTTCGTAAGTTGCACCCAAACTTCCTGTCACGCCACCGAAATGTCGCGTAAAATCCTCAAATCGAGGCTCGTCGTCTTCCATCAAACCCTTCGAATCAAGGTAACGGTAATCTATGCGCAAACCTCCACCCAAATTCCAGCGGTTCAACGACTTGGAGGCCGTAGCAAAAACACCCAAATCAAACAATCCGTAATCGGGAATCAAGAATTCCTCACCCAAATTCAATGACTTCTGCCCCATGCCGTTCAAGCCCGTCGAGAACTTCCACCCTTCCCTTTCTTCAGAGACATAACGGACATCGTAATTCAGAGTGTGAAGTTGCAAATACAAGCCACATTCGTCAGCCGACTCCTCAAATTCCATTCTCCTATTTTGCTGATAACCAAGCAGAACCTTCAGATACCCTGCATTCATGTTCACGAAAGTCTCCGAAACGGCCTTATAATGAAACACCCGCTGATAGGGCAAGCCGTGGCGATAGGTTTTCAGGCTTTCGTTCTCCGAAACCAGTTCACCCGTCACCGTGTCGCGCTCGCCTTCCACGATGCTCGGATTGACATTGTAATACCCCAATTTCAGGCTTGAATATCCCCAATGGCGCATCAGTCCGACCTTTGCCGAAAAAGCGCGTTCACCAAACTGGGAATTAGGCACATAGCCATCAAAACGATTCTGGTAGGCATGAGCGTGTTTCTCGCTGTAACGTGCATCCCAAACGAAACCTTTTTGGTGACCTGCCATATTGATCGAGCCGCCCAGCAAACCATTGTTGGAATGATATTCAGCATTCACACCGCCCTTGATTGTGCCTTCGGGCAAGGTCGGCGCACCTTTGAAAACGAGCACGCCACCCAATGCATCGGAGCCGTACATCAAGCTGGCCGGGCCTTTCAGTATCTCTACCGAGCTGACTTCGTTGGCGTCGATTTCGATGCTGTGCTCGTCGCCCCACTGCTGTCCTTCTTGACGAATGCCGTCGTTGACGACCACAATTCGGTTGTATCCCAACCCGCGAATGACGGGCTTCGAGATGCCGCCTCCCGTGGTGATTTGTGCCATACCAGGCTGTTTGGCAATCGCATCGATGAGGTTGGTGGAAGGCAATTCCCGCAGTTCCTTCGATTTCAAAATGGTAATCGGCATGGGCGACTCCTTCATTTTCATCTCGCCCACGGCACCGGTCACGGTCACCTCTTTCAGTTCCATGTGCCTGAAAAACATATCAGTAGAGTCAGGCAAACTCTGGGCCGCCATTGGCAATACACAAGCCAATGACAAGCCTAACATTATTTTCTTCATGATTAGTCTTGTTGATAAATTATTAGATTAAATGGTTGTTTCCGAACAATTTACAACAAAACTGGAGGAGCTCGTAACGAAACGAAAGTGTGAAAAGTCGTGAAAACGGTTGTTGCAACGGTCTGCTCATCAGCCAAAAACTCGGGCTGGCAAACCGACGTGAGTATCGAGGGTGAAGCCTCATAGGCAAGTTGCAGGAATTGGCATAACAAACAATCACTGCCGTCCAGTTCCGAAACATTGTTTGTTGCCTGCGTTCGTATGCCATTCGTTGACAACGACTCCACATGCACATGAAACGAGGCCAATAGCAACATCGGCAGGTAAACCGCCAACAGACCAAGCGCTATTTTTGTCTTGCAACGTCTCATTCTCATTCTTTTCGACGGTGCAAATATACAATTTAATTGGAATATGCAAATGTTGTCAATGCAATATTGGCCTTTACTCTAGCATTCAAGCGCCCCTATCAAATCCGTAACACTTTCAAAACCAAAGTTTTCACAATACTCAATGATTCCGCGAGCAACTTTCGCAGAAACGGCAGGATCAATGAAATTGGCCGTCCCGATTTCGATGGCAGAGGCACCAGCGAGCATGAACTCCACAGCATCGATGGCATTGGAAATGCCGCCCAAACCGACTACGGGAATCTTCACCGCCTTGGCCACCTGCCACACCATACGCAAAGCCACGGGCTTCACGCAAGCGCCCGACACACCGCCTGTTATCACGGAGAGTTTCGGTTTGCGCTTCTCCGCATCAATAGCCATGCCCATCAGCGTGTTGATGAGTGACACCGAGTCGGCGCCAGAGGCTTCAGCAGCCAAGGCGATTTCGGCGATGTTGGTCACATTGGGCGACAGCTTGACCATCAGGTGTTTATGATACACTTTGCGCACTTCGGAAACCACTTGCGCAATGCCCGTGGTGGTCACACCGAAGGCCATGCCGCCTTGTTTCACGTTGGGACACGATACATTAAGTTCGATAGCGGGAATCTTTTCCAATTCGTTCACCATCTCGGCGCCTTTCACGTAATTCTCCAAAGTGGAGCCCGAAAGGTTGAGCAGCACATTGGTGTCAAAATCCTTGATGCGCGGATAAATCGTGTCGATAAAGTATTGAACGCCTTTGTTTTGCAGTCCAACACAGTTCAGCATTCCCGAAGGTGTTTCGGCCATGCGTGGATAGGGGTTGCCCTCGCGCGGATGCAAAGTCGTGCCCTTCACGATGATACCGCCAAGTTGCGACAAATCCACGAAATCGGTGTATTCCTCGCCATAGCCAAACGTGCCCGAAGCCGTCATCACAGGGTTGCGCAGCACCAAGCCGCGACCCAATTCTATCGTTGTGTTTACCATTTCAACCTCCTTGTATTAAATACTGGACCTTCCTTGCAGACGCACACATGACCATCGTTCGTATCCTCCACACAGCAGAGGCAGGCACCGAGGCCGCAAGCCATCAGGTTTTCAAGCGAGACCTCGCACCAAATGTCTTTTTCCGTCGCGATTTTCGCCACGGCCTTCATCATCGGCTTGGGGCCACAGACGTAGATTTTGTCGAAAGTCCGTTCCTTCCACACCGAGTGCATCGTGACGAAACCTTTCTCGCCTAACGAGCCGTCTTCCGTCGTTACGAAAGTTTCTCCAAGTTGTTGATATTCTTCAAGTCGCAGCAAATCGGATTTCGTCTTTCCACCCAAAATCAAAACGGGTTGAACACCGTTTTCATTCAGCACCTTAGCGAAATAAAACAAAGGCGCAATGCCGATGCCGCCACCCACGAGCAACACCTTCTGTCCTTCTTCGGGCATGGAAAAACCATTGCCCAACGGCAGCATTATATTAATAAGGTCTCCGACCGATGCCTTTGCCAAATGACGCGTCCCCTCGCCTACTTGCTGCACTAGTAAATCAACTTCATTCTTCTGAAAATCAACGTTATGAATGGAGATGGGGCGTCGGAGATAGGTGCTCGGCGAACCGTCCACGCGCACTTGCACGAACTGTCCAGGCTCAATGTCGGGCAAGCGTTGTTCCGATTGAAGTCGCAGCAACACCGAGCGCCCGAAGTCGCGTTTTTCGACCAATTTGAATTCTTTGATTTGTTTCATATTGCATTAGTTACGAGTTTTGTCATTGTGAGCGAAGCGGGGCAATCCATTGGTTTCTGGATTGCTTCGTCGTTTCTCCTTGCAATGACTATAAACGGGGACAAAGATACAAAAAAAGCCGCAAAGCGCGGCCTCTTATCAACATATCCTACGAAAATCATTCTTCTTTTGCTTCAGGCTGAGCCTCAGCGGCCTCTGTCTCAGCTTTTTCTTCCTCAATAGTGAAGTCGAGCAATCCCTTGTCATTCAGCATTTGGTACCAAGCGAAGACTTTTCGCATGTCGGACGGATAGACAGCATCTTCGTCATAGTCAGGCATGACGAAAGCGAACTTTTCGCGCAACTCGTCGTTAGAGGCTTTCTTGAAGTCAAAGTCGACCTTATCACCCATTTTTTCGTGAATCATCATGAAAACTTCCTTCAGTGGACGGTCTTCGTCGGTGGAGAAGATGGAAATCTCTTCCAACGAGCTCATGCGGTCGCGAGCAAAGGCGGGGATGCATTTGCCGTCGACAACCGATTCAACAATAATTCTTCCAATGGCTTGAGACTTAATCAGATAAAGTCCTGGCTTGCCAGATATTGATACAATTTTAGTCAGATCCATAGTTCAAATATTAAAAGTTTGTTCTTCGAAAACGGCTGCAAAAATAGGAAAAAGTTTGGTATGAAAACACAACGATTGATTTTTGTTCAATACTCAAGCCGGATTTCGTCCACCCAAAGCACATTGCCCAAAGCGCCCACAAATGCGCCTTGGCTGCCTGAGGTAATCATCATTATCGCGTGAGTGACAGGACTATCGTCCTCGGCCCAGGCTTCTTCTTGGATGGCTTTTTTCTTGCCTTTGCTGTTGAGGGCATACATAGTCTTGGCTCCTGAAATCAAAGCCATATATGGTTTGTAATCAGTTGATTTTCTAGCATCTCCATAGACGAGTGGGATTCGGAAGTTGTTCACCCAACCGTTGGAAGATTTGTCGACGTGCGCCACGGCAGTGCCCACGCGCTTCGCATGGATGTTTCCTTTCTCGTCCTCCCAACGGTATTGCAGGATGAAAAACACTTCGGCGGGGTCGTAGCCATCAAATTCCGTGGTGCGAAAAGAGGTGCCTTTCACGAGTTTTCCTGTGTTGGGAATGACCGATTTATAATTGAGCACAAGCGCATTCGGTCTTTTCGTGAACGGAATGCCCCAATCCATGAAGGCGTAAGGGTCGCTGACGCCCGTGATGGGTTCCAGCATCTTGCCCCAATAAATGGAACCCGCTGCCAACACCTTGATATTCACCAGTCCAGCCACTCTGCACGAGGCAAATTGTGTAGTCAATTTGGCACAACGGCCTTTCGGACCTTTGTCGGGCGTGACATTGATGCTGGTCTTCACCACGCCCGCCACCTTGGCGAAGGCATTCGACGACGACCAAATTGTGTTCTCGTAGTCGTGAGCCACACTGCCCCGAATCGTATCCGTCGGGCCGACCACATACAAGGTTCTCTCCTGACCGCCAATAATTTGCGACTCAGTGACATAACGCACCGTCCACTGCTCGAAGTCGCCGAACGGCACTTTCTCGTAGCGTTGGCCGAAAGCCGTCAGCGACAGCAACAGCGTCAATAGGGTTATTTGAATCTTTGCCATAATCTGCTCACTAATCCCTTGGGCAAAACAGCAATCAACAGCGGCAAATAGAGGTTCATAAAACCAGGTTTCACCACCCGCTTCTTTCTCGTCATGCCTCTCAAGGCTTTGCGCACCAACCACTGCGGCGTGCCAATAAGGCCAATGCGTACACCAAACTTCAACAGACTAGGTTTCAGCTTGTAAAGTGGCGTGGCAATGGCGGCTGGACAAACCGTGGTCACCCCAACACCGTAAGGTCGCATCTCGAAATAGAGCGACTTGCCGAAACTCTTCAGATAGGCTTTCGTAGCGGAATAAATGGTGATGCCCGGACAAGGCAATTTGGCCGCCATCGACGACATATTGAGAATGTAGCCGAAACCGCATTTCTTCATTTCCTCGCCAAACAAAATGCACAGTCTTGTTGGGGTCAGCATATGCAATCGCATCATTTTCAATGCTTTTGTTTCGTTCTCAGCGGTCAGTTCCTCGAAGAAAAACATGCCCGCGTTGTTGATGAGGATGTCGATTTGCAGGTTTTCGGCATGGCAAAAGGCGAGCAATTCATCGGCGGCATCTTCGGCGATGAGGTCTATATAATAAGGTATGACCCGCATTTGGAATTGCGCGTTCAAATCCATTGCAACGCATTCCAATTCTTCCTTTTGATTGCTGACCAGCAACAAGTTGCAACCTATTTCGGCCAACTGGTGCGCAAAATCCAAGCCCATGCCCGAGCTGCCACCCGTCACCAACGCCCACGGACGATGCCCGTGCGACTCAACAAACCGATTCGCCCATTTCTCGAAATTCATCCTTTCTTCTCCGCTTTCCTGATTTCCTTCTGTATGCTCTTCGGCAAATCTTCGTCCAAGCAACTGTGGCACTTCATTTCAAGCGTATACATACGCCCGATGCAATAGTTGGAATGCTTGCATTCGCTGCGGGTCACCTCGCCGCTATGCAGCTTGTTGACGAAATCGGTGTCGCGGATCAAGGCACGCGCCATTTGGAGGGCAACGAAGCCTGAATCGAGCACTTCTTCCATCTTCTCCTTCGAGACCATGCCGCCCACATAAATCAAAGGCAACTTCAGCGCGGCGCGGAACTTCTTGGCGTCCTCCAAGAAATAGCCTTCGCTGAACGGCACCGTAGGAATCAGTTGACGGCCAAACAAAGCCAATCCGGCCTTGAGCCACCAGAGTTTTTTCGGGTCCATGTAATAACGCAACGTCTTGAGCGGCATCGCTCCACGCATCACCTCCATCGGGGCCTTGCTGACGAAACCCGCCGTCAAAATGAGAGCGTGAACACCAAGTTTTTCCAGTTCCTTTGCCACGATGATGCAATCGTCCTCGTCCATTCCTTTCTTGAAACCATCGTGCATGTTCACCTTGACCACCACGGCCATATCGTTACCTGCCGCACGCATCACCTCTTCGATGACGAGTTTCATGAAACGCATCCGATTGTCGAGCGTCCCGCCAAACTCATCACGGCGATGGTTGGTGTAAGGCGAGAGGAACTGGCTGATGAGATAGCCATGTCCCGCATGGATTTCCACGCAGTCGAAACCCGCTTTTCGAGCCAAGTCGACCGCCTTGCCGAAATCCAAAACAAGTTCGTAAATCTCAGATTTCCTCAATCTCCTAACGAAAGTAGGGGAATACATGTTGAAGCCGCCCGAAGCGCCAACGGGTTTGCAGCCGCAGGTGGAACGGTGCGTCATGTTGCCACAATGTCCCAACTGAATCGAGGCCTTGGCACCCTCGGCATGAATGGCATCGGTGAGACGTTTCAGGTCGGGGACGATTTCTTCGCGCATCCAAAGCTGACCGTTGAACGACAAGCCCGAGCGATTGACGGCTGCGTAAGCCACCGTCGTCATGCCAACGCCGCCTCTCGCCACTGCCGTATGATAGTTATACAAATCATCGGAAGGCCGATTGCCATAAGCCATGTTTTCGAATGCCGCCGAGCGTATCACCCTGTTGCGCAAGGTGATAGGACCGATTTCGCAAGGCGTGAAGATTGTCGAGTTTTCCATAGTTCAATAGATATAAGGTATGATTCGCTTCACTTTTTTCGTATTCAGCTGGTCGCCAAACTCAACTTCGTATTTCTCATAGATGCGTGCCGCACGCGGAGCGAGGTTGGCAAAAGTCCACAGGGCGAACACCGCCCCCGACCACGACCAGGTGAGGATGGCAAAGCCGACCCATTCGACGAACTCGCCGAAATAATTGGCCGAAGTCACATAATTGAACATGCCACCTTGGGGCAGATAATGCTTCGTATCGCCCTCCTTCCTCAAATTCCTAATGATGTCATCAGACTGGATGTTGACAAACATCCCGACGATGAAAACCAGGAAACCGCCGATGAACTTCGGTGTAGTCAGCCAATCAGCGGGGTAATAATCGGTTGGAGAAAGATAGAAAATCCAGCCACCTTGCATCAAGGCGTTCAGCACATTGAAAGTCACGCCCATCACGATGATGGAAAGCGGCATGACGCTTTGGCCGCGCAGCCGGAACGGGAACACGAAGGAACGCTGGAAATAGTGCAATTCGAACAGAAACAGGAACGCCATCCTGACCCAATCCTGCCGTCTATCGGAGCCAAACCAAAGCAACAGCATCGCAATGAACACAGGCGATTCCATCAGCACCCAACCCAGCTTGTTGCTGACCGCGGGGCCCCATTTCCTGTCGTAAAACTTACCATAGCCCGCATCCACGAAATAGAGGCTCGCAAACACCACCACAGCCACGCAAGCCATGACGATGAGAAACAGATTGAATGAATGTATCGACATTTTCGTTGAGAAATAGTTGTCAAAAATAGGGAATTTTTGGATTACACCAAGAGATTTTCACCCAACAATCGAAAAAAATCCATTATCTTTGCGCCAATTAATCCGAAACTCAACCAAACATGACAACAACTGGAAGCTGGATTCTCATCATCGCGATTGGCATTATTGGAATGCTGGTCCAATGGAAACTGAAGAGCGTATTCGCCAAATACGCCAAGGTGCTCTCGCCTGGCGGACTTACCGGCGCACAAATCGCGCAGAAAATGCTGAACGACAACGGCATCTATGACGTGAAGGTCACCTGCATCAGCGGTCAACTCACCGACCACTACGACCCGACAAAAAAGACGGTCAACCTCAGCGAGGAAGTCTACAAACTCAACAGCGTTTCGGCAGCTGCCGTGGCGGCCCACGAATGCGGCCATGCCGTGCAACACAAAGTGGGCTATGCCCCGCTGAGGCTACGCTCGGCTTTGGTGCCTGCGGTCAACATTTCCTCCAAACTCTCAATGATAGTCATTCTCATCGGACTGTTCATCATCAACATCTTCCCTGCCCTGTTTTGGATCGGCATCGCCATGTTCGCCATGGTGTTCCTCTTTAGCGTGGTCACCTTACCCGTCGAGTTCAACGCATCGCGCCGCGCTTTGGCATGGCTACAATCGTCCAACTCGCTCAACCAACAAGAGCTATCGCAAGCCAAGGAAGCCCTCACTTGGGCCGCCAGCACCTACGTGGTAGCCGCCTTGTCGTCGTTGGCTTCGCTGCTGTATTACATAGGGTTGGGAAATAGCAGGCGATAAAAAAGCCGGAAATCAATTCCCAATTATCCGCCCATACTCTTCCTTCACATGAAGGGCCAGCTCTTCGTTACCCGTGGCATCGACGGCGCCGATGAACTTCATGCGGGCGTTGTCGAAGGCCATCTGTTCTTCGGCAGTCAGATAGTTACGGTATTCGTAGTAGTTTTTGCCCATGACCACAAATTGCTTCACCGCAGCGTTCCAATCCTCGGCTTTATAATGCTTTGATTTCTTGGCCACTTGGCTCGCAAATTTCTCGGCATTGACGGAAATCTGGCGCGGGTCTTGCGTCATTTCATATTCGGCTGAGCCGGAATTGCAGCCTGCAAATGCCAGCAGGACAAACAACAAAAGAGGGAATACTTTTTTCATCTCGTTCGGAATTTTGCCGCAAAAATAAGACTTTTTGCTTTGCAATCCGAAATTTTCCGTATTTTAGCCGACTAAATTTGAATCATCAACAAACAAAACAACATCATTATGAGCACTATCAAAGATTTGGAGCCGAATGGCGTGTGGAGGAATTTCTACAGCTTGACGCAGATTCCGCGCCCTTCGAAGAAAGAAGCTAAGGTGATCGCCTTCATGAAACAATGGGGTGCCGACCACGGACTTGAGACCATCGTTGAGGAATGCGGCAACGTCATCATCCGCAAACCCGCCACTCCGGGCATGGAAAACCGCAAGGGCGTCATCCTGCAAGCCCACTTGGACATGGTCCCGCAGAAGAACGCCGACAAGGTGCACGATTTCGAAAACGACCCGATTGAGACTCACATCGAAGACGGTTGGGTGAAAGCCAACGGCACCACCCTCGGCGCCGACGATGGTCTGGGTGCTGCCGCCGCCATGGCCGTCCTCGAAGCCACCGACCTGCAACATGGCCCCATCGAGGCCCTCTTCACCATCGACGAGGAAACCGGCATGACGGGTGCCAACCTGCTGCAACCTGGCTTGCTGCAAGGCGACATCCTGATGAACATGGACTCCGAGACCGAAGGCGAACTCTACGTGGGTTGCGCCGGCGGCGTCGACACCATCGGCACCTGGACACCCACTTTCGAAGCCGTTCCCGAAGGCATGACGGCCTTCCGCCTCTTCGTGAAAGGCCTGAAAGGCGGTCACTCGGGCATGGACATCAACTTGGGTCGCGCCAATGCCAACAAGGTGATGAACACCCTGCTGCTGATGGCGGCCGAGAAATACGGCCTGCGCCTTGCTTGCATCGACGGCGGCAGCCTGCGCAACGCCATCCCGAGAGAGTCGGAAGCCATCGTGGTGGTCCCGACTTGCAAAATCGAGGAGTTCGCAAAATACGTAGCCGAATTTGTAGGCATCTGCAAGGGAGAATTCGCACAAGCCGAACCCGAGCTGGCCATTCTCTGCGAAGCCACCGAGATGCCCAAACAAGTCATCGACCTGAAGACACAGGACAACATGTTCACCGCCATCGCCCGCTATCCCAACGGTGTCATCGCCATGTCTGCTGATTTCGAAGGCACCACTGAGACCTCGAGCAACCTCGCCACGGTGAAGTTGGAAGAGGGCAAGATTACCTGCGCTGCCCTCACCCGCAGCCTCGTGGATGCCGACAAGGACAAACTGGCCGAACAAATCCGCAAGAACCTCACCGACAATGGCGCTGAGGCCTACTCTACTGGCGACTACCCTGGCTGGAAGCCCAACATCAACTCGACCATCCTCAACCTGATGAAGAAGGTCTACCAAGACAAGTTCGGCAAGGAGCCCAAGGTGATGGTCATCCATGCCGGCCTGGAATGCGGCATCCTTGGCTCGAAGTACCCGAACTGGGATATGGTGAGCTTCGGGCCCACCTTGGTGCACCCGCACTCGCCCGACGAAGCCCTGCTCATCGAGAGCGTGCAGCCCTTCTGGGACTTCCTCGTCGAGACGTTGAAGAACATTCCCGCAAAGGAAGTGATTGCATAAGCCATTCATAACCAACGATTTGAAAAAAGACGAAACCAGATTTGGTTTCGTCTTTTTCATTTTTTTCAAGAAAACCGTTGGAGCAAAAGAAATTATTTGTACTTTTGCAGCCCGAAACAAAGGGATTTTAGCGTAAAAAAGTAAAAAGAACAAACAAATAAGATACAGATATGAAGCGCACTTATCAACCATCGAACAGAAAACGTAGAAACAAACACGGTTTCAGAGAAAGAATGTCAACGGCTAACGGCCGTAAGGTTTTGGCCCGCAGAAGAGCCAAAGGCCGCAAAAAACTTACAGTTTCTGACGAGTATTAATTTTCGGAAGCCGTTATATTTCTTATTTAAGGTAACGAAGGCGACCCTTGAAGGGATTCGCCTTTTGTTGTTTTATTATTTTTTACTTTGGCAAATTACACTTTGTTCATTTTTTTTATATCTTTGCCGCAAAAACAGCAATGACATGAAAACAAAGGACACGCATCGTTTCATCGTTAGGGAAGGCAACAAGCATCATCGGTTTGCCGTTGAAAACATATCACATATTGTGTGCGAGGGTTATCTGTGTACCCTATACAGAACCAAGGGGGGCAACGAAACTTTCGCCAAAAGCCTTTCCTATTTTGAAGTACTATTGGCGGAGTTACCGTTTTTCCGCATTAGTCGCAATGCCATTGTCAACCTTGAAGAAATCGCCTGGGTGGAATGCAAAGGGAGAAAACGCAATGCGATAATGAAATGCGACGAAAGACTCCCCATAGCCGACAGAAGGTGGGCAGGGTTTAAAAACAAGTTCTATTCTGAAACACTCACGGCAAAAAACGACACGCTAGCCGAAGAAAACGACACGCCTGAAAAACACGTTGACATAAGGTGTTTCTAATTGACTTTTTCTTGATACTTTTGCAAAAGAATTCTCACAAAAAAGCTTTGCCATGAAAAGGATCTATCTATTATTGCCAATTCTATTTTTGTTCATTAGAACAATGATGCAAGCGCAAAATTTCAACCGTGTGACTCAGATGGGCCTACAGGTTGAGGCGGACACAGTGTTACATCCTTTTGACGGGAACCCTGCAACGAGCATAGGGATTTCAGGTCAAGTGACCTTCACTTCGGAATTAGGATTCGTGCGATTTGTCGTAAGCGACAACTACGATGACGAGTATATGATCTACGAGTCGTATCGTTTGTTTGAGAACGATTCGACGTTCAGTTTTTCACAGAAATGCGAGGAAAGCTGCTTCTTCGAATCATATACACCAACCGAACTTATTGTTCAGGTATATGATGCGATAGTAAACATCAATTCAATAGAAACAAGCAATACGACGTATTCAAACCCAGAGTTTTTGCGTTTGACCGCAGCAGCAGCGGCCAACAATCAAAAACTGACGAAAATACAAAACTATATCCAAAACAAAGGATTGATATGGATAGCAAATTCAACCAAAATGTCTTCAATGTCCTATAAACAGAAGGCAAAGATATTTGGAGATGGCTTTAGAACCTATGGATACGAATTCTTTTCCAAAGGCTTTTTCTCAGTTTTCGGACCTGACAGATATAATTACAGTAAGAACTTTGTCAGCAATTTTGATTGGAGAAACAGGCATGGTGCCAACAATCCACAATCAAGTTACTATGATGGCGATCCGTTAGGGACAGGATGGATTACACCCGTTGTATGTCAAAGTGAGGGATGCTGGTTTGATGACAGTTTTGATTGTGATATTAATGCTGAAGAATGCGAGAGACTTGGCGGTGATTATAGAGCTGCTTCCACATGTTGGATTTTCGGACCTACAGCTCAAGTTGAGGCACTAACAAATTTATATTACAATCAACATTTAGATGTTGATTTATCTGAACAATTCATTGCTTGTAGAGAAGGAAAAGTTGAAGCTGATTATCCTTATAAAGCATTAAAGCATTATAAGCAAGAAGGTGTTCCATTAGAAAGTTGTCTGCCCTACTCGGCTTCATTAGAAAACTGTGAGGATCTTTGTGCTGATTCATTAATTAGGGTCAGAATCACCGATTATACAGAGCATAGTCAACAATCTATGACAGACTTGCTTCTCAAACAATACATCATTAACAAAGGTCCTTTAACAGCTTCTTCTCTTCCATTGTGGTATGGTCTAGACCATCATTGTATGGCATTGGTTGGTTGGGGAACTATAGACGAAGATATTGTGGAAAACATATTGGGTTTGCCATACGAAAACGGTTACTATGACAAGGATTTTCTCGGGTTGACATATTGGATTTATAAAGAGTCTATGGGTATAGATGAAGATAATAGTGATTTTGGTTTCAAGTACATTCTTCATATTAGTAATGATGCACCAGGATACACTTATTCATTATCGACTCCAATTCATTACAATAATCTAACAGAACAGGATGTTAGATGTGTTGATATGGATGGTGATGGATACTATAATTGGGGCATTGGACCAAAGCCTGCACATTGTCCCCCTTGTCCCGACGAACCAGATGGAGATGATTCGAATCCTAATTTGGGGCCATTAAACAGTTTTGGACAGTGCACTATCATAGGAACATATAATGCAAGTTTTGAAAACGGATGGGACAATTGGATGCAAGTGGAAGTTCCCAATCGTGATAATGGTATTTTCTGGAGACATAGTGCCCCTCATCCTTCTAATCTCACAGGACCATCACATGCCCAAGATGGAGATTATTATATCTATATTGATACTAGAGAAATGACCAGCTACGCTCAGAAGTATTCATGTATCGAGAGCCCCGATATTAATTTGCACGGTTCTTGCAATAATATTTTGGATTTCTATTATAACATGAATATATATGATTGGAATTCTGGTGAAGATCAACCGAGAATACTTTTGAGTACGCAGACTGACAATAACAATTGGTCATTTCACTATCCCTATTGGAGTGAAATTGGTGATCATGGGCCAGATTGGCAACATGCCTCAATTTTGTTACCTTCCGATGTTAAGAAAGTAAGACTATATGTGGAGACAGGAAAGTATCATTTTAGTGATGTTGCTATCGATAACATTACGATTGGCCCATGGGATTACGATAACACACCGATGGTAATTAATGATAATATGCTTTGGGATGAGAATATGATAGTCAATCAAGATATTATTGTCGAAAATGGAGGTTGTTTGACTATTAGAAAAACATCTGGTACGAATTTAAAAATAAAACTCCATTCAGACGCAAAGATCATAGTCAAACCTGGTGGAAAACTAATCCTTGATCATTGCACATTGACAAGCGCGTGTCCGAATGAATTATGGCAAGGCATAGAAGTGTGGGGCAACAAGAACGCCAACCAATTCGAGGATGCCAACGGCCACTACGCCCAAGGCTATGTCGAGTTGAGGAACGGCGCGACCATCGAGAACGCCATTTGTGCCTTGGAGTTGTGGAGGCCTGGCTATTGGAGCACAACGGGCGGCATCGTCTATGCCAAGGATGCCGTATTCCGAAACAACCAGAGGAGCGTCCACGCCCTGCACTACAAGAACCACCATGCCAACGGCAAGGAGGCCAACTACAACGCCAGTTTTATGCGATGCCGTTTCGATGTGAACTGGAACTACAAAGGTGATGAATACCACATCTTCCACAAACATGTGGACCTCGACCATGTGCGTGGCATAAGCTTTCAGTCCTGCGACTTCTCAGTTACGGAACCCTCAGACAACATCTCCTATTGGTCCAGCGGCATCGCAGGCTACGAGGCCGGCTTCAGCGTTTCGGGGCCGTGCGAAAGCAACAACATTCATCCTTGCCCCTCTTACGACACTTCCACGTTCAAAGGCTTCTTTAAGGCCATCAGATCGGTGAACGACGGGACAAGGACACCACCCGCCATCACCGTGACCCATACAACTTTTACCAAGAATGACTACGGAATCTATGTCAACAACCTGAGCAACACCATTGTGCGTTTCTGCGACTTTGACGTGAAGCGGCAAAGCGACTGGCCTCCCTGCGGAGCGGGCTATCCTCAATACATGGCAAAAGCCGTTTTATATGGTACGGATTGGGAGAGCTATGCGGATGAGAATCCGTCCGATTGTCCGGATCTGACCATCGTCGAAGACGACAAGGGAGGAGACAGGAGTTACACCTACAACATGGAAGACCTCAGCAAGGCCATTGGCATGAGTGTCAGCGTCAAGCCCAATCCTGCCACCACATGGACAGCGGTCGACTACACCCTTCCTGGAGACGCCACGAAAGCAATGATTACAATCACGAGTGCCCTTGGCGTGACAGTGCTTTCTTCAGAACTGAATGGTCACCAGGGACAAAAAGTGCTAGATTTGCGCCATCTTTCCGACGGCGTGTACGTCTACACCGTGCGATGCGGTGAATTGGTGCAAACAGGGAAACTAGTGATAACGAAATGAAAAGAACAGAATTTAACCCTCAAAAATTAAAGAATATGACAACAAAAACAAGGCTTATGATTGCGCTATTAGCCATGGCGACATTATGCTTAAGGGCACAAGAATATGACCCACTCGTGGGCGAGGGGAAACAATGGAACGAGGTGTTAACCTACGTTCCATGGCCCCCTATTCATCGTGAGACCAACGCATACAAGATGGATGGGGATACATTACTCGAAGGAACATCCTACATGAAACTGTTTACAACCAAGGATGAACAATACGACAATTGGGAGTTCTGTGGACTTATTAGGGAAACCTACGAAGGACAGGTCTTTTATCGCAAGTACAGGTGGGACCATGGCTTTGAGGCCGAAACTATGTTGTATGACTTTTCCATGCAACCTGGCGATTCCATCTGTTACGATGAATCCTGCTGCCTGTTGCTTCTCAGAAAAAACGATACCATTTTTGACGATGGAAGCATTAGGAAAAGATATGACTTCCAATATAAAGAACATGGATATCTATGGGAAAAATACGAGACATGGATTGAAGGCATTGGTAGTGAATTGGGCTTGCTCCGTTCGGGTTCGCTGTCTTTAGTTGGAGGAACATATGATCTGCTTTGTTATTACGAAGATGAGGATCTTGTTTGGCAAAACCCTAACTTCAATAGTTGCTATATTAGCGCCGATGGAGTGGAAGAAAACGAGAAGGAATCTTTGATTGCTGTTTACCCCAACCCCGTCGGAGAGTTGCTGCATATTATCTATCTGCAAGAAAGCACGCCAACCGTCATCAAGCTCTACGACCTGCAAGGGCGTCTGGTGCGCACGCAGCGCAACGGCCTGGAAAGCCTCGACATGAGCCAACTGCCAGCGGGCACCTACACGATACGCGTCACGCTGGAGGACGGGAAGGTGTTCTCGGACAAGGTGGTGAAGGAATAGGACAATCTTGCTTACGGCTATGCCGATGGGGATTTCAACAAAAACTAATCAATCAATTCACTAAGTCATTGATTATTAAAATTTTAGCACAAAGAAGAACAAAAAACTTACCATTGCCATCCTCGCGATGGTCGTGGCGACGGTCGTATCGGTCGCCATCGTGTCCTGCAAGAAGGACAGCGAATCCAAAATGCCAGAAAACAAGGCCAGCGAAATGTCAGCATCTGACATTAACATGGACGAATACCTGACTTCGTTCAAGAAAAGGCTGCTTTCCGCCCAAAAAGGCGAAGAGGCCATCAGCCCTGAGCAAGCCGAACGCGATTTGGGCAATCTACTCAACTTCGACTTTGGCGATGCCAACTACGCTAGCGATGTGTACTGCTACGACACCATCCATGTGAAGCTTCCATTAAATCACGGCCTAGTAGATTTGTCTCAACTATCCATTACATATAAGGATGCTGTTGACCAAGTAGTTGTAGTTTTCAACAAAACTGATTTGTTCGAAAAAAGTGTTTACGCCATTTCTTGTTCATTCAAACAAGACACAAGGGACGATGTTTCTGATGGAATAATTACCATTACCACTAGAGGCCTCTCTTCACCTCAACCATCAATAAAAACAGGTTTTAACCAAACCGACAATTGGCATGTTGGCAATGGTTTAGGAAAATGTGATGGGACATGTGTTGGGGATGACCATTTGACCATGTTGAAACTGGTTTATGACAATACAAAAAGTGCATTGTCGTGTAACGGAAGAATTTATTTTACCAACAATGGAACCGCCAGTTTTAATTCTTGCAATTTTCCAGCAGACACACAAACTGGTCCAATTTACAACGAGGGATACCGCTTGTGGTACGGATATCCATCAAGTGTAAATACCTATTGTGTTTCATATTTGGAAATGGAATACTATCTTGACAATCTTAAAGACATCCTAGATAATTGGGTGTTTATCGATGTTAATCAATACGTTACCCGTATCAACTTGCGTCTTGATGATTATAATGAACAATCAGTTCCTAATCCATTAAGGAAAGTCGTCACATGTGAATTTGACTACGCGACGGTCAACTGCACTAACGAGCCTATTGCCGAATACTGATTTCCCATATCATCAAACTATGAAGAAAATTGTTCTGCTTATGGTTTCCCTGATGTTGGCAAATACAACATTCTCCCAACATCAGGGATTCTTTAACATTTATGGAAATAATGAAAAATCACTCTTTCCCCTTGCTGCCATAGAAACCAAAGATGGAGACTTTATAGTGTCGTCAAAAGACACTTCTGGAAACTATGGTGAAATTGTCAAAATCTCGTTTGATGGTGAAATTGTCAAGAGAAAGGTTATCAACCCTATTCCTTCCTCTTCTTTCGTTTTCACCTATATTGATTTCATTTGTCGTGACCTGAACAAGTCCGATGCCTTTATAGCACTTGGAGTTGCCAGTGCATACGATAACGGGCAGTGGATTACAAAAACATTTATCGCCTATTTCGATGACGAATTAGACAATTTCTATACGAAAATCATCGGTTTGCCCGATGAATACCAAAAAAGCCCAGGGAACACCTCTCGTCAGCTGACTAACGAAGGCAAGTTCTTATGTGCTTTCAATCTTGTCGAAATAGAAAAACGCCTTTACATGATTATTAACCGTGATGGGGAAATCGAGAAACTTGCGGAAGACACGGCCACTCAAAACACAGACATGTATCCCTATAACATAGGCGTTTTCTTCGAATACCCGGGAGGGAACCGCTATGGGCATTACCGAACATCGTACTATTGCCCACCAAGCCCACGACTTACTACAAGGCTTTTCACCTTTGACGACGACTTCAACCCAGAGGCTGTCTTAGAATATACCACATTCACTGATACAGTGAACGGCATAGTCTCATACTATACACCTAAAACCATGGAAATGGCGACCACACGGCCCATTGACGATACGACAATGTTATTCTGCGACCAATTTATAGAATCTCACACACCGAGAATGGAAAGATCAACACTTCTCTTCAAGACGGACTTGAATGGTAACATAAGGAATTTCCTGATTTTAGGTAGTTGGAACGACTCCACTGACCGTCCTGCTATATATCAGTCTTTTGATTACGCTAAGATTAATTCAGCCATAGAGAAGTCTGTTTTTGTCTGTTGCCGGATTACCCCAAATCAGTTTTACGATGAACCTAATCCCATTGCAATATACAAGGTACATGAGAACTTTGATATCGTTTGGCACAAAAGCTACTCGAACCCTCTCTATGCCTTGACACCAACTTATATTGTAGCAACACAAGATGGTGGGTGTCTAGTTGTTGGGGCAACACAAAGAAATGAATATTACAATGTTTTCGCACTTAAATTGGACTCGGACGGCACGCTGGGCACGGACGAAATCACCGTCCGCGACGAGCTGTATTGCTATCCCAACCCCGTCAAGGACGTGCTACATGTGGGCTGTCCGCAAGGGAGCAAGCCAACTGCCATTGAGCTCTACGACCTGCAAGGCCGCCTGGTGCGCACGCAGCGCAGCGGCCTGGAAAGCATAGACATGAGCCAACTGCCAGCGGGCACCTACACGATGCGCGTCACGCTGAAGGATGGGAAGGTGTTTTCGGACAAGGTGGTGAAGGAATAGTTGATTCTCCTTACAAACCCAAAAAACACAGCCATTCGTTTGACAATTGAGTGAAAAGCATTACCATTGCCTCCGAATGCATTGAATAACATAACAATAACTGATATGGAAATGAAATGACAACACACATTAAAAAAACAAAGCCCTTTTCCTCCTGCTGCTGGCTATGGCGGGCGTGGCAAAGGCACAGACGCATGAGTTCGCTCCCGTGGGGGCGGAGTGGCATTATGGAAGACAAACCATGTTCACCTGAGGATATATAAGGATTTTGGTGACAAATGACACCGTCATTGATGGTCATACCTGTTCAATCCTTAACAAGGAAGAGCATGGCTTCAACTATTATAGTCAGAATCTCTATCATTTCGATTTAGGCCGCGAATATGTCACCCAAGAAAAAGACGCTGTCCTGATTTATCGCAAAGGCTTATTCTATAAACTATTCGATTTTGATGCCGAGATTGGGGACTCGTGGACTATACCAGGCAATGAAGAAGATGGTAGGGTAATTATGTGCGGAAAAGGGACGGAAATCGTTGATGGCAATGAATTGAGATACATCTTAATAACTGACGAAATAAGTTCGCCGTATGGTTATGGAAATTGGAGTCCAGACGACCCGCTCTTCCCTCCCGATACAATCAAAGTGCTTGAACGCATTGGCCCTATTGGCGCTTATCTTCTTCCAATGCCAATAGGCATATTGGATTATGATGGCGAAAGGGGCGTTCTTAGATGCTATAGCGACGACATTGTTGAAGTGAATTACAGTTGGCCTTTCGTGTATTGCGACTATATCGATGACAACAACATCGGATTCGAAGAGAATGTGAAAGTGTCAAACTATGGCATTTATCCCAATCCCACTAACAAGTCTGTTTGGATTACCACCTCGGATGACTTCCCCATTTCGATATGTATATTTGACTCAATGGGAAGAAGAGTATACTCGGAAGTGAAAACAGAATCGCTTTCCTGCGAAATCGACCTTGGTTCTCTGTCTCCTGGTATATATTGGATTACCATTTGCAATGATCAGAACACCCATTCTAACAAAATCATTAAAATGTAAAAAAGCCATGAAAAAAGCATTCTTGAGGCTCCTATTGGTTTCGCTGACCATGTCTATGATAGAATTGTTGACGGAGCAACCATCACCAATCGTTGCGGACTTATGTGGCAAGGCATCGAAGTGTGGGGCAACAAGAACGCCAACCAATTCGAGGATGCCAACGGGCAATACGCCCAGGGCTATGTCGAGTTGAGGAACGGCGCGACCATCGAGAACGCCATTTGTGCCTTGGAGTTGTGGAGGCCTGGCTATTGGAGCACAACGGGCGGCATCGTCTATGCCGAGGATGCCGTATTCCGAAACAACCAGAGGAGCGTCCACGCCCTGCACTACAAGAACCACCATGCCAACGGCAAGGAGACCAACTACAACGCCAATTTCACGCGATGCCGTTTCGATGTGAACTGGAACTACAAAGGTGATGAATACCACATTTTCCATAAGCATGTGGACCTCGACCATGTGCGCGGCATCAGCTTCCTGTCCTGCGACTTCTCCGTCACGGAACCCTCGGACAACATCTCCCAATGGACCAGCGGCATCGAAGGCTACGAGGCCGGCTTCAGCGTTTCGGGGCCGTGCGAAAGCAACAACATTCATCCTTGCCCCTCTTACGACAACTCCACGTTCAAAGGCTTCTTTAAGGCCATCAGATCGGTGAACGACGAGACAAGGACACCACCCACCATCACGGTGACGCACAGCACGTTCAAAAGGAACGACTTCGGCGTCCATGTCAGCAACCTGAGCAACGTCACGGTCCGCTTCTGCGACTTCGACGTGAAGCGGCAAAGCGACTGGCCTCCCTGCCCTCAATACATGGCAAAAGCCGTTTTATATGGTACGGATTGGAGAGCTATGCGGATGAGAATCCGTTCGATTGTCCGGATCTGACCATCGTCGAAGACGACAAGGGAGGAGGGAAGAGACAGGAGCTACACCTACACCATGGAAGACCTTGGCAAGGCCATGGGCATGAGTGTCAGCGTCAAGCCCAATCCTGCCACCACTTGGACAGCGGTCGACTTCACCCTTCCTGGAGACGCCACGAAAGCAACGATTACAATCACGAGTGCCCTTGGCGTGACAGTGCTTTCTTCAGAACTGAATGGTCACCAGGGACAAAAAGTGTTAGATTTGCGTAATCTTTCCGACGGCGTGTACGTTTACACGGTGCGATGCGGTGAATTGGTGCAAACAGGGAAACTAGTGATAACGAAATGTATGACATAACCTAAAAACAATAATACCATGAAAACAAAGAACTTACTTATGGTTGCGCTGCTGACCATGGCGGTGCTTGGGCTCAAGGCACAGGAATACGAGCCCGTCCTTCAGGAAGGGAACGAATGGCACACACTCTATGTAATGGTGGCCAGTTATCCAACCCCAGAAAAATACAACACTTTCGTCAATTGGATTTCTGGCGACACACTCGTGGAAGATGTTCGGTACTCAAAAACGATGGAAACTGTGAACGAAGAAGACAACCCATATCTGGTTGCTCTACTCAGGGAAGAGGAAGGAAAGCTATGGGGACGGAAACGTCAATATGGCTTTCAGACAGAGATGTTACTCTATGACTTCAACGTGAGCGTCGGCGACACTTTGAGATTCGGCGATTTCGCAGAGTTTGAGTACTGGGTAGTCGATTCCGTCAGTTTCGAACAAATCGGCGGCAGGGAAAGGAAAAAGATATGGTTTGGACTGGATTATCTTCCTCGGGGCGAGACTTGGACAGAAGGGATTGGCAGTGACTTGGGATTACTTTATAGTGGATGGACTAGCGCAATGGGTGGATACACTCGTGCCTTGTGTTTCCATCATGATGGAGATTTGGTTTGTCAGAACCCGGAATACGATGCCTGCCTCATTACCACGATTGAAGAGGCCGAAATGCAGAAAGCCAACATTTACCCCAATCCCACCACTGGATTTTTCGCCATAGAAGGTTCCGTAAAGACGCTTGCCATGTTCAATTCCCTTGGGCATGAAATGTACAGCGGCACAACAAGCGCCATTGACGTGCGGGATTGGCCAAAAGGTGTGTATTTTGTCCACATCACGGGTAAAGACGGAGAGGTGAGTATTAAAAAGCTTGTCAAACAATAGGCGAAAACTTCGTTAAGGCATTTATAAAGGATCATTTCTCGCATCTATAAACTATTTCCTCTCCCCTACGCGCCAAATGCATCCGTTCGCGCTGCATCTCTGGAATCTCGTAATAAATCCTATCCTCGACCACAAGGAAGCCTGCCTTGCGCAGCACCTCGGCATAATCGCGGCCAAACTGGCGCACATGGTCGTATTGCCCGAAGAGGCGCTGGCGTTCCTTCGGGTCGGTGACGGTGGGGTCTTCGAAAGTGTCCACATCGGGATTGATAGGCACCAGCAGAATCGCCCATCCACCAGGTTTCAGGATGCGCTTGATTTCCGAAAAAGCCTTGTTCGCGTCGTTGACATGCTCCAACACGTGGTTACAGATGACCACGTCGTAGGTATCGCTCGGCTGGTCGATAGCGGTCACATCGAGATGCAGGTCCGCGATGGGCGAATCGAGATCGGCGGTAATATAATCCAGGTTCTTCAAAGCACGGAAACGCTTCAGGAAAGGCTGCTCGGGCGCAAAATGCAAGACCTTCAACGGTGCCGTGAAGAAATCCGTCTTCTCCTTCAGATAGAGCCACAACAGACGATGCCTTTCGAGTGACAAGCAATTGGGGCACAAACGGTTGTCCATCGCCTTGCCATAGCCGTATGGCAAAAACTTGCGAAAATGCTTGCCACACACAGGGCATTCCACCTTGTCGCCACGATAGAACGGACGAATGAGGAAACTGAACACATAGCTCAACTTGATGAGCCACTGGCGGGGAAAAATCTTGGTAAACAGCGCGATTAACTTCTTCATTTTCGGAATATCAACTTTGATAGCGCAAAAATACGCAAAGAATCCCTATCTTTGCAAAAAAATCGAAGAATGCTGTTTTCAATCATCATACCCGTCTATAACCGGCCTCAGGAAGTGGACGAACTTCTGGAGAGCCTTTGTACGCAGAGTTTCAGCGACTTTGAGGTCGTAGTTGTGGAGGACGGCTCGACGGAAAAATGCGACGATGTTTGCCAAAAATATTCCGACAGGATTCCCGTCAGGTATTATTTCAAGCCCAATTCTGGGCCTGGACCATCGCGCAACTACGGTGCCGAGCGCAACCAAGGCGAATACCTTATCATACTGGACTCTGATGTCATCGTGCCCGACAACTATCTGGAAATCGTCAAGCAAGAGCTCGACCGCGAGCCTTGCGATGCCTTCGGTGGTCCCGACCGAGCGCATCCGTCGTTCACGCCCATCCAAAAAGCCATCAACTATTCGATGACGTCGTTCTTCACTACGGGCGGCATCCGTGGCGGCAAGCAGAAACTGGACAAATTCTATCCACGCAGCTTCAATTTGGGAATCAAGAAATCAGTCTATGAAGCCTTGGGGGGCTTCGCCCCTATGCGCTACGGCGAGGACATCGACTTGAGTACCAGAATCTTCAAAGGCGGCTATAGCTGCCGTCTTTTTCCTGAGGCATTCGTCTACCACAAACGTCGCGTCAAGTTCAGCTCGTTTTTCCTACAGGTAAGGCACAGTGGCGAGGCGCGCGTCATTTTGAAGAAAAAATACCCCGAGACCTTCAAGCTCGTGCATCTGTTGCCTGCCGCTTTCGTGGTCGGCAACCTCTTCATGCTTGTACTCGCCATTTTCCACTCGTGGTTGTGGTTGCTGCCCATTGCCGTTTACGTCTTGATGGTTTTCGGCGACTCGCTCATCAAGAACAAGAGTTTGAAAGTCGCATTGCTCAGTGTTCCAGCGGCTTATTGCCAGCTTTTCGGTTACGGAACGGGATTCCTTGGAGCCACATGGAAAGACATTTTCGACAAAAAACGGCAAGTCAACACAGAAAATTCGTAAATTCGCCGCACTTTATCATTTGACAATTCCGACACCATGAAGAACAACTTTTTCCAGAAAAACAAGCAAATTCTCAGCATCGTGGCCGCCATCGTTGCCTTCGCGGTCATCACATTGGCATACTTCAGCCCCGTGCTACAAGGCAAACGCGTCAAGCAACACGACATGGAGATGCACAAGGGCATGGCCCAAGAGTTGACGCAATATCGGGAAACCACGGGTGAAACCGCCCTTTGGACCAACTCGGCTTTCAGCGGAATGCCGGCGTGGAACATCACTGCACCGCAAAAAACCAACCTTTTCGACTATGTCCACAAAGTGTTATCCATCGGACTGCCTAGCCCCTACGGGAGCGTCTTCATCAGCATGTTAGGCTTTTTTATCCTGCTGTTGGTGCTTGATGTAGGTGTATGGACGAGTTTTCTGGGAGCCATCGCCTATGGTTTTACCTCTTACCTTTTTATTGTAATAGGTGCCGGCCACAACGCCAAAGCAATCGCAATGGCCTATATGCCTCCCGTCATAGCAGGCGTTTTGTTGACTTACAAGGGGAAATATCTATGGGGCAGCCTGCTTACGGCCATTGCCTTGGCCTTGGAAATCAGGGCCAACCACTTGCAAATCACTTACTACTTGCTGCTCATCATCGTGATTCTGGTTGTAGCCGAGTTCATTTCCGACCTGAGGAAAAAACAATTGTTGCATTTCGTGAAAGCCAGTGCCTTGTTGGTGGCAGTAGCCATCATCAGCACGTTGACCTTCACGACAAAGCTCTACGCCAACTACGAGTTTGGCAAGGAGACCTCACGTGGCAAACCCGTACTGACCCAAGACACCGACAACCAAACCAAAGGCCTGGAACGCGACTACATCACTCAATGGAGCTACGGCATCGGAGAGACATGGAGCCTTCTGATACCCAACGTTAAAGGCGGTGCATCGGCGTATATCGGCAAACAAAATCCAGCATTAGACAAAGCTGACCAGCAATTCAGGGACAACGTCGCGCAAAGCAACGCTTATTGGGGCGACCAACCGATGACGAGCGGACCCGTTTACGTGGGAGCCATCGTTGTTTTCCTCTTCGTTCTGGGAGCTTTGACTGTGAAAGGCAACCTGAAGTGGGCTTTGCTCGTGGCCTCCTTGCTGTCCATCCTGCTCAGCTGGGGCAAAAATTTCATGGGCTTCACCAACTTCTTCTTGGACTACGTCCCTGGCTATGACAAATTCAGGGCCGTTTCGATGACCTTGGTCATGGCCGAGGTATGCATTCCTTTACTCGGCTTTTTGGGCTTGGCCGAAATCATGAAGAGTCCCGAGGATTTCAAAAAGAACATCAAGAAATTCTACATCGCATTAGCCGTTACGGCGGGAATCTGCCTCGTTTTCTATATCATGCCCAAAGCTTTTTTCAGCTTCCTCAGCCAAGAAGAAGCGAGCCAATTCGCTTCCATGAGTAAGGGCAAAGACGGTGCTATATATGCCACGTTCGCCACACAACTCGAGAATGTGCGCATCGCCATTTTCCGCAAGGACGCCTTGCGTAGCTTCCTTTTCATCCTGCTTGCGGCCGTGCCAATGTTCCTTTACGGCAAAGGCAAGATGAAAGCTGTGCCAACCTTCGCCATCATGGCGGCGCTGATTCTCATCGACATGTATCCCATCGACAAACGCTATCTCAACAACGACAATTTCATCTCGAAGCAACAATTCGACAAGCCTTTCGCTGCCTCCGCCGCCGACAAATACATCTTGGCCGACAACGATTTGGACTTCAGGGTAGTCGACTTGACCAAGAGCGTCTTCAACGATGCCAGCACAAGTTATTTCCACAAGTCGATCGGTGGCTATTCGGGAGCCAAGTTGCGTCGTTACCAGGATGTCATCTCCGGTTATCTTGGCAAGGAAATACAACAGTTCAGCAGCATCTTCAAAGGCGTCAATTCCGATGGCGACCTTGCCTCGAGGATGGAGCAACAAAAGGTTCTGAATATGTTGAACACTAAATACGTCATTTATGACGGCAAAAGCCAACCCTTGGCCAACCCCTGCGCCTTCGGGAATGCTTGGTTTGCCGACAACATCAACCTCGTCAGCAGCGCAAACGAAGAATTTGATGCCATCGGCATCACCGACCTGCGCCACACGGCCATCATCAACAAGGAGTTTGGGAGCCAAGTGGGCAACTACCATTCCACAAGTGGCGAAGGAAGCATCACGCTGACCAGCTACAAGCCCGACCAAGTCACATACAATTTCGAAGCCGGCGAGGACAAACTGGTGGTCTTCTCCGAAATATGGACCAGCAAAGGCTGGACCATGTACATTGACGGACAAGAGCATCCCATCCTCCGCGCCAACTATCTGCTGCGAGCAGCCATGGTGCCCAAGGGGCGACACGACATCGTCATGCGCTACGAGCCGAAGATTTGGAAGATTGGCGGTGTGATTTCACTGGTGAGTTCGTTGACCATTGTTTTAGCCACAGTAGCGGCCATCGTATTCACCTATAGGAAAAAGAAAGCCACCGAGGAATAACCATGCTCTCGCTCATCGTTTGCTCATATAACCGCGACAAGTACCTATACGGTGCACTTCAATGCATCGCCGAGAACGATTTCCCGACTGAGAATTTCGAAATCGTCTTGGTGAACAACCTGTCTACCGACAACACGGAAGCCGAATGCCAAAGGTTTGCCAACGACTACCCGAAAGTGGACTTCCGATACTTCATCGAGACACGGCAAGGCCTTTCTTTTGCGAGAAACCGAGGCATTGAGGAAAGTCGGGGCGATGTTCTGGTATTCTTGGACGATGATTCCTACATTCAAGAAAACTATCTCCACAACCTTCAACAGCAATTGAGCTCCCATCCTGATGCTGATGCTTTTGGCGGCAAAATCGCCCCCGTCTTTGAGTCGGGAGAGGCCCCAAAATGGCTGTCGAAATGGAACTATTCGTGGGTTTCGGCCATCGACATGGGAGACAAAGTGCGCCGATTCGAAGGCAAGGCCTTCCCCATAGGCGCCAACATGGGCATAAGGAGATCCACATTGGACAAAACAGGCGCATTCAACACGCAGTTGGGACGAAGCAAAAAGAACTTGATGGGCGGAGAAGAGAAAGACCTGTTTGAGCGCATCCAACGACAAGGCGGTGCCATCTATTATTTCCCCGACGTGTTGGTTCATCATGTGATTCCACCTTCAAGAACCACCAGTGACTATGTGAGGCGATTGGGCAAAGGCGTGGGACAGAGCGAAAGGATCAGGACATTAAGCGTCTCCAAATGGAAATACCTAAAAAGGCTTCTCTCCGAACTCGTCAAATGGGGCGGAACGATTGTACTATGGTTGGGTTATGCCCTAACTGGTCAAATGGCCAAAGGCAACATCCTCGTCAGCTTCAGACGGATGGTGACTTCAGGCTTGCTGAAAGCATAATCCGATGCGTTCGCAGGCATTCATGGCGCTCTCGCCCCAACATTTCCTCAATAGTGCTTGTCTTTTGGCTTCGTCCAACCCTGGCGACATCTCGCGCAAGCACTCCAACAACGCCGCAAAGTCATAAGCCCGGCGGCCTATCACCATTTCATCAAACGGCCAGTTGAATGACCGCTCGTTTTCATATTCCTGATAGTCAAATAAATAAAGAATCACATCCTTGTTTTCCATCAAGAGATAGTCGTACAAGATGGAAGAATAATCGGTGATGAGAACATCGGTGTAAGGCAAAATGGGATAAACGTCCACTGTGCCAGCCAGCAATCGCAAGTTGGTCAAACCCACAAATGCTTGCGTGTCGATTTTGGTGTTGGCATGAGGCTTCAGCAAGAACAGCGCATCATTCTCTCGCATCACAGCATCCAATGCCCGGAAATCAAACCCTGATGACATGAAATCGCTCTTTGAGTCACGCCAAGTCGGAAGATAAAAATAGACCTTGGTGTATCGACCCAAGTCGTCGATCAACTCTCGCGTCGCCAAGGGCTCGTAGCGGCGAATGAAAGATTTCCGTTTTTCCTCTGTCCAATTCAGAATCTCGTTGCGCGGATAGCCAAAACTCAGGCACTGCTCGGGATTGACGCGAAAGCTGCGGGCAAAAACCGACGTGCACATTTCGGAGGCCGACAACACAAAATCGGGGCGAACAAACACTTCAGGATGATTGAAGCGTTCACGAAAGGTTTGTTCCACATAGCGTTTGGCCAGAGGTCCCGACCCAATGCCAAACTCGATACGCTTCAAAGGCAAGCCATGCCATAGATTGACCAAGGTGGCACCGCCAGAAAAACAGAACATGATGTCGGACGAATAGGCATTGAAAAACCAGTATTTCGAAGTCAAAGCAAACCAAATCCCCTTGGGGCTCAGTACATGGTAGGCCTTTGCTCCTTTTCTTCTGATTTCAGCCACCGTTGACTTGCTGACACTGAGCCATACGACTTCTATTTCAGGCATGTGCTCTGACATGTGAATGAACAAGTATTTGGCATTGTCGTTGAATGCACCTCGGAAACTGCCGAAAGCCCACTTTTTCTTGTCCCTTGGAAAAAGGAAAGAAAACGGATAAATGCAAAAACAAATCAAATGGGCAAGAAACTTCATCATGTCGGGTCTATCAATTCTCTATTATGAACGGTTTCCGCAATCTGCTGTTCATCAGGGACTTGCCTCCAATTCCCATAAACATGCGTCAAGTAGGCATCTGCATTGTTAGGCACTGGGAACAACTGCGACTCGAACAAGGTTTCGGTCACAGGAAAAACCTCCTGTTCCCACATAAAGTGTTTGGCATAACCTTGACCCAAGCCATAATGCAATTCACCTTTTTTACGGAAGACATTGAGAGGCCATGTCAGTGGCACAAGGCATTGGTAGACAAGCCACTGCACTTTGGTAACAACTTTCCGGACCGTGTCGTTCCTGATTTTGAACATGTAATGCAACAATGCCACGCGCATTTTTGCGCAGACAAAAGCACGCAAGAAACTATTCCGCGACACGCAAAAAATGTCGACACCAGCACCTTGGTACTTATAGAGTTTCCCACGAGCCGGAAACGAGCCCAACAAAGCGCCTTCTTTTTCCCTGAACTTCGGGAAGCCACTGATATAATTGAAATCGGAACAGCAGTCATGCAGCACATATTTCTCCGACTTATAATGTCGCAAAATAGAGACCAGCTTGCAATAGTCTTTTTCGGGAAGGGCAATATCCATGTCATCATCCCAGGGGATGAAACCTTGATGACGCACCGCGCCCAATGCCGTCCCGCTACTCAAATAATAGGTAAGTCCATTCTCCTTACAAATCTTATCAAGAATCCGTACCTCCTCAAGCATCTTGAGTTGGAGGATCCTCAAAGACGAGCCGTCTGGCGAATACTTTTGCTTTAGTCCCTCGGTATCTATCATGTCCTGCTTTGAATTTCGGCCACAAAAATAGGCAAAATTAGCATCATCGTCACTTTTTTTCTGATTTTGCGACCACACTTAACATGAAACCGAAATGAAAACCCGATTATTCCTCGTCATAACGTCCATTTGTCCACTGGCTTTCTTTCTTCCACATTCCAGCTATGGACAAACCTTCCAGACAACAGCTTCTGCGTCTTACATTCTTGAGATTGTGACCGATTACGGTACGACAAGAAAAACTGTTGAAATCCAACATTGAGTTAGAGCCATCACTTCCGACGAAGCTTCTTCAATCCTTTGTCAATTAAATGATTGACTGATTTTGAAATCTTCATTTTGTAGACAACAAAAGCTGAAATGGCGAACAGTACGCCCGATTTCAGCACCGCATCGATGGCCATTCCGATAACTGGGGTGGAAACCAAGCCGACAATTCTTGGAGTCAGCGCCATGGACCAAAGCCAATTGAGGCCAAACAAGATGCCAAGCACCAGAACGACAAGCAACTGCTTTGACGATACCGGCAAAGTACCAATTTTCCAACGAATCAACGCCAAAAGCAGGACATAGTGGATCATGTAGGCCACCAAAGTGGCCATCGCCGCACCATTCACACCCCAATCGGCCACCCAACGCGCATTGAGATACCAGGCCAACACGGTTAGTAAAATGGTGAAAAACAACGAATAATAATAGATCTTGGAATAGCTCAGCACCGTCACGCCCACATTCAGCGTCGAGTTGACCAAGCGGCTGAGGCCAAGTATAAGCACCGCCCATTTGCCCGCCTTGAACACTTCGCCTTTGGGCAGCAGCGCGAAAATCGTGTCAATATTGATCCAGATGAAGAAAAACACCAGCGAGCCAATCAAAAACTGGTGAAGCGAGACACTTTTGCAAATGCGGTCGGCTTCGCGCACGTTGCCCTCGGCCATGGCCTGCGAGATTTGAGGCTTGCTGATGGCGCCCAACGACCGATAAGGCATCTCGACCAGCGAAGCGATATAAATGGCGATGGTCAGGATGCCCGTCACGGCCAAGCCCTGTTTGCCCGCCACAAAATAGCGGTTGAGAATCGGCGTGATGTTGCCTGCCAAGGCCGAAGTGATAAGGAAACTAGTGTAAATCAGGAAGTCGCGCTTCAGTTTGGGCGTGATGTATTTCTTCTCGATACGAAACGACACGCGATGCAAAGTAAGCAGATAAACTATGTTGACCACCGTGGCCAAGCCATACGAGACGCAGAAGGCAACGACCATTCCCGTGAGGCTGATGACACGGAAACCATAGAGCAGATAGATGGCCAAAGTCATCACACGAAGGCCCACCTCGCGGATGAATCGCGGCACCACGATGCGCATCAGCAGGTTGGAGTTGGTCTCGAACACCGAGATGTAGATCATGAAGAAAGCCAGCGGAATCACATAATAGATGTAATCGATGAACAGTGCCGACTTCTCGGAGAAAAACGAGGCGATAGGACCTCGGAGAGCGAAAAAACCTCCCAAAAAGACGATGAAACCAATCAATGGCACGACCAAAGTCCAGCCAAAGAAACCGTGGTCGCGGTTTTCCTCATCCTTGAAGAAAGGATAATAACGCATGGCCGACGTGTTAGTGCCCAATTGCGCCAAGCCCGAGAACAGCAACGCCGATTGCAACAGGACATCAACCAAACCAATCTCTTCGGTGGTCAGGTATTTGGTCTGCACAAAAAACGTTGTGACGATACCCACAGCCACTCCGATGTAGGTGGCAATCGTTCCCTTGATGCTCTGTCGTGCTACGATGCCCATGTTCTTATGCCTCCGAAATAGAATACTCCTCGTCCGAGCGTTTCCTTTCGCGCTCCACAAACTCCTCGTAAGCCCTGATAATCAAATCATTGTTCTTGCATTCCTCCTCCAGATTTTCAATCAGCAGGTTTTGCTCGTTGATGGTCTTCCGCAGTCCTTCGATTTTCTGCATACGATATTCGTTGGTCGCCTGGTAGGTTTGGATGTGTTTCTTCAGATCTTCGATGACGATTTCGCGACGGCGGTTTTGGTTCTCGGCGTAACTTAACTTGTCGGCACTGCGGCGGATGCCCGAGTTCAGGTCGTTGCCCGCCAAGATCAGGATGGCAACAATCCAAATCCAAAGCATCAGGATGATGAGCGTGCCGATGGAGCCGTAGAGCACATTGTAGCGCGAGAAATTGGAGATATACGTGTTGAACGCCACCGTGCCCAAAACGAACAAAGTGGTGGCGACAATCGTTCCTGGACTGAAAATCACGAAGTTGCGGTAAAACTTCTGTCCTTGCGGTCCTCTGCGTTTGCACTCGATACGATAGTGCTCATCGAAACGAACGTTGCCGAAATAATACAGCAACGAAATGCCAAAACACAAGGCAAAGATGCCAATCACCCAACGCAACACGCTGAACAAGAAGAAGGTAAACGAGCCGCCTCGAATGATTTCATGCGTCACGAGATATTTCAGCGCCATGCCGCCCATCGAAATCAGCACCACCGAAAGCACAATCAACGCACCGATGACAATCAGCATAATGATGGCGAAAAGGCGTTGTATGAGCCAATCTCTCAAACTTAATCCTTTGTCACTCACATAGTTGGCATACACATTTCTGAAGCCATTGAAAAACGCTACCACACCACTTGAACCGAAAATCAAGCAGAGGAAAATACTCAACGAAAGCAAGCCGTCGTGGGGCTGGTTCATGATGCTGTCGATGGTATCCGTAACGAAGTCAAGCGTTCCTGATGGGATGAGGAAATCGTTGATGGCCAACATCACCCTATCATACAAGTGCGGAATCGGGATATAAGGGATGAGCGTGAAGAAGAACAGAATCAACGGAAAGAGCGCCACGAAGAAATTGAAGGCCACGCCAGCGGCACGGTCGACAGTGCGGCCTTTGGTGAACAGCTTGACGAAGTTGATCAGCACATCCAGCAGCGGCACCTTTGTGCCCGGGAAGCGCACCATGCGGAGGAAGTTCTCGTCGCGATTATACCAATCCTTCACCGCCTGAGCCTTTTTCAGCAGCCAGGTTTTCAACCCTTTGGATTCTTTCTTCTTTTTTTCGTTCGACATAAACGGATTTTTGCGCTGCAAAAATAATGGTTTTTGATTCAACAGAGAAATATTTGTAATTTTGCCATCGAAAAACAACACGAAATGTCACAATCACTTTCAAGACTTTACATCCATGCCACATTTCACATCAAGAACACGAGCGTGCCCATCCGCAAGCAGGAATTTGCCGAACTATGTGCCTATATTGGTCAGGTGCTCAAATCATTGGGGTGCCCGCCCATCCAGATTGGGGGCGTGGAAAACCATATCCACATTTTGTGCATCATGTCGAAAAACATAGCATTGGCAAAACTGATGGAAGACGTGAAACGCCACAGCAGCCGATGGATCAAAACCAAGGACAAGTATTACGAAGGCTTTGCCTGGCAAGGCGGGTACGGATGTTTCTCCGTGAGCCAGTCGGTGGTGGAACGAACCAAGAGGTACATCCAGAACCAAGAGCAACATCATCACAAACAGGATTTCAAGGCGGAATATCTGGCGTTTCTGAAGGAATATGGCGTGGAATACAACGAGGCGTACTTGTTCACCGATTAAGCTGCCCTTTCAGGGCGCTGGCTATCGCATCCCCCATCGCATTATCGCGTCGGGTGCCGCAGGCGTGCCTGATTTGCCCGACGCTACCATTAAGTTGCCCTTTCATGGCGCATTAATGCCCACCCAGCAACGCCCTGAAAGGGCAGCTTAACCCAACTCGAGGCAAAGCGCAGCGACACCTCGGGCAGCAGCGAAAACAAAAAATCACTACCTTTGCACCGCAAAGCATCATCCGACAATGAACAACAAAGAAACCATCTCCCACGAAGGCGTCGTCACCAGAATCACCGACGACGAACTGGAAATCAAGATATTGGCACAAGGTGCGTGCGCGGCTTGCCACGCCAAAAGCGCCTGCGGCATGGGCGAACAAGCCGAAAAGATCCTCACCGTGCCCCGTCCCGAGGGGCAGGAATTCCAATTGTTCCAGAAAGTCAACGTGAAAATGGCCATCGGGCAAGGCAACAAGGCGGCTGTCCTCGCCTACTTGATTCCCATTCTCTTGCTCTTGGCCGTGCTGTTCGCCTGCCTCGGGCTGGGTCTCAACGACGGCCTTTCGGCCCTCTTCAGCATCGTCGCGCTGATACCTTATTATATAGTGCTTTATTCGCAACGCGACAAACTCAAGAAGCAGTTTGAATACAGCATCGAGTAAAAATCAAAAAAAATCCTTTGCCGAAAAAACGAGATTCTGTATTTTTGCAGATTCTAAAATTGAAAACAAACTCAAAATCCTATTCAAATGAGTAACACTTTACTTATTTCCCTTGCGGTTCTTGGAATCTTGGGCGGCGTATTGGCCGTAATTCTGTACTTCGTGGCACAGAAGTTCAAGGTGGAAGAGAACCCGTTGATTGACGAAGCGGAAGCCTGTCTGCCAGGTGCCAACTGCGGCGGTTGCGGCTTTGCCGGCTGCCGTGCCTTGGCCGAAGCCTGCGTGAAGCAAGCCGCCGAAAAAGGCAACATCGATGGTCTGGCTTGTCCAGGCACCGACATGGGCAAGGTGGCCGCTGTCCTCGGACTGACCGCCACCGCCTTCGAGCCTAAAATCGCCGTAGTGCGCTGCAACGGCAGTTGCCAAAACTCACCCTCCAAGGTGCACTACGAAGGTGCCGACATCTGCGCTTTCGCCAACACGCTCTACGCGGGCGAAGGTGGATGCTCGAAAGGTTGCCTCGGCCTTGGCGACTGTGTTAAGAAGTGCAACTTCGACGCGCTGCACATCGACAAGGAGACGGGACTGCCCGTCGTCGACCCCGACAAGTGCGTGGGTTGTGGCGTGTGCGCCAAGACCTGCCCACGTGGCATCATCGAGGTGCGTCCGCGTGGCAAGAAAGACCGTCGCGTGTATGTCTGCTGCTCCAACACCGACAAGGGCGCTCTGGTCGTCAAGAACTGCTCGGTGGGCTGCATCGGCTGCCAGAAGTGCCTGAAGGAATGTCCCTTCGAGGCCATCGAGATGCGCGGCAACCTGGCCTACATCGACCCGGCCAAGTGCAAGGCTTGCGGCAAGTGCGTGAAGGTGTGCCCACGCGGCAGTATCCACGCCGTCAACTTCCCGGCTCCCAAGCCAGAAGGTCCCATCAACGACCCGAAACCACTGCAAGGTGCCGAGCCCGTGAAGCCTCAGGCGCAACCTGTTGAGGCCAAAATTGAAGTCAAACCCGAAAACACCGTCACAGCATGAACCCGATAAAGACCTTTACCAAGGGCGGCGTGCATCCCGAGGAAAACAAACTCTCGGCGCACATGCCCATACAAGACTTCCCGATGCCCAAGCAGCTCATCGTCCCGCTCGGACAATGCCTTGGTGCACCGGCCGACTGCATCGTCAAGAAAGGCGACCGCGTGCTGACGGGACAACTCATCGGCACGGCCAAGGGATTCGTCTCGGCCAACGTCCACTCCCCTGCCACCGGCACCGTTGCCAAGGTGGATGTGGTGATGGACCACACGGGCTACTACAAACCCGCCGTCTTCATCGACCGCGAGGAACAAGACGAATGGGCCGAAGGCATCCTCGTCACTGACGAGCTGCTCACCGACATCAAACTCGACGGCAAGGCCATCATCGACAAGGTGAAGGAATGCGGCATCGTCGGCATGGGTGGCGCCACCTTCCCTACCCACGTCAAACTGATGGTTCCCGAAGGCAAGAAAGCCGAATATGTCATCATCAATGCGGCCGAATGTGAGCCTTACCTCACCTGCGACTTCCGCCTCCTTTTGGAGAAGACGCAAGAGTTCTTGATGGGCGTGAAAATCGTGATGAAAGCCGTCGGCACCGACAAAGGCATCATCGGCATCGAGGCCAACAAGATGGAAGCCATCGAACTTTTGGACAAGACCATCAACGAACATAAGGATTTGTACAGCGGCATCGAGGTGCAGCCTTTGAAGACCAAATATCCGCAAGGCGGCGAAAAGCAACTCATCAAGGCCGTGACAGGTCGCGAGGTGCCTTCGGGCAAGCTGCCCATCGAGACAGGCTGCGTCGTCGTCAATGTGGCTTCGACCTACGCCATCTACGAGGCCATCCAAAAAAACAAGCCCTTGATTGAGCGCGTTGTCACCGTCACGGGCAAGTCGGTCAAGCACCCATCGAACTTCCGCGTGCGCTTCGGCGTGCCTGCCGACCTCCTCATCGAGGCCGCTGGCGGTCTGCCCGACGACATCACCGATGTCATCAACGGTGGCCCGATGATGGGTAAGTCCGTGTCGGTCACCAGTTTCCCCGTCATGAAAGGCACTTCGGGCATCCTGCTGATGACCTTGCACGAAGCCCAAGACCGTCGCGTGACCAACTGCATCCGCTGTGGTCGCTGCGCCATCGCCTGCCCGATGGGATTGCAACCCTTCCTGCTGCATAAGGTTGCCAAGCACAACGACTTCGACGAGACGGAGAAGAACCACATCATGGACTGCATCGAATGCGGCTCGTGCGAGTTCACCTGCCCCGCCAACATCCCGTTGCTCGACTACATCCGTTACGGCAAGGCTAAGACGGGCGCCATCATCCGTGCGAGAAACCAAAAATAATCGGCCTCTGGCTTCTGGCCATTGTCTTCTGGCAGCTTTCTTTCACTTCAGTTAAAGCTGCCAAGAGCCAAGAGCCAGCAGCCCAATACAAACGATTAATCGAAAAACAACCAACAATGAACAAATACACAATATCCGGTTCGCCGCATGTGCATTCGACGGAAAACACGCAGAAGATCATGTACCGTGTGATTCTGGCGCTGGTTCCGGCCTTGCTTGTGGCCATTTACTATTTCGGCTGGTATGCGTTGCGCCTCACCATCGTCTCGGTGGCCGCCTGCATGCTGACCGAATGGCTCATCCAGAAATTCCTCGTCAAGGGGCCTTTGACCATCAACGACGGCTCGGCCGCCCTCACGGGTCTGCTCCTTGCCTTCAACGTGCCCGCCAACCTTCCCATTTGGATGGTCATCGCGGGTAGTGTCTTCGCCATCGGAGTCGGCAAGATGGCCTTTGGCGGCTTAGGCAAGAACCCCTTCAATCCGGCTTTGGTAGGCCGTGTGTTCATGCTCGTGTCGTTCCCGACCGCCATGACCACTTGGCCGCAGGCCCAACCCTTTTTCGACAAAGGCTTCTTCGCTGATGCCGTCACGGGTCCTACCCCGCTCGGCATTTTGAAGGAATCGGGCGTCGGCACGCTGGCCGAGATGGGCGATATGCAATTCTTGGACATGGTGCTCGGCAACCGTGGCGGTGCCTTCGGTGAGGTCTGTGCCATCGCCTTGATTTTGGGTGCCATCTACCTCCTCTGCCGCAAGGTCATCGAAATCGTAACACCATTGACCATTTTGCTCACCGTGTTCATCTTCACCGGCATTTGCCACCTCATCAACCCAACGCAATTCATCGCCCCGTGGTATCACCTCATCTATGGCGGTCTCATCCTCGGTGCTTTCTTCATGGCCACCGACATGGTGACCTCACCCATGACCATCCGTGGGAAGATTCTATTCGGCTTCGGCATAGGTGTCATTACGGTGGTGATCCGCCTCTGGGGTGCCTACCCCGAAGGCGTTTCGTTCGCCATCCTCATCATGAACGCCCTCACGCCGCTCATCAACAAGGCTTTCAAGCCGTATGTCTTCGGTGTCGTCAAACCCTCTAAAAAGTAAGCGCCATGGCTAAGAAAGAATCTTCATTAAAGAATATGCTCATCGCCCTGCTCGTCATCACGGCGATTTCGGGCGGACTGCTGGGCCTCGTCTATGGCATGACCAAAGACGCCATCGCTGAGGTCGACCTGAAGAAAAACCAAGCGGCCATCGAAGCGGTGCTGAAATCCGACACGCCTATCGAACGTATCGAGGAAACCGCTATCGACGAGTTGCCCTGCAACCTCGCCTACGACGCGCAAGGCAACATGCTTGGCGCCGCCGTCAAGACCTACTCGAACGCCGGCTTCAACGGCCGCATCGAGCTGATGGTCGGCATCCTCGCCGACGGCACCATCAACGCAGTCTCGGTGCTCTCGCAAAACGAGACGCCCGGCTTGGGCGCCAACATGGTGAACCCGAAGTTCAAGGACCAATTCAACGGTAAGAACCCCAACGCGGGCTACAACCTGAAAGTCACGAAAGACGGCGGCGACGTGGACGCCATTACGGCAGCCACCATCACCTCACGCGCCTTCACAGGTGCCGTCAAGTTGGCTTGCGACACTTTCGAAGCCCACAAATCCGAATTCATGAAAGGAGGGAACGTACAATGAGTAACAATCTGAAAACCTTTACCAAGGGCCTCATCAAGGAGAACCCGATCCTGGTGCTGCTGCTGGGCTGCTGCCCCACTTTGGCCACCACCACCAGCGCCATCAACGGCATGTCGATGGGTCTGGCCACCACCTTCGTCCTCATCATGTCGAATCTGGTAATCTCGCTGCTCAAGAATTTCATTCCCGACAAGGTGCGTATCCCCTGCTTCATCGTGGTCATCGCCTCGTTCGTGACCATCGTGCAACTGGCCATGCAAGCCTACGTACCCGATATCTACGAGACCTTGGGACTCTTCATCCCGCTCATCGTGGTGAACTGCATCGTCCTGGGTCGTGCCGAGGCCTTCGCCTCGAAGAACCCCGTTTGGCCTTCCATCCTCGATGGTGCCGGCATGGGCTTGGGCTTCACCTTGGCCCTGACCATGTTGGGCTGCATCCGTGAGCTGCTCGGCAGCGGCTCAGTGTTCGGTCTGCACATCCTGCCCGAGACGGCCAACATCCTGGTGTTCATCCTGCCTCCAGGTGCTTTCATCTGCCTCGGCTTCCTTATCGCTATCGTCAACAGATTCAAGAAAGAAAATCATTAATCAGCCATGAAATACCTCATTATCATCCTATCGACCATCTTGGTCAACAACGTGATTTTCTCCCAGTTCTTGGGCATCTGCCCCTTCTTGGGCACTTCAAAGAAGACTTCAACGGCCTTGGGTATGGGTGCCGCCGTCATCTTCGTGCTGACGCTGGCCACGCTGGTAACCTGGCTGACGAACCGTTACATCCTGATGCCGCTTGGTTTGGACAAGTTCATGCAAACCATCGCCTTCATCCTCATCATCGCCGCCTTGGTGCAGATGGTGGAGATTATCCTGAAAAAAATCAGCCCGTCGCTTTACACCGCCTTGGGCGTGTTCCTGCCGCTGATTACGACCAACTGCGCTGTGCTGGGTGTCTCGTTGACCGTGGTCACCAAGGAGTTCAACTATGGCGGCGTGGCCCACATGCTGAGCCTCGGCGAGTCGGTGGTGTATGCCGTCGGCATTGCCATGGGCTTCGCGATGGCCTTGATCATCTTCGCCGGCATCCGCGAGCACATCGACCTGATGGAGCCTCCCAAGGGCATGAAAGGCACCCCGATTGCCCTCATCACCGCCGGCATCCTCGCCATGGCGTTCATGGGCTTCACGGGCGTGGTTTGAGTGCTACGCATGTGTAAAAGCAGGGACTCACGTCGCCTGCTTACCGATATGCCGTCCCTACGGGACTGTGTGGAACACGGATTCCACGGATGGACACGGAGTTTTTTCCGTGAAAATCTGACGAATCCGTGTTCTTTTTATTATTTTTGCAGGCATGAAACGCTGGTTTCCCATAGTGTTTCTGTCGTGTATGTTGGCGTTTTCGGCCTGCAACCACCCTGTAGAGACGCAAAATGTTACGTCTCCAACCTATGTCGACCCGGCATTGCAGGCCATCGACAGCCTGATGTGGCAGCGACCCGCCAGCGCGCTGGCGGTGCTGCTGGATTATTGGACCTGTAGAGACGCAAAATCTTGCGTCTCCACCACCTACAACGACCATTACGCCCAATTGCTGTTGGCCGAATTGCTGTACAAAAACGACTACGGGCAGGACAACCGCACCGAATTGCGACAGACCGTGGCATATTTTGATTCGCTATTGGCGTTGGCGGACACATGCGGTGTGGGACGAGCGCGACAGCGTTGTGGAGGCATGCAAGGAATATTTGAAGGCGTTGGAAACTTATCTTCACGAGCAAGCCGTTCATTTCGCCAAATCATCTTTGGCTTTCTTCAACAGATACGCTTCGTCGTCAAGCCACATTGCTTGGATACTCGATGAAATCGGCTCACACCATGACATGATGTCGTCCCATGATAGTGCATGTGTATATTACGAAAAAAGTATCGAAGCCCTTCCCGACACAAACAATCTTTTATATAGGGACATAACTGCACACCGAATACTTTTGTCATACCAAACAGACAAAGACGCCAACACGGCATTGCATCGATTCTACCAGTTGCTTGCTCTATCCAATAGCGACAAAGAATACCATTCACGTTGCCTGTCGATAGGCGACATCTTCTTCCATGAATCACAATTGGATTCTGCTTTCAAGTATCTAAGTGTAGTGTTTAACGATTCAGAAAGCCGCGATACAAAGAAACAGGCGGCCGAATGGTTGGTAAAAATTTGCAAAGTTCAAGGCAAAGACTCCGAAGCGTACGAATTTGCCGAATTTCTGGTTCCTTTTGCCAACTTGAACGAGAACAACAGTCACTTGAAATCCTGGTTGGCTGAACTTTGCAATGAATATGAACAATCAAAACAAGAAAATGCATGGCAATTGCATCAACAGAACGAAGCCGTGAAACCAAACGCCTTTGTTATCGGAGGGATTGCCTTGGCCTTATTGCTCGGTTCCATCTCTTTTCTTGTCATTTATAAAAAAAAGCGAAATGCCGAACTCGACAAGAAGTCAAAGTCTGATACCGCCACTAATCCGTCTCAAGTCCAACCATTCAGTTTCGCGGCAAGTTATGCCGAAGAGGCCATTTGTCGGCACTTGATAGAGGTATGCAACGACAAGAGAAACCCCATCAAAGAATCATCTAAAGTATATCCACATGTTGTACTTGGCGGTACTGGTTACGAAGCCAACATTTCCTCCAAAGCTGCAATTTGGGCCGAACAAGATATTATTCTAGGGGCAGGTTTTGAATTGTCTGCCAACACCCCGTTTTCCGCTCGTGTAATCTCTGTTCCAAATCCAACCAGTTCAGACCTTTACAAACAATATTGTCAACATTAATTTCCAAATAAATCAACCTACGAAAAAGACATTATTAATTCTTGCAGCAATGGCAATGCTTTCGTTTGCATCTTTTGCACAAAACAACTATGTCTACCAACCTGACACCATACTGATATACTCCAACCATTCGATTATTGATGGAGACTCCTTACTATTATTCAACACATATGATGTCAATGGTCTTTTCCTCCAATGTGAAGAGCATTTTGACGACGACAACATGAAAGGAGAATGTGCGCGAAATGTACCTCCCATCCAGATTAATACCAATTATGAGTATGATTCAGATTATCATATAGTCAAAATGATAAAAAAAGGGTTCTCAGGCCCACGCCCCGGGAGCTTCATCAGCGACTACATGTATAATGCTGGAAAACTCGTAACCTATGTACGAAAATATTCCGATAGCTTTTTTATACTAAGGATAGCATACTGTACGAATATGATGTTTTGGACAGAATCCAAAAAGAGACGGCCTATGGCTTGAAAGGCGACCAGTTGATAGTATGTAAAAGTACCAATTACAGGTACACAGCTAATGAAATCACCATAACGACTGAAGGGTTCAAGAATGGGACATCGGGCGATTGGCTGCAACTCAACCAAGCGACCAACACCTTCGATGAAGACAGCGTATTATCATGTATAGTATCACACCCTTACGAACAACCAGCAATTAAGGAAACCTATTCGTACGACGGGGACAGGCACATCAAGAGCCTATTGACTGAAACATGGGATGGTTCGGGATGGGTTAACAGTAAAACATTGGAATATAACTATGATGCTAATGGACATCTCGTCCTTGCGGAAATCAAAACATGGCAAGAAGGAACCTTCATATTCGCTAACCGCGCCGTCTATGAGCTGGACGAAGTGGGCAATCCAATTGTTGTCAACTTCGAGAAATGGAATGACGAAGAATGGGAACAAGGAACTTGGCAATCAGGCTTCTATGTCTTTTCAGAAAGCCATCTCAAGAGGCAAAACGACTTCATTTGCAGAAGAGATGCTAAGCGGATAGAAATCCACTATGCTGTCACTCCTTTGCCCAATTATTACGTAGAAAATCATCAAGCCGAGTTGGAATTCTTCACCATCCACCCCAACCCCACCAACGGTCTCGTCACCATCACGGGCAAAGACCTGAAGCAAGCCGAGGTCATAAACACGCTCGGCCAGCGCGTGGCTAAGGTGCAAGGCGAGGGCGAGACGCTGCAAATCGACATCGCCAACCTGCCCGCAGGCGTCTACTTCGTCAACGTCACCGACGGCGAAGGAAAGAAATGCGTGCGCAAGGTGGTGAAGGAATAAGTGTTTTTTGACTATCCATTGCATATTATATCCCAAAAAAGCGGCTTCAACCGCTTTTTTTGTTTTTTTTTAGTTCAACTGCATTCTTTTCAAAGAATTTGTCTATATTTGTACGGTCATTTGTACTTCAAGACAAAATCACGAACGAAAAAAAGACATCAAATAACTGAAAAATAACACAAAACAACGCTATGAAAACCTTCCATAAAACATTGGCAATCATACTATTAGCCATCATTATCCCCATAAAGCAATGGGCACAGTCCCCCTATTGGCCTTACGCCGACAATGGCATCAGCCTCAACTTCTTCAACATCGACAACCACGACTTCCGTCTGTTCCTGCTGTACCAACTCAGCCAAGACAGTCGTTTCACTGCGATTCCGGAAGAGGAAAACGGCATGTTCGTCGTCGTCCCCTCCACAGACGAGGCCGAAGACGACTTCCTCGACGAGTTTGAGGAACTATACAACCGCTCGTTTGCCTTGTTTTCCCTCCTCTCGAAAAACGACATTTTCGACCTCGTCCCCGTGTGGAAAGCGGGCGTCTCACCCGTGGCTTTCACCTCGATAACGATGGACCTCGCCCTCAGCCGCGCCACGCGAGAGAACAACCATTGCGTCGACTCCGACCCGTTCTGTACCTCTGACGTCATCACCTTCGATGCCGCCACATCAGAACAAACGGCCGACCAACTTGAAGGAGAGACCTTGAATGATGGCTGCATCGGTTCTTCCTATAGTCCAGCCTGGTATCACATGAGAATCAACACGCCTGGGCAGTTCATCATCCACATGGAAGGCCACGACCCCAATTACAATGACAACCGAGACATCGACTTCTGCATGTGGGGTCCCTACGAAGACCCGGTCTCGCCTTGCGTCGCACAACTCACAGTGAGCAAAATCATCGACTGCAACTACTCTTCATCCTACTCCGAAGACATTTACTTAGGCTATCCCGAAAGCGAACACATTCACGATGCAGGTCACGGCACCATCTATGAACACACCCCTGAAGTCGGTGAATACTATATCCTGATGATCACCAATTACTCTCGCCAGCCCTGCACAATTTCGTTCACCAAGACCGAGAACTCGGGGCCTGGCACCACCGACTGCGGCATCTTGCCTGGCATCGCCAACAACGACGGCCCTTATTGCACTGGAGAGACTATCAACCTGACGGTGACCACACAAGCCGGTGCCACCTACAGCTGGACCGGCCCTGACGGTTTCACCTCCAACCAACAGAATCCCGTCCTCACCGACTGCACCATGGCCATGGCAGGCACCTACACTTGCGTCACCACCGTCGACGACCAAACCACTTCGGGCTCCACCGAGGTCGTGATTTATGCCACACCCGAACCCGAAACCAGCGCCAATCCCGCCTCGGTGCAATATGGCGGCGTGGCCACCATCACCGCCAACCCCGGCGCCGAAGGCAACTTCAACTACCATTGGGAACCCGCCGACATGGTGGTCGACCCCAACAGCCCAACCACCCAGACCGTCGCGCTGATTGAAACCCAAACCTACACCGTGACCGTCACCAACGTCGACGGCGACTGCGTCAACTCGACACAACTCACCGTCGTCATGGCCGGTTCCAACATGACCGCCACCGCCACTGCCGACCAAGACGAGATTTGTGAAGGCAGCTCTACCACGTTGCATGCCGTGCCTGTGGCCGGAACGGGCAATTACACCTACAATTGGTCGCCCGCCAACAGCTTGAGCGACCCCAACATCCAAAACCCTGTAGCTTCGCCCGAATTGGGCACCACCATCTACACCTGCCTCGTCAGCGATGGCATCGTCGAGGCCGAGGTCAGTGTGAGCATCACCGTACATCCCCAAGAGGCCTCCGAAATCCATCAGACCATTTGCGAAGGCACGTCCTACAACTTCTTTGGGCAACAAATAAGTGAAATAGGCACTTACCATCACACCCTGCAAACCATCCACGGTTGCGACAGCATCGTCACACTCCATCTGGGCATCAACTACCCTGAAGAAAGCAACTTCACCGTTCCCGATACCGAAAACTGCGATGCGTATTTTTGGGATCCCATGGGGCACGAAATCATCGAAAGCGACCACGAAGGATTGGTTTATACCGAATCGGGCCTTTACCACAGGACCTATAGGAACCATGCCGACTGCGACAGCATCGTCACGATGGAAGTGCACTTCGAATACACGCCCTCACCTACGCCCATCTATCCCACCGACCCCGAAAACACAGCACCGCACTGGGTGGTCACCGCCACCGAGTTCCAAATCAACACCTACGAATTCCACCTTTGGGACACCAACCCCCACTGCCATTGGGACACCGTTACATGGAGCTTCGAAAACAACGCCGATTGGATTATCGAGCCCTTTGGCAACAAGGGCCAGAGCTGCCGCATGACGGTGCTCAACCACATGGAAGACACCGTTTGGCTGAGGGCCACCGCCTTCAACCGTTGCACCCCTGATGAAGGAGTCTCGCAAAGATATTGGTTCGTCTGCTCGTTCTATGGTGTGGATGAAAACGGCCCTTCGACAGGTTCAGAGACCTTTGACTTCAACGTGCTGCCCAACCCCAACAACGGACAAATGACCTTGAACTTCGAGCGCCTCACCAGCAAAGTCGACGTGAAGGTTTACGACATGCGCGGCTCGCTCATCGACCAGTTTGAGACCTTCAACGGCGACGGGCTCAGCACATACGAATATCAAATGAAGCAAGCAACCAACGGCATCTATTTCTTCGTGGCCACCGGCAAGGAAGGCACGATGGCCAAGAAAGTGGTCGTTCAACAATAAGAAACAAATCAATAAATAACCTTCTAAAATAACCAACATGAAAAGATTTACCCTATTCACCTGCATGATGCTCATGCTCATCCTGCCAACGAGACTGAATGCACAGTATCAGACAACAATGGAAAATCAGCCCACAATCAGCTTTGACATGACCAACATTGCCCTTTTCGACGAGCGCGTCTTTTTCCTCTACAACCTGATGTCCGATGGACGTTTCGACCTCATCACAGGCGAACGCGACGGCGTTTTCGTCATCAGTACCAACGAAGCCTACGACGGAATTGACTTGAAAGAGGCCTTTGCCGACTTCCGCGAACAAAACGCCATCGACTTTTCGAGAATGGACAAAGTGCAAGCCTCAGAAGTGGCCCGTGAATACAAGACCGAATTGCCAACGGAATTTGCCAACTCAGTGATGATGGAGTACTACAGTCGCTCAAGGGATAACAGTACCTGCGCCAATGCCGACCCGTTCTGCACCGACAACGGCATGTATCAATTCCCAGCCAGCACGTATGCCAATCCTGGCGAGTCGGGGCCTTATTATGACTGTCTCAATTCGCAGCCCAACCCTGCCTGGTATTACCTCCAGATTGACAACCCAGGCAATATCGACATCTACATGTACAGCACGCCAAGCGTCGACATCGACTTCTGCTGTTGGGGGCCATTTAGCGACCCTTCCTCTCCTTGCCCTTACGGCTTGACCAGCGACAAAGTGGTAAGTTGCAGCTATTCTGCCAGTGACACCGAACACTGCCTGATTCCGGCCTCGGCACAAACGGGCGACTATTTCATTTTGGTCATTACCAACTATTCCAACCAATCGTGCGACATTTCCTTCAGTAAGGTGGCTGGCACCGGCACCACCAACTGCGGCATCCTGCCTCCTTTGGTCGACAACAGCGGCCCCTACTGCGTGGGCGAAACCATCAACTTGACTGCCAACGGACAAGCTGGCGCTTCCTACAGCTGGACGGGTCCCAGCGGCTTCACCTCCAACCAGCAGAACCCCACCCGTCCCAACTGCACCTTGAACATGGCCGGCACCTACACCTGCACCATCACCTTAGGCAGCGCCACCAATAGCGCCACCACCGAGGTGGTCATCTACCCTATGCCGACCGCCAACTTCAATTACACTACCGTTTGCGTAGGCACAGCGACACAATTCACCAGCACCTCCACCACCAATCCGGCCGGACAGACCATCCAAAGCTACCAATGGAACTTCGGCGACGGCCAGACGGGAACAGGACAAACCACTACGCATACCTATGCCAACGCCGGCACCTATCAAGTGACGCTGACCGTTTCGTGCGGCGGCCACTGCACCAGCGAAAAGACCCAAACGGTGACCGTCTACGGCCAACCCACATCCAACTTCAACTACACCACCGTGTGCAAAGGCAACCCGACGCAATTCACCAGTACCGCCACGGCTCCTGCCGGACAGACCATCAGCAGCTACCAATGGGACTTCGGCGACGGACAGACCGGCAACGGGCAAACCGTTAGCCACACCTACGCCCAGGCAGGCAACTACCAAGTGACCCACACTGTCGGCATTGGTAACGGCAACTGCACTGGTTCGCGTACGCAAACCGTACCCGTCAATGCCACCCCCGCCCCCACCGCCACTGCGCAGCCCAACATCGTTATCTACGGTGGAGTGGCCACTTTGACAGCCAATGCCGGAACCACAGGCACGTTCAACTTCCACTGGGAGCCCGCCGACAAGGTGGTCAATCCCAACAACCAAACCACGCAAACCATCGCGCTGCAACAAACCACCACCTTCACCTGCACCGTCACCAACCCCCAAGGCAACTGCACCGGTTCGACGCAAGTCACCGTAACTATCGAAGGCTCCAACATGTTCGCCCAAGCCGCCGCCGACAACAACGACCTTTGCGAAGGCGAGTCCACCACGCTCCATGCCATGCCTTCGGGCGGAACGGGCAACTACACTTTCGCTTGGGCACCCGCCAACACGCTCAACAATCCCAACATTCAAGACCCGGTGGCCACGCCTCCTTTGGGACAGACCACCTACACTTGCCACGTTAGCGACGGGCTTTCCGCACAAGACGTCAGCGTCACCGTTTTCGTCCATCCGCACACCGAGTCGGACATCAGTGCAACCATCTGCCCCGACGACACTTACAACTTCTTCGGTGAACTGCTGAATGCAGAAGGCACCTACGACCATGTTGTCCCCACGCAATACGGTTGCGACAGCACCATCCACTTGCACCTTACCCACCACGAAGTGTTTGAGACCCCGATTTCGGACCGCTTCTGCGAAGGCGACCCGTACGACTTTTTCGGTGAACAGCTCACCGGTTCGGGCATTTATTACCACACACTCGAAACCGTCAACGGCTGCGACAGCATCATCAGACTTAACCTCACACAAGACCCTTCCTACGAAATCGAACTCGTTGAATCCACTTGCGAAGGTGGTCCGGGCTACTACTTCGCCCCGCTTGACACATATTTTCCGCCCAGTCCCTTCCCGAATATCTTGGTATTCGAAACCCTTCATGGTTGCGACAGCATCGTTTTCCTTACCGTAGAAGAAGCCGAATACAATTCCAAGACATACAACGTTTCGCTTTGCGCCGAACAATACACATGGCCGTCGAATGGGACAACCTACTACGAGACAGGCGTTTATTATGACACTCTTCACGTGGCAGGCTCGTGCGACAGCACCATCGTGCTCAATCTCGAATTGAGGCCAAGCTACAACCTCGAAGAAAGGGTTACCAGCTGCGACACCTACCGTTGGAAAGACGACAACTATAACGTGGACATGACCTTCAACGAAAGCACCGTTTACACGCACCATTACGTCAACAGCTTCGGATGCGACAGCGAAGTCACTCTTTATCTCAGCATCTACGATCACGACGAAAACGACCTTCCCCTTCAAGAATTGTGCGACGAATACTTCTGGGATCCCGGAGACCATGAAATCGTTTACACCGACCATGAAGATCCCATCTACAACATGTCGGGTACCTATCACAGGACCTACAAGAACCAAGCCGATTGCGACAGTCTCGTCACTTTGAATTTGCAGTTCGAATACACCCCAACGCCTACCGCAATCTACCCGATGGATGCCGAAAACGTCACGCCGCACTGGGTCATCACCTCCACCGAGTTCCAAATCAACTCGTATGACTTCAACCTGTGGGACATGAACCCCAACTGCCATTGGGACACGGTTGTCTGGACCTGCAACGAAGCCCCCGACTGGATACTTGAACCCTTTGGAGAGAAGGGCAAATGCTGTAAGGTGTATGTCCTCAACCGTGTGGAAGACACCATCTGGCTGAAAGCCCATGCCTTCAACCGTTGCACACAGGATGCCGGCGTTGAGCAAAAATACTGGCTTCTTTCCTCGTTCTATGGCGTGGAAGAAAAAGAAAGCAGCCCCGCCGACTTTAGCGTCGTGCCCAACCCCAACAACGGACAAATGACCCTCAACTTCGATTACCTCACAGGTAAGACCAAAGTGAAGGTCTACGACATGAAAGGCGCCCTCATCGACCAATTCGAGACCGACAACATCAACGGTCCGAGTTCGTATATCTACCAAATGAATGAGCCCGTCGATGGTGTCTATTTCTTTGTGGCAACCAGCAAGGAAGGCACCGTTGCAAAGAAAGTCATCATCAAAAAATAAACACCTTGTTTTAGACCGTAGAGACGCGCCGTGGCGCGTCTCTACAATTCTCGTTTTTTTATCACGCCAACAATGAAACGATTCGGACTTCTGTTTTTGTACCTGATTTTCGGCCTTAGCTCGGCTTGGGCGCAGGACACCTCCACCCAAGGCAAAGAGTTTTGGCTATCCTTTATGCACAACGGTTTCCGCGAACACCCCGAAGGCGGATGGGTCATCAACCAAGTACTCATCAGCGCCAAGCGCGACTGCACGGGAACCGTCTCCAACCCCTTGACGGGATGGTCGCAAGAGTTCACCGTCAGTGCCAACAGCATCACCACGATAGAAATTCCAGAAGAGCAAGGCTACCACAACAGCACGGAACATGAATTCATCACGCAAAAAGGCATCAAAGTCGTGGCGAGCGACACCATCTCGACCTACTGCACGAATATCGCCTACGTCTCTTTCGACGCTTCCTTCGTGCTGCCCACCGAAAGCTTGGGCGACGAATACATCATCCAGAACTACGACCAATCCATAACCCCCAACGGCAACTATTACGCCACCCAAAACGAGACCAGCGCTTTTGTGATCATCGCTACTGAAGACAACACACAAATCGAGATCACCCCAACCTGCGCCACATTAGGCGGACATGCGGCAGGCCAAACCTTTTCCGTCACCATGAATGCAGGCGAGACCTTCCACGTCAGGTCGACGCGCTCAGGCAACGAGCGAGACCTCAGCGGCACCCACATCCTCGCTCACGACTGCAAACGCATCGCCGTCTTCAACGGCAACACCTTAACCTGCATCCCCGCTGACATGACCAACGGCTTCGACCACGTGTTTGAGCAAGCCATGCCTTTGCGCTCGTGGGGCAAAAACTTCGTGGTGACCAACTCAATGAACCGCAACCGCGACTTCATCAAAATCACTTCAAGCGCCAACGACAACCTCATCACCATGAACGGAGAGGAACTCGTCACCCTGAGAGCGGGGCATTCCTACACTTTCCCTATGTTGGAAAGCGAAAACTCATGCTTCTTGCAAGCCGAACAGCCCTGCGCCGTCTATCTCTTCAACAACTCGAGCTACGACCAAAACTGGTTGGGCGGCTTGGGCGACCCCTCAATGGTGTGGATTGCGCCCGTGGAACAAAGAATCGACGAGGTGACTTTCACCACCTTCGACCACCCGAACATCAACATTGAAGTGCATAGCGTCAACATCATCGTCAACACCGACGACATCGCCAACGTCTATTTCGATGACGAACTCCTTTCGCCATTGGTCTTCACCCAAGTCAACGGCAACGAGGAATACAGTTTCACGAGAAAGGACATCAGTCACGGCGTGCATCACATCGCCTGTCACAACGGATTCAACGCCCATGTCTACGGCTTCGGCCAGGCCAAAGGCTATGCCTATCTCGTAGGCTCCAAAGCCATCAACCTGAGCACCTCCATGACGCTGAACGACATAGAAGTGCAACCCAACAGCAGTTTCCAATACTGCTCTGAGCTGCCCATCACCTTCCATGCCGAAGTCAACCACCAAACCTATGATTTGCTTTGGGACTTTGGCGACGGCACCACCAGCACCCAAAACCCCGTCACCCATACGTATCACGACAGCCGTCTCTTCCAAGTGGCTCTTGCCGTTAGCACCGACCAAGGTGGATGCACGGGAATGTCGGGCGACACGATTTATTTCAATGTTGACGCCACACAGCCTTACATCATCGAGCATGACCAAATCTGTTCGGGCGAACTATACACAGGCCACGGATTCAGCAACATCAGAATCGAGAACGACACCATCTTGACGCGATTGGAAGACAACCCGATCCATCCAGAATGCAAGGACTCATTATTGGTCTACATCGAGGCTTATCCGCAATTCCACATTCCCATCAACGACAGCCGCTGCTGGCAAGGCACACCGAGCATCTATGACGGCTTCGGCTTCAGCTTCGAATACAACCAACCTGGGACCTACGACCGCCAACTCAACCTGCAAACCGTCAACGGCTGCGACAGCGTCGTCATGCTCCATTTGACCGTGGCCGACCGCATCACCCACGAGTTCAGCCATCACGAATGCAGCGGAAGCTACGTTTGGGACGGCGACACCTACACGACGAGTGGCAATTACGAAAAATACTACACCTCGTTGGGCGGCTGCGACAGCATCGTCACCCTGCACCTGACGATGGGTCACACCCAATACACCACGTTTGACACCATCACTTGCAGCACTTTCCACTGGAACGGTCAAGACTATGGAGAATCAGGCACTTACACGCAAGTACTGGAAACTTATGACGGTTGCGACAGCACGGTGGTTTGCCACCTAACCCTCTCGGGCAACGTGGAAGGCAGCACCACCTCCACCACCAACTGCGACAGCTACGAATGGCTCGGCACGGAATACACCGTCTCGGGGCTCTACTCCAAAACCTTGTCGACTGCCTTGGGCTGCGACAGCACCGTCTATCTCAACCTCGAATTGGACTACACCCCCGACCCCACCCCCATTTATCCCGCCGACCCCGAAAACACAGCACCGCACTGGGTGGTCACCGCCACCGAGTTCCAAATCAACTCCTACGAATTCACTTTTTGGGACAACAACAACCTTTGCCGATGGGATTCCATCATCTGGGAATTTGAAAATCCTGAGATACGATGGATTCTTGAGCCCGACACTACCACGCATCCTGCTGGGAAACACTGCAACATCATGGTACTCGACCATGTGGAAGACACCGTCTGGCTCCGTGCCAAGGTATTCAACGACTGTGCCCCCGAAGGCATCGAGCGACGCTATTGGTTCCTCTGCTCCTTCTTTGACCTCGACGAGAACACTGCCAAAGCTGACTTCAGCATCACGCCCAACCCCAACAATGGTGAAATGACATTGCATTTCGAGCACATCAATGGCAACATTGGCCTCAAGGTGTACGACATGCGTGGTGCTCTCATCGATGAGACGCAGTTTTACAACAGCCTGGATTCCTTTTCCAAATCGTATTCGTGTGCCAACAAGTCGAAAGGCGTGTATTTCCTTGTGGTCACGTTCAAGGAAGGAACCTTGGCTCGAAAAATCGTCATACAATAATCTTTCTTATCAGGTTATTTTTTTGTGAAACGATGCACCTATATATAACATACGAGACAAAAAAATAAACAAATAAAGCAAACCGATATGAGACAATTCAGAAACGTTTTCGTGATAGTGATGGCACTGGCACTGGCCAGTCCTGTGGCAACGGCGCAAGACGCCACCACCCAAGGTAAAGAATTCTGGCTTTCCTTCATCAGCAACGGCTTCAAGAACCATCCCACATATGGGACATGGCTCCGCGTGCAGCTCCTCGTCAGTGCCAAAAGAAGCTGCGAAGGCACCATCACCAATCCCAACACGGGATGGACGCACCAATTCACGGTGGAAGCCAACGACATTTTCTCCATGGACTTGGACGAAACGCAAGTGTACATAGAAGCCTCTGAACATGAAAGGATTGTAAACAAAGGACTGCAAATCATAACGACCGACACCGTTTCGGTGTATTGCGCCAACCTCGCCACCTATTCCTTCGATGCATCATACGTCTTGCCATCCCAAAGTTTGGCCGACGACTACATCATCCAAACCCACGAACAATCCATGGGCGTGTATGACCCAACCAGCGCTTTCGTTATTGTGGCAACCGAAGACAACACCGTTGTCGACATCACGCCGAGCGTTGCCACCTTAGGTGGACGTCCTGCCAACGAAGAGTTCAACATCACGCTCAACAAAGGCGAAGCCTTTCAGGTGCGCTCCAACGAGGGCTATACCAGTCGCGACTTGAGCGGAACCCGTGTCACAGCCCGCGACTGCAAGAAAATCGCTGTCTTCAACGGCAACAACCTCACCTTGGTACCCGCCAGCGCCACAAGCGACCAAGACTGCATCTTCGAGCAAGCCATGCCGCTGCAATCATGGGGAAAGAAGTTTGTGGTCACCACCTCACGCGACCGCTCCAGCGATTATGTCAAAATCACCTCGGCCTCAGACGGCAACGAGATTCGGCGAAACGGCCAGGTGCTCACCACTCTGAATGCCAACCAATCGTATTCCTTTGAGCTAATGAGTTCCCAGAAATCATGCTACCTGGAATCCTTGCACCCTTGTGCAGTTTATCTTTACAACACCAGCTCAAACGGAAATGGCAACGGAGCACCTTCGATGTTGTGGATTGCACCCATTGAGCAACGCATCGATGAAATCACCTTCTCCACGTTCAACTATGACCACGACAACGTGAACATCACCAACCATTATGTCAACATCATCGTCGAAAGCCAGGACATCGACAAAGTGCACTTCGACAACGACCTCCTGCCCTCCAACCAATTTGAGGCTGTGCAAGGCACCGAAGACTACAGCTTTTGCAGAAGACAAATCACCCATGGCGTTCATCACCTGAGCTGCCCCAACGGATTCAACGCACACGTCTACGGTTTCGGCGATGCCAGAGGCTATGCCTATATGGTGGGCTCGAAGGCAACCGACCTGTCAACGACCATTAGCATCAACCACGAAGTTGCCGCACCTAACGACACCATTACCAACTGCGCGTTAGAGATGCTCGATTTCGAGGCCGACATCAACCTGAACAACTACACTCTCATTTGGGACTTTGGCGACGGCACAACAAGCACCGACAACCCCTCGCAACACACCTATGACGATTACACGTTTTACAAAGCCACACTCACCGTCAACACGGAAGAGAATCCTTGCGGTGGATCGTCAACGTCCAACACCTACTCCATCTTCATCGATGCCCGAAAGGAACCTGACTCCAACTACAGCGACAACATCTGCGCTGGCGAACTATATTCTGGCTACGGCTTCAGCAATGTCCTCATCACTCGCGACACCATCCTGACACGTGAACAACCCGGCGTCATCAATCCTGAATGCACAAGCTTGGTCAATGTCGAAATCACTTGTTACCCCGTCAGCGACACCACCATCAACGACTTGGTGTGCTTCAAAGGTCCCGACACCTATACTGACAACGGGTTTAGTTTTTCATACAGCAGTCCAGGCACTTATCCGCTTTCTCGCATAAGCCCCAACCAATACGGCTGCGACCGGACCATACATCTGAACCTCGTCGTTGGCGACGTCACAGAAGGCTCCGTAGAGAACGAATCGGGGCATTGCGACTTTTTTGAATGGAACGGCAACATCTACTACGAATCGGGGCAATACAGCGACACCATTGCCAACGAGGACGGATGCTACGCCATCGAGCACCTTGACCTCGACCTCGACTACAGCCCTACCCCTACCCCCATTTTCCCCTCCGACAGCACCAATGCCGCTCCCCATTGGGTGATAACCTCCACCGAGTTCCAAGTCAACTCCTACGATTTCACGCTGTGGGACGAGAACCCACATTGCGAATGGGACACCGTGATTTGGAGCATCGAAAACAGCGAAGCCACTTGGGTGCTTGAACCCTTTGGCGAAATTGGGGAAAAGTGCAAAGTCTACGTACTCAACCGCGTGGAAGACACGGTTTGGCTGACCGCCAATGTGTTCAACGGTTGCGGCGACGAGATAGGCGTAGAGCGCAGATATTGGTTTGTCTGTTCGTTTTACGGCATTGACGAACAAGTCGTCGCCTCGCAAATCGACATTGCGCCCAACCCCAACAACGGCGAAATGAGCATCCTCATTGGTGAGATGGAAGGTGAAGTTGAGGCCAAAGTGTACGACATGCACGGTATCTTGGTCGACCAATTTGAGTTTTATGCTACGGAACAAAGCCGTTATCCCTACAGTTTCGACGGGCGAGCGAGTGGCGTTTACATGCTGGTTTTCAACATCAACCAAAAAGCCATCGCAAAAAAGGCTGTTGTAATCAGATAATTTTCAATAAATTACAATAATAAGCAAAAAAAGTCCGTTATTATTGTCGAATGTAAGACATAAATCCATACATTTGCGATTGTTTTTCATTAAAGGAAAAATAGCAATTACGATGAAGAAGCGCACTATAAGAACTGTACTACTCCTTTCAGGACTCATGCTCTTGGCTTCGTGCCTCAAAGACGACCCAGACAACAATGGCACGGTCTATTACGGGTATCAATGGATTCCAAACATCAACGAGTTTATGCCTCAAAACCTGTTGCAGGCCATGGGTCAAAGCAACCTCTATTATGGCGACGAACCGCCCAAGCTCGAAGGAAGCTATGTGGCCGACGACATTATGCTCACCGATGTCATTCTTGCTCCCGGGAGCCATTACCACCAAGCACCCACTCCAATTCCCGCCAATCAGTATTTCAACTTCTTCGAACAGCACAAAGGCATTGCCAAGCTGGAGTTCAAATACCCCAAAGGCGATCCGAATGAATACGGTTATTATCTCGAGCGTTCCGAACCGGATTCAACCTACAAATACGTGATGGTCAACCCCGAACACTTTGTGAACGACAGCATCGCCCCTGTTTACTTCAATGACGGAAACTACCAGAAAGAAGACTTCAACACGGTCTACATCGTAGGACACGACCCGTACTTCACCGCGTATTATTATGAAATCCGCGACATTTCATCCAATTTCCAGCCGCTGAACGCCGTGATTCTTTCGGGCAAGTTAGACAAGGAAACCATCATCCAGACCGACACTGTTAACCATACGACTGACACTATCGTGAAACCCATCATCAAAGACCTCGTTTGGGGCATTGAGACGATGAAATACTACAAAGAAGGCGCCAGCCTCAGCCAGATTCTCAATTTAGGTTATCTTCCGTCATCTGGCGACGTGATTCTGCTTCGCAACGTTTCCAACGTACACATGGGCGAATTCCAAGAATAACAACTCCAAGCCGTTATCAGAATGAAAAAGTCAAACATCATAATCCTCCTCGCCTTGTTACTGATGGGCACCGCTGCCCATGCCCAGTTCAACAAGCCGCTTCAATCGTCGAGCAACCGAGTCAACCCGAACGAAGCCAAATACAACATCGGCCTCATCGGTGGCGTAACAATGACCCAATGGGTGCATTTCGGTGGAACGAAGACTCCTTACAACTATAAGTTCAACTTTGGTCCAACGGCAGGGCTCACCGTTGAGCGTATGCTCAACAAATCGACCTCGGTCTCGCTTGAAGGCCTCTTCGCCATGCGCAACACGCAGTTGAACTACGATGTCGTCAACTTCCCCGTTGCCCTCAACCAAAACAAGGACTATTACAGACAATATGATGTTGACTACCAAGAAGTCAACGTTCAGGTTCCCATTACTTTCTATCTTAGCAATGGCAACATCAGGCCATACGTTTTTGTAGGTCCGCGATTCAGCCTCCCCCTCTCGGGAAAGATGATTTGGCAGAAAAAGGAAATCCTGAACTACGGTACGCCTGAGCAACAATACAGCGAGACGGGTGCGACCATCGACACGGTTGAGATGAACGCCCAAAACCTTCGCAGTTGGAACGTGGGTCTCGTAGCAGGAGCAGGCGTGCTTTTCAAAATCAACATGAATAACTATTACCTGTTGCTCAAGTTGGATGCTTCGGCCCATGCTACCGCCATCAACTCGTTCACGAAAGAAGAAATCAATGGCGAAGCCACCAACGTAATTGGCGCCGCCTATATCGACCCCTATCTATTGGGCATGCGTTTCAACACTGATGCCACCGTGAAACTCACCATCATGTTCCCACTGAAGAAGCAACTCAAGGGCGCGTGCATGAAATGGGGCGATTATGATTGATGACAAAATCATGCAAAACAACACATTTGCATTAATTTGAAACGGCCGGCCAAGCAATTTGGCCAGCCGTTTCTCTTTTTGCACGGTATGTTTTTTTTCGGCAAGGGTTCCGCGATATGCGCCAAAGCGCATAATGCTTCACCGCCTGCCTATAAATCCGCCACCCCTACGGGGTTCTCGCAGCGACACAAAGCGACAACAAACCTCGCCCGTAGGGCGACACTACAGTAACCGTAGGGCGCGAGGCACAGTCCCGTAGGGACGACGGACAATAGGCAGGCGGTGGAATGCAATGGAACCCCTTGCCGAAAAACAAAACCAAAATTCCGCTGAACCCCGAAGGGGTGACAGAAAAAAAGCGAGGCCACGCAACGGTAGCCTCGCCCATCACAAGGTATGAAAAAGAGATTTACTTTCGGTTTGGTCAGTCGCCCAAAGGATTCACCTTGCCGCGACCCAACTTGTCGCCTTTTATAGCAGGATTGCCGTAATAATTGATGCTACCCGAGCCGATGATGCTGTATTCCAGTTGACCATTCACCCTTGCGGTGATGTCGCCCGAGCCAGCAATGTCGGCCTCAAGTTTCTCGACTTGGCAAGCCAGGTCGCAGTCACCGGAGCCGGCAATGTCGACTTCGGCTTTGGTCACGGTGCCACGCTCAATCTTCGCGTTGCCCGAACCGGTGATGTCAATTTCGAGATGGTCGGAAACGAGGTCGGGAATCCGAATGTCGCCCGAACCGGCAATCCCCAGTTCCAGATGGACGATGTTGGCGGGCTTCGTGAAGACGATGTTGCCCGAGCCAGCCACAAAGAATTCCATCTTGTTGGCATTCAGCGGACTGAGCATATTGATATTGCCCCTACCCGCCATATTGACTTCGTCCAAGCTCGGTGCCGTGACTTCGATGACGCACGCCGTCGGACTTAGGTTTTCTTTCATCTGTTTTTGGGGCTTGCCCAATTGGAGTTCGCCGTCCTTCACCTTGATTTCAAGGTATTCGAAGAGGTTCTCGTCCATGCGGACGGTGCAGGAGTAGTTGTCAGCGATGGTGACATTCACGTCGTAGTTGGTTGTGAATGGCAGGAACACCGCGAGGTCGTCAAACGATTTCACGTCGAAGTTGCGCGTCACGATGCTGCCGTTGCCTTTGATAGCGTTGCCGCCAAAGGGTTCGCCACTTTGGGCTGAACCGCACGAGGCGAGTGCCATGCTGATGATGGCTGATGCAGTGATGAGGTTTTTTCTTTTCATTGTAGCAAGCTTTAATTGATTTCTAGTAATACGGACTAAGGTCGAAAAAGTTACAACCCAAGGAAAAAAATCATTCCCTGATGATTTGCTTGTACTGCAACTTGGTGATTTTCCCGAACTTAGCCAGTTCTTTCTTGTCGATATTCTTAGGGCTGCCCGTCATCATAATGATGACCGGACGGTTCTTGACGAATCGGTTGTAGAAGCTCATCACGTCTTCAAACTCGACCTTCCGGATCCTTTCGGTGACTTCGGCACGCGGGTCGTGGTCGTAGCCTTTTTTCATCCAAGATTGGACAACGCTGGGCTTGTTGCGGAAAGTGTAATAATAGCTTGCCCGCGACTTCAGCAACGCCTCCTTCGAGGCTTTGAACTTCTCAATGCGCTCAGGCATGTCGGTAATCAGTTCCGTCATGGCCGTGATGCCGTCGATGGTCTTGTCGCCCTGGGTGCCCAAGAAGCCAGCGAGATAGCCAGGCTTGCGCTCCAAGTCATCATAGCTATAGGTGGCATAGGCCGTGTAGCCCAACGAGCGGAACTCCCTGATTTCCTGGAACACGATGGAATACATGTCCGTGCCAAAATACTTGCTGAACACCCCAGCCAAAGCCTCGTCTTCCAAACTCAACTTCTCGCCAGGCACATAGAACCTGATATTGCTTTGACGGAAACTCTTGTTGGGGGCGAAAAACACTTGCGGCTCATCAAACTGATTCTCAGCGAGATATTTTTCCTGACCTTTGACAGGCTTCTCGGGAAGGATGTGGTGTGCCTGAATCGATTTGACCATCACGTGCGGGTATTGGTTGCCCGTGTAAAGCACATAACCATCGCGTTTCAAGGCCTCCGCGATTTGGGCAAGGAACTCGTCACCGCTGCGTTTCGACCATTCCGTGATGCTGCTGTGGTTAACATAACTCGACTTTTCGCCATACAAGGCATAATCGCGCACTGCATAGGCCCAGGTGGAAGCATCTTCCTTCGAGGTTTTGGCGTTCATCCGCTCACCCTCAGCCAAAATCTTGATTTGGCTTTCATCGTTCGACGGATGGTAGAGCTTCTCGTAACAAAGGTCCAGCAAACGTTCTTGGTCGCTCTCGAAGCCCATCAGGCTCACGATAAAGGTGTTATCGCCTGCATAACAGTTGATACTGGCACCCATCTTTTGCAGTTCGAGGGCAAATTCCTGATACGGAAGGCTTTCCGTGCCTTGCATATAGAGGTAATTGATGGCTTTTTCCAAGTCGGGATCGTCGAGTGTGCCATAGTTGAAGCAGAACTTCAGCTCGAAAATGTCGTTAGCGGTGTTGATGGACGAATAGAGTTTGAAGCCCTCGCTGATGTCGGTGATTTTCACGTCCTTGCCAAATTCGATGACCTGCGGAGTGACTTCTGGCACTTCCACTGCCTCAATCATCTTGGCGAAGTCTGACTTGGCATTGGTGTTCTTGGCCTCGAGAGGTTTCCAGTTGGGCTTTTCCACCTTGTCCTTCGGCGTGGAGCCCATCTTGGAACGCACGTCAAGATAGTCGTTGCCAAAATATTTGTTGGCGACGGCCACCACCTCATCCTTCGTGATGCTCTTGATGCGCTCGGTCTCGACCAAAAACTCTTCATAAGTCTGGCCTGTTGTCTCCATCTGCAAGAAAAGATTGGCCAATTTGCCAAGATCTTCGGTGGCGCGGATGCGTCCCGTCAGTTCGCCCATACGGATGGCTTCAAACAACTCGTCGCTGAAGTCGCCTCTTTTCAATTGGTCGAGGCAATCAAAAATCAGGGCTTCAGCTTTTTCGTGCGACTGTCCCAGCAGTTTGGGGATGTAAAGGATCAGATTGGCACCATAGTCTTCCAAAGAAAGCGGAGCCATCATGGCAGCCATGATTTTGCCGTCAAGCACCAGCTTGTCGGCTATGCCCGTCTCGCCATTGAAGAAGATTTGGCAAGCCATCGAAAGCGGAATCATGTCGGGGTCGGAGTTCTTGACGCCAGGGAAAACGATGGCTCCCATCTTGATGGGGGTCATTCGCACATCCTTGACCACGGGACCGTCGAACTTGGGCAAGTCGTAATGCGGCATAGGCGGCACATCGCCACTGCGCCAAGTGCCAAACTTCTCAGCCGCCATCTTTTCGGCTTCCTCGATGTTGAAATCGCCGACGAGAATGAGCGTCATGTTGTTGGCCACATAATAGGTGTCATAAAACTCGTGCATCTTGGCAGGCTGCGGGTTCTTGAGATGCTCGGTGTAGCCAATCACGGGGCGACCATAAGGATGCTCACCGAAGACTTCGTGGAACATATACTCCTGGAAACCCGTGATGGGGCTGTCGCCGTACATGTTCTTCTCTTCGTAAACCGCCTCAAGCTCCGTTTGGAACAGTCGGAACACGGGCTTGCGGAAGCGCTCCACATACACGTCCATCCACTTTGAAAGTTGGTTGGAAGGGAAGGTGTTGAAGTACATCGTCTGGTCGTAGGAAGTGCCGGCGTTCAGGCCTTTGCCGCCCATCTGCGTGAGGATGACATCGGTCTCATTGGGAATGGCATAGACGGTGGAAGCGATGGACAATTCGTTGATTTTAAGCTGGATGGCATTGCGCTTGGCGGGGTCGGTGGTCTCGTGCAACTTGTCGTACATCAGGCTGATGCTGTCGAGATACACTTTCTCCTTTTCCCAGTCGATGGTGCCGATGCGGTCGGTGCCCTTGAACATGATATGCTCAAAATAGTGGGCCATGCCCGTGGCATCGGTAGGGTCGTTCTTGCTACCGGCATGGACATATATGGCACCGTAAATCTCCGGCTGGTCGTGGTTCTCGCACATGACGACTTTCAGGCCGTTGTTGAGATAAGTGGTTTTCGTTTTCAGACCCGATTGGGCAAACATGATGTTGCAGCCCAGCAGGGCAAAGAGGAATAGGAACGTTTTTTTCATTGCTATTGGGTTAGTTTGTTAATTTACAATCCGTAGGCATTTTTTGCTTCTTCGATGCTGATATTCAGCAGTTTCATCTTCTTGACCACCTCGGGCAGCTCCTTTTCGAGGAACTCCGCGCGCATTTGGCGGAGCACGATGTCCTTGGCCTCAGGCGCGATGAAATAGCCGATGCCGCGTTTGTTGTAGATGATGCCCGCCACCGTCATGGTCTCGTAGGAGCGCATGATGGTGTTGGGGTTCACGCCGAGTTGGATGCCGTAGTCGCGCACCGAGAGGATGCGGTCGTCGGCCTTCAGTTCGCCGCGCAGGATTTGCTCATACAGTTGCGAGCAAATCTGCAAGTATATGGGTTTGTGTGCGTTGAATTCCATGGTTTAGTATTTTTGCGTCTTGATTTTGCGATAGGTGAAGTAGAGCAGCACGGCGGTGATGACGATGCCGAGAATCATGCCCCAAATGGTTGCATTGTGCCAAAGGCGAACTATTTCACCCGTTGGATAGTTTGAAAGTCCCTTCATCCACTGTTCCAAACGCTCGCCATTGGCGAACATAATCGCTCCAAAAATCGTGGAGAGCACATAACTGATGCCCATATAGCAGCCCAAAGTGGCGCCAGTCTTGTGCTTCTTGAAGAGCATATTGCCCAGCATAAAGATGGCCGCCCATTGGATAATGCCCATGTATAGGGAAGTGCGCATCACGCCGATAGGAAACACTTGTTCGATGGAAAGATCCAATTCGCCAGCCCGAACCACGCCTTCCGTATCGTTCATCAAACGGACAATTTCGTTCATCGTGTAAAGGTGTATCGGCTTCTCGAAGCCGCCTAAGGGGAACAGCGACAGCAGCGTGTCAACCAAGTAACCGCCGAAGAAGACGATGATTGGGGTGACGATGGCGCAGTAGAGGAACATGGAGATGAACTTCTCCAAAGAGGAGACAGGCAGCATGGCGAAACCCACGCCTTCACGAGAAAGGTTGGCATTGCCATAGACCTTCGACGGCACCATCATCATGGCCAAAGCCATCCAAACGCAAAGCATCCCGAAACGGAAAACTGCCTCGGACGAAGTGCCGAAGATTAGGTTGAAAATCCAGAAACTGGCGTTGAGGCAGCACCAAATGATGAGCGAAGTGCCGTAGTTGCGGAAGTACATCTTGCCGTCTTTCAGCAAGAGGTCCTTGAAACGGTTGAAACTGAACGTGTTATTCATGATTTTGTCCTCCTATTAGCTAAAGATTTGCTTGATGGTTTCCTTGTTTTTCATCACGGTGTTGAACAGCACCTCGATGCTCACCTTGCTGTCGAGGCCTTCCGTGTTGCGCGTCACGCTCACGAAGCCGCCGGGCATCATCTCGCTATAGAGCGCGTCGTCGTCCTTCTCCATGCCGTAGCTGAAATAGAGCTTGTCGGTGATTTCGCGGAACGAGGCCTTGAGCAGCACCTCGTCATGGTCGAGGATGATGATGGGGTCGATGAGGTTTTCCACATCCTTCACCTGGTGGGTGGAGATGATGATGGTACGCTCGTCGGTGGCGTGCTTGGCGATGACCTGACGGAAGAGCGTCTTTGAGGGGATGTCGAGGCCGTTGGTGGGTTCGTCGAGGAGCAGGTAGTCCGTGTTGAGCGACAACGCCGTGGCAATCAAGCACTTCTTCTGCTGGCCGAACGACATCTCGGCGTACTTGCGCTCGGGGTCGACCTCCATTTCCTTGCAGAGTTCGCGGAAAAGGCTCTCGTCGAAGTTGGGGTAGAACACGCCCAACTCGCGCACATTATTAATAGGTGTGCCTTCCGGGATGGCGAAATCCTCGGAGATGAAGAAAATCTTTTGGAGGGTTTCGGGCCAGCGGTTGAAGGCGGCGATGCCGTCCGCCTCGCAGCTGCCTGCGGTGGGTTTTTGCAAGCCGCTGATGAGTTTCAGGATGGAGGTCTTCCCCACCCCATTTTCGCCAAGCAGCCCGTAGATGTTGCCTTTCTCGAAGCTGAGGCTGATGTTCTTGAAGACAGGTTGCGTTTTGTAACCGAAGTCTAAGTTCTTGATTTCAATCATGTTGTTGTATTTTGTTTTAGTGTATTAGTTAATTAGTACGCCGCAAAAGTACAACAAATTTCTTTACTGTCAAGAAAAAAGTGAGATTTTTGAAAAAAAGTTACTGTCGCTTCGCGTCAACACTAAACGTACATCTTATTATAATGGCAACTCAAAATCCCGTCCTCATCCGCCCGATGCAGGTGCATCGCCCCGCCTAAGCAGTTTTTATACACCTTACAATCAGCGCATTGGCCTGCTTTCATCCATTGGCGGTCGCGGAAAGGCTGGAAACGGTTTTCCCAAACATCCAGAAAACCGTCCTGATAGATGTTGCCTTGCGCAAAACGGCGGTCGATGTTGGGGCAAGCCGAGATGGAACCGTCCACCAGAATGGAGCCCACCGTGATACCTGCGCGGCAGAAATAGAACCAATCGCGAACCTTGCGCTCGTAGGGACCAACATAAGCCTCGCAACTGAACTTCGCGTCAATCCTTCCTTCCTTTCGGGTGGCGACGATGAAGTCCATAAGTTGGCGCAATTGTTCTCCGCTAAGTTGCAAATTCGGGTCGCCGGCGGCGCGACCAATCGGCTCGATGCAGAAGAAGCGCCACGCTTTCACATGATGTTCGACGAGCAAGCGTTTCATTTCCTCCATCTCGCCGAGGTTCTTCGGGCTGACGCAAGTCACCACATCGTAAGTCGGCAATCTTTTCTCGTTGGCAATCATGTCAATGGCATGAAGGGCATGGTCGAAGCTGCCCGTGCGTTTGCGGAAAGCATCGTGGGTGTCGCGCAACCCGTCGAGGCTGATGGTGATGCTGCACATTCCCGCCTCCATCAGTTGCTTATGTTTTGCTTCATCATACGCCCAACCGTTGCTGACGATGCCCCAAGGGAAGCCATGCTTGCGCAACTCGCGCCCGCAGTCGGCCAAGTCCTGTCGCACCAAAGGCTCGCCGCCCGTGATGACGATGAGCACCGAATTGCGTTTGAACTTGGTTTCCAACGGTTTGATGGCGTTCAGGAAATCCTCGAAAGGCATGTCCTTGTAGCGCGACGAAGCCGTGCAGTCCGAGCCACAATGCTGGCAGTTGAGGTTGCAGCGTTGTGTGCATTCCCAAAAAAGATAGTTCAACTCGTGGAGCTGGGTTTCCTTTTTACGGAAATAGTTATGGAAGGCTTGGAGCATCACTCCTCGGATTGCAAATCCTCATACTCAACATCGTCGGATTGCAAATCCGACGGAACCAAAGAGACCAAAGTGTCGCTCTCCTCCGTCAACTCCATGTCGTCAGGTTCGACAAAGCTGTCAGGGCCGTAGGGCGAGCCGTAGCAGGCTTGCATGATGAACATCAAGGTCGTCAATGATGAGGCTTTCAACAGCCCTCTTAACCATTTGTAAACTTTCATATCTGCTTCATTTATGTTATTTCTTTATGCTCAAAATCACGCCCAAAGCCACACCAAGCAGAGCCGCGAAAAGCACCTGCAAAGTGCCTGGCAACAAGAAGGTTATCGTGTGCGCAGGATACCAAAACAGCGGTATCGTCTTGGCGAAGATGAAGCCATATTGCGTGTCCCAGTTGATTTTCTGGCTCATCGTCTCCCTGATCTTCAACGGTTTGGAAAAGAATCCTTTCAACGTTCCTCCCGTCTCCGCAATATGGATGTCGGTAATTTTGTGGAACGTCATGAAAACAGGCGCAAACAGTGTGTTCATCAGCACGCTGACGCACAGCGCGACGAAGAACTTGCCCCAACTGAGATCGCTGACAAACCATGCCGCGGCCTTTCCGCCGAGATGGAAACCGCCGTCCAGCAAGGCCACGGTACCCGTCTTGAAGATGGTCATGGCCGAGGCAATGACCACGCCCAACACTCCCCAAACCAGCATCTTAGGCAAAAGGCCGAAGCCTTTCTTAAGGTACACGCCTTCGCGAACGCGCAAGGCCAGCATCTCGCCAAAAGTGCCAAGAATGGCAAACTTGAAGAAGCTCATCAGCAGGCCATGGTTTTTGGTGGTCGTGTTGAACCAATCCCACGCCCCAGGGATGAAAGCGAAGCCGCAAACCACGGCGGCCACGACAAACAAGGTGATGAAATCTGTTTTTCTCATATTTTTCATCTTATTGAATCACAATTCGTTTTATTGAATTTCCTATTTTTACGAGATAAAGTCCAAATGGCAGGCGACAAGGAATCCGGATTTCATTCTCACCTGTGACCAAAACCAAATCGGAAGCGTAAATCTCTCGCCCCATCATGTCATATACCTCCAAAGAAGTCTCCGCAAAGCCATCGCTCCATAACAACAATCGGTCTTCATTTGTGGCAGGATTGGGATAGATCAGGCTGTTCTTTAACAGCAGGTCATTCACCGAGAAAAACTCGCCCAACCTACCGTTCATGTTGTCCACACGATGGCTGAGGAAGTCGTCAATGTCGGCAATCAAAAGGTTCCATTCCGCCAGATGTCGGGGTTTGTTGAACCGAGCGGCCTGTTGCGACACCTCGTCCCTCACTTTCTCGGCAGCTTCATCAAAATAGGTTTTCGTGATCTCATAACTGAACAATCCGCCCATAAGTTGATGGAATCGTGCAACAAAATCCATCTTGAACGATTCGTTTTCAAGCAATTTCCTAAACAAAAGCGTTGACCTCGCATCCGTAGGCCAGCCTAAGTTCTCCTCGCTTGTCGCATTGCCCATCACATCGAAAGTCATTTTCGTCAGGCAATCGTCACCATCGTAAAACAACCACCTCCATTGGCTATCGTTACGTTGCCAGCAGCGCATATTGTTGACTGGCCAGTCGTTGTTGGCGATAAACAACTCCAAGCAATAGTAATCGATGAAGTTGTTCACGTCGATGAGCGAACAAAGATAATCATAGTTGGCATCATTAGTCAGGTCAGGGTCGTCGCGAAGCCAATCCATCATCTGCACGAAAGCTGTGGCATCGCCATTTTCCTCCAAACCGTACCAATTGCCGATCACATTGTAAGATTCGTCATCAAAGCCAAAATGATCCTCAAGATAATGTGAATCAGGTCTTTCACTGACATAATAAATACCCCAATACTCGCCGTTCAAAAACAAGGCCACAGGTCTTGAGGCCATCGCCTCCACGCCCATACTGCGTGCCATACGGTTGCAAATGCCGTCCTGAATACCAGTGGAAAACCAATGGCAACTGAACGGACGCAAAGTCAAATGCTTGAAACTCTGATTGGGTATCTCGCTGAAAAACCGATGTTTGAACCGCTTGGTACCATATTCGTCCCGTGCGTAAAGCTTCAGTCCCTTTTGTGGGCCGCGACGTGCCGTACCACCATGGGTTCTGACTCCCGCTATCTGATTAATTCCCTGATTGTCAAACTCATAAAACTCTACATTCACGCAACGTTCCCATTCCGATCCGCTTTGATAATAGTTGCCGGTCCAATAACTGTTTTCTGGGTCGAAACTTGCACCGGGAACGAAAATTCCGCGTTCTTCATCAAACAAATCCAATGAATCGGCGGCCAGAGCCATCACTGGCAAGCCGTGGGTATCACAGCCTAACGCTTGGATGAAATAACTTTGCGTAACCACCTCGCCCACACGCTGCTCCTCCTCATCGAAAGCCGCCACCCGAAGCGTAATGCAATGCTGTACCGAATCGGGAGCATAAAAAAGTTCTTCAATGGAAGTTTGTATCCTATAAATATCTGATCCTGAATACAATCCTTCATCCAAAAACAAAGAATCGATGTAATAGGCCGATTGGACATCAGGAACTTTGCCGTTGGTGGTATAGCGGATGTGATAAGGGCTTGGACATTGCAAAGCGAGAGCAAAACTCTGGTCGTAGAAACCGCCTGATTTCGAAAAAGTTACGGTTTGAGCCTGCGCCATCTTTGCTCCAAATGCCGTCAGCAGCACCAACACTATACCCACCTTGCCTTTCATGGTTTCTTCTGCCGTTTGTCCAATTCCTTGTTCTGCCAATAGCGCCCCAAAAGGCAAAGCAGGCAGAGGCCACAAAGAATGCCGCCCATCACGAAACCCGTCTGGTCCTCGCCTTTGACACGGTAGAGATAGATGCCGTAACCGAAAATGGCCAGGTCTACAATAATGCTCAAGACGTAGCCTATCGTCCGGCTCGTCTTGTCCAACTTCTTCAACAGCGCCATGTCGATGACGAACGTCAAGGCGACCAAGGCGGCATACACAAGGAAATAGGTTGCTTTTTCGGTAATCATAATTCAAACATTTGGTCTGTAGAGACGCAATGCTTGCGTCTCTCTAACAACAAAGAGACGCATTGAATGCGTCTCTACAAACCGATAATTATTTCTCAATTCGAATACGTGCATCCACAGCAACGACATTCTTCGGGTTGCCGAGCAACGGATTGAGGTCCATTTCGGCAATCTCAGGAGCTGCCATCACGAGGGCACTCACGCGGGCGATTTGTTCTGCATAAACGTCCACATTCACAGGCTGTTGGCCACGAACGCCTTGCAGAATCTTGTAGCCACGCAACTTGGTCAGCAGGTCTTTGGCCTCGTTCACGTTGACGGGCGCCAAAGCGCTCTGCACGTCCTTCAGCACCTCGATGAAGATGCCGCCCAGACCGAAGAACACCTGATGACCGAACTTGGCATCGCGGATGGCACCGATATAGACTTCTGTACCATCGAGCATGGGATACATCTCCACGGCATAGGTGTCCTTGATGGCCATCAAACGGTCAAATTCCTTCTGCACGGTCTCGATGTCGCGCACGTTCAAGGTCACACCGCCCACGTCGCTCTTGTGGACGGGGCCCACCACTTTCATCACGAGCGGATAGCCCACCTCGTTGGCGAAGTCAACAGCTTGCTGCTTTTGATCCACCACGCGGATTTGCTTTTGTGCAATACCCGCAGCATCAAGCAGTTGATAGATCTTATCGGGGTCGATATAGCCGTTTTCGCAGCTGTCGATGACCTCACGAATGCGCTTCACGTCGATTTGCGGCATTTCGGGATTCTCAGGTTGTGGCTTGGGAGTATTGTAGACTTTGCACAAGGCCTTGCCAAACACGCACTCCTCGGGGAAGTTGATGCGGTGCTTGTTGCGGATGAAGTCGTCGATTTCGTCCTTCACATTGATGATAGACGGCAAAATCGGGAAAATGGGCTTCTTGCAGCAGGTCTTCATCTTCTCGTCCAAGACCTTGTAAACCTCGTAGTTTTGGAACAATCCCGGCGAACCGAAGATGACGCACATGCAGTCGATGTTGTCGAAGTCGTTTTCGCAGGCATCGATGATGTAACCAAGTTGTTCGGCTGTACCTGTGGCGAGGAAGTCAATCGGGTTGCCGACCGATGAACCGTTATAGAGTTTGCACAGAAGTTCCTGAGCCTTAGGTCCTTCGATGTGGGGCACGTCCATGCCATTATTGGACAAAGTGTCGGTGAGCATCACGGCGGGACCACCAGCGTGGGTGATGACGGCCATGTTCTTGCCCTTCACCTCGGGGTGCATGAAGATGGCGCACACCGTGGTCAGCTCCTGACGGTTTTGGCAACGGACGATGCCCGCCTTGCGGAACAGCGCGTCGACGGCAACATCCGAAGTGGCCAAGGCGCCCGTGTGCGAACTGGCAGCACGGCTACCAGCGGCCGAGCCTCCCGACTTGATGGCGGCAATCTTGCATCCTTTGTTGATGAGCGAACGGGCGTGCTTCAGCATCTTCTGCGGGTCGGAGATTTTTTCCATATAAAGCATGATGACGCGGCTGCTCTTTTCGGGGTCGAAGGTCTCGTCAAGATGCTCCAGCACATCCTCGATACCGAGTTGGGCAGAGTTGCCCACCGCCCAAACGCTATTGAAAGTCAATCCATTGCTGATGCCGTATTCCTTGATGAACACCGCTGTAGCACCCGAGCCCGTGATGAAATCGACGCCGTGCGGGTCGAGGGTCGGGATGGGCGCGTCGAAGGCACCGCAATAGTTCGTGTTGAGGAAGCCCGTGCAGTTGGGGCCAATCAACGATCCGCCCACGCTGTTGATGGTGTCGGCGATATGTTTCTCGTAGGCAGCGCCTTCAGCATTCTCCTCGCCAAAACCAGCCGAGATAATGATGAAGCCCTTCGTGCCCTTTTGCAAGGCCAACGTATCCACCGTGGCGGGGCAATATTTGGCGGCAATAGCCAAAATGGCACAGTCCACTTGCGGCAGGTCATCGACTTTGGCATAGCATTTAACGCCTTGAACCTCTGCCTCTTTGGGGTTAACGGCATAGACTTGTCCCTTGAAGGGGCTGGCCAACAAGTTCAACAAAACTTTTCCGCCTGGTTTGTGGATATCGGCGGAAGCTCCAACGACCACGATGCTTTTCGGGTCGAGTAATTCTCTTGCTATCATATTAATAAGGTGTTTATTGCGACAAATGAAACTTGCTGCAAATATAGGCTTTTTTGCCAAACAAAACCAAGTTTAGCCTTTGTTTTGCACTCTTTCCTCACAATCGATGAGGAATTGATAATGATAACGGTTGAAAAGGCCCATTTTGCAAAGCGACTCAATCTCGGCACGCGACATCCACCGAACTGAATCGACTTCTTCCTTTTGCAAATGTAGAATCTCGGCCGGGACATTGCTTCTGAGCATATAAAGAAACGTAAACTTATGTTCGTAGCGCTTGATTTTGATCAAATCAAGCTCCGACTTCGTCGCCGAAAGGCCGATTTCCTCCCTCAATTCACGCAACATGGCCAAGGCAAAATCACGTTCCCCACTCTGCACATGTCCAGCCGTCGTCGAATAATAATTCCCTTTCGCGGCCGAAACCTTCTGAATCAGATATTGTCCCTTGTCGTTGTAGACATACACCGCCACGATAGGAATCACCATGCCATCAGGGATAGGTTTGCCTCGTTCAATGGTCAGTCCGGTGGGCTTCAGGTCTTTGTCATACAAGTCAAGAATTTCCATAACATCGCTTTTCGTTGAATGCGCAAAAATACACAAAACACAGCAATGTGCCGAAAAAAAATGGCTGCAAATTCGGAAATTTGCAGCCGGAAACATTATTAACCAAATCAGAGGAAAACCGTCACGGCTCCTCATAACAATCTCGTAGGAAGTTATGGTCGAGCACCTCCGAAATCTTCATCAACTGATACATGTCGATGCTCTTACGTTTAAACATCTTGTAAATGTTAGACTTCTCGCAGTAAATCTCTCGTGCGAACCAATTGACAGTGCGCCCTTGACGATTGAGTTCGTCTTGGATCATTTTGCCAATGTGAACCTCTTTCATAGAAAACTTATTAGCCATAGTGATGTGGTTTTGAATTAGGCGGCAAAAGTACTGTGCCACCCAAAAACACGAAAAAATGGGCACAAAAAGACAATCAAAAGTTATCAAGATAAATAAATGGCAAGCAACTTAACATCAACTAGTTACCATTATAATCAAAAAAAATCAATATCCTGCAAGGAATATTGATTGGAATAGTTGATTGACTCCAACTATAATCATAAAAAGATGATTACCAATCTTTTAAAAAACCATGAAGCACCAACTGCAAATTCGACTTGCTTCCAAATATTTCATGCAGTTTCAGTGAACGGCTCCACACTGCTTGATAGGTCTTTCCCGTCAAGGCGGCGGCCTGAACCTCGGTAATGCCTAAAATATACAGACAGCAATACATGACATCCGAACGTTTCAAACGAGGATACATCTCGATAATGCGAACGGAGAATTTGGGGAAGACGGTATCTACTGCATTGACCAGCATGGTGAACTGATTCTCCGAAAGCACCAATTCAGGATAGGAAGAAAAGGCTTTCACATTGGCATCCATCACCGTCCGGACGCGCTTGCAGATGGGCATCTCACCTAACGTCTCCATTTTTTGGTCGAAAGGCAGCTTCTGGAAGTCGGGATGGCTGACGACCTTGTTGAGTTGGGTTTCCAAATCCTTGATTTTTGCATCCCTGTTCCTCGAAGCCTGCTTGATGGATTCTATCTCATCCTCCAATGTTGCCTTGATTTTCTCATGCGCTTCACGATCGCGGCGACGGCGACGCTTATGATGCTGTATGAAAATGGAATCCAACACGATAATCGCAGCGAGAAGCACAATAATTGCAACGACAAACAGAAAAACATCCCGATCACGCTCGTCTTTCGTCTTCTCCTTGAATTCGTCATACATGGCGATTATCTGTGTTCTAAGCTCTCCTTGCCGAACCTGATTGGTATAGTACTCGGCCAACAGTCCTCCATAATAAGCTGCTTTTTCATAATCACCTAATTGATTGGCGATCTGTACAATACGACTATAAGACTTGATGGTTTGACGTGGTAAAAGAGGATGGCAGAGCTCATAATGATACAAAGCCGAGTCATATTCCTGCAAGTCATAGTAGATGTAGGCCAAACCGAAATGCGCCTTACGCGCCATCCAGGGTCGCTCCGTATCATTTATCGAGTTGAGCAACAGTTCCTTTGCCTCTTCCTTATCTCCAACATTCGACATTTCAAGAGCATGATGCAACATGCCAGTGAACCTACGATACGGGGTCTCCGTTTGGAGCAGCGCATATATGCTGTCTGAACGCTCGTAATAATAAGCAGCGGAGTCGCGGTTTTCCTGGGCCAACATGACATCGCCCATAAGGTGCAGATTAAGCGCGATACCGGCTTGATTATCGCTCATCGATAAAAAGGCGTTTGATTGGTTGAGGCACTCGATGGCCATACTCCAACTGTCATGATTGTAAAGGAACCAGGCCAGGCGATCGTAGATCAATCCTGTATAGTATTGATATTCTTTATTATCCGAACGGCTCGCGAAAATGCGACGCGTCTTGTTCAATCCGTCCATGAGCCACAAGGCCCTCAGATAATCCGAGAAGGACTGGGCGTGCAGATCCTCACTCATTTCCTCGATGACAGCCTTAAGATAGCAAGCATGGGCATACTGGAACACAAGGGCCTCATTTCGCATCAAAGAAGGGATTTGGCTAAACGCTGAATCATAAAAGGCACATGCCTGAAACACCAAACTATCGTTGCCCATCGGGTGAAAGTTCCTTCGGTTCAACTCCGCCTTAAGCAATTGATATTCATAATATTGAAATCTGGATTGCTGGTCAAGGGCAAGTTCATCCATGCTGTCGGCAATTTCATTGAAAAGCACAAGCGCACTGTCGGGATGTGCCTTTCTCAAGGCATACACTTTCGCAAATGTCGAATCCATACTCTCCAGTGTGTCTTGAGCGACATACCTACTGCAAGAGGTCATGAGCAACACTACAAAAATCGATATGTAAAAGCCACGATTCACCTGAAATACAATAGAACATAATGCCTCTAAGCTCTTTAGACGGTCTTGAATGCAAAGATAGGCAAAGCCTCTGATTCGGCAGCTGAATCGTCCTGAAAAAACACTTATTTTGGACTACAAATCCAAAATAAGAAGAGGCAGCCTATCGAAAGCTGCCTCTCTCGTCATGATTCTGGTCGTCGTAACAGTCTTTCAGGAAGTCGTGCTCCATCACTTCGGAGATGCGCATCAACTGGTCGATGCCGATGCTCTCCCGCTGGAACAGCTTATAGATGTTAGACCTCTCGCAAAAGATGGACTTGGCGAGCCATGCAGCACTTCTCCCCTGCCGGTCCAGTTCCTGCTGAATCAGATGGCCGATGTGAATGTCTTTCTTAAACGAAAAGTCCTTCATGGTTGGGTTTCCTTATCTTCCAAGCAAATCCTTGATGCCTCCCAACGAGCCGAGCAAATTGCTGGCCTCGTAGGGCAGATAAACGGTCTTGTTCTGTTGTCCGCCAGCCACTTCCTTGAGTGTCTCTATATACTTCACTGCCAACAGATAGTTGACCGGATCGGCGCCACGGTCGGCCACGGCTGCAGCGATATTATTGATGGCAGCAGCTTCGGCTTCGGCTTGCAGCACCTTGGCGCGAGCCTCACCTTCAGCCCTCAGGATGTTGGCCTGCTTCTCGGCCTCGGCAGCATTGATTTCGGCCTGTTTCTCACCTTCCGAATTCAAGATCTGGGCCTGCTTCTCACCTTCAGCCTTCAGGATTTCGGCACGGCGGTTTCGTTCGGCCTGCATCTGGAGCTCCATCGTGCGCCGTATGCTTTCAGGAGGTGTAATATCCTGCAATTCAACACGATTCACCTTCACGCCCCATTTGTTGGTGGCATCGTCAAGCACATTGCGCAGCTTCGAGTTGATGGTGTCGCGCGAGGTGAGGGTTTCATCAAGTTCCATCTCACCAACCACGTTACGGAGCGTGGTTTGCGTGAGTTTCTCGATGGCAACGGGCAGGTTCTGGATTTCGTAGACGGCCTTCATCGGGTCGACGATTTGGAAATAGAGCAAGGCATTGATTTCGGTCATCACATTGTCCTTCGTGATAACACTTTGCTTGTCAAAGTCATACACTTGTTCACGCATATCAATGCGGTCAGTGCCTCTAAGCTGGCCATTCTGGCGGCGGGAGATGGTTTCCTTGGCCTTCTCAACGATGGGCAAAATGACGTTAATGCCCGCATTCAAAGTACGGTTGTACTTGCCAAGACGCTCGACAATCATGGTTTCCGACTGGGAAACGATCTTGATTCCCTTGAGAATGTAAATCACAACAAGAGCCACAATGGCGATGAGAACGATGTTGAATGTGTTCATGATGGTTATTGTTTAACGGTTACTATGATACTATCTATTTTCACAATCTCGACTTGTGTTCCTTTCTCGATTACCGAACCGTCGTCAGACACAGCCTTCCAATCATCTCCGTCAACTGCGACGCGTCCCGTGTGCTGCACGACATCGATGCGTTCCGACACGATACCCTTGCGCCCGATGAGGGCATCGGCGTTGGTCTTCATATCTTTCGCCTTCCTGTCGAGAAAACGCATCACGACAGGCCTCAGAAAGACAAAAGTGAGAATGGAGACGATTGCAAATATGACGATTTGCCAAGTAAGGGTCGCCCCAAAACCAGCAACAATAGCGGCAAATGCCGCCCCGATGGCAAAGCATATGACTCCGAAACCTGTCGTGACAATTTCAAGAATCACAAGCACGATTGCAACAACAAGCCAAATCTGATAAATTTCCATAATACCTGACTTTTGAATGCGCAAATATAGTAATTATTTTCAATCTAACGATTTTATCGCATTATTTTTACAAAAAACAAAAGGAAGGCAACCTCGCAAGGCAGCCTCCCTTTTTATCCATTCACATCTCCACTCCTGACATCAAATCCACTTCACCAACGGGAAGTCTTGCCTGTGCGGCAGCATCGGGTTGGTGGGATAGACACGGAAGGTGAAATTGTAGACGCCAGCGCGCGTAATTGGCACCTTGATGTAATACTTCACCCAGCCGTCACCGCTATCCACGAGTTTCATCTTCTCGACGGCGGTGATTTCGTTCACCACATCATTGTTCTTGTTGCCGAAAAGCAACTCGATGGCGATGTCGCCAGGATTCAAGTCAGGCGTGAGCAAGGTGATTTCCGCCACAAGTTGCTCACCGAAGGTGAGCGGACGCACGTTGGTGTCGGGCAGAATGATGGATTTCACCTCCACCTTGTCCCAATTGGCGCGCACGCGGTTTTTCCACGCATTGATTTCGAAAGCCTTCTGGTAGCGGTTGGCACGCATCCAGTTGGTGCGCTCTATCAACTTGTTGTAATACAACTCGAAATAGTCGTCCATCATGCGTTTCATCGTGAAGCGCGGCGAAATCTCGTTGAAGCATTTCTTCATCGCTGCCACCCAGCCCGTCGGCACTTCCTGCACATTGCGGGCGTAGTAGAGCGGAACAATCTCATTCTCAAGCGTGTTGTAAATCGTTTCGGCATCCATCTCGTCCTGATAGCGTTGGTCTTGGTAGGTGCGTTTCTCTTGGATGGCCCAGCCAGCATCGGGACGATAGCCCTCAGCCCACCAGCCATCGAGGACGGAGAAGTTCAAGACGCCATTCATCACGGCCTTTTCGCCGCTCGTGCCCGAGGCTTCCAAAGGACGCGTCGGTGTGTTGAGCCACACATCAACGCCACTGGTCAAACGGCCGCCCAATTCCATATCGTAGTTACTGATAAACAGAATCTTACCTACAAACTCAGGCCGACGCGAAATGTCGATAATCATCTTGATGAGATCCTGACCCGCCTTGTCGTTGGGATGCGCCTTGCCCGCAAAGAGAAAGATGACGGGACGTTTCGGGTCGTTGACCAACTGCGAAAGGCGTTCCAAGTTGCCAAAAAGCAAATGGGCGCGTTTGTAGGTGGCAAAACGACGTGCGAAACCAACGATTAAAGCGTTCTCGTTCAAGTTGTTGACGGTCTGCATGATCAGTTTCGGGCTTTCCTGCCGCTGACGCATGTCTTCCTTCAGCTTGTTGCCAAGATAGGCAATCAATTCATGCTTCAACTGCTTACGGATGTTCCAAATTTCGGCATCAGGCACCTCGTTGATTTTGCTCCACATCTCCACATCCGACTGATTGTCAATGTAATCCGCGCCAAAAGTCTTCACATAAAGCCGTTGCCACAAGCGATTGCCCCAAGTGGGCAGATGCACGCCATTGGTGACGCTGCCGATGTGATTCTCCTCAGCGAAATAGCCAGGCCACAGCGACTGGAACATCTCGCGCGACACGCGGCCGTGGATCTTGCTCACACCGTTCACCTCTTGACTGAGGTTGGTGGCCAGCACGCTCATCGAGAACTTCTCATTCGGGTTGTTGGGGTTGAAACGACCCAAGCCCATGAAGCGTTCCCAACTGATATTCATACGGTTGGCGTAGTGCGGCATATAGGTTCTGAGCAAATGCTCCTCAAAGGCATCGTGACCTGCAGGCACAGGCGTATGCGTCGTGAACAAGGTCGAAGCCCTGACCAACTCCAGCGCGACATCGAAATCGAGGTTGTGTTTGTTGATGTAAACACGCAGGCGTTCCAATCCGCTGAAGACCGCGTGACCTTCGTTGCAGTGATAAATCGTGGGTTTCATGCCCATTGCTTCGAGCAGGCGGATGCCGCCCACGCCGAGGAACATCTCCTGTTTGATGCGCATCTCGCTGTCGCCGCCATAAAGTCGGCTCGTGATGCCACGATCCTCGGTCGAGTTCTCCTCTATGTCGGTATCAAGCAGATAAAGCCCTACCCTACCCACGTTGACACGCCAAGCCTTGGCATAGACCGAGCGGCCTGGGAAAGCGATGCTCACCGTCACCCATTCACCCTTGTCGTTGAACACGGGCTGCAGGGGCAGTTGCGAGAACTTCTGCGGGATGTATTCGGCGCGTTGCTCGCCCGAAACGGAGATTTCCTGGGCGAAATAGCCATAACGATACAACAAGCCAATGCCCACCATGTTGGCATTGGAGTCGGAGGCTTGCTTCATGTAGTCGCCAGCGAGGATGCCGAGACCGCCCGAATAGATCTTCAGGCTCTTCATCAGGCCGTATTCCATGCTAAAATAGGCGATGAGGTCTTTCTGTTGGGTCGACTGAGCCATATATGTCTTGAACTGCTCATAAACCTGGTTCAAACGCTCGATGAAATCCTCATTGTTCTCCAAATCAGCGATTTGCTCGACGGAGAGGCCTTCCATCAACGCAACGGGATTTTGCTCTGTGGCTTTCCAAGCTTCTGGGTCGATGGACTCAAAGAGCTCGATGGCATCCACATTCCAACACCACCAAATGTTACGCGAGAGTTCCTCCAACTTGCGCATCTCCACCGAATAGACGGGTTTCACCAGCACCTTCTTCCAACTCGGGGCATCGTTTTTCTGATAGACCACCTCGTGCAACAATTCGGCATAAGGAACGGGCTCAAGCATATAATGTCTGCCCGCCGACTTTTCTAAAGCCACATCGTAGGCCTTCTCATAGCTGAGAATCAAGTCTTTCCAAAGCAACTTGTCCGCCACCTGCAAAGCCGACTCCGTCACCTTGGCCATCCCCTTTTCGGTCATTTCCAAGAAACGGCGTAACGAAACCACAATGTCGTCTATCACTTTGCCTGCGTCGCCGTCCTGACGATGCGCCACGACGACTGCCTCGTTCTCGCCAAACTCCTGTTGCACGAACTTGCCGAACCCCGAGACATCTGTCGTCAAAGTCGGGATGCCCAAGGCCACGCTCTCCAATGGCGTGTAACCCCAAGGCTCGTAGTAGGATGGGAACACCGTGAAGTCAAAAGCGGCAAGGAACTCCGAATAAGTCATATTAAAGATGCCATCGTTGCCATTGAGATAAGCCGGCACAAACATCACCTTCACCTTGTCGTGGGCGTCGTTTTGCAAGCCTGCGTTACGTAAGGTGTTCAAAATTGCATCGTTTTCATATTCAAAGATATGGTGTGTGGCCGGAAAATCGGTATGACCCATGATGGCTTTCGTTCCGTCAAGGCGGTGCTGCAAGTCCTTCGACGGACCCGCGATGTTGCATGGCACGGCAATCACTGCCACCACGGTGCGCTGCAGGTTCTTGTCCTCATTGAGGCGACGCAAGGCTTCGATATACAAGTCGATGCCCTTGTTCTTGAACTCGTAACGCCCGCTGTTGATGACCATCAGGCAGTTGCGATCAATGGGCTCGCCGCAAAGCGTTTCGGCGATTTTTAGGATTTTCTCACGCGAAATGTTGCGCCGCTCGGCAAAAGCCTTCGCGTCCTTGCGCAGCGGGTGGTCAATGCCATTCATCGTCACCACATCAGGCTTGCGATAGAGGAACTGCTCGCACTCCTGCGCCGTGATGTCGCTCACCGTCGTGAAAGCATCGGCATTCTTGACCGCCTTCTGCTCCATCGACTGCTGCGATACCACGTTGAACTGCAAAGCCATCACCGAAGGCAGATAGGACTTCAGGCTCTCGTAAAGCGGCATCCCGTTGCCCGAGATGGCACGGCCGAGATAAGTGGCGTGGGTGGTGAACACCGTTGCCACCTGCGGACAATGCTCCTTCAGGTAAAGCACACCTGAGCCCGTCATCCACTCGTGGAAATGCGCCACGATATTGCTGGTTTGCTGCAAATAGAAGTTGCAGAAACTCTCAATCACCTGACCGGCAGCATAGCCAAACAACACCGGCTCGATGTAGTCCCACTGGCCACGGATGCTGTCGAGTTCGTATTGCTCCCAAAGATGGCCAAGGATTTCGTTTTTGGTCTGATAAAGTGGTGTATAGTCCACCAAAATGGCAATCGGGCTGCTCTCGATCTTCCAGCGACCGATGCGGAACTTCAGGCCTTGCGCCAAAGCCCGCTCGCGCCACTCAGGGAACAGTTCGTTGTCTTCAACAAAATAAAGCGTTTCGTGCGCTTCCTTCACCACATCAGGACCGACCGTAATGTAATGGTCGCCAAGCTTTTGGCGCACCACATTCGACTTCGTGGAAAGCACCGTATAGATGCCACCAACCATGTTGCACACTTCCCAACTGGTTTCAAAAAGGTATTCGGGGTTTTTCATTTATGTAAGTATTTATTATTTCAAGATTTCCAATTGACACGGGACTTCGGGACGCGAGACGCGGGACAAGTCCCAACTTCAAACTATTAACTCATAAACTAATACAGCATTCCGAACATCCATAGCGGTATTCGGTTGCCGTAGCCAATTTCAGTATCGTCAACGGCGAGATAACTATCTGGAACATCGGCGATTTGGTCAAACGACTTACCGCTTCCACCCACCTCGAACAAATAGCGTCCATTCACCTTAAAATCGCCTTGCTTTGGCATGACCACCTCGGCCATCGCCCCCACTTGGCTCAAGAAAAAGGTCTCGCGCATCGTCCCTACCTCGATTGAAATCGCAAAGGCGTGCATCAAATTCGGATTACCCAAAAAGATTTTTCTGGGCTTTACCAAGTGCTTGTAGCTTTTAGGTTCGTCTGTCAGCAGGAGAAGCAGTCCCGCTCGGTCGAGGGCGTAAAGTAGCTTCAGACAAAGGTCGCGCGTGGTTTCCAACTCATTGACGAGGGTCTGGATATTAGGCTCCAAAGGCACATTCTTCGCGATAATCATCAGCAACGACTTCGCCTTTTGGATGGTCTGATAGGTCACCTCCTCGACGGCGGGCAAATCCATTTCCATCACCACCTTGGCTGTTTCGTCCAAACGCAGCAGGAAATCGTCACCCGACTCCTTATAAAAAGGATAGCAGCCACGACGCAGATAGTCCTCAAAATAGCGCATCACCTTTATTTCCTTCGTGATTTCCATCGCCTTGACGACATGGTTCTTGAGCACCTCCTCCAAGGTCAAAGCAGGCATCTGGAGAACGCCCTCAAAAGCAAGGAATTCCCTGAACGACAGAAAATTAAGCGTGTATAGCGTCTGACGGCGCGACAAATCAGCCTTCGAATGGTCGATTTCGAGCATCGACGACCCCGTATAAACGATACGCATCTCGGGATAATCGTCGTAGAGGTTCTTCAAGGTTTGGCTCCATTTGGGATACTTGTGCACCTCGTCCAGGAAAAGATGCGTCACACCACGACTGTTGAGCCATTGCGCCAACTCGTCCAAAGCGTGGCTTTGGAACCAAAAATCGTCCAACGAGACATAGAAAGCCTCGTTCGGGTCGGCAAAAGCCAACTTGATGCGTTGCAGCAGCAAAGTCGTCTTGCCCACACCACGCGCCCCCTTGATGCCAATCATGCGCACCTCCCAATTGATTTGGTCGTAGAGATAACGCCTGAAAGCCATGTCAACGGCGGACAACTTCCTGAGGTATTTCGCGTGCAAGGCCTGTAACTCGTCTTGACTCATATTTTCAACTTTAACGCTGCAAAGATACGCATTTTCACTTTTTCAAAAGCGATTTCCTTCAATTTTTCGCTTTTCCAAAAGTGATTTTTGCATCAATTTTCACTTTTCGAAAAGTGATTTTATATAACCATTTAATTTTCAACAACTTTCTGTACTTCATTTTTCCGCTTCGAAAGGTTCTTCACCCTGTCGGTGAAATCGGTGAGGACATTCATGTAGTTGACGTAGGCGTCATACGGCGAGGCGTAAGGGCTGAAATACTTGTGCACCACGCCATCGGAGAGCCACTTCGTGCACATGTAATAGAAATGGTCGGAGGTCTGCAATTGGAGCCAATCCTGCTGCAAGTCCTCGTCCTTGATGCGGCGCACCTTGGGCGCGAGTTCGTACAAGGCGCGGCAGGCATCGTCCTGCAAGGGGTTGCCGAGCCAAGCCGTTAGGTCGCGCTCCTCGTCGCTCCATGAGAGCACATTGGGCACATGTACCGCGCTCACTGGCTGCAACTTCTTCGCCAGCTCCTGCGGTGTGGCAAACTTGAAGTTGGTGCCCGTCAGGATGGCTTCGGGCAGGCGCTCCATGAAGTCGAAGATGCCTGTCTCCGCCGACTGGTGCTCGCCAAAGGTCTCATAGTCCATGAAGATGTTGACCACCTCCTCGTCCTCGGGCAAGGCATTCAGCCAGTTGACGAAGTCCTCGGTGCGAAAGCCGTCTTGCACGAAGCGGAAGGCTATCTCGTCGCTGAACTTGAAGTTGCGCAGCAGCACCTTCAGTTTCGGGTTGATGGCGTTGGCGTACATGTAGTTGGGACTCTTCCAGCCCAAGATGTGCTTGGCGCCCTCGGTGAGGATGAGGTTGTAGCCCATGTCGGCCACAGCCGCCCCGATTTCATCGCTGTAAATCAACTCGGTGTTGCGGAAAGTCTTCGGCGTGACGCCAAACACATCCCTCATCTTGTGCTTGTGCGCCGTCACCTGCCACTTGAACTCGTCAGGCGAAGCCAGCGAGGCCAGCGAGTGGGCGTAGGTCTCGGAAAGCACCTCCACGTGGCCCGTGGCGACCAGTTTCTGGAAACTCTCGAGCACATCCGGAGCAAACTGCTCCATCTGTTCGAGCACGATGCCCGAGAACGAGAGCGCGAGTTTCACCTTGCCGCCCCATTGCTCGATTTGCCGCATCAGCAGCGCGTTCATGGGCAGATAGCACTTCTCGGCAACGCGCCGCATGATCATACGGTTGTTGTAGTCGTCACTATAGTAATGTTTCTTCCCGATTTCGAAGAAACGATAAGTGCGGAGCCTATACGGCTGATGCACCTGGAAATAGAAACAGATTGATTTGCTCATATTCTTAAGTTTTTATTATTCAGTTTAATATTAATACACTCGTTTGCTTCCACGGCCAATAATTGAAACACCGACAGTAAGCATATGAACGGTAGACAATTGTTCTGCACCAAATCCTGTCAAGCCAAATTCATATTTCATTCGGATTGCACTTCTATCAAAGCCATAATTCGGCACCTTAAAATCAAAATTCACGCCCAATTTACATACCAGAAAATTCTTGTTCAACTCTTTGTATTCTTCCTCTTTCTTATCATTATAGGGATACTCCTCAAAAAACCATCCAATTCCTACCATCGGTCCCACCGAAATCCGCTTCCCATCAAATAAATAACAAGCCAAATTCGCGTATGGCGAAATCCAATTGCAATTGCTTCCTTTTGGATAAACAAGACCGTCATTCCCTTGAAAACTATAAACCCGATCTTCCCTTGTTTTCAAGGTCGTCACACCGACTCCCACTGTCAAATCGAACCTTTTATATAAAACATCAAAACTGATTCCCATTCCCAAGCCTCGATTAGCTAACGTTCCCGTAGTCAATGCGGAGCGAAAATCAACACCCAAGCCAAAGCCCCAGTCCTTTTCCGAATACTGTTTCCGCATCAAATGTCCCACGAACCACTCATAATCGCTGTTGGGATAGTCGGACAAGAATTTTGTTGCAGCTGCATTCAATTTCGTTTGATTGGCGTCATTTTGAATATCATTAATAAGATAATGGTTATCCACAAACAGCCAATCCATAAACATTGACAAAAAAGCATCGTCTTCGAGAGGCAAGCTCGCCTCTTGCAAGCCAAACCTCAGCAAATGTTCATCCTCTCTTGTCCGAAAGAAAAGCATGCGTGTCAAGCCGTCAAAAGGAGGGAAAACCCTTTCTTGTCGCCCAGGAACATAATTTCTGGTGTATCTGGCGTAACTGGCATTAAATAGCGAATCAACTTGCCTTAGGCTCGACACCAACGCATCATATTCCTTTGTCCAAAGTTCCACGAGCCACAACTCCATAGGATCGAGTGCCACATAGTTATCATCCTCCAAGGTCATCAAATAATCCTTTATCTCTTTCACCTTGTCGTAGTCGCGGTCAAGAAACTTTTCAAGGAGATACGCCCTGCCCTTCTCGATTTTCTCCTTTTTCGACTGATCGATTTCGCCCTCAATCTGCGCGAAGCCCGTGAAGACTGTTGCGAAGAGGAGCAGTATCAAGATTAGGTTTCTTTTCATAATTTATTATTGTTTGATTATCAATTATTTATAAAAAATATCAGTTATTCTCCATATCATTTAGACCAGCATCTACTGTACCATTTGGAGTATCATTTGGAGTATCATTTGGAGTATCATTTGGAGTATCACTTTTGATGATATGACCTAAAAGAATCCAACTACCATATTGGTTATTAGCGGATCTTGAAAGTATGCCTTCTTTCTGCAAAAGAGACAACTCCCGTTTAATCGTAGGAATGGAAACCGTCATACTTTCCGAAAGCCTTCTAATCGAAATTTTATTATCCACCGCTATCATTTCAATAATCTTTCGCTGCCTGTCCGTCAATTGCAACCCACTCAAATTGACCGCCTTTTCCTCTTCCGCATCGCGAGGAATAACCACCAAGGTACCGCCAAAAGCATTTTCGAAAGTTGGGAATGAAAGCTCTGCTTGGACAAACGCCGTTTTTACCTTGTCGATTCCCCTGCCCCACGATTCAATGAAACCAGCCTTATAGAAAACACTAGAAATTAGTTTATTACGCGGTTTGGAAAGATGTGAGCCCAGCAAAACCTCCGTATTGTAGCCTTCGGGCAGTTCGCCTTCGTTCCACAGCCAAATTTTATCGTTATAGACCTTCATCTGAATGTCCGTACCAAGATAATCGCGGTGGACAATGGCATTATAAACCAACTCGCGCATGGCTTCCTCGGGAATCTCCAAAGCCTCCACACGGTGCAAACCCTCATAATGGATAGGCGTTTTCAGGTATTTGCTCCGCAAAGTCCAAATCACCTTATCCGCCATCTGCAAAAGGTTACCGCCAATCTCGTCCTGAAACATCAAATCGGATTCGGATGTTCCAAAACGCCCAATCCGAAAGCGGGAACTGATGAACCTTCGCTGCGGGTTCTTGCCAAACAAAAGCACTGCCGCGTTTTTCAGATTTCCGTCTTCCGTAATCAAATCGAGGTTACGAAGCACCGTCTCCGTGTCGTCATAAAGCGTGTCGCCCGACATTCGGCCTGCATTGATGGCACTTTTCAGGAAAAAGTCTATAGCCATACGGTCAATGTCCTCCAAAGTGGCGTGTTCGCAAATGAAAGCGTCCCAGGAACGGCCAATTTTCCGCATAAGAAAATTCTGCAACGCCAAACCATTCAATTCCTGCAAGGTAGCCCCCGAACGATAATAATACTTCCCTTTGAACGAAACAGGTTGCTCAACGGCATCCACTTTCACGGAAATGTATTCCTTGCCCTCCTGCATGCGCAAATCCACATCTGTCATCAAGCCCATCGTCAACAAGATTTTGTTTGGAATCTCCTCCAACAACCGCTTGACATTCTTAAGTCCACAAGGCCGTCCCTTGTCATCCATGCCGATGAAAAGCGCCCCACCTTGCGCGTTGGCAAAGCCGCATATCCATTTCAGGTACTCGTCCTTCCAAACCTGCTTGTATTCTATGTGTTGAGATTCAACCATTAACATTTATATTACAAAACCGACTCATACACCGCCTTTATCTTTTTCGCAGCCAGTTCCCATTTGAGGCTATCGACTTCGTCCTTGCCTTCGTCCTTGAAGCAGTCGGCCAAAGGCTGATAATGGCAGAGGCCGTAGATGGCGTCGGCGAGACCGTTGATGTCCCAGAAATCGACCTTCAAGGCGTGCTTGACAACCTCCGAAACGCCCGACTGCTTGCTGATGACCACAGGCACATTCAAGCGCATAGCCTCCAACGGCACGATGCCAAACGGCTCAGAGATGGATGGCATGACGAACACGTCGGTCATGGCAAACATCTGGTCCACCGCCTCGCCTTTCAGGAAGCCCGTGAAGTGGAAATGGCTGCCCATGCCAAGTTGCGCCACACGGCGAATCATCTTTTCCAACATGTCGCCCGTGCCCGCCATCACGAAATGGATGCTCGGGTCGACTTGGTGGATTTTGTAAGCCGCCTCGATGAAGTATTCCGGACCTTTCTGGTAGGTGATTCTCCCGAGGAAAGTCACCACCTTGGCATCCAAGCCGCTACGCTCGTACTCCGACTTGGGCTTGTCGTTAGGCTCGACGGCGTTGTGCACCGTGACGACTTTATTCGGGTCAATGCCGTATTTCTCAATGACGATGTTGCGCGTCAGGTTGCTCACCGTGATGACACGGTCGGCAGCCTCCATACCGCGCTGCTCAATGGCATAGACATCCGTGTTGATGTTCTCGCCCGAGCGGTCAAACTCTGTGGCGTGCATGTGGACGACGAGCGGCTTGCCCGTGGTCTCCTTGGCCGCGATGCCCGCAGAATAAGTCAGCCAGTCGTGGGCGTGAATGACATCGAAGTCGTATTTCGTGGCCAACGATGAGCCTATCAAGGCGTAGCGCGACACCTCCTCCATCAGGTTCATGCCGTATTTGCCCGAAAACTGGTAGTTGCGCGCAAACACCGAGCCGCTGCGGTTGAAGTTTTCGACCACATGACGGTCATATTCAAGCACGTTGGCAAACTCCTCCGGCCCGACATACGGAATGATGTTGGAGCCAATCTCCATATATTGCACCCGTTCCCAATAGCTGCGGTCGGCCTCGTGGTCGATGTCGATGGTCACATCGCTGGCGTTGAGCAGACGCACATTGGTCTCGTCCTCATCGCCGTAAGCGCGCGGCACCACAAAAAGCACCTCCACACCGTTCTTGGCCAAGCCCTTGGTCATGCCAAAGCAAGCCGTGCCGAGACCGCCTGTGATATGCGGCGGAAACTCCCAGCCAAACATCAAGACTCTCATTTTGAGCCTCCTTTCTTATTTAGTTCGTCAATCAAATACTTGAGATAGAGCAAGGCACCCACGCTCGTCGATTGCGAGATGCAACCACGAGCCTCGAAAGGCGGATTGCCATCGTAAATCTCTGACACCGTGCCAATTCCGTTTTCCTTGATGGCTTCCTCGAAGCCGTTGTAGAGGTCTTCCAAATACGGCAACGAGGTCTTCCCGAACAACTTCACCGACAAGTCGGCATAAAACGCTATCAACCAAGGAAATGCCGTGCCGTTATGATACGCTCTTTCGCGCTCGCTGTGGTTGCCGATGCTGATGCCGTTATAGCCTTCGTCGTTCGGCGACAAAGAGCGTATGCCTCTGGTGGTCAGCAACTCAGAGTGGGCAATGTCGAAGGCGCGTTTTTGCATTTCGTCGCTCATCGGGGTAAAGGGCAAGGCAGCAGCCAGCATCATATTGGGGCGCACTTGCGTGTTTTTCTCGTTGCTGTTCACGAAGTCGTAAAAGCCGCCATTGTCTTTACTAATAAATGTGTCGGCAAACGCGGCTTTCACCTTGTCGGCCATGGTCTGCCATTTCTGCAACAACGGACTCTTGGGTTCCGCCACTTTCAACAATTCGACGGCATAACACAAGGCGTTGTACCACAACGCATTGACCTCAATCGCCAAGCCCGTACGCGGCGTCCAAGGCTTGCCTTGGGCAAAGACATTCATCCAAGTCAGGGCCAAATCGCGGTTGCCAGCATAAAGCAAGCCGTTGTCCAACACATGCACATTGAAATCGGTGCCCGCGATGAAACCCTCCAAGATGGTCGTCATCGGTTTCTTGTACTTCTTCCAAATGTCCTTCTTCTCCTTGCCGAGCATCTTTTCGTAGAGCTGCAGCACGTAGAAAAACCACAACGGCGAGTCTACCGCGGTGAAATACAGGCTCTTCTGGTAATACCGATGCGGGAAGAACGGCCCCTGCATCCTTGAAACCAAGTAATCAATGGCTTCCTTGAAAGTCTTCTCGTCGCCTTGCGCCAAAGTGATGCCAGGCAAGGCCAGGAATGTGTCGCGGCTGCAAGAACCAAACCACGGGAAGCCTGCCCAAAGGCGCGTGCCTTTGTCGTCACGGATGATGAACTGCTGCGCGGCTTTCAGCAGGCAGTCCTCGTAACTCATCTGCGGCAACAAACGCTTCACTTCCGCCTCACACTGCCGCTTGATGGCCGCCGGATTCGCTTCCTGCAAACTCACCGACAGAATCACCGAGTCGCCTTGTTTCATCTGAAACTCGAAGAACCCCGGAACAAACTGGTCCTCAGCGGCTTCGTAGCCGCGTTCCTGCTCGCGGATGTAGAGCATATTGTAGTACCAATGCGGCACATGCGTGTATTTCGCCGCCTTCGAGAATTGCAGGAAGAGTCGCGAATAGTCTTTGTAGAGTTGCCACGACGCGCCGTTCTTCACCAATTCCACCTTGCGGCTGGCGTCGTAGTTCTCGTGCGTCAGCATGTGGACATTGCGGAAGGCTAAGAAAGGCAAAACGCGCAACGTAATGGGCACTGCAGCCTCACGCAGCGTGTAGCGCACAAAGAGTCGCGCCTCGGTGGACGAGAAAATCAGCTCCTTGTCAAGCACCACATTACCAATGCGATAGGTCAGCTTCGGCATCGGGTCGGCGGTGAAGTCGCGAATGTATTTGTGGCCACGCGGCGCAAACACGCCATCGGGATACATGTGCACGCCAAGGTGGAACTCCTCCTTGTTCTCGATGATGGTTTCGTCGAGGCTCGAAAGCAAAACGTGGTTGTTGTTGTCGAGTTGCGGCTGCGGCACCACCAACAGGCCGTGGTATTTTCTCGTGTTACAGCCAATCACCGTGGTGGCGAGGAATGCACCTAACGCATTGGAACGCAACACTTCACGGTTAAGTGTGAACTCCAGATTGACCAGTTTCTTTTTGTCCCAGGAAATGTAACTCATAATAGTTTTTCTTTCAAAACGACTTACAAAAGTAATGATTTTCTTTTATGCAAACAAAAAAAGGAAAAAAGAGAAGAATTTTTATTCAGCATTTGTGTTTTATGGAAAACCAAAAGAAGAGGGTGACTAAAAAGTAGTCATCCTCTTTTTTTTATTCGTAGGGGGATACGAGTCTGTTGTCAAATATTCGATTCTCAGACAGGGTTTCAGACCTTTTTAGTCGCCCTCTTCGCATGACGGTTTAGAAAACCTTGGATTCTTTACGACACCTCAAACGATAACGAGAATCACTCCAAGAATAATAAACAATCCAAAAAAACAACCAATTAGAATGTGGTCTCGGTTTTGAACTCTTGAAAACAGTTTTGTCTTGTATGCTATCAATCGGCCTGCAAAATAGCTGATGCTTGATAAAACTATTAAGGTCATGCTGAAAAGGGAATACTCTTCCCAATCCATTTGACTTCCGTCTGTTAGGCAGAATAGATATCTTCCTAACAAAGCAGCGCATAAAACCGATAAAATAAGTATTACAAACTTCAATACTGGCCTGTCATGACCAAATATCTTATAATCAAACAGTTTGTTCATATATGGTTAATTTAATTGCAAGCATTCTTGCGCATCCAATTGAATGCAAAAGCATTAAAAGTACCAGCGACAAAACCACCTACTCCTCCTGTACATATAAAGCCTAAAACATCAAGAACGCCTTCTGCTACAAGTAAACCTTGTTCACAATCATTGAAATCTCTCCAATGAATGAGTTCCCATAAAGGAAGGAATTCGGTCACATGAAATCCTCCAGTTGCATAATTCCAGTATCCACTTCCCGAACCACTTCTTGTTAATTCGATTCTATCATTTCTAACGTCCCAATACCCACAGTAAAACATTTCTGTGTAGTCATAGGACAAAAACTCCACGTATGCCAGTTCGTTATGGTTATAATACCACATTGGGTCAAAGCCATCCCAGCAATCAAGAGGAAAACTCATAACATAGCGTTGAGAGATTTCCTCAATATTTGAGTCGGGATTTCTTTCCGTCGTTATTATAAGTCCGTTGAATCCTGCCATAAATTCATCTTTCGGCGGTATTAAAAACGTATGGTATCCTGCAGTATCAAATTCGTGTGGACGTTCAATGTTGGAGAAATCCCAGATATCATATTCGGGATTGTGAAACAATTCCGTGATGCATCTCGGGTAAGCCGAGATTGGTGTGGGGTTGTTATTTGAAGAGCCAGCACGTCCATAGATTTCATTACCATCATAATTGTTTTGAGATGGTTCTAATGGTGTTTTCATGTCACATAAGGCGTTTTGCCGCTGTGTGGTGGGTTCCTTTTCCTTGCTACAGGCGAAGAACGCCGCCGCAACAACGACGGTTGCCGCACAAAGGGCAACCCGCAGTTTATTCTTGTGTTTCATCTTTCTGTAGATTTATGTTTATGATATTGTTTTGGCTTCGTGCGCATCCCTCCTCGTTTTGCCATGCGATTCGGGGGTGTCTTGTTGTCTCACCGCCTATGTTTCGGATTCGCCCCGCCAACGGCAAGCCTCTGCAATGGCGAGGCGGTTGGCTCAATGAACTTGTTCTTCCCCAACCGCCTTAGTTCGGTGGCAAGGCGGCACCATTGCCAGCCTTGTGTCTTGCCGCAGTTTTTCACCCAGCACCCACATAAATCATTTTTTATCTGTCGATTGAAGAAGAAAAGGGTAAGAGGAAACACAACGCTTGCGAGCGTCCATCTTGCGATAGCGGCTCGGAGGAAACGGGATAGTATTTCTGCTATGCGTTTCATGGGTCGTTGTCGTTTCTGGCTGCAAATATACGAAAAGAAATCGATTATGCAAGTTTTTTGAGAGATTTTTTCTGCCCGCTTGCCAAAAAACTTCATTAAAGCAGTATCTTTGCGGCAAATTAGCAACGCAAAAAACGAACTATATGTCCAAAAAACTCATCAACATGATTGCCTTAAGCGTCATCACCATGGCCTCGTGCGCCTCGAACAATGAGCATCAGGCCGAGACCGAAACCCCGAATCCGTTCCTCACGGAATACACGACGCCTTTCCAAGTGCCGCCGTTCGACCAAATCAAGAACGAGCACTATCTGCCTGCTTTTGAGGCGGGTATGAAAGAGCAACTGGCCGAAGTGGAAGCCATCGTCAACAATGCCGAAACGCCCACTTTCGAGAACATCATTCTGCCTTACGACAAGTCAGGGCAAATCCTCACCCGCGTGAGCAACGTGTTCTTCAACCTCAACGAATGCCTCACCAACGACGAGATGGTGAAAATCGCCGAAACGGTGCTGCCTATGCTCTCGAAGCACAGCGACAGCATCATGATGAACCCGAAACTCTTCGAGCGCATCGACTATGTGTATCAGCACCGCAACGAAATGGGCTTGGACGACCAGCAAATCCGCGTCGTCGAGAAGTACGAGCAGGACTTCGTACGCAACGGCGCCGCCCTGCCTGCCGACAAGCAAGCCGAGTTGAGCCAAATCAACGAGCGTCTCTCCACCTTGAGCCTGCAATTCGGCAACAACCTGCTGAAAGAGAACAGCAATTTCAAACTCGTTATCGAAGATAAGCAAGACCTCGCCGGCCTGCCCCAAACCAGCATCGATGCCGCCGCCGAGCAAGCCAAGGCCGACGGTCTGGAAGGCAAATGGGTGTTCACCTTGAGCAAGCCCAGCCTCATCCCCTTCCTGCAATTCGCCGACAACCGCGACCTACGCGAGCAGATGTACAAGGCCTACTACAACCGTGGCGATAATAACAACGAATACGACAACAAGAAACTCATCAACGAGATGGTGAGCCTCCGCGTGAAAAAGGCGCATCTGTTTGGTTATGAGAACTATGCCGACTATGTGCTCGCCGTCAACATGGCGCAAGATTCTAAGACCGTCGACAAGTTCCTCATCGACATTTTCAAGCCCGCACAGGAATTGGCCAAGAAGGAACTCGCCGAGATGCAAGCCATTGCCGACGCAGAGAAAATGGCGCAAAACCCGCACACGGACGAACAGGTCTTGCTTCAAGGCTGGGACTGGTGGTATTACGCCGAAAAACTCCGCAAGGCCAAATACGACTTCGACGAGAACCAAATCAAGCCTTACCTCACCGTCGACAATGTGCGCAACGGTATGTTTATGGCTGCCAATAAGTTGTATGGCGTCACCTTCACACAAAACACCGAGTTGCCCGTCTATTATCCTGGTGTGGAGACCTACGAGGTGAAGGAAGCCAACGGCGACTTCCTCGGCATCCTTTATATGGACTACTATCCGCGCGAGTCGAAGAGCGGCGGCGCTTGGTGCACCGAGTTCCGCACCAGCGGCCACGACATCAACGGGAAGAAGATTTACCCCGTCGTTTCGCTCGTAATGAACTTCACGCCTGCTTCGGGCAACACCCCTGCCCTGCTCACTTGGGACGAGACCGAGACGATGTGGCACGAGTTTGGCCACTCGCTGCACGCCTTCTTCAGCGACGGCCTATACACCCGCACCTGTGGCAACGTGCCCCACGACTATGTGGAGATGCCTTCGCAAATCATGGAAAACTGGGTGGCCGAGCCTGAGGTCATTCGTATGTATGCCAAGCACTACGAGACTGGCGAGCCCATGCCCGACAGCCTCATCGCCAAAATCGAGAACAGCGCCTTGTTCAACCAAGGCTTCATGACCACCGAGCTCATCGCCGCCTCCATCCTCGACATGAAGTTCCACGAACTGACCGAGCCTCAAGACCTCGACGTGGACGCTTTCGAAAAGCAACAGATGGATGCCATCGGCCTGATGCGCGAAATACTGCCACGCTACCGCAGCACCAACTTCAGCCACATCTTCAACGGCGGCTACAGTGCCGGCTATTACGCCTACACTTGGGCCGAGGTGTTGGACAAGGATGCCTTCAACTACTTCAAGTCGTCGGACGACTTGTTCAATCCCGAGTTGGCCGCCTCGTTCCGCAAGAACTGCCTGCAGGAATGCGGCAACGACGAAGGCATGGTGCAATACCGCAAGTTCCGTGGCCAAGACCCTGACTACGAGCCTTATTTGAAGGCGCGTGGCTTGAAATAACTAGCAGCCCTACAAACCTGCCCCAAAACGCAAAAATCCCGATGGGCTTGGCCCATCGGGATTTTTGTCTTTTCGGCATATCAACGGTCAGTCGAACAGTCTCTTGTTGTTTTCTTTCAGTCGATACAACTGGTCGATTTCCTTGGTTGAAAGCCGCAGTTCTGGGAGAAAGCGCTCAAAGTTGCTCAAGCCGTGCATATCCGAGCCTATGTAATCGTAAAAGCCATTCTTAAGCAGATAGTGCGACTTAGCCACCGCTCCCTGGCCATAAGTGCCTGCCAAGGACAGCAGGTTCAGTTGAAACTCGTAACTTTTGTCCTTCCAACGGTAATAGTTGTCCTTCTTCGCATATTCGTACCTTTCCGGATGGGCTATGACAGGCTGCAATTCCGCGCACATCACGTCATACAGCATCTCTGTGACGCCCTGCTCATACATCAGATAAGACGTTTCGCAAAGCACGTGCTTTCCGTCCTTGTCCAAAGTCAGGAAACCCTGCTCGAAATGCGTCATGAAATTCGCATCAAGCATGTATTCGCCCGCGAGCCGCAACTCGATCTTGCATGAATCCGCCACTTCCGACCTAAAGGCCTCAAACTCAGCCATGATACTAGCGCGGTTGTTCAGCGGATAGTCCTTCATGAAATGCGGAGTCAGAATCATTTTCTCAACGCCGTGTTCCTCCAGCTTCTTCAGGGCTTGCAGCGACTTCTCAGCGGTGGCAAAGCCATCGTCGACACCAGGCAACAGGTGGCAATGCACATCGCAAGCGCCTTGGAAAAAATCCACGGGCAATTTATGTCGAAATCCAAACATCATCAAACACTATTCCTTTCCGTTGTCATGAGAACTAACCAGCTTCGTACCGTTTGTATGATGATGGTGACGATGATGATGTTGCGGGAAAAGGTGTGGGAAGAGTTTCTCATACCACTTCTTGCGTCTTCTTTCTTCGTTGTCGTAACCATAACCATAGCCGTAGCCATAGCCATAGCCATAGCCGTAGCCGTAGCCATAATAACCATAGCCACGCTTCTTCGTTCTGATGGCATTGAGTACGATGCAGAGGTTCGGGAACTTGCCGTCTTTGTAGAACTTATCCACGTCGAAGAGCAAACGTTTGTCGGTCTTGCCAGCGCGAAGCACCATGATGGTGGTATCGGCCACGCGCTTCACGATGTCGGAGTCGGCCACCATGCCCAGAGGAACATTATCAAGGAAGATATACTCGTAACGTTTGCGCAATTCGGTGATAAGATGGTCAAGGCGTGTGCTCATCAGCAATTCGGCCGGGTTGGGCGGAACCGGACCCGAGAAGATGACATCCAGATTGGGTGTGGTCGTGTCGGAATGGATGATGTCGTCGATGTCGTCGGTCTTCCCCGACAGATAATTCGACACGCCGGCACGCGTGTTGACATTGAACACCCTAAACAAGGTACCTTTGCGGATATCCAAGTCGACCAAGATGGTTTTCCTCTTGGCCAAGGCGAAACTGGTAGCCAGGTTGGTTGACACGAAGGTCTTTCCTGAAGAGACCATAAAGGAAGTAAACATGATGACATGTCCGTTTTCAGCCCGGTCTTTCATGTACTCGAGGCTCGAACGTATCAAGCGGAATGCCTCTGAAACCGAGTCGCGACCATTTTCCCGCACCTTAATGGCATGACCATCGGCCCCCTTGTCAAGCGGCACATCTCCCAAGAATGGCGTATTCGTACTCTTTTGGACATCGGTCCTATCATGGATGGCGGTGTCGAGCAAACGGTAAACCAGCATGAATGCGACTGGCACGGCAAGTCCGATGAGCAGACCCATCATCACGTTTTTCCTCTCGTTAGGAGCTACGGGCTTGGTATTTGGGTGGGCATAGTCAATCACTCTGGAGGTGGCTTCAAGTTGTGGACTGGTCAGGAGCAATTCTTCTCGCTTGGTCAGCAATTGCAAATAGAGTTTCTCCTTGACGTCCTGCATACGTCCCACTTCATTGAGCTCAAGCTGGGCTGTCGGCACCGACTGAATCTGTGCATTAGCCAAATTGCGCTCACGCTCTGCGGCGTCGATACGGGTTTGCAAGCCTTGCAGGTTGCTTTCGAGCATGGCCAGAATGGAGGCGCGCAGGGTGACTTGCGACTCCATCAAGTTCACGGCAACGGGGTTGTTGAGTGTCCCATCGGCCCTGTATCCCTCTATCGTAGCCTGATTGTCGTTATATTTATTGATAATGGAAGTCGCATCCCCACCGATGCTAGTAGCTCCAACGGGGATGACCTGTCCTTCGTTATTCTCTATGAAGTTGATAAGGAAACGGACATTATCAGCCTGCGACCTCAGGTTCTTGGCCTCTTCGGTCGAGGCGGCGCTACTTGCCATGTACGACTGCCCATAGGACTTGGTGTCGATAAGGTTATGCGACCGCTTGAAATCGACAAAAACCTGCTCGTAGTCCTGAATGTCGCTCATCAAGTAATTGATACGGTCGTTGATGAATGTTTCCGAATAGTCGAGTACGCGTTGCTGGTCATCAATCGACTCCTGATTGTAGACGTCAATCAGCATGTTCAAGGCGTCTGAAGCCCGAAGCGGTGAAGTGTCCTGCAAGGAAAGACGAAGTATGGTGTTCCTTTCGCTATCCCTACCCACACGAATGCGTGAGCGGTAGGAGGAGGCGACTGACGACAACGGTCGGTGCTGCACTCTGATCGGGACATTCAGGTAATCCTTGTAGATCCATGTTGGGGCAATGACGATTTTGCTTTGGGGAACCCTTACGGTATCATTCAGTTTCACCTTTATGGAAGGCGCATTGCCGCCGATGTCCTCCAATATCACATAGTTATCGTCCAAGGGACGGACCGTGAACGACACCGAAGACTGTTCGTCCAAATCGGGAAACGACACCACCACTGGCGACGACTTGTACAAATCAAGATTACGTTTGGCCACCTTGGTCTTATAGGAATAGTTGATATTCAGGTTCAGCTCACGAACCATGTTTTCCATGTTCGTTTGCGACTTCAGCACCATCATCTCATTGTTGACCGAACTCACCACCACGCCTTGCCCCATGATGGCGTTAACGGCCGAGGAGCCTCGCATGCTCTCAGAGCCTGCACTTGCCGAGGTCTTGATCATGATCGTTGCCGAACTTGCATAGATACGTTCCTGTTTCCTGACTTGGTAATAGGCGATGCTGCCACCTATGACAGCAAAAAGCACAAACCAATGCAGGTTGCGAAGGATCAGGAACACTACATCCTTAAACTTGAAACCACTAATGGCATCCTCGTCAAAGAAAGCGGCTTCGTCCACATTGGGGCGGGTATTGGTTTTGTTTGTTTCCATTGAAAACAAGATTTTGCTTTTTGTATATTATCGTGGGCCTGGGGTAGCGCTGGCCGTTTCATGCTTTATCAACTTATAAAAACCATACAAAGTGACCAAAGAGGACAACGCCGAAATGGCCAAGGACCAATTGGAATAGCTCTCCCTCAAGAAGCGGCGCGTACCCACCTCCGTGAAAATGATGTCATTCTGCTGCAACAAAAAGAACTCATCGTTGAAAATCTCCGTGGAACGCGGGTCCATATAGTGAATCACCATCTTCCCATTCACCTGGCGCATCACCCCGATACGGTCTCGACGCGTGTACAAATCCAACCCTCCCGACATGGCCAAGGCCTCCAAGAAGGTGCATCTTTCCTCATTGACGGTAAGCACCTTTCCGTTTTCCGTTCCCAAGAAAAAAACCTTGAAATTCAGAAAGCGTACCATCACGTTTGGATTGCTCAGATACCCGTTGGATTTCAAATGCGTGGCGATGGTGTCCTGCAATTGCAAACGAGTCAGGCCTTCCACATGCAGTTCTCCCAAGACGGGGAATTCGATATTGCCATCCACATCCACCAGATAGCCCATACGGTTGTTATTGACATTGCTATTCCCTGCGCTTCCCCACACATTGAACGGTTTCAGCAGTTCTTCATCGTGCCCGTCACTTAACACAAAGATGCTCAATTCATCATAGGGGGAGATTGTGGCTTCGAATTTCTCGTTCAACGGGACGCCTTCAACGGGCATATCCCCCAGATAACGAACCTTTTTGGAAGTGACACAAGAGGTGGTCATCATCGAAACCAACACGAACGACAACAGCCATAAGCACTTAATTCTATTCATACGCTCTTATTTTTGAGGTTGCAAAATTACTAATATTTTCGGAACTTTTCGGTCCTTTGGCCCACAAAAAGACGACAAAGTTCATTTCCGTCTGACCAAGGCGGCTTTCACCATGTTCTTGGCCGACTGCAGCAGGCGTTCTTTCATCCATTCCGCCCTATCATCCGTCCAACGCTGGGGATGGGTGGTCATCATCAACTGCCTCGGGAACCTGGAGGTCCCGATGGCATCGATAATGTCATCCGTCGAATGAAAGACAAGGCCTTTTTTTATCCATTCATCCTGATAAACCGGTATTTTGTCGCGAACGCTCACATTGAACCCATCCCATCGGCGACCCGTGTCGGTAAGATAAAGCACTTTGGAGAAATCCACGTCAAAGTAAGGCTCGCCAACGATGCCAAAATCATGATAATCATAGTGCTTCCACAAGTCGCGACCGTCATATTTGCTTCTGGGAGCGCCATGCATGCAAATGGTCTTCACGGGATAAAACTGTCGGAAATAGCGCAGTTTTTGCTCAAAATGCCTGATAGCTTTTTCGGCATTGCCTTCACAAAGGGTCATATCCTCATAATGATAGCCGATTTCGTGCTCCAAGCCAGCAATAGCCTTGATGATTTCGGGCTTGTCGCTTTGTGGAACGACACGGAAATAATAGGAAGCCTTGGCACCAAGTTCGTTTTCGGTCTTCGCTACGGCAAGAGAATGCTCCGCCTTCAGGTCCACGTCGTGACGCAAAATGACGAATTTGCCATCAAAATCCGACAGGCCTTCGCAATAAGCCTGAAAAGTGACGAACCCATAACCGGCATCTCTCAGGCCGTGAAGTAGTTGCCTATATTTCTCAAGCGTAAAATCCATTTCTTACAATGCCAACAATATCTCCACTATCCTGTCTGCCGCATGTCCATCCCACAAGGGCGGGATGCTGCCCTTTTTCCATTGTCCGCAGAAGAGTTTGTCCAGCGCCGGCTTGATGTTGTCGGGATTGGTGCCAATCAATTCATTGGTGCCAATGGTGCAGGTTTCGGGTCGCTCCGTGTTGTCGCGCAAGGTGATGCACGGCACACCCATCACTGTAGTCTCCTCGGTGATGCCGCCACTATCGGTAATTACCGCCTTGGAGCGTTCCACCAAATAGTTGAACTCCAAATAACCCAGCGGCTCGATAATGTGAAGATTATCCGCCTCAACACCCAAATCCTTGAAAATCCTTGCCGTGCGTGGATGAATCGGAAACACTATTGGCAAGCCATGTACATTGGTGACAATCTCATGCATCAGGCGCTTCAGTTTTTCGGCTTCGTCCACATTGGCGGGGCGGTGCAGGGTCAAAGTGAGAAACCGTCCTCGTTCCAATCCCAGCTCATTGTACACAGCAGGCTTGACGAAACATGCACGGTTGGCCAACAAGGTGTCAATCATCACATTACCGACGAAAAAGACCTGTTCCTCTCGTGCGCCAAAACACCGCAGATTCTGGTTGGCCACCTCGGAGGTCGTGAAGAAATAGTCGGCGAGGCTGTCCGTCACCATGCGGTTGATTTCCTCGGGCATAGTCAAGTCCCACGACCGGATGCCCGCCTCGACATGACCCACTTTCGTGCACAGTTTTTTAGCCACGATGGAACACGCCATGGTGGAAGTAACATCGCCCACCACCAAGACCAAGTCGGTAGGATGCGCCCTCAAGTCCTTCTCGAAGGCCATCATGATAGCGGCCGTTTGCTCGGCCTGCGTGCCGCCGCCGCAACCCAGATTGACATCAGGCTTGGGGATGTGGAGTTCCTCGAAAAACGTCTCGCTCATCTGCCGATCGTAGTGCTGACCCGTATGCACGAGACGATACTGGATTTCCTTTCCCATCCGCTGCGTCCTTTGGATAGAATGAATCAGCGGCGCAATCTTCATGAAATTAGGGCGCGCGCCTGCGATAAGAGTGATATGATGCATAGTTATTTGAATCCAAACTGATAATCAGGATTTTCCTTCATCGTTTTCTGGCTCTCTGGATAATCCTCAATAAACCAAGTGAGGAATTGGGCATAATCGATTTTCTCCGAAAGCATTTTCTGACGGCGGGCTTGCCATTCTTCTTTCAGATTGGGCATGGCGAGGAGTCCTTCAACCACCTTATACATTTTGTTAGCCGCACCTTCTTCTGACGCCTTGATTCCAAATCCCAAATGATAGACATCTTCCAATTCGTTCAAATAGCCAATGCGTCCCACAAAGTCGTTGAAACGCACAAAAGGCACACCCAACACAGCTGCTTCGGCCGCCATCGTCTGGCTATCACCAATATAAAGTGTCGAGAAGGCCATCACATGGTGCATGTCCAAGGTGTTGATCTTGATCCTATACGGTTCAAATTGCGGCTCCAGTTCCCGCTCCGAGGTGATGTATATCCTACCGTGTGGTTTCAGGATGTCGATGAGTCTTTGGGCAATCTCGGTATCGATGCCACGGATTCCTCCGTCATGATATGCATTCAAGCTGGAGAACCTTAGGATGAAATAGGGGGACTCGGCGTCAAAATACTTCTCCACCTCTTTCTTGTCGGCGGCAAAATGATGGGGATGCAAATAGGCCAACTCATGATACGACTCGTATTTCACCGAATAGGGCTCCAAACTATAATTGTTACAAACCCGAGGCGACAATATGGTTCCCAGAAACGGTCCCGCCATCTTCGGGAACAACGGCACCACATTCATGTCGTCCTCACCAGTATTGACACGATATTTCCTTGTCAGCCAGCCCACTTGCGCCACTTCAGGCGTCGATCCCGTCAGCAAATCAATTTTGTTTTTCCTAACGAAGCGCCATATGCGCCAATCGCGAACGACCATATCCCACAAGATACCCATTTTGCTCTTGCGATGCGCCTCTTTCAAGATATTGTAGTAGGGCAATCCCGATTGCTTCAAAAGGTCTTCGAGAATGTCCTTGGTCTTTATCAGAATAAAGACCTTGTGGCCGTCGTCCATCAGGTTTTTGGCCACATTCTTATATAAATGAAAATGAGCGGGATGGCTCAGTTGGATGAGGATGTTCATAATTATTCACTTTCAATCAAACCACGCAAATCGATGTGCCTCAACTTGTTGACCACTTGTACCATATTATAGTCGGAGATATCACTTTCGATGGTGCAACCACTTGACACCACGGCAAATCGCCCAATCTTCACACCGGGCATAATCGTACAACGTACAGCCACAATCGCATTTTCCCCAATGACGGTTGGCTTCACTTCCGCCGTAAAAACCTTACTAAAAGTCTCGAATGGATTGAAATGTGTGAGTATCATCGAATTGGCATTGATGCTGGCGCCATCATAGATATAAATGTATTCCGGGTACATGTTGTCCAAAAAACAGAACCGGCCAATATAGACGCCTTTGCCGATATGACAACCGCGCCAACGATGAAACTGAATACGCCACGAATTGAGCGGGCAATTATACGCCCAATTAAACAGCATTGTATTCAGCACCTTACGGATTTTCTGCTTCAACGAGCGTTTTGGATGTCCGTAAGGAATTTGCATCGGCTCCTTAATCACCCAGTCCTTGCAATCTGTCATGCCAATTTGCCTTTGAGAATTTGCACCACTTCCTGAAAACTCTGCATCTTCACGATTTCCTCGGGTTCAAACGAAACGCCAAACTCCATTTCGAGTTCCACCACCAGATTCAGATGGTTCATCGAGTCCCATTGTTCGCAACTGCGTTGCGAGCAAGTTACGTCCACAACATCGGTCTGAAACACCGACTTCATTATGTTCAGTATCTTCTGTTCCATTATTTTATCTCCATATGATAAATATCTTCAATCTCAAAATCCATAGTCCGCAAATCGGCGGAATAAAACTTTGTGCCAAGCTTGTCCTCCGAGACGCAAGACAAACCGCATTTTTCATAGAAATCCCTCACCTGTGCATTTTTGGCGGTCGGGATATATTTCGCCTTCAATTTGGTTTGACCTTCGTTTTTCAATTTCTGAAGCACTTTTTTCAAGAAAGCAAACTCAATTCCTTTGCCCAAAATCCTGCAACTCAGCAAAAAAGTTTCGATCTCCGTTCCGTTGACAATCATGCAACCCGTAATGCCGCCATCGCCGAACTTGTCGGCCACGGCAAGACAAAATACCTTACAGCCTTGCTGAATCATGGCTTTGATGTCGGCATCGGTGTAACGTTTCGTGGTAAGGTTGAATTGGTTGGTCTTCTGCGTCATCTGCGCGATACGCTGGATGTTGAACTCATTGGCAGCCTCGATCGTCAGTTGGATATTGAGGCTCCTCAAAAAGTCATGATAATCCGTAAAGCTGCGCTGGGCTTGCGCCCTGTTGGCATTGGCTCTGTATTGCTCGGTCTTGTTGCGGTCTTCATCGGTGATGGCGTACACCTTGAAATAATCTTCAACCAACGAACCGAAAAACACAGGCAATTCGTAAGGCTGGCTAGGAAATTCTGGCACGGAAACCATGGGTAGCATCTGCCTAATCAATTCTCTTTCAGTTGGGTTGTCATCAACAAAAACGAAACTATCAAGACCAAGATTCAACTCTTCGGCCAATTCCTTGATGTTGGTCGCCTTGTCTTGCCAATTGATGCGCCAGGCGGCAAAATGCTCTTTTTTCAATACCAAGAATGGATTCTTCTCCCAAAGTTCAAATACGTCTTTCTCGTTGTTCTTGCTGCAAACGGCAAGGATTATGCCGCTCTTTGAGAGTTCCAGCAGTGCCTCCTGGAAATACAGGAACGCCTTGCCTGGATAATCGCCACCGATTTTTATGCCATCAATGCCATCTTCGCCCAAAATGCCGCCCCACAAGGTGTTGTCCAAATCCAAAACGAGACATTTCTTCCGCTTCAAGGCTATCTGTTCAAGCTTTTTCGCGAACCACTCCTGAAACGGCTTGGCCAAACGCGGGTTCAACCCCATTTGGGACAAGAAATAGAACTTCCAATCCAGTAACTCAGAAGCGGGATACTGTCGCGTAAACTCGCTAACATCAACCACTTTCAAATTTGAACGAACAGAAGCGGCTACAACAAGCATTTCATTGTATTTCGCAATAGCATTTTTTACACGAAAGTCGCTGTTTGTGGACGAAACCAAATAAGGCAAGTCCATCGTGAAAGCAATGACGGTTTTGTTTGGACTGACCTTGCCCAAAACAAGTTGGAATTTCTGTTGCATAGCGTTTATCTCCTCCGCCAGAAGTCCATTGTCGAACTTGATGGGAGCTTGATAGAACCAAACGTATGCATCCTCATTTTCAGGGATGATTGATACATCATCGTAACCCGAAAAAGAACAGCCGTTCGGGAAGAAAGGCTCTATGGTATGGTTTCGGAAAACAAACATATTAGTATTCAATCAATTCTGAAATCCTGCACGAAGTCAAATCAAGCAATACGCTGCCCCAACTCAATCCGGCGCCAAAACCGGAAAGGATGACGTTCTTCCTTTCGGGATAAGCATTTTTCAATTCAGTGACGATGGTCAGCGGGATGGAAGCCGAGCTGGTGTTGCCGAATTTTCGGATGCTATAGGGCGTTTTGGCCTTGTCGAATTTCAGCCATTTGGTGAAAAAGTCGGTCATGAACTTGTTGGCCTGATGATAGATGAGCAAATCCAACTGCGACAAGTCCAGGCCTGCTTCTGCCAGAAGGTTCTTGATGTCGCGCGGTTCCTCGCTCATGCCAAAGTTGAACACCGCCATGCCGTCCATGCGGAATTGCAGACGGTTGCGCACATCGCCGTTGGCATCCATTTCGTCCACCAAACTTTCGTTTGTGGTAGGATTGCGAAAACCGCCATCGGGAATCATCATCACCTCGCTACCGCTGCCATCGGAATGCAAGGAGAACACCGACTTGCCAAAAGCGCCTTTCTCGATAAGTGTGGCCGTTCCGGCATCCCCAAAAAGAGGCGTATTCACCTTGTCGCGACGCGACACGATTTTCGACATCGTCTCGCCCACCAGCAACAACACCCTGTTGATGCCCTGCTGGAAAGCATAGGCATACGCAGTTGACAGTCCGTAAACATAACCCGAACAGGCCAGATTGATATCAAAAGCCAAAGTGTTTTTTGACAAGCCCAAACGGTGCTGCAACAACGGAGCCGTGGCAGGCTGGTGATAGTCTGCGGTTTGGCTTACAAAGATAAGAGCATCTATCGTTGACTTGTCGATGTCGTTATCGCTTAATAGTTTTTCGGCCGCCTTGAAGCACAAATCAGAGGAGCATACCTCTTTCGCCGCAATCCTGCGTTCCTCAATGCCGATGTTTTGGATGGCTTTTTGGATCTCCTCCTCAGTCATAAAATGGCCCAAATCCTTGTTGTATTCGATTTCGGGCGGCACGCAGGCTGCGATTGCCTTTATTCCTATATTGTCATAATGTAATATTGCCATAAATTCTCCCGTTCAAAAACATAAATTACTAATAGCTCCGTAATACTTCCTCAAACAGTCTTTCCCATTCATCCATAATCCTATCTGGGTCGAAACGTTTCACGTCGCGTTTGGCATTTTCGGCCATGCGCTTGCGTTCATCATCATCTTCCATTAATCGGTACAATGCTTCGGCGTAGGCATCGACATCGAAAGGTTGTATTAGCCTGCCGTTCTCGCCATCGGTAATCAGATCCGAGGCCGACTCATATGAATCAAAAGCCATTGGCACACAACCAAACGCCGCAGCTTCCTCCATCACCATCGGTAGACCTTCCATTGCGCTTGTCATACAAAACACAGAAGCCGTTCGATAATATTCCTCTGGCTGTACAAAGCCTTGGAAACAAACATTTTTCAAACCCAAATCCTCTTTCATTCTTTTCAACATAACTTCATCTTGCCCCCCCCCCACAAATACTTAATTTCCAATTAGTTACATAATACTGTTTTTCTATCGTCTCCCAAACTTTCAGCAGCAGGCCCAAACGTTTTTGCCTATTGTCCAACCGACCTACATACAGCACCTCGTTACGTTTATCGTCCCAATCTACAACCACATCCAGCAGGCTGTTGTCAACAAAATTGGATATTGCCGCCACCTTGCGGGGAAAAAGTTTTGCCGGGAAAAATACGGGCTTAAACTTTTCGGAAAGCAATATCAATTTGTCGGCTTTGGCAAATAAGTATGCAAAAGCCATAGCGTTGAACGCATCATGCAGCTTTATGTAAAGCCAGTTTACCGTGCGTGTTTTAAGCAGTTTGGCCACCCAAGGTTTCACGTGGTATTTTTCGCAAACCATGTCCGTATCCTGGTGGAACACGGGAGTGGTGTGCCACAAGCAAACCAATGGGCACGGGGTATGCAACCGGCCTTTGAACTTAAGCGTGGTCATGTGCCACAGAGCTATATCAATGGCATTATCCTTAAGAAATCGATTCAGGTTCTTATATTCCGCCTTCGAAAACAAGTGGTAATAATACACTTCGTTTCCTCGTTGCTTCAGCATCTGGGCTTGATTGTAGATTACCCTCACCACTCCATTGCCAAAATACTGACCGTCAGGCTCGTTATATCCAAGAAAAGCAATACGCATCATCCAAAATCAGATTATCGAACTACCGCCGTCAACCACCAATTCCGTACCCGTAATGTAAGAGCTTGCGTCGCAAAGCAGGAAAACAACGGCATTGGCAATTTCTTCCGGCTTGGCAAAACGTTTCATAGGTAAAGACTTGGCGGTTTCTTGCAGCATCTCCTCTGTCACATTTTCAGTGTGAATCATTGAGGTGTCCGTTGTGCCTGGCAGCACGCAGTTGACACGGATTTTCTTGCCCATCAAATCGATGGCCATATTGCGGGCCATGCCCACCAAAGCGCTTTTGGACGCAGAGTACACCGAGTTGCCCGCATGAACCACCTTGGAGCCATCAACCGAAGAAACAAACACCACAGAACTTCCTTTCTGTACTTTCTTTACCTTCAGCAATGTGTTCACCAGCATGACAGGTGAGCAAAAGTTGTTTTCCATCACCTTGTCCAGCACCTTTCGGTCGATGAATTGGAACGGGGTCATCTGGGCAATGCCGGAACAAAGTGCTATTCCATCAAGAATAGGCATTTCAGCAACGGCTTGCCCCACCGCCGATTCATCGGTGATGTCGCAGCAACAAACCGTATGACCTTCGCCTTCGAGTTGCCTTAAGGTTTCTTGCAATCGTTCAGCGTTGCGACCGTTCAGGAACACTTTGGCACCCATTCCGGCACAAAGAATGGCAGTAGCTCTGCCGATGCCAGAAGAAGCACCTGTGACCATAACGTTTTTTCCTTGCAAAGAAAAAGGATTTGCCATCTTAAATGTGAGATTTTACTGTGTCAAACAAATCCTGAACCGTCTCGGCATCGCGCATCTCCTGCGCAGAAAGTGCCACATCGTATTCGCTCTTGACCATGGCCATGATGGCCAATGCCAGAAACGAGCTCCATTCCTCCAAATCGCGGAAACGGGTCTCCGCAGTAAAAACGCTTGCGTCTGTATCATCGAACTGATCAGCAAAGTTTTTGATAAAATCTTGAATATCCATTGTTTATGCTTATTACCTCAAGTTAGAGTTTTCTTATAAATCCCCATCAGTTTCTCTGCCACCAGTTTGTTATCCAATCCTTCGGCAACGATTTTTTCCCTCCCCTTTGTCTTGCCTTCAACTGCCATGGCTTTCCTGAGCAAGTCGGCCAATTCATGTGGCTCTCGGGTTTCTGCAACATAGCAACCATCCACACCAACCATCCTTTCCTTCACGTCGCCCACGTCCACACTCACGACTGGGCAACCGCAAGCCAAGGCTTCCTTAATCACCTGAGGCGACCCTTCGGTAAAAGAAGTCATCAAAAAAGCATCGGCGGCGCACATCAGCAAGGTCACTTCTTCGCGCGTATAACCTTTCAGTTCTAGCAATTCCACGTTCTTGCCGTACAACATGGCAACCGCTTCTTTCGCCAACGGTGCGTTTTTCACGGCATTGTCAAAAGCTCCAGCAAAAAGGATATATTCTTTTCCGGCCTCCAGATGCATTTGCCGTCTCGCCTCTTGTTTTTCAGTCAGCTGCAAATCCGTCAAATCTATGCCACAAGGCAAAAGTGTATGATTTCGTTTTGGTTTGGCAATTTCCAATGCTTTCTTTGAAACAAAGATGTTCCAATAAGAAAGTCGCATGGCAAGCCTTGAAAAAGGCAGCACCTTTCGGTCGTTGATGTCTGAACCATGATAGGTGGTAACAACCGGCACTTTTCTCTGCAGGTTGGCAAGCAAGCCCGAGAGCCCATAGTGTGCATGAACTACGTCGGGGCGAAAGGCTTTTATCTTGCGTTTCAAAGCCGAAAGGTTTTTCAGATACCCCCTAAAGCCTTTGCCTTGCAGGCCGAAAAACTCCGCTTGGCAACCAGTCTGTTTCACTGCCTCGGCCTGCTCGACGATGAAAGGGGCAAAACGGCCTTTATTATATGACGCAACAACAAGGACCTTCATCATGCCAAACCTCTACCGGCCAACTTGACCCAAGCCCAAACGATGTTGGCCAAGCAAACAAAAACCAACCACACCATAAACCAACGCTTATGCCTGTTTTTCAGCTGGGTTATTCCAAAAGCGGCAAACATCAGCTCGAAAGCCAACACGGGGAAATGGAACCGCTCGGAATGCGCGAAGTTACTGAACACCAGCACCACCAAATACCCGCACGTCACCGCTATGGGCAAGACATGTTTTCGCCACTCTCCGCTCAAAAGCAAGACAAACAAGGCAAAGATGGTCAAGCCCGACATCACATTCTTGATGAAGTTGGCCCCGTTCATCATCATTTGGTTCTCTTGATTTGTAATGGCGACCATCGAAGAGAAAGGGATGGTAAAAATAGCCGGTGCAAAAAGAGTTGCGGAAGCGTATTTGGCGAATTCGTTGCCATTTTCACGTTGGGCACGCCATTCATACCCCCTTTCCTGGTTGGTCGCACGTCCAGCCCACAACTCTTGTGTTTCTTGAATCATCTCGACTCCCACTGTCAGGAACATCCAAATGGCGAAAATGGCGCTATACAGCACTTTCTTCCACATGACCAACTGCTTAGACGAGCTAAAAATCAAAGCTGCAGCCAAAGCCGCAAACATCACGGCAGCAAGCGCAGTACGGAATGTAAACATGAGCAAAATGCAGGTAGCAGGAATCAACAGCCCAGTCAGTTTTATCTTAGGAGAATGCAGCACAAAGTCAGCACGTTCCACAAAAAGGATGGTCAAAAAAGTCATTTCGATCTCCTTCAGGGTCACGCCGCAATAATACCACATATTCGGCATGAGCATGCAGAAAATCGCCGCCATCCGCCCCGCTGCCTCGCCAAAATTCCGCTTGGCGAGATTGTACATCAACACACAAGAGAATGCATCTATGAAACATTTTACGATGCGTGGCAACAACACGCTGGAGCCAAAGAACAAGCCTTCGAACGACATCCACCAGCAATAGCCTCTATCTGAGAAAGCGGCGTATTCACGCATCAATTCATTGGTCTTTTTAATGCCATAACTGCGCCATAACGTACCCATATAGTCATAGAACGTATCGTCCCCTATACCATATTTAAAAGGCCTACCGGTCGCGTTAAGATAATAATAATAAATGAAAACCGCACATACAATTCGGATAATCAAAGCGGTCACAAACAGTTTCTTCTGAAAAGTCTTCGAGCCGAACCGACTCCAATCCATCGACAGTCTATTGGAATAGACAAAGAACAGACATACAGGAATGGCTCCAAACAACATGAACTGGAACGGCAAGGCATGGCTAAAAAAGATGCCGCTCACCAGCACAAGGGTGATGAAATAAGCCACAATGCCCCTTGTGGAAAAATATTTTGGGAAATAGGTCAACATCAATCCATCTGTTTTTTGCCAGCAACAGCGGGCTTCATTTATAATTACACTAACCAAACAACTTGCGCTTGAGTTTGATGAGACGAGTCATGTTCCTCGGTCCAACTGTCTTTGCCACCGTTGCCTTCCAACCTGAACTTTGCCCGGCCCAAGAGCCCAAACCAAGATGCTCGCAATAAGTATTCTCGGTACGAATGTATTCGCCCGTAGTCTGCCGTGGGCAGAAATAGTCTACGGGAAAAACATGCAAGTCCAAGTAATCCTGCTCCTTGCCATCGGCGACAAATCCATTGCCTTGCATGATTGCAGTGATGAACTGCACATTGGTGGTCACATCAAAGGAGCCGTCGTCCTTGACAAAATGCCTTCCTGAATAAGCATCCAATTGCTCTTTAACCCATGCGCCGTGATTACGACTGGCGATCACGGCCGTCATCAGAGGCGAGTGTTTGCTTCCTTCAAATCCGGCAAAGGCATCCCAACACAGCAAGTCGTCAAACGGCTTGTACACTTCAAAATCCACATCAATATACAGACCTCCTTCATTATATAAGGCCCACAACCTCACATAATCACTCACGAAAGCATATTTCTTGGCTTCATAAGCCTCCTTGGTATAAGGAACAGAATTCACATCAAAATTGTCCTCGTTCCACAGCCTATACTCCCAGTCGGGCATAAACCTGTGCCACGAGGCGACGCACTTCTGCACCATTTCTGGCATTTCGCCTCGGCCGAACCAACAGTAATGTATTGTCTTGGGGATCATCGAACTAGCTCCTATTTCTTACGTAAATAGACCAACACAAAAAACTTGGCGACAGATTGGCCAATCGCATCTTCCTCTCCGCAGCCTTTGTGGAATGGAATGTTGACAAAGGAAACACCTTTTTCTCTTTCATAATTCGAATATAGGTTTGCCGCTCACCATAATAGTTTGCACTAATATAGCCCAAAATGGAAAGCACCGTTTGGGCTATCATCCCCTCAAACCATCTTTTGTCCTCCACCTCTTGCATTTGCTCTTTCATCGAGTCAACCAGCAAGAGTTTGTCTTCAAGCAGTTTACGCTTTTTCTTTTCCTCCACGCTTTGCGTTATGGAACCTTGGCGCAGCAGATAGTTGTATGCCATCAAACCAGTGGAGGTAACGCTCTTCGCCTTCAGCAAAAGTCGTGGAGTCCACTCCGTATCTTCAAAATAGATCCCTTCCTTAAACATGCAACCATCCAGCAACTCACGACGGAGCATAAACTGCCATGCATAACAACCAAAGCCCAATCGTTCCGTAAGAAAGGTCAAACCGTCGCATATCTCATCACGATAATCCACGAAAGGCTTGCTCACCTTATTGGGCTCGAACACTTCGCGTTGCTCGTTTACATTTCTATAATTGAAGCGAAGAACTTCCAGATTTGCGGTTTCCATCTTGTTCACCAAAGTCTTCAGCACATTGGGTTCCAGGTAGTCGTCGGAATCCACAAACTGAATATATTCGCCTTGAGCCACTATGATTCCGCTGTTGCGAGCCGCACTCAGGCCACCGTTTTCACGATGAACCACCTTGATGTTTGCGCGGCGCGAAGCATATTCCTCGCAAATCTCGCCACAACGGTCGGGAGAGCCGTCGTCAACAAGGATGATTTCGTACTGTTCGGGAGGCAAATCCTGGTTCAAAAGGCTGTTGACGCATTTTGAAAGGCATTGCTCAACCTTGTAAATGGGTACTATAATGCTCAATTTCAACCCCATACTTGATTATTATGCTTTTTAGCCTGCCTTTTCTCCAATTTGAAGAGGCATCGTTCAATGAACCACACCAATTTGTAGGCCCAAGGATGGCGATGGACGCGACGCATCAGATAAATGTCATCAGAATAGCGTTCATAATCATGCAAATACGGTATAGGTATCAATTCCTTCAACACCTTTTCACGCTCTTCCTTGATTTTCGATTTGCTATTTGCATTCTCACTGATCCCAGTCATATCAAACAAAGTGACATCCAAATCCACATATTGCGGCTTTTCGCCACCCAAAATGATGGCTTGCAGATACCATTTCCAGTCGGAGACAATCTTCAACGTTTCATCATAATAACCGTACTTCTCGAACAAGTCGCGACGGATATAGGCCGGATCATGGTTCAGCGTCCCCGTGTACATGCCAAGCATCGTAATTTCCTGCCCCGCAAAACACTTGTCGACCAGTTTTCTTCCATCTGGGAAGCATTTGATCATGTTGCCATACAAAATGGATGGGCTGCCAGCCTTCTCCAAAGCGGAAAGCATCTTCTCGGTCACATCAGGTAAGGCCAGACCATCCGCCGAATTGAGGATTTGGACGTAGTCGCCCGAAGTCATCCGAAGCCCTTTGTTCATGGCGTTGTAAATGCCAGAATCGGGCTCCGAAACCCATTTCAAATGAGCAAATTGGGGCTCAAACTTCTTGATGACCTCAACGCTATCATCCGTCGAAGCACCGTCAATAATGACATACTCAAACTCCTTGAAGGTTTGAGAAGCCATGCTTTGCATGGTCTTTTCGAGACCTGCAGCATTGTTACGGTTGATGGTGATGATGGAGAGGGTCATTGTCGTCTCAGCCAAATTTCAAAAAACTTGTCGTAAATCTCATAAACGCCTTTCTCCTGCGTAATCAAATCCTTGTCCAACAAGGCATTGACGGCAGATTTAACAGCACTTGGGGAAACCAAGCCGTGTTTTTTCGAGAACTTTCCTGAAGTGATTTGGCTCACCTTGCCATCCTCGCAAATCGCTTTCAAAACCAGACCCTGTTTCTCGGGCAACTGGTACATCAAATCCTCGTATGTGAGGCTAGTGAAATCAACAATATAATCTATCGTCTGCTCCAAGTCAGCAGCAACACAATGACCTTGCTCTGGCGTTCGCATAAAAAGCACATTCATCACTTTTTGAAGATAGAAGGTCACACCCTCAAAACGATCATACAGCCTCTCTACCACTTCCTTATCAATGGTCTTGCCGGCCCTGTCGAAATGGCTTTCGCAAAAAATCCAATATTTTTCAAAGTCAATTAGGCGGAGATTCATCACCGTCACACTTTGATAAAAGGGGCGGTTGGGAGAAACAAACATGGTTCCCATCAGATGCCGTTGCGAACCAAGAAAAACGAAATTTGCATTGCTACAATACTGCACGTAGGTGCGCAGAGCCGCCTCGACATTGGAATCATCATATTTCAAGATTTGCTGGAACTCGTCAATAGCAACAAGGCATGGTTTGTCAGCTACTCCCAAATAATGGAAGATTTCGTCCAGCGTATTGTTGGGATTGACGATTCGCCGACCGACAACGTTAGTGAAGGCAAGCCTGCGCCATCGTATGTCACGCCAGGTCTCAAGGAATGAACCACATCCAAAAAACTTTCCCACACCTTTCTGCCTTTGGGCTTCAATGCCTCAAGGATGGTTTTCCCCAGCTTGTTGACCATTTCTGCCAACGACTTCGTCGAATAAATGTCTATGACGAAAGTATAATACTTGCCCTTGATTTCCTCTTGGTTGAAGCAATGACGGATCAGGTCGGTCTTGCCATAACGACGCGGCGAGACAAGTGCCAAATTGTTGCCATTGCACAAAAGGCTCACAATATCCGCAGTCTCTTGGACTCGGTCACAAAAATAGTCCGAGCCAGCATAACCATTTGTAACAAAAGGGTTTATCATATCTCTTAGACTTTATTCGCTGCAAAAATACAGTTTTGTCATAAAATGACAATCATAAAATGACAAAAAGAACGATTCTACTTGACTACACCCTCATACATTTCCTTATATTTTCCACAAACCGTTTCAAAAGTATATTTCCTCAGCACCTTTTCGCGGCCGGCCACTCCCAATCGGTTATCCTGATTATTGTGGAGGCACCAAAGGATACCTCTTGCCAAATCAGCATCCTCCTTTTCTTTGGCCAAATATCCGTTGGTTTTGTGCTCAATCATATCGCCGTTGCCGCCGATGTTGAAGGCCACAACGGGCGTGCCGCACGAAAGGCTTTCCATGATGGCGCACGAGAGGTTCTCGGTCAACGAAGGCACCACCATCACGCTTGCAAGGTTGTACAACGACACCAATTCGCTCGTGTTGCCCACGTATCCCACATAATGAATCGGGATGCCGACATCCATGCTCAGTTCCGATTCCTTGGCGCCAAAGACCACCAACTCGAAATCGTCCTTGTGGCCTTGCTGCTCCAAATGCTTCAACGCAGAAATCAGATAAGAGAACCCTTTGATTTTGTCTTGTGCCGCATTGACCGCTCCAAACAACAACAAAGGCTTCTTTTTGCCAATCTCTTGCAGCCCAAGCCACCTGGGCGAAATTTCCTCTTCATTGAGTGGCCGGAAGGCTTCAACATCCAAGCAGTTCGGGATGACCGTCACGGGGAAACGGCCCAACAGAGTGCTTTGTTTGGCACAAGCAGCCAACCATTGGCTCGGACTCACGATATGCAAATCCAAATCCTTAAAAACATCGGCTTTCTTCTTCCATATTTGATGGCTCAAATCCTTGGCATCGTTGGAATGCAAAAACGGACAACTGCCACATTGTTGTTTATAGTGCTCACATCCAAAGAAATAATGACAAATGCCGCAAAACGGCCAACTGTCGTGCAAAGTCCAGACAATCGGTTTGTCCTTCGGCAAATCCTTGACATGCACAAACCGCTGGTTGATCCAATGCAGGTGCAGGACATCATAATCTAACTTGTGCAATGCGCCATGCAAGTCCGTTCCTCGCAAATCGGACATGAAGACGTGGTCGCGGTCGGGATAGCGGTTCCAGCGGAAATGCTGGATTTTGTTCTTGCACTTGTTGCGCGTCCAGTCGAAAGCCGTATAGAATGGATTATTGGGGACAAACTCATCCAAAGTGAGGATGCTGGGGTCGTGGCTTCGGCCGTTTTTCAGCAACATACGACTATCCACGCCAAGGCTGCGCACCCCTTGATGGATACGATAGGCCGCACGCCCAGCCCCGCCTCCGAGCGAGGTGCATACGGAAAGGACTTTCAATGGTCGCTTGCTCATACTTTTCTGGAATTGATCCCTTTGCCCCTCATTTTCTTATATGCCATCAACAGCCTATGGACGATACCGTCCGTCCAAAGCCATGTTTGATACCAATAACCGATAGTATCTTTCAACCAGCCGTAGCTCTGTGCCTTGGCCCAACAACGGGCATCCCTCGTCTTATCCACCTGATGCGACACAGGATGCACCAACGGCAGGATGGGATAAACAGCACGGCCACCGCGATTGTCGGAATTGCTCAACGTGTGCGTACCTTGACCGTCAAAACCGATGTTGCTCACCAAGTTCACCTTGGGATGAATGGTCAGGGCGCTATTGCTGAACAGGTGGATTTGCATTTGGTAGTCCCAATAGGACTTTTTCTTCGTGTCCTGCTGGATTTCCATCACAATGGAATACCACCAGTTGGCTTCTCCCCTATTGTCAGTCAGTTGGAGCACATGTTTCCTGAAAGCCTTGGCATCGAGCGTTTTCAAGTCCAAGTCGAAGCCTTGCCATGTACGTTTCCAGCCTGCCCATGCGCCTGTCACCATATAACGCGAAAAATCGTATGATGCATCGCATTGCCAGCGGTTGTCGTACAAGGTTGCATTGATGAACCGAACCTTGTCATCGTCCTTGTACCTTTGCAGTAATACCTCGCAATAGCCAAAGAAATCGGGATGCGGCAAACAATCGTCCTCCATCACGATGCCCATCTCCACTTGGCCGAAGAACCAACTGATGCCCGTCATGGGGCCAGCGCCACAGCCGAGGTTTTTGTCAGAGAAATTCGTGTGCAGTCGCAGTTCATTTTTCCGTGTCATATCCTCCACCACTTGTCGCACTTCGGCACATTTCTTTATGTCGTTCTCGTTGCCCTCGCGGGCACCATCCTGGAACACATACAAATCCTGCGGCTGGGCCGCCATGATGGCTTCCAGCACTCGTCGCGTATGCTCGGGGCGGTTGAAGGTGATGAGGAGGATGGGGATATGAAAGTCAGACATCCTTATTATCTTTTGTTACATTCACTATCCAATAACCATCCTTGTCGGAACCCACACGAGCAATCAACCCTTTTTCTTTCAATGACTTGATATGAATCCATATAGCTTCCTTAGTTCTTCCAACCAAAGCTGCCAATTCTTCGTATGTCCCACAATCTGCAACTCATAGCGTTCGTTAAGCACTGGCTTTTGGTGGTAATCGGCCTGAGGAACCTGAATGGCGATAATGTCTTTCCCTTCTATCTTCACAATCTCAACATCTTCGTCAATCAAAAGGTTGAGATTCACCTTTTCGGTATCGTTGAGCATATTCCAGAAGTCGGCACGCAGTTTTTCGGCATTGGTCAACCCAGCAATAGGATAACGCTTGCGCCAATCCTTCTCAGCTTTCACTTCCTCAATGCCTAGCAGAATTGTGCCACCGTAAGTGTTGGCCATGGCGGAATAAGTTTCCCACACGCTATTGGGTAGTTTTTACCCCGCACGCTTACATTCAAGCGTTACCTTTTCGCCAATAAGGAGCAAGTCGAATATTCTATCTTGAGTCAACATTCCATATCATTTATTTCCAGCACCCGCCGCGTGTGCTCGGGGCGATTGAAGGTGATAAGGAGGATGGGGATTGTCGTATTTTTCAATTATCAATCACCATAGTGTTTTCATACCGTTCTTTCCATTTCAAATCATGCGGATCATTGGGAATAATCAACAGACCAATTCCGTTCATCATAGCCGCCACCTTGCCAGCACTTCCTTGACTGGAAATGTAGCAATCACAATATGCCATCAACGCCAAATCCTCCCAAGCTTTATTGCCTCTCATCAATTCATACGGGAATCTCTCCACTTCCTCCAACAAATTCTGTTCCACCCAATCCAACTCGTCTGAAAAGAAAAAGAATTTTACATTATAGAAATGGCGTTTTACATATTCCAAGGCATTCGAAAAATAGGATTTTGTCACCTTACCATAAAAGCAATCTTCCATATTGGCCAAATCGCCTCTACGAACATGAACTGCACATTTTACCCCCCCCTCCATTTGTTAACGATACTTAACTTACCTAGGGCGCAACATCCTGATATCGAAAAACATCTACTAAAGAGTTGGGCATACTCCTTTTCGTCATCAAAAAAATAATAGCCACCAAAATACTTCGGAGGTTCAACCTGAAGAGGAAAATGCATACCATTACGAGTTACGGGAAAAACTTTTTCGTAGTATTTCAACAGCTCGTCTGGAGCTATTTTCATAGGCAAACCTGGCCACATCTCCCGAAACTCAAACTTGCGTTCGAACTTAAAGTCTTTGTCACGTCCATTGAATCGGTAGAATCTTGTATCATAGGCCACATTCATCCCTTTTTCCGCATAATATCGTCCCAACAAATATTGATGCATCTGCGAACAGATGCCACCATCCACCCAAATGACCATATAAGGTTTCATCAGGCGCAACCTGCACAAGAGCCTATATATGGCGGGTGAAAGTTTGTTTTCATAAAGCAACTTGTGCTTGACAAAAACCAAAGCAGCGCGTATAAAGCTCTTTCTCATACCTCTTTCTTTTTCCACTCAAATAAGAGCCTCAAACCTTCTTCAATCCCTACAAAACGATAGTCTCCCACAAATGAGTGAAGTTTTGTTGTATCTAATTCAAATTGCGAGACATCGTATTTCGAGGCTTCACCATAAGTCCACCTAAACGATGGAACCATGGAACGAATTTGTCTCAATATCTCATTCACCGAGACCAAACAGCCACTGGCCACATTGATTACCTGCCTATGGATTCCTTTCTTCAGCAATATAAATAATATGTTTACAAAGTCATTCACATAAATGTAATCCTTCTTCGCATCACCATTCCCCCAAACGACAAACGACTCTTCCAACAAAGCGGCATTCATAGCAACATTGCATACTCCTTGCTGTCTTGAAAAATGATAAGGGCCATAAGGATTTGACAATCTAAGAACCAGTGGTCGGAAACCATACAATGCCGCATATTGCATCAAATACTTCTCAATGGCCAGTTTCACCACTCCGTATGAGCTTTTCGGGAACACATCCTCCGACTCCTTATGCTGCTTCAAAGATAAATCTCCGTAAACGGCTCCTCCTGACGATATGTACACTATGTCACATACTTTATGGCGCACCATGCAATTCAGCAATTCGATGGTCGGCACAAGATTTGTCTCCACATCATATCGAGCGTTGAACGACTGCGAAGGCACTGTCGTACTCAACGAATGAATCACCAAATCTATCTGGTTTTCGGCAAAAACGCGGTCTACCACTACCGAATCAGAAAAATCACCAGCATAGGATTTCACGACACAATCAAAAGTCGAACCTGAACGATTGGAACTGAACTTGTCAAAAACGATGACTTTGTATTGCCCCTTCAGATAATCCTCTACAAACTTGATGATGTTTGTACCCAAAAAACCATAACCTCCTATTATAAGTATCGTCTTCATCACAACAACGGATTAATTGCCAAAATACATTTCCAATTGGGATTTAGGTTTAATATGCATACTTCGGTATTTCAAATATCCATTAAACAAAATCTTCGAGCCACATATCCATTTAAGCCGTTTCTCATATTTACTTTTATGAGAAATCTTTCTCACATAGTCCAAAGTCCTTTGCCTATCATTTGTATTCAAACCCGAGCGATACCCAATCCTATAATGGGCATCCAAAAGATCTTTCTCTGTCAATATTGTACTTTCAGGATGCTGCTTTAAATAATGAAGACGGATTTCCGTTGTGTTTTCATCAAAACGGCAAGCGTGCAACGACACTTCGTCAGTGTTCACCACTTTATGATCAATACGATAGGTCACCATTGGTTCTGGGATACGGCAAAACCGCGTATGATGGCAAAACGAGAGCCACATGGGATAATCCTGCATAATGAAGCCATTTTCGATAAACGATGCGAAATCAACATATTGAAGCAACTCGGAACGGAAACAAGCCGTTGAAATGGTGATGAAGTTTCCAATAAGCAACTGCGTAAACAAATCATCCTGCGGATCCTGACATCTTCTGACATATCTTTCTCCCGTTATAGCCGAATCAATGACAACATCCGTATAAACCAGTCCTATTCTGTCGTCGCTTTCCAATACATCAACCTGTTTCTGAATTTTGCTTGTATCATTCCACAAATCATCACCGTCACACATAGCAACATATTTCCCTTTGCACTTTGAAATCGCGTTGATATAATTACCCACCAAACCAAGATTCTTTTCATTGCAATAGGGTTTAATACAAGGATAATTGGCGGCATATTCTTCCATCACCTTCCTCGTGTTGTCTTTGGAGCAATCATCGCTCACAATGATCTCGTATTGGAACGAACATTGCTGTGCAAGTAACGAGTCCAAAGTCTTCGGTAAACACTTTTCTTGGTTATATGTGATTACTACAACTGACACCAATATTCCATTTTTTGGTTCCATACCAAGTATCCTATTCATTTCACTCTTTTGATCGCTTTTGAGAAAGCATGCTCCCCAAAAAATCCCATCCAATAAACCACCTTGTTCTTTCGCGACAAACAACACTTGAATTTCTTATACCATCCTTTTTCGGCTCGCATCGCCTTGTAATATTGGGTCTTTTCTTCGGCAGGCAAACGCTGATAGCGGACGGCAAACTCGTTTACCTCGTATCGGACGCTCTGGTCAAGCCAAGCCACCACGCCATCCGGAACGGCACCTGCAACCTTCTCCTTCACGCTTTTGATTTGCGTCGGATACTGGAACGACCACACCGCAGCCTTTTTTGCCGTATTCTTGTCTGCCGTAATCGATTGCGAATTGACCCTATAGTCATAGCATCGCTCCGAAATCGACTTCACCCTTTCTGCCAACAGCAACGACTCCCACGCAAATGGGCCGTCCTGCGAGATGTACAAATCGGAAAAACGAAGATTGTATCTCTCTATCAGCGAGCGTTTCACCAACCTCAGCCACAACAAAGAAAGCCTGCTCAGGATGCAGCCGAACTCACGTTCGGCGAACGCGCTCCCTCCCATAACCTCCGTGTCACGAAACAGGTCTTTTATTTTGTTGCACCCATCCGAATGATCGTCCTTGAATTCATCATAATTGAAAAGCAACACCTCCAAATCGTCAGCGTAAGCCATGTCCAGAAGATGGGCAGCCACTTGTGGTTTCACCATATCATCGGCATCCACAAACCAAATATAGTCGCCCTTTGCCATTTCCAGCCCCCGATTGCGAGAGGCACCAGAGTACATGTTACGAGATTGGTTGATTAGTACAAGGTTCGGATGCTGCCCTTGGACGGACGCAATCACCTCGCGGGTCTTATCCGTCGAGCAGTCGTTCACGCAAATCACCTCAAACTCGTTTTCGGGCAAGTCCTGGGCGTAGATGCTGTTGAGGCAGTCGGCGATGTAACGCTCAACATTGTAGCAGGGAAGGATGAAGGAGAGTTTCAGCATCGTTTTTAAGGAAGTTTTATCCATTCTCCCATTTGCAAGCCAAGCGAATGGGGTTCAAATCTTTCATACCCACCACCATGATAGAATGTCATTTCACCAAAATACACCCTATCATCGATCAGATAAAAATCCGTACGCACCTGATGAAGACCTTCACTCAACCTTTCAGCCATACGCAGCATCTCCTCCAATGCCTTCGGTTTGTCGATGATATGCTGGGGGGCGTTGGGATATTGGATTCGAGCCTCAATGTAATTCCATGCCGTGTCGTACAAATTTCTTTTGTGCCTCTTGAATCGGTCAAAATCGACCTGAATGAGTCGAGGTTCACCGCCAAAATTAAACACTTTGTAATCCATCAAGTCTTCTGGAGTTAACTTGTCCTGAATGAACTGCTCTGCAAAAATCTTCCTCTCCACATTTTTGTATGCCCATTCACGATAATTCCAATAGAAATTATGGTCAAAACTCTTTCTCAGTCTTGCTTTAGCAACATCCAAATCAAAGCTACCCTTGTCCTTGCAGATTACAACGCCACCCGAGTCATGGTTGCACTTCAAGACAAACTGATTGGGCAGATCTTCCAGTCTGATGTCATCAATGCTATCATACACGGCCAAAGTGGGAATCACATGTTCATCTCCAATCCTTTCGGCCACCCATTGCTTCACTTTCAATTTATCCACCAGCAGCGTATACAGCGGATTCCTGTCATACAATTTCATCCATTGCAGTTTCTCATTGAAAGTCTCAGGGTGTTTCAAATCCAAAGGGTAATCCATCACCTGCTTCCAGAAGACCTTGATGAAATATTTGTCTGACATCCAATTCGGATGTGTTTTCAGCAAATCATACCCCAAGGCATAATAAGGGTTTCGCAGGTATCTGTGGGCTTTCTTGAACATCGCTTATCCAAAAAGCTTATGATTCATATTGGCCAATATCCTCTTAAACAGTTGGGAATTAGACCGGTTATGATAATCGTTGCGGCTTGCCTCAATCTGGTCATATTGTCGCTTGAAATAGACCATATCGTCATAAAACGGCGACATCTTGTAATAGTGCCACCATGTGTCGTAGGCTACACACTCCAACGAGCTCCACGGCTTGTGCTTCCATGTGTAGTGAAGCGTAGCGTGTTTGAACAAATCGCCAAATGCGATATCTGTCTTGCTTCTCCCCCACATGTAATTGGAGAAATGGTTCAGTTGGAAGTTATACATGGAGGGCAGCAGTTGCACTCGATCCTTGCAAACCACGTTCAGTACATCTTGGTCGTTTTGGTCGTATTTGATTTTGGCGTGACGGTTGAACTCCTCCACAATATTCTCTTCCCGCATCAGCTTCAAGTTCATCACCAAGAAACCCGCATTGAAATAATCCTTTTCGCTTTTTCCTATCTTGGCAGGCATGGAAGACTTGAAAAAACACTTGTCATCAATAGCCAAGTCGCGAGCGGCAGCCACCAACTCGCCATGTTGCAAAGCTGTTTGGAACAATTCAGACAAATCCTGTTGAAAAATCATATCAATGTCCGCATAGATGACTTTGTCGAATTGGGGAAACAAGGTTGGGATGGAAAGTCGATAATATGTGGCCAATGTGATTCGCCCCCCCGTAATAGAGACATCAGAGTAATCATCATGAACTTCAACAAACGACAAAGTGCATTGATTGCAATCGTGAAAAGCATCGGTCAGACGATTTCGACTGCTTTCTGGCAGTTTATGTTTCTCGTACAAAACGAAAACATTGTATCTCGTATCCTCCTTTGCATTCAACAACAAAGAAGTGATAGTCACTCCACACTGCACGACAACATTGTTGTCAATGGCAAAAATGATTGGGATTATATTCATTCGTCCGTTACTAATTATCCAACATAATCGTTTTTCCAAACATAATCGTCAATATTCCTTGTCTCCTTAGAGAAGTTCACGCCTACCTTCATCAGGTGGGTGCCGTTGGCGGCGAAAGGCAGCATATAATCTTTTGTGTCGATTTGCCGAAGGGCTTCGTCGGCCGTCTTGCCGAACTTGAACTCAAAGACGTAAGTGTAACTGTTGGTCTGCACCACCATGTCGATGCGTCCTTGTGACGTGCGATACTCTGCCACGGTGTGGTAACCCATCAGCCGGCAGATGGTAAACATCACGTTCTGATAGTGGTTCTCCAAATCCTTTACCAACTCATAAGGGGTGTCGGCAAAGAATGTCCTCATGCCTTCCATGAACGCCTCTACATTGCCTTGACGCAAGCTGTTCACGAAAGTTTCCACAAAATAAGCCGATCGGTTGTCGGTGGTGCCCACATAGCGTGGCAGAAGGAAGTTGAGGAAGCTCCGCTCCACCTCCATGTTGGGGAAGCCCAGTCGGTAGCTACCAAATTCCTTGTTGTAACCTTTGATGGTTAGGTAGCCCGTCTGATAGAACAGCGCAATGGGCTCGCTTATCAGGTTTCCCTTGCCCGAAAGGTCGCTCGCTATGATGTCGCCCTGGGTGAAATCCTGCAAGCGATAGTCACCGTTTTGCAACAGCTTGACAAGGAATGTAGGGGTACCCGACGAAAACCAGAAATTACGGAATTTCTGCTCCGACAAGGCATTAAGCACGCTAAAGGGGTTGTACATATCCTTGGTCATATTCTCAGAGAAATGGTATCCGTCGTACATCTGTTTCATCTGCCGCATGATGGTGGCCTTGTCCGAGCCTTCCTTTTGGGCGAAAGCCTCCAGATAGCCATCGAAAGTTTGCGCTATCTCGTCGGCAGTCAGGCCGCAGATGTCGGCATAGCGGGCGTCAAGCGAGATGTCCTGCAGGTTGTTGAGATCGCTGAAGATGCTGATGTGCGAGAACTTGGTCACGCCAGTAAGCATGGCAAAACGTATGTGTTCGTCGCACGACTTGAGGTTGCCATAGAACGATTTCAGGGTATTGCGGAAATCGGCTTGCAGCGGCTCATTGTTGATGGCCTGAAGCAATGGTTTGTCGTATTCGTCAACGAGAACAACCACTTTCTCGCGTGTCAGTTCATGTGCTGCACGAATGACATTCTCGAAGCGTGTGGCCACCGATTGCACTGCATTGCTGTCGACCTGGTAGGTTTTCTCCCATAACGAAAGGTTGTTTGCAAGCCGTTCGTCGAGCGACTCTTTGGTGTCGTACTTGCCTGTATTAAGGTCCAAATAAAGCACTGGATAGCTTTTCCACTCCTGTTCCAATTGGGCTATGGCTAGCCCCTCAAACAGATGCCTCTTACCCTCGAAGTACGCCCTGAAGGTGGAGAGCAGGAGGCTTTTGCCGAACCGACGCGGACGCGAGAGAAAAATGCACACACCGCCTTTGGCGATATTATATATCGACGCGGTCTTATCTACGTATGCATAGCCTTCACCACGCAATTTCTCAAAATTTTGTATTCCAATAGGCAGTTTTTCCATAAAGCTTTTATTTGATGTTTTTCTCAATTGCAAAGATATGCATTTTTCTGGAAGTGACAAATATGTGTTGCCGGTAATCTGCACGCAGGTTCAAATCCAAAGAGTCTTTTCCTCATGGGATATATCTAGCCGAATCGAGAAGACATGCGTCAGAATGCGACCGAAGGACATCCTCCCTTTTAGGGTATTGATAAAACTGAAGCCTTTTGCATCCTGTTTCTCTCACATTTTTGTTGTATTCAAACAAAATCGTATGCTTGTAATGTTCGTCAGGGCAGTTTGAAAAGCGAAATGCGCGCAGTGCTTTTGCCTTATATTGCAGCAAAACCTCAACCGCAAGGTTAGTGAGGCTTACCCAGTTTGAACCTTTTTTATAGCAATCAAATGACCTATTCACTAACCCCAACTTTTTCTGCAAATCAACAAATGCAATTGTCGCTACTGCCTGTGCCTTGTTTATCTTTCTTCCCAGCCAGGTCTTACTCGTACACAATCCCCGCAAATGCCTAGGGAATAACCATTTATACAAAACGCGTTCTAGTAGTTCATTATTTGTGAAACTAATAAGCTCCTCGTGTTTCCAATAAAGGAGTATACTGATGGGTTATGATAAGATAAGCATGTTTTTCGTTTTTATTCATCATCTTCCATTATGTATTTTCCAAACATGGCTCATCGAATGCAGAGAGAATCCATTGCCTTTCATATAAAAGTAACAATACTTGACGAATTTCGGGAATTCGTACAAATCCGAACGATAATAAACCCTCAAAATCTCCCGCACATACTTCACATAAGCTTCCTTGTTACGTTCGAACAATGTCCCTCCCATTCTCCTACAAATGGCATTCAACTCGCTTTTGATGCAATTATAATATGCGTTTTTGTCTGCCTCTTTCGAACCGATTGAAATCGAACGCTCATTGTTGACGCGGTAATAATACAATGGCTCTGGAATATGAAGCAGTTCACCACCTTCTTCCAATCTATAATACAAATCCCTATCTACGGCAGCCGTCAATGAAGCATCAATTCCGTCCGTTTTATTGTATATGGCACTTTTGAAGGAAACGAAGTGGGACACCAATTTTTTCCTATATATCAAGAAATCCGAATCTTTCGGGATCTCGCCAATAAAATCCCATATCGGCATCTCGGCATTCCTATCCCCCGAATAGCGGTAACAGGTAGAATAAATCAGGCTGCATTCGGGATGCTCGGCATGAGCCTTCACCATTACTTCAAGTGCTTGTGGCATCAAGGCATCATCGGGATCAAGGAAGCCGCACAACTCTCCATGAGCCAACTCGGCACAACGGCGCTTGGTGTAACCGCAACCCCGATTTTCCTCATTGTAATAAATATGAAATCGTGGGTCGTCCTTATATTTGTCATAAATCAGCTGAGAGTCGTCCGTGGATTTGTCGTCCACAAGAATTATCTCCCAATTCGAATAGGTTTGTTCCAACACACTATCAATGGCTTCCTGAAGATAACGGCCATTGTTGTAGTTGGCGATGAGGACGGAGAAAAGAGGTTGTTGTTTCATATCAAACCATCCAAAAGATTCAACAGTTTTGTAGAGCAACCGGAACGGATTTTTCTGGCAAAAACCGCATTGCTACTGGCGATGCTTTCAAAGTCACTTTCATCCAATATTCCAGGCACTGCACCATTTTTTTCACGCCATAAAGTATACCTCAAATTGTCGTTTACGATATTGTCTTTGTATACCGAATGCATTAGTATGGTTTGAAAAAAAATCTCCTCGGGAATCTCGCTCCACAATAAACCGAACATAAAACAAAGGCCTTTAAACTTTCTTATAAAATCACAAACGAATGTGCTTACATTCTTGGGCATGGAGGCCCACACCATACCTTTATAGATTTCAGGCATTTTGAACTTTCCAATCCTTTTCCTTTCCAATGGGAGATACTTTCTCGTTCTTTTATCCCACTTGATGTATCTTTGACTTCTAATATCACAAAACCTAACAAACAAATGAGTCTGCCGATACCTATCCTTAACCATCTCCGATGTCGAATCCAAGGGATTGCAGGTCATGAAAATCTTTCCACTCTGTTCCAACAAATCAAAATCTGCCTTCCCTTTAACAGGATAATCTTGCCCTGAAACAATATGTATATAAGAGACATCCGGGTTATTATTAGCCAACTTCATCAAATATATTACTGACAGCAAATGATTATATCCGCCCCAACCTACCGAATATTTGGAAACAATTTTCACACGATCATTATCTATATACTTGTCTATAAGGCATTTACCCCCCCCCGTTAAAAACGACTTTGCCTCACTGATTGCCTTACGATCAATATGCACATAAACATAGCAATCTCTGAATCGGCTAATCAGCCGATCAAGTTGGCTGAAATCTTTATATGCTGTTATCAGGATTGCTTGTGACATTTGGCGATTATCAATATAATAGTACCTCTTTCACTATTTGCTCAACAACTTATCGTACAAATCGTATTTATCAAACACGGCTTTTATCTGGACGTCATTGCGGTCACATGGCTTTTCAAGGCTTTCAGCGGCTTGTACAGCAGCCCGTCCGACAACAGCCAGTGGAGCCGTCTGAAAACCATATCAACACATAGGCATATTAAACAAACCACTACCGAATAGGCGACCACGCTCGCTAATGTCAGCAATGTGTTTCTGTCGTAGAAATGGGAGTAAAAGAAACTTGCGAACAAGGGAACCACAATGCAATTCGCATGAAGCAAATAGATGGCGAAATTCGACTTTAACACTGTATTGACGGCTTTGTTCGAAAAACACGCCTTGTTAAAGCATGAAAACAACAAGATGGAGTTGACCAACATCATCGGCGAGTCGTAGTTGAAGAACAATCTAAACCAAAAGGTTTTCCCAAAAGGCAAAAACAAATAGCCTATCCATGCAGAAATGTTAAGCAAGATATACACAATTATTACCCCCCCCCGCGAAAATTTATCAAAAAGATGTTGGTATCTGTGCACCAATGTGCCAGCCGTGTATATCACAAGGAAATTAAACAAGTTGGCACCACGATATAGGCTCGGTGCCTTAAACAGCCAACCCAAATAATAGTTGACAATCGCCAGCGCCAGGAAAAGCGCCCATAATTCCTTGTTGGTCATACGATTGATCAACTTGTTATAAAACGGGCTGACAAGAAACAGCATAAAATAGCACGGCACGAACCACAAATCCCAAAACGCGGCATGTGAAATAGGCGTCAATGCATAAAACAAGTTCCCTTTGGGTTCGCCAAAATACCAATTCAGGCCGAACAGCAAAAGGACGTAAAAGACCACCATGCCCACAAAGCGGCACATCGACTTGAGTCGGAACTGTATCTGATAGTAGCCGCTGATAAGGACAAAAACAGGCACTCCGATATGGAACACCAAAGACACTGCACGATACTTGTCCTCGCCCCACATAGGGCTCTTACAGATAGCGTGGTACGCCACGATGAAGACCATGCAAAGCAAGCGTAGCAACTCGATGGAAGAATTCCTACCTTCAGCAACAGGTCTTGTTTCTTTCACAATTACCATTCCTTAATAATACCGTTTTCTGGGCAACTTCACAAACTCCCCCAACTCATCCAACATATATTGCTTATAATAAGTCATAATACTCGAATATGGCGTAAAAGTCAATTCTCCAAACAAGACCTTCCCCTCGCATTCGTACAAGTCTACTCTAACATAATCAAAATCCTCACTCAAAGCAGAAGCAACTTCAAGCATCCTCTCATAATTAGACGGTTTTTCCAATAGCCTTCTTTGCTTATGGAACTCGTCTTTTATTGCGTCTGTCCGATTCCAATTAATATCATAATGGTCATAACAAACTTTATGAGGATCAACCAAATCTCTATTATAAGCCACAAAACAAGAATGGACCTTCCCCCTTGAGCAATGGAACTTATAATCTATTATATCGCCATTCAACGCAGGCATAAACTCCTCACAGATAATCTTATGAACAATCTTGGCATAATGAATCTCCTGCAAATCCAATCCATACGCCTTATTCATCCAACCATCCAATTTCTTGACGGTTTCATCAATATCCAACGAGGCTTTTTCCTTGCAGATAATATTCCAACCTGAACCGTGATTGCATTTTAATACAAATCTATCTGGCAATAACGAAAAATCAATATCTGATGCTTTGTCCCACACGCCAATCAACGGAATCAGTGCATCTTCATATCCTTTCTTAACAACATAATTCCGAACCAAAAACTTATCAGCGCACTCGCTCTTAAGAGGATCCTGACAATACCTTGACAACCACATCAGTTTCTCATTGATGTCCTTTGGATGGAAATAATTTAGTTTTTTAAATGTTGTCCAATAATAGCGGAGTCTGGCTTCTGCGAACACAATATTTTGGGAGCCAATTCTTTTCAAGAAAGCTATTTCTTTCCTCAAATAATAGTCGTAAGTAAAAAACTTCCTGATACTTATACCCATCACACAACTATTTTATGTCTATAAAACCGTTTTGGAACTGAATGCTTCCCCAATCATCTCGCCAAAGTTTTATTTCCTTCTTTGTCTTTTTATCGATATACTCAATATTGATTGAGAGCACATCAAAGACAATATCATAGTCAACAAAGTCATATTCCTCGGTTTTCAGTCCGACATTAAAGCCCAGATAGTATTTACCTTTTGCCAAATTATGCTTCGACAAACCTATTATAACTGTCAAGTCATCTCCATTACACTCAACCACTTTTGAGATATAAGCCCCGACCCGTCGCCCCAGAACATCATACACCATTATTTCCAGAGTGAACTTACTAATACTCTTTTCGTTTCGTTTCATTTTCACTTCTGCCACCACATCCTCATCCATGGCCAAATAGGGTGATTCATTCAACAATTTCACCGAAAGAATCTCTATCTGTTTATAGCGAAGATACTTTCTATGTTTGTCCGTAATCTTGGTCTCGGTAATAAAGGTATCCCTTCCCGCATCAATGTATTTGTTGACACATTCTGTCGCCGTCCCGAAGAACACCGTCTTCCCGTTCTCCAAAATCACGCCCGACTTGCATAGGTTTTTGATGCTCTCCATATTATGGCTCACAAACAATACTGTTCGTCCCTCCCCTTGGCTTACATCCTGCATCTTGCCAATGGCCTTTTTCTGGAACTCCGCATCACCTACTGCTAGCACCTCGTCCACAACAAGGATCTCTGGATCGAGGTGGGCGGCCACCGCAAATCCGAGACGCACGGTCATACCCGAGCTATAACGTTTCACAGGCGTATCAATATAGCGTTCGCATCCCGAGAAATCGACAATCTCGTCAATCTTCTTGTCAATTTCCTTCTTAGTCATACCAAGTATGGTGCCATTCATATAGATGTTTTCACGGCCAGTCAATTCCGAGTGGAAGCCTGTTCCCACCTCGAGTAAACTGGCAATTCGTCCTTTTGCTTTAATAGTACCTGTAGTTGGGCCTGTCACTTTTGAAAGCAGCTTCAGCAAGGTGCTCTTGCCAGCGCCGTTCTTTCCAATGATGCCCACCACATCGCCTTGCTCCACCTTGAAATCAATGTCCTTTAAGGCCCAAACGTATTCGCTATCTGCGGCTTTGGAACGGTCGTTCACTGAACCCACTTTCAAGAAAGGGTCCTCCTTGCCAAGGATGTTCATTTGCCACCACCGCTTCAGATCGTTGCTCAAAGTGCCGCTCGAGACCAAGCCCAAACGGTAGAGCTTGCTGATATTGTTGAATTCTATTGCTGTTGGCATAGGTAATCTTATGCAATTAGTTTAAGTATCTTATCCAAACAACGTACCCAAATACTTTTTGCATACGGGTTCGTCTTTTTTAAATATCCGATTAACAGTTTATGGAACATATTTCTTGGGTCTTTCAATCCGTTCTTCACTATCCAATCCTTATCCCAAATGTCCAAAAGCGCATACTTCTTGACTCCATCTCTCTGAAAATAACTCAGTGTTTCTGAAGTATAATACTCACCTTCGTCACTCAAGTCAATAAATTCCCATAGATCCAAACCATGATCCTCATAAAAGCTATAGGCATCTTTGGGAACATCAAAATACTCCAACTTTTCTTCCACATGATATGACCTATATAAAGAAACCTTGCTTGTTTTTGGATTTTGTCCGACTGTAGAGACTTGATAAAACCTTTCCTTATTTTTTTGCCTGTTCTGATTGACTCTGGCCAAATGAATGGAACAAAAGTCATTCAAAAGAAACTTATGTTCTGCATCTGCCTTCGGAGACCATGGCAGTCTCCACTCATGGATAAAATTGTCGGGAAACTCACCCTGCCACAGCACCTCGGAATCATGAACAGCCCAATAATAATGTTGGAAAGTGCTGTATTTTGTTGCGTCATCTCGTTTCAAGTTCATCCAACGCCAACAAAAGGAATCATCAGGCTTAGAATCCGTTATTCTTTTCCAGTCAGCGGTGTGAATAAAATCTCCCGAGAGAAACTCATCGGCATCAAGTGCAAATAAGATTTTATTGCCTTCAATCTTCTTGGCTTCCTCAAAGAGCAACCGTCTTGTAGCCGCCATGTGCATTTCTGGCCGATTGTTGTCAATCAAGATCACCTTAGGATATTCCTGGGCAATCTCGCGGCTGCCGTCGGTCGACATCTGGTCGGCGATGATGATGTAATCCGCCCACAAAGACGTGGCTTCCAGGAAAGCGCGCAGCACCCATGCCTCGTTGCGGACGGGGGTCATGACGATATGCAAAGGGGTGTTAGTAGATTTCTCCATTATTCAATCTTTCTTGACGACTTCGTTAACTTTCCAGTAACCGCCTTTGGCCGGCCCAACACGGGTGATGAGGCCGTTTTTTTTCATCTGCGAAATATTCCACTCTATGCCACGACGAGATAACCCAATTTGTTTCGACAATCCAACTTGCGTTATTTGGGGATTCTCTTCTATCAATGCCAAAATTTTCTCCACAGTTTTCTCCACAGTTTTCTCCACAGTTTTCTCCACAGTTTTCTCCACAGTTTTCTCATCACTTTCCCTTGTGGCATCCCCTTCTCTTTGTGGGTTTTCCTCGTTGCCGAAAACCTGAACCGTAACGACCACTCCCCCCGACGTATTCTTCCACACAGGCTTTTCGAGCCCCACAGCTTCAAACATTTCGCACACCCGTCGGATACCACTGCCATATTTTTCAATCTCACCCATATCCTTGAACACATCCGCAATCTGCTTGTTGCGCGGGCGGGAGCCATATTCGTTGGACATCAGCTGTTCAACGGTAAGCCCGTCGGGCAAAGCACCCGGATTGAAAAACTCCATTCTGTTGGAGAAAACCTTCACCACAGAATCTGCTGAGGAACGATAGTCGCGATGGACAATCATGTTCAGCACAATCTCACGGATGGCAACAAGAGGATAATCCCAACGTTGCACATTCTCCACTTGATCGGGGACGATAACAACGGCCATATTGATGTGCTTTTTCACAAAAGCCATTACCTCCTCCACTTCGCCGACAAGATTGCCCTTCAGCCGCAGGGAATCCTTAATCAAGATCCCTTTATCATCCTGGAAATGGCCGAGTTCGATGGTGGTCATGATGTCTTCTCGCTTCTTGAACAGCAGGTATGCCCCGTATGTAATATTCCCATTTTCATCGCACAACTCCTTTTTTCTCAGAAACACCTCGGGCGTATCGTAAATGCTCATGCCACGACGATTCATCCGGTCAATCACCTGCTGCACCAACTCCATGTCAAGGTCAGCGATGGAATGCTTGGGGTCGGTATAGAAATCCCAACTCGAGTTGCGGGTTTGCAGGTGCAGATTGGCGATCTCGTCCAACGACAACAGATGGTTGCTATTGGCCTGTCGGCGGTAGTAGCGCCCTTTCGCCGACACTGGTTTCACTGGATATTCCTGCACCGAAAGCTCGACTACGGTTTTTCCGTCCATTTCAATGATGTCGGCATCGGGGACAACGCTCGGCCCCGTCTTCTGCTTGATTTCGTTGATCCACTTGGCCAACGATTCCGACCCCAAATCTACGCCCACAACATTTCCGCCATCGTTCACCCCCACATACACCTTGCCCCCTTTGGCATTGGCAAAAGCCACCAATGTCACAATCACCTCTTCATTGAACGAGGTCTTGAACTCGGTGTACAAGTCTTCTTTTGAAGGTAACATTTTTCCATCAGGGTTTAGGAATCCGCAGCACCCAGGCCTCGATGCGGACGAGGGGCATGACGATGTGGAGGGGTCTATTTTCCATAGTAATCAAAAAACTCTTTATACGACACATCCGGATCGAATTCGAAATAGTCGTGCGTCGACTTATCGTCTGGCAGTTGCAAATAATCGCCATACTGTGTCGTTAAAATAGCCTTATAACCTTGTGGAGCCGCCAGTTTCAAGTCTTCGAAATCAAGCATTACATACCCATCCCAATCACTTTTGTCCCAAAGGAACTTCTTTTTGAAACCAAAATCGAGATGGGCAATTTCTTTACAATTTTTTCCCGCATAACGTCCAGCAGCCTTGTGATAAATGCCAAAGAGTTGGGCTGCATCAGGACTATGATACACTACCCGATAGACAAACCGCTGTAAGGTGTGTTTGGTTTTGGCCACCAACCCTCCACGCAATGGTGTGCCAAAGCAAAAGCGCTGCATCTTGGCAATTTCGTTCAGCCTTCTCGCATAACGTTTTCTTGCCCATTTGCCATCAGGGACCTCGTCGAGGCAAAATATGTCAATGAAAACTCCGCAGTTGATACCTTGCCGATATTCTATCTCCGATGCAGCCGTTCCTCGTTCGTCCCTGATTTTAACGTATGTGCAAAAGAAACGCGACTGCTCTGTTACAGGAGTTTGAAAAAAAAGTGGTTTGACAAAGGCCGTCGGGCCAACCTCAAGCAAGCGGTTGAAATCCTTGCGCGGCATGGCTATGTCGATATCGTTGTCCCAAGGGATGTAGCCCTTGTGGCGCACCGCACCAAGCAGGGTGCCACCCATAATGCGATAAGTCAAGCCATACCGGTCGCACACTTCGACGAAACGCTTCAACATATCAAGCTCCATGACCCAAATGCGTTTCATCTTGACTGAAACTTCATACCCGCAAATGATCTCTCTTTCCAAATTCACTTTGGCAACCTCCCTTGTTTCTTCTTGTATTCATAACTCTCCACTCCAAAACGATGAGCATCGTTGGCATAACGGGCCAAAACGCCCTTATATACATCATCATATTGCGGGATAAAGAGTTCTTCCCTGTTCCTCGATCTCTCAATAATTCTCTTTGCTAAATCTGCCGTATATTCAGGGCGCGACACGCCGCCCGTGAAGCTTGTGCCCTTCAACGAGCCTGGAGAGACCTCCAAGATACGGTTTCGACTCCCCTGCACGTCAAGCTCCACATTCACTGCCTCAATGAACTTGCTTAAGGCTGCCTTTGCGGCACTATAAACGCTAAACAAAGGTGACGATAACCTAGCCGCAATACTGACCATTACCGCGCAATAGAAATCATCGACCGACATTATCCGACTATAATAGTGGCTGATGATTTGAATGGGTGCCACTGCATTTACAGAAAAGCTATCATTGATATAAGTGTCTGAAAGATCTTGGAACCACATCAAATGGCCAAAACCCGCAGTGATGTATAGCATTTGCACATCATCAGCTTGTTCTAACACTAAATAGTCACCTTTTGCGAGGTCACATTCAATGAATGACACCTTTTCATGAGCGTATTCTTTGGGAAAAGCCGACTTGTCCATCACAAAGACAGTCTCGACTGATGAGTCTTGGAGTAACTGGAGAACAATTGATAGACCAATACCCGAACTACCACCTACAACCAATGCTTTCATTTCACTATATCAGGATTTGGTTGGTGATCGATTTTGCTGATGGTGTCGTGATAGCGTTCGAGCACCGTCTTCTTAATTTCGGTGGTCGAGGCCCCGGCCCCACGCGGGAAGTAGAACACTGTCACTCCCAGCTCTTTCAGGTAGTCGTACTTGCCAACCCAATCGTCGCCAACCACGAACACGTCGATATTAAGCTTTTTGACGATTTCGGTGTGGTCCAATGAACGTTGCGGGATGACAATATCAGGATACTTCAACGCCTTGATGATGGCGATGCGTTCCTCGAAGGGAATGATGGGCGGGTTCTTGTAGCTGGCCACCAACTCATCGGTGCTCACGCCCACAATAAGGGTTTCGCCCAAGCCTCGGGCGTATTCAATCATCTTCAGGTGGTTGGAGTGGAACATGTCGAAGGTCCCACTTGTATAGACTACTGTTTTATTGTTGTACATAACTTAACTACACTTTCATTTGAATTTTCCTGTACCATTTTGCCGCCTTTTCAAGATAATAGGAAAGAAAAGGGCAATAATAGGCTCCATAGGCAATCCTCCTACCCTTTTTTCCTTTCAAGAGGCCCAACATGTATTTTGCCCATGGTTGTCGTCTGAAAAAACGGACATTATCATAAAACACCCCAATATTCTTACAAGAGTGAAGATAGGAAACAAATTTATTCATCAATCTACGACTCACATCCTCCCTTATAAACAAATCCGCACTCTTGCATGAAACTCTCCGCTCCAATGCAGTCAGACATTTATCGTGATATTCGTAATGCTCTTTCAAGCTTTTTGCCGACATTCTGAATTTGTAGTCCCTAGAACCAGAACCACAGGTGGTGGTGGTGGGGGGGGGGGGGTAAAATACTGGTAATCAACAACATCAATTTCATCAACAGAATCAATATTCACCATATAGGACAATACGAAACACAAATCCTCGGAATAGAATAAATCCTTGTTAAATCGAATACCTTTAGTGTGTACGATACTTGATTTGAACCTTTTGGCAACAGGGTAATCAAAATAGCCCTTTAACTCGTCATTCCAATGCGAGCAAATATCATTGACGGGAAAGATACTACGTTTTTGAGGGCAAAGAGACCACGATGCATTGCCGAAACTTTGAAGACCAGAAACCACTAAATTGGAATCGCTATCCATCAAATGCTCAAGATACTTCTCATTTAGCCAATCATCACTATCCGCAAAACAAATCCACTCCCCCTTTGCCTCGTCCAATCCCAAATTCCTTGCCGAGCTCACCCCGCCCTTTTCCTTATGGAACACGCGCACGCGGCTGTCCTTTTCGGCATATGCATCGCAGATGGCACCGCTATTATCCTTACTACCGTCATCAACAAGCAACAGCTCAAAGTCGGTGAAGCTTTGGCTCAAGATGCTGTCGAGACAACGGGGCAAGTATTGCTCGGTGTTGTAAACGGGGACAATTATGGAAACCTTACACATAATCAATGAGTTTTATTGTTGGTCATTCGGCACTTGCCAATAGCCGCCATTTTTCTTTCCTCCTCTACGCTCAATTAAGTTTCTTTCGGTAAGCGTTCGAATTATCTTGTTAAGCGTATTCCTCGGGATGCCCAAACTCACTATGATGGTCGATGCATTGCACCCACCGTTTATTCCGATATAATTTAGCACTTCCTCCTGAGAAGAGTTTAATGTGCCACTTAATGTGCCACTTAATGTGCCACTTAATGTGCCATTACCGTACTCAAAACCCGCCGTAAAGCCATAACCTTCGTTTTTATAAAAGAATCGCATCTGCGGATAGGACAACAATTCCTTACGGATTCTCACAAACCCACTACCATATTTCTCAATGTCTTTTGTCAAATAAAAAGCCTCTGCGATTTGCTTGTTACGCGTACTTGCTTTATAGGAATCAGTTGCCAGCATTTCCTCGGTTATGTTCCCGTATAAACCACTGGGATTGAAAAACTCTATTCGCTGGTCGAAGATCTTGATTTGAACATCAGTAGGACTTTGATAGTCACGATGAACGATGGAATTCAAAAGCAACTCTCGAATGGCATCCAATGGATATTCTGGAATCTCGGTACGCTTGGTGCTTGCACCCGTAATATGTATGTCGAAAGCGAACTTGAGATGTCCTACAATGGTTTGCATGGCTTCATCCACCACCTCGAACAGCGTGCCGCTTATCATTTTGTCGGCAATAATCATCGAGGAAGTCTTGAAACGTCCGATATGCACATTATAATGAGGATTGTCTTGTGCAAAAAGGAGCCAAGCCGCATTGGTGGGGACACGGTCTTGAATAAAGCCCAACTTGTCCAAAGCCTCTCGTGGGTCGTCGGGCAAGCGGAAACGCCCTGCCAAATTAACTTTGCCGATGAAAGTCTTTATCTTATCTTCCGAAAGTGCAAGATAAGTCGTCCCACTATGAGGATAGGAATCCCACGAAGTGTTTCGCGATTGCAAAATCAAATCCGCTATCTCGGTGGCCGACAACAGGTGGTTGCTATTGGCCTGTCGGCGATAGTAGCGTCCTTTCACCGACACAGGTTTCACGGGATATTCTTGCACCGAAAACTCGACCACGGTTTTGCCGTCCATTTCAATGATGTCGGCATCGGGAATAACACTTGGTTCCGTCTTCTGCTTGATTTCGTTTATCCATTTGGCCACCGATTCAGGCTCCAAATCCACGCCAACAGGCTTTCCCTTGTCGTTCACACCCACATACACCTTCCCTCCTTTGGCGTTGGCAAAAGCCACCAAAGAGACAATCACCTCTTCGCTGAACGAGGTCTTGAATTCGGTGTGCTGGTCTTCTTTATTGGGGATCATGGTGTTTGAAATGCTATTAAGACAACGAAGCGAATTAGAATTGACCTTAAAATATAATGAGAACTATGACAGACATTTTACTACCTGCTTTTCGCATAACGCTGATGTTAACTTGACAAGCCTCGCTCCCGACAAGAAGATAGCCATTCTGCCCTGTGCCTGGCATGTCGTTAGCAAAAGCACATATCGCCTCACTGAACTTGTCTATACCTAATGGAAATATCTCTCCCCGCCACTCCAACCTCACAAAAACAATCTCCTCAACGCTTTATGATCCCATAATACACCATAGGGAACCTACTGCGGAGACACAGTTTTAATCGCTTTTTAAATGGAACCAGCTCGTTTTTCTTAAAAACATAATCTTTCCAAGTTTCATGTACCAAAGCTTTATAACTATTAGAAACCTTCTTCAAATCGTTCTTTTCGTAAGCTTTGTCAAGAACCACTGCAATAGTATAATAAATAGAAGTCAGATAATAAAAACGATGACGAACATCATCTTTCTTCATGTTGTCATAATCATAACTGATCTCCATTTTGGCTCTATCATAATAATAGTCGGTGGTGTGCATGGCAGATGTAGAGCGTTGTACCCAATAATACAACTCATTATCAAGATAAATAGCATTTGTTCTTTTCCTACACACTTTTATATTAAAATCGCGATCCTGAGAGTAACGGTAATTACCGGTCCTAACATCGCGCACCAAATCTCTCCTATACAGTTTATTCCACATAAAAGACATCAAACCTATCGGCAATCGTGTCACCCAATTATAATAAAGATCGCTGTTTGTCATCACCTTAGGCGACACCCTTCTTACCTCATATTGTACATCTTCATCTAATCTGTCGGTTGTTTTATATCCGACAACTACCATTTTATAGAGAGATTTTGCGTCGGGGTCCATCCGATTGATTGCCTCGTGCATTATCCGGATGATATCCTTATGGAAGTAGTCATCCCCGTCAGGGAACCAGAGATATTCACCCGTGGCGGCATCCTGTCCTGTGTTGCGAGCCGCCCAAAGGCCGATGTTGGTCGGGTGGTGTATCACTCGGGCGCGTGGGTCTTTTGCCGCAAACCCATCGCATAGCCTTCCCGAGCCGTCGGTTGAGCCGTCATCCACCAAGATGATTTCAAGGTTCTTATAAGTTTGCGCCTCGATGCACTCCAAGCAACGAGGCAACCAATTCTCGACATTGTAGACGGGGACAATTACACTGACCAGCTCTTCTTCCATCTTTCACTCAATTATTCCAATCCAGCAATGGGTTTTCATCGCTTTTGTACCATTTTGCGAACTCCGCGATGCCGTCGTGCAGCGACCACTGCGGTCGGAATCCCATGTCGGCCTCCATGCGGCTTGTGTCGGCGTAGGTCTGATACACATCGCCGGACTGCATGGGGAGGAACTCTATCAAGGCCTTTATTCCGAAAACAGTTTCCATTTCACCGACAAAATCCATCAGCCGCACCGGATTGCCGCATCCTATGTTATATATCTTGCAAGGCACTCCATTGGGGCAGTCGGATTTCCCAATCTCATAATCGACAGCCCGCAATGTTCCTGCCACGACATCTTCTATGTAGGTGAAATCTCGGTACATGTCACCCTTATTAAAGACCTGTATCGCCTCGCCTTTGAGCATAGCATTGGCAAACAACATTGGCGACATGTCGGGGCGTCCCCATGGACCATATACGGTAAAATAGCGCAAACCTATAGCACTGGTTCCATACAAATTGCTGTATACGTATGCCATCAACTCATTGCTTCTTTTGCTGGCGGCGTAAAGCGAAACCGGGTATCCAACCATGTCATCCTCGGTGAACGGAGTTTTGGCGTTTTTCCCGTAGACCGAAGAGGATGAGGCAAAAACCAGTTTTTTTGTGTTATGAAACCTACAGGCTTCCAAAATGTTCAAGAAACCAACAAGATTGCTCTGCATATAGCTGTAAGGGGCGCTTAGGCTGTATCGGACTCCCGCCTGTGCGGCCAAGTTGACAACAATATCAAAATTTTCTGTGGCAAACAGATAGTCCAGCAGGTTTTTGTCTTCTATCGACATCCGAATGAAACGCACAGCCGGATACGTCTTGCTCGTGAACATCTCGCTGAAAGGGATATTGTCGCCCTCCGTTTCAAAACCAAGCATTCTTCTCAACCTTTCGCGTTTAAGCCGTACATCGTAGTAGTCGTTTATGCTATCAATACACAAAACAGCATCTCCCCGTTCGACCAAAGCTCGTGACACCCACGAACCTATAAAGCCGGCAGCCCCGGTTACTAGTATTTTCATTGACTTACGGCTGTTTTCACCTGATTCTTGGCAATACACGGGATGATCAGTCCTTGTGTTGTATGAGCCGTGCAACGCATTATGGTGGCGTGCGGTGTGTGTGTGTGGGGTGGGGGTAATTGTTTCATTATCAATTGTTTAAAAATAATAATTGTTTAAAGACGCTCCAAATCTCATACCGTTATCCTCTTCACGCTCCAAAACGTGATACCTCTTTCTCCACTTTCCACCCGTCAATGCAACGTCTTTCGGTGGAGAAGTTCAAGCCTATCTTGAACAATTGACGTGGGTCGGTGGCAAACGGTTTGGCATAGCCCTTATCATCTATCTGTTGCAAAGCGATGTCTGCGGTTTGGTCTATCTTCAACTCAATGATGTAGATGTAGTCCTTCGTCTGTACCAGCATGTCCATGCGACCGTCTGTGGTATGGCGCTCCACCTCCACATATAGCCCCAACAGCGTGAAGAACACGTACATCGCGTTCTGGAAATACAGTTCCTTGTCGCCCATCAACGCATAGTCGCCACCGGCAAAGAAAGCCTCCATACGTTGCATGAAGTTCTCGGCCCTGCCTTGTTCCACCTCACTGACAAACTGCTCTATCGAAAACCTCGACTTGTTGTCGGTTTTCGGCGTATAAAACGGCACCAGGTACTTTATGAAGCCTTCCTTCACCTCGCGGTTAGGGAAACCTAACCTATAAAGCCTGAACCTTGGGTCATAGCCTGTTATCGTAAGGTAGCCGCTCTGGAACAACAACGGCAACGGGGTCTCCTCCATGATGTCTATCGAGTTGAGCGTGTCGGCCGAGAGGCGCTCCTCCGTCATGTCCGACAAACGATAGTTGGTCTTCTGCAGCTGACGCACGAGGAAAGTCGGAGTGCCCGTCTCGAACCAGTAGTCGCGGAACTGCTGGCTTGCCAAAGTGTTGAGGATGCTGAACGGGTTGTATATCCCTTCGGTGTTGACATCGAAATGGTATCCATCGTAGTCGTGCTTCAGTTGGGCGTAGCACTCCTCCTTGCTCATCCCGTTGGCCTCTCCCAATGCCTCCACACTGCCATCGAATTGGCCTTGCAGCTCGCTCTCCGTGATGCCGCAAATGGACACATAACGGCGATCCAACGAAATGTCTATCAAATTGTTCAAGTCGCTGAACACGCTCACCTTGCCGAACTTGGTAACTCCCGTGAGGAAAGCGAAACGGATGCAACGGTCGCACGACTTCAACGCGCCGTAAAACGCCTTCAGCGTTGAGCGGTAGGCTTCCTGCAAGGCCTCGTTGCCTATCGCTTGCAACATAGGCTTGTCGTACTCGTCCACTAATATCACCACACGCTTGCCTTCTTGCTCGAACGCCCTGCCTATCACCCCCTCGAATCGGGTGCTGAGCGACCTCTCGTTGGGATTGCTACCATATTTCGCCTCCCAGCCCGACAAAGCCAAGTTCAGCTTGCTCTCCAAAGCCTCCAAGGTATCGTATTTCTCTGTGTTCAGGTCGAGGTGGAAAATGGGGAATCTGTCCCAATGCTGTTCCAACTCGCTTATTGCCAGCCCTTCAAACAGGTCCCTCTCTCCTCTGAAATAAGCCTCGAAGGTGGAAAGCAGCAACGACTTGCCGAAACGCCTCGGACGAGAAAGGAAATAATAGTTTCCTTCATCGGCAAGCTTATAGACAAAAGCGGTCTTGTCGATATACTCGAAACCTTCTTTCCGTATCTTCTCGAAATTCTGTATGCCTATGGGATATTTCATTTCCTTGATTTTTTGCCTTTTTCATACACCTGTCCTCGTTTCCACTACTTTACAAACCATCAAACGATCAGATTACACCGTATCCATGAAACTTTTCTGCACCTTGTTGAAAATCAGGATGCCCAAGGCCAGGACGACCAGCATGAAGACGAAGCTGTAGGCCAGCCAGCCCCAACCCACGAATTGTCCTGCCCCTAACGCACCATGCTTGAAGGTCTCGATGACAGGTGTCACTGGATTCAGGCACATGATGTCGGCCACGTCGAAGCCCCATTTTTGCCTGCCAGCCACACGGCTCAAAGGATAGACGATGGGTGTGGCATACATCCACAGCGAGACAAAGAAAGAGAACAGAATCGACAGGTCGCGATACTTGGTCGTCATCGACGAGATGATGATGCCGAAGCCCAAAGCCAAGCCTGCCATCATCACCACCAACAAAGGAAACAGCAGCAGATACCAATTGGGGCTAGGCGCCTGCCCGATGATGGCGTAATAAAGATACACAACGACAAACAAGCCCAACTGTATGCCAAAACGCACCAAGTTGCTGATGACGCTGGACAGCGGCATGATCAACCTTGGGAAATACACCTTTCCGAAAATACCGGCATTTGAAACGAAGGTATTCGATGTCTTTCCCAGACAGTCGGAAAAATACTGCCACATGGCAACGCCTCCCAGATAGAACAAAGGTTGCGGAATGCCATCGGTGGGAATGCCGGCGATGCCTCCAAACACGACCATATACATGATGACAGTGAAGGCTGGTTGGATAATCCACCACAATGGGCCAAGGATTGTCTGTTTATAGGCCACCGTAATGGTACGCTTCACAAACAACGTCAACAAATCACGATAGTCCCAGATTTCTTTCAAGTTCACCTCGAAAAGCTTGTTTCGAGGTTTGATGACCGTAGTCCAATTCTCGTTTTCTGATACCGATTGTGTCATTTCAATGTTTGAGGTAATGATATAGCTTCGCTTTTCTGAGTCCCATGCGAATAGCATTAACTTACTCATACCTTGCCATTTACAGCACCCAGAGAAAATCTCTGCAATCCATGCAAATACATTATAAGGATTGCCGCTTAATCAAGTGGCAAAAATAAAGATTATTTTGATACGAAAAGCAAAAAAAGCCTTATTTTTTGGCATTATCATTTTGAGTGTTTCCCTTTGAACAAAATGTTGCCGACAATTTTCCAGAAATACTTCCAGTCGGTGCGGAAAGGATGTTTCAAGTACGCCTCGGTATAACGTTTCTCGCTCTCTTGGATTTCGTCCAAAGTCTCTGGCATGTCAACATAGAAAGGAGGCAATAGGCCTGGTTTGGCTTTGATTCTTAGTTGCTGTATCTCAGGTGTATACAAATCATAATACTGTTGGCTCAAAGGCCTCACCCCCACCAGTTTCATCTGTCTTTTCAACACATTGATGAGCATGGGCAACTCGTCAAGCCAGGTGCGGCGCAAGAAACGCCCCCACTCGGTGACGCGATAGTCATCGCTGAACTTGCCGCCCACGTCCAGATCGTTGTTCTCGTATATGTATGTCTGCAAATACTCAGAGTAGGCATACATCGTCCTGAACTTGAACACGTTGAACTTCTTCCCGTCCTTGCCAATCCGGCGCAAACGGATAAAAAACCCATAGGAGTGTTGCTCCCTGCTGGGCTGGCGTTTCTTTTGCGCAATCACGCAATAGCGGTCGTGGATGTATTGCTCGCTGACGACCTCGAAACCGCAGTAATAGAGTCTGCCCAGCACTTCCGGTCGCGGAAAGACCTTGCGTACCTTTCGCGTACAAAAATAATAGAAGCGGCGAGTCAAGCCCACTTTAGGGGACACCCTATGCCACAGAAAATCGAAGAAATAAACAATCCTCGCCAAAAACTTGGGATATTTGCTGAAGATCTGGACGCGGCGTTTCTGTGCCGTATCGAAACTGCACACCAGATAGCCCTCTTGCTTGAGCTTCCCATTGGCTTTGCGAAGATAACGGTTGAGATACCGAATGGCGTTGAGATGGTCCTGAGCCAGCAGCACCTCAGCCTTGCCGTCGGGTACCGACCACGACTTCTCGGCGTAGTCGTTAAGCCACTTCGAGCGCTCTTCGCTGCGGGGAGTCTCGGCCACGGCAATCAGATCACGCAATTGCACAGGGGCTTGGTCGAATTCAAAACGTGGGGCATGCTGGGTCTCAGTCACGGCAAGGTATTCCATGACCTCGTCGTAATTGTCGCGCGCAATCATTCCGTTGAAGAAAGACCTGACACCCATGCTTTTCGCTAATTCAGTGTTCCAAAAAATCGCCGACCGCTTTGCAAATCCTATCTTGTTCTTCCTCAAAGAGATACGGATGGATTGGTAACGAAATCACCGTATCTGCCAATTGGTCGGAAACAGGACAATGGTTGTCGGCAAGGTTCAAGTAGCCGAACGCCGTCTGGCGGTGCATTGGGATGGGGTAATAGATGGCCGTGGGAATGTCGAGGACCTTCAAGGCCGCCTGCAATCCCGCCCTGACTTCCTTATTCTCCACCTGAAGCGTATATTGCGCCCAACTGGAATAGAAACCATTGGGGACGATCGGGGTCTTTGCCACCCCTTGCAGTTTTTCAGTATACCGAGCCGCCACCTTGTTGACATCGACGAGTTCGTGGTCGGCAAAAGCCTTCAACTTCACCAGCAGGATGGCAGCCTGGATGCTGTCCATTCGTGAGTTCATGCCGATGCGCACGTTGTCGTAGCGGTCGCTGCCCTTGCCGTGGACATGATAAGAGTCGAGCAGTTCGGCCCACTCGTGGTTATCGGTGAACACCGCGCCGCCATCGCCGTAACAACCCACGGGCTTGGCAGGGAAAAACGAAGTGGTGGAGATGTCGCCAAAGGAGCAGGCTTTGCGCTCGCCCATGCGTCCCCCAAAACCTTGGGCTCCGTCTTCAAGGACATAAAGGTCGTGTTTCCCCGCCACTGCGCGAATGGCCTTGAAATCGGCAGGCAGGCCAAACAAATCCACTGCAATGATGACGCGTGGCCTTAGCTTGCCAGCCTTGACGGTTTGCTCGATTTTCCGTTCAAGGTCAACGACATCCATGTTGAAGGTATCCTGGTCGACATCGACGAATACGGGCGTAGCGCCTTGCATGGCAATGACCTCGGCAGAAGCGAAAAAAGTGAAGCTGGGTACGAAGACGGCATCGCCAGCCTTCACGTCCCACACCTTGAGGGCGAGCAACAAGGCATCGGTGCCGCTGTTGCAAGCCACACAATGCTTCGCGCCGACATATTCGGCGAAAGCGGTTTCCATCTCCTTGATTTTCGGACCCATCACATAAGCGCTTGAAGCGACCACGTCGAGGATGGCTTTGTCCATTTCGTCCTTCAGGACGGTATATTGGGTTTTCAGATCTCTGAATTGCATTTTCTATATATTGTTTGCACGGTAGAGACGCAAAACTTTGCGTCTCTACAAAGATTCCAAATTTCCGTTTTTTTCATGATATTTCCGCCCACAGCTGCATTGCAGCGAGGCATCGAGGCGTCGACCGCATTCACACACCCATCCGATTTGTCGGGCCGGAACGCCTGCCATCAGTGCATAGGGCTTCACATCCTTGGTGACGACGGCACCAGCCGCAACGAGAGCGCTCTTGCCCACGGTATGGCCACAGACCACCGTGCTGTTGGCACCCAACGAGGCTCCTTCGCAAATTCTGGTCTTGGCATAAACGCCATGCACCGGAAAATGAGCTCGCGGTGTAGTCACATTGGTGAAAACGCAACTGGGTCCACAAAACACATTATCCTCAATTTCAACGCCTTCATAAATGGAGACATTGTTCTGCACGCGTACCCCATTGCCGATTTTGACATTGTTGCCCACGTTCACGTTTTGGCCGAAAGAGCAGTTCTCGCCTATGAGCGCACCCGACTGGATATGGCAAAAATGCCAAATCTTCGTCCCTTTTCCGATGCTCACGTTGTCGTCAACGTAGCTGCTTTCGTGTATGTAATAATCATTCATTTTGCATAACTCTTCATAATTAAATCGGTCCTTCGCCCCTTCGACGAACTCAAGAACCTAAGACTACTCCCAACCCGAAGCCAGCACCTCGGCGATGTGAATCACCTTGAGGGGCAGATTCTCTTTTTCGATATACGCCTTTTGATGCATGAGGCAGGTCATGTCGGTCGACACGATGTAGTCGGCACCCGTATTCAAGGCATTTTTCACTTTGTGGTTCGCCATTCCGTCAGCCAAGGCCTCGTGTTCCAGTCGCATCGAAAAATCGGCTCCACAACACAAATCGGTCTGCTTCATCTCGACCAATTCCAACCCCTTCACCTTCGAGAGCAACTGACGCGCTTCCTTGCCCAAGCCCAGCCCGCGCAAGGCGCTGCAACTATCGTGGAACGTCACCTTGTAAGGAAATTCCGCACCAAAATCATCAAATTTCACAACGTTGACCAAAAAATCGGTCAGTTCATAAACATTGGCAACCATTCGTTTGAAATTCAAATGGTTAGCCGTATTGAAAAACAATTCAGGATAGTGCTTTTTGATGTAATGCACACATGCCGCCGAGGGCGCCACCACAGGACCGTCGTAAGAAAAATCGTTGAGGAACTTGTCACCCAATTCCTTGGCGTCTTCAAGGGAACCGGCATGATAGGCAAAACGCCCGCAGCAAGTCTGCTCAGGATTGTACTCCACCTCAATGCCAGCGCGTTCCAACACTTTCATGGTTTGGAATGCCACTCCTGGAAAGAACTGGTCGATGAGACATGGAACAAACAACTCAACTTTCATGACAATTTTTGGAAAAACGCCGCAAAAGTACGGATTTTCCAGAAAACAGGAAAAATAAATTCAATAATAGGGATAATTTCCGCATTATTGTTTCAAAAAACGCGCGTCAGACCAGAACGAAGGATAAGATTTTCCTACGACTTCGGGATGGTCGAAAGCCACCGCACCAATCTTCATCGCAAGCGGAGCCAATGCCATCACAACGCGATGATCGTCATGCGAATTGAACCACAAAGGCGTCGTCTTCTCATGGAAAGGCAATTCCTCCGACGGCTTCAAAACAAGTTCTTTTCCGCCAAGACAATTCAATTCTGCTCCTATTTTCGATAGTTCTTCACGCATCGTTTCCACCCTATCCGACTCTTTGAGTTTGAGCGTTGAAACACCCGTGAAACGCGCCTCCATTTGAAGGCCCGCACAAACGGCTGCCATGGTCGGGAAAAGGTCGGGATGAAGGGAGAATTCGAAAGAAAGCGGCTTTTTATCGAACGAAGTTTTCCTCAAAACAAGTGTTTCCTTATCTGATAAAGTATTCACTCCCAATGATTTCATCCACTCAGCAACGATGGCATCGCCTTGCGGGGATTCCAGTTTTTCGACAAACTCAAGGGCCGACTTTCCGACGGACTCAAGGACAGGGCTTTTAAGATCGACGAGCCTGTCGAAGCGACGAGCGAAATGGCCTCTCAACACGATTTCTCCATCCTCACACAACGCTGCCATCTCGTACCAATAGGAAGTAGCACTCCAATCGGAAGAAACAACAAAATTTCTTGAGTGATAAGGTTTTGGCGCGACATAGACCGTTCTTCCGTTTCGTTCCGCCTTGGCTCCGAAATGTTGCATCAGGGCCAAAGTCATATCAAGATAGGGCATGGAATTGAGCGAGCCCGTCAATTCGAGTTCAATGCCGTGAGGCCACATCGGCGCGGCCAAGAGCAACGAAGAAGCGAATTGGCTGCTTTGACTCATTTCGACGGACACTTTGCCTCCTGAAATGGGCTTTCCTTTGATTCGCAAAGGCAAGGAGCCTTTTTTTCCAGCACATTGAATGTCAACACCTAAACCCATCAAAGCATGCACCAACGCCCCAATGGGACGCTGTTTCATGCGTTCGGTCCCCGTCAGAAGCCACTCGCCTTCTCGACAGGCCAAAAATGTGGTCAAGAAACGCGCCGCAGTGCCGCAATCGGCGATGTCGATAACGCGATTCCCACTTTGGATTTCGCTTATCGCCTTGACCAAAATGCGCGTGTCGCTTGAATCGGAAAGATTCTGGAAATCAGGAGTAAAACCACCGTAGGCAGCCATCATCAAGGCGCGGTTGCTTTCGCTTTTGCTGGCGGGCAGGATAATCTCACCGAAACGTACTACCCTTCCGTCTCTTAATGTCATGGCGGAGGAACATCCGCCATCTCCCAGACACGAAGGACTATCCTTTCCGTTTGGGAGATTGCGGGTCTGCGCCCGCAATGACGACAAAGGCTTGAAGGCTGTATTATCGGCACTCATTTTACAACACCAATAATAAAATTCAATGCTTGCATAACACTATCAGGCTCCACCTCCACATCCCAAATCGGCTTTCCAACCGCCTCAAGCAAAACGAATTGCGGCTTGTTGTTCTTGTTTTTCTTGTCGTGGACAAGATACTGCAAAATCGGCTCCACATCGGCCCCCGAAAGCGAAACTTCCACTTCCGAAAGCAACATTTTAATCTGACTTTCAAAACGTTGCAAGACATCGGCATCCAAACCCAACTTCCTTTCGGAGAGCCATAACGCTGCGCCCATACCCAAGGCCATCGCCTCGCCGTGCAGCAAAGGCGTTTCCGTCGTAAGGCAATGGCTTTCAATGGCATGGCCCATGGTATGACCAAAATTCAGGATTTTGCGCAGGCCTTTTTCCGTTGGGTCCTTCGCCACGATTTTGCGCTTGATGTCGCCACAGCGAAAAATGAATTGCTCGTAATTCACCAAATTGATTTCCAACAACTTGGCATCAGCAATAAAGCCATATTTCAGCATTTCGGCCATGCCAGAAAGGAGTTCGCGCTGGGGCAGGGTCATCAGATAGTCCTGGTGTATCAGCACATCCTCCGCCTCGGCGAAAGTGCCGATTTGGTTCTTCCCGCCGCCAAAATCGATGCCAGTCTTCCCTCCTATCGCCGCGTCCACCATCGCGAGCAAAGTGGTAGGAATGTTGATGAAACGGATACCGCGCTTGTAGGTGGAGGCCGCGAAGCCGCCCAAGTCGGTAATCACGCCACCGCCAAGATTGATTAGCAAGGCGTTACGGTCGGCATGATGTTTCATCAAGGTTTTCCAAATGCGCTGGACGGATTGCAGGTTTTTGTATTTCTCGCCAGGTCGGATAGTGATTTCAACGGCATTTTCACAGTCAAACCAATATTCGGTTTCGGGTAACCAAAACGGCGCCACATTCTCATCGGTCAGGATGAAGATTTTAGAGGCTTCTTCTATGGTTTGTTTTAGTCTATTGTTCATATTCACTACATTAAGCCATTACACCGTCATGGCGGACGAGAATCCGCCATCTCCCAAGCGCAGAGTGGAATCCTTCTCGCGCAGGGGATTGCGGGACAAGCCCGCAATGACGGTTGTGGTTTGGTTTTCCCGTCTCATTGCATTAGAACATTACTCGATTAATTGGCAACCAATAACTCTAGCATCGTCCGTTGCGCCCTGCCGAATCTCCACACGGAGGTGTTTTTCGGGCAGCAAAGGCTCAATCATCTCCGGCCACTCGATGAGGCAAAGGTTGCCGCTGTCGAAATAGTTCTCAAACCCGATGTCGTAGGCTTCCTCCAATTTCTTAATCCGATAGAAATCAAAGTGATAGACCGATTCTCCTTCCTCCGTCACATACTCGTTGACGATGGCGAAAGTCGGGCTGTTCACCTCGTCGGTGACGCCCATCTTGTGGCACAGGTTCTTGATTAAAGTGGTCTTGCCCGCACCCATCGAGCCGTAAAAGGCAATGACATCGGCTTCGTTGCGCATTGAGAGCAGATAATCAGAGACTTCCGAAAGTTGCTCCACGCTGTTTATTATGAACTGCTTAGATTCCATTAATACCCAATTTTGCTGCAAAGATAATGCTTTTATCTGACACGCTTCGCCGTCAGATGAATCACTGGAATCAGCATCTCATTCATGGAGATGCCGCCATGTTGGAAGGTGTTGCGATAATAACTGACGTAGTAATTGTAGTTGTTCGGGTAGGCGAAGAAATCGCTTTCGCCAGCAAAGACGAAGGTCGTGCTGAGGTTGGCCTTAGGCAGGAAAATCTTCTCGGGGTCTTTCACCTCAAAGACTTCTTTTTGATTGTATTTCAGGTTCTTGCCGTATTTGTAGCGCAGGTTGGTGTTCACTTCGCGGTCGCCCAAAATGCGAACGGGTTTCTCGACGTAAGTAGAGCCGTGGTCGGTGGTGATGACCATATCGCAGCCCTTCTCGGCGATGAAGCGCATCATGTCGAAGAGGCTCGAATGCTCGAACCAAGAGTACATCAGCGAGCGGTAGGCTTCCTCGTCGTCGGCCAATTCGCGGATGATTTCCATCTCGGTGCGGGCGTGCGACAGCATATCGACAAAGTTGTAAACGATAACATTCAACTTGTTCTGCATCAGGTTCGACATCTGCTCATAGAGTTTCTTGCCCGCCTGCAAGTTCAACACCTTATTATATGAGTACTTGATGTTCTTGCCGAAACGTTTCAACTGCTCGCCCAAAAGTTCGCCTTCGTACTGGTTTTTCGTGCCTTCCTCGTCCTCGTCGACCCACCATTGGCGGTAGCGGCGACGGATTTCGAGCGGCATCAGTCCAGCAAAGAGGGCGTTGCGGGCATATTGCGTGGTGGTGGGCAGAATGGCGTAATAAACATCGTCAGCCTCCACGCGGAAATAGTTTTCAATCAGCGGCTGGATGGCCTTCCATTGGTCGTAGCGGAGGTTGTCGATCACAATGAAAAACAGCGGCTTGTCGCTGTCGTCGAGACGAGGAATCACTTTGTCGCGCACCACGGTATGCGACATCACCGGCTTCTCGGACTTGCCTTGAATCCAGTCCACGTAATTGCGCTCGATGTAGCGAGTGAATTGCGTGTTGGCTTCCTGTTTTTGGTCGGCGAGGATGCCCTTGATGCTCTCGTCGGTGGATTTTTGCAGCTCCAACTCCCAGCGGACCAGCTTTTTATACAGTTCAACCCATTCATCGAAACTGAGGTTGTTGTTGAGATCCATGCTGATTTGGCGGAACTCCTTCTGGTATTTCATCGTCGATTTCTCGTCGCGAAGGGTGCGGTTCTCAAGGTTGCGTTTCAGCGAAAGCAGAATCTGGTTCGGGTTCACCGGTTTGATAAGGTAATCCGCTATGTTTGAACCGATTGCATCTTCCATAATGCGCTCTTCCTCGCTCTTGGTAATCATCACCACGGGCAGGTTGGGATAGTCGCGCTTGATGACTTCCAACGCCTCAATGCCCGAAATGCCTGGCATTTGCTCGTCAAGGAAGACGATGTCAAAATGCTGTTGGTGTACGAGGTCGATGGCATCCGAGCCATTGTTGGCCGTAACTACCTCATAGCCTTTTTGTTCCAAGAACATAATATGGGGCTTCAGGAGATCAATCTCGTCGTCGGCCCAAAGGATTGTCGTTTTGTCCATAATTTGAGAATTTGTATTGAAAACGAGGGAAAAGGGCTTTTATTTTGTCGGTAATCCCAACAAAAACAAAATTTCTGTGTATTTTTGCACGATAATAACAAGAATGGTATGGAAACAATAACTTTAAGGTATGAGGCAGGCAGCGCCTTTGCTAATGCTCTTGCGGACTTCCTCGCCAACACCGAAGGCTTCAATGTCATAGAAAAGAAAACCACGACAAAGCGCAAAACGAACTATGAATTAACCCTTGAAGCCTGCAAAGAAGCAGACGAGGGCAAAGGAACAGTTTTCACGGATTTCGAGGATTTCAAACGCCACATCCATGCTTTATGATGTGAAAACGACAGGCAAATTTGACCGTGACATCAGACTTGCCAAAAAGCGTGGCCTCAATGAGAACGACCTTTTTGAGGTGGTGAAAAAATTGGCCAACGACGAGAATTTGCCTGCCAAAAACCACGACCATGCCTTAAAAGGCGACTTTAAAGGCAAACGCGAATGCCACATCAATCCCGACTGGCTTCTTATATACAAAAAAGAGAAGACCATTCAACTTATCACACTTGCCAGAACAGGTACTCACGCCGACCTATACGGAAAATAAGCTATGGACTCTTCCTCGAACAAAAAGAAAATCTTCAACGACCCGATTTACGGCTTCGTCAACATCCCCGACGAGCTGCATTTTGACATTATCGAGCATCCTTATTTCCAGCGACTTCGCCGCATCAAGCAGGTCAGTATGACCAATATGGTCTATCCTGGCGCCAACCACACCCGTTTCGCCCACAGCCTCGGCACGATGCACCTGATGCGTAGAGCCATCCAGTTGTTGCGCGGCAAAGGCTACGACATCACCGATGCGGAGTTGGAAGCCGCCTCCGTCGCCATTTTGCTCCACGACAGCGGCCACGGGCCGTTTTCGCACACCCTGGAGAACAGCATCGTGCAGGGCGTTTCACATGAGGAGTTGTCGCTTAAAGTGATGCAGAAGTTCAACGAAATACACGGCGGACGTCTGGAGGTGGCCATACAAATGTTCAAGGGCGAATACGAAAAAGGGTTCCTCACCAAACTCATTTCCAGTCAGTTGGATGTCGACCGCATCGATTACCTCAAACGGGACAGCTTCTTCACCGGCGTGGCTGAGGGTAGCGTGAATGCCGAGCGTCTGTTGGAGATGATGGAAGTCGTTGGAAATGAACTCGCTATCGAAGCGAAAGGCATTTATTCCGTGGAGAGTTTCATCGTGGCGCGACGCATCATGTATTGGCAGGTGTATATGCATAAGGCCGTGCTGAGTGCCGAGTATATGCTGCGCAACATTTTGAGACGCGCCAAAATGCTCAGCCAGGAGCGCGACCTGCCCGCCACCAAAGCCCTGTCGTTTTTCCTGAAAAACCAACACGCTTTCGAGGAAGGTTTCGACTCCGATTTTGTCTTGGACAAGTTCTGCCAACTCGACGATTATGACGTGATGACCGCCGTCAAGATGTGGCGTGACGACGATGACCGCGTGCTTGCCGAACTCTGTCGCCGCCTGACGGACAGGCACTTGTTCAAAATCGAGATGCAAAATTCCGAATTTGACCTGAACTACATCGACGACATACGCAAGAAAATCGCGCAACTCTACGGCTGGTCTTTGGAAGAAGCGGATTTTGCCCTGTTGCAAGGCGTTTCGTCCAACCACGCCTACCATCCCAAGAAACCCGCCATCAACATTTTGTACAAGGACGGCACCATGAAAGACATCAGCGAGGCCTCCGACCAGCTGAACATTTCGGTCTTGTCGCAGCCCGTGGTGAAACATTTCATCTGCTATCCGAAGGAATTGGAGGTTTCATAATTTTTTCAAGTATGTTCGAACATTATTAACAAAAACTCCTTTTTTATTAACGTATAGTCCATTGTATACTACGAGGCCATTATTATCCAAAACTGTGAGATGAGGGAAAGAATTAAAGCCTAAATCTTTCATAATCTGCCTGCTATAAACAACTTCTGCCCACTCAAATGCGAAGTCATGTTCAATTTCTTTTTGATAATAAGCCTCTTCTCCGTCTTCTCCAAAAGGGACAAAAGCTGCAATGAAAACTTTTGTGGTATCGTATTCAAATTCTCCAGCCAACTTCGAGAAAGAGGGGAATTCCTTGTGGCAATTTGCGCAATGAGACGACCAAAAAAAGACCACAACATTTTTCCCTTGCATAGTTTTCTCGTTCAATGTATCACAATCATTCACCACAAGCATGTATGACAAGGGGAAATTCAAATCTACATCACCACCATCATTTTCCTTTACCAGAAAATAATAAGAATTGAGAGACCCAAAAAATGATACGGGACACGCTACTATCATTAATAGAACCAATAATAACCATTTCTTTCTTTCTTGAAATGGAGAAACCGATAAGTACCTAGTAAGTAACAGAAAAAGAATGTAAGCTATCATTGGAAATGCAATATACTCAATGCTTCCAAACAAAAACAAAAACAATGTAAAAACAACCACAAATATAGCGAGACAAAACCACCTTTCTTTAGAATCAGATTCTTTTATTATGGAATAATACAAGGGGATGACAATCAGAATTGTAGCCAAGGTTTGTATTGCATTGCCCCATCTACCGAAAACTAACTGAGGTACAATAGACAAAAAAGCGCTAACCACCGCTTTTCTATAAATAGTCTTTATCGGAAGGCGATATGCCAATATGAATAGCAAATAAGGTGCCCATAACGCCAACGTCAAAAGCACCATAAATTGCATAACATAATAAAAAGACTTAATCTCAATTGCGACCATTATGATGGACAAAAACAGCAAAAATATTAAATAGATTAAGATATTTATACACTTTCTCCCACTTATTATCCTGACGACAGCCAAACAGACGCTAATGTAAACACCTACTCTGGCAATAGCAATAGGGTCAACCTTTCGATATAAAAGATAAAGAAAGACTATTCCTAGCGAAATTCCCACCACCTGAAGAGACAACTTTATATATTCCCATTTATTCACCTTTTTTACAAATTTTAGACATTTACGTGAACTAATAGCATTCTCATTCAGTTTGTGCCTCAAAGCGCAGTCTCTACTTTGAGGCACAAACTCCTCACTTAACCTGTCATACTAGAACATCAATCTTGAGCATGTTCCAGTACATGGTTTCGAAAAACCAAAACCACATCCTGTATTAGTTTTGTTGCATCCCTCTTTTATGCAACCAGACAATGACCATAGGCAAGACACGTCCCATTCACACTTACAATCTAATAAAACGGGCGCAGAGCCACCACCTGGTGCCTCTTTGGAAAAATCGGCAATACTTATTTCTGGTGGAAAGGAAATCCAAGAATAGTCAATTCTTTCCGGTTGCCTTAATTCCAACAATTCATTTTCCGTTGACAACAGACAAAAATTTACCACATAATCAATCGAATCCATGAGATTTGTCAACAACTCATCTTCGATTGCATTTATAAACTTCAATCTATCATCGGTTAAAGGTTGACTATACCAAGAGGCATCCATGGTCTTAAGCGCAAGATCGACAACTCTTTGTACTGGAGCATCCCATTGACTACGGACAATGTTGAACTTTTCCACCCAGAGTTGCCATTGTTTTTCTGGGGTTAACGAACGAAAAACCGACTTTTGCAAACCCATAGGCAGCAAACCGATTTGTTCACGAGAGATTTCCTGAAAGGAGCTTTTGTTCTTTCTAACCCACTCATTTATAGTTGGATTACAGCTGTACACCTGATCCTCTTTCTTGCAACTACAAACAAGAATCGAGACGGCAAATACAACAATTAATTGATATTTCAAATGCTTCATAACTATCCGTTTTTTTCTATTACTAAAATAATTACAATCATGACTACACTCTCGAATCCGATAGCGTTTCATTTTGGTGCTCCCGAAGCATCCATCACACATACTTCCGAGGCAGGACCGTTTCTGCCGCCTGTCTGTCTGAATACTCCCCGCGAATGGCAAGCACAACTATCGCGAGGCTAAATGTTTGATGAATTTATTCTTGCCCAAATGCCAGATTCCAAAGAAAAAACATGGCTTATTCGCATGGCAGCAAGGGCAACTCCGTATTTGGAAGCAATGCCAAACGGCACTCGGGACACATGCAATGAAAGAAAACATCGCCGCAAAGCTACGGAATCCTTCTTTCAACCGATAGCTGAAAGCGCTGAAAAGGGGCGTTATGTGGCTATTGGGTCGCATGGCGTCACAATTTCGAGACAAAGATATACACAAAAAGTTGCCTTTGTCAAGTTTTTTGGCAGATATTTTCACCAAATGGCTTAATTTAAAATAAGTCTAAACTAATAAGAGCGTAAAGCACTGTTCCTCATTCCAATAGGCGGTGAATATGTAATTATGACATAGGAGCCCATTATCCAGATTATTACAAATACAATTATTGCGAATACAATAATTATAATCACAATAATTTTGAATCAGGATTTCCCAGCAGCATTCATCGCTTTAGCCCGACGTTTCGAGTCTTCCATCACCTCCAAAGCCTGTTGCTGCAAGAAGCGTTCTTCCTCATTTTCAGGCTCAAGCGTGATGCCGTGCGGCTTGGAATGGTGGTTCTCGTCCAGATAAGAGAAGGTGGCGAAGCCATCGGCGGCAATCTTTTCGGGCTCGCGGCTCCGGTACATCTTCGTGTAAACCGTCAACGTGCTGCGACCCACGCTGATGACCTTGCTCTCGAAGGTGACGATGTCGCCCGCGAAAATCGGGAACTTGAAATCAATGCCGTGGAGCACGAGCAGGACGGTGTCTTTCGTATCAACATACTGCGCCACAGCGAAATAGGAACTCTCCAAGAAATACTCGGAGCAGCGACCGGCGAAGAACGTCTGGTGATGGTTGAGGTCGGCGAGTTTGATTAATCTTTGGGAATAGGTTGCTTTCATCAGTTATCAGTTGTTCAGTTGACGCTTGCGTCATTGCGAGGAACGAAGCCATCCAGAAAAGAGGCTCTTTCTCTATATCGCTTCGTCGTTCCTCCTCACAATGACATAAAGCGTGTTCATTTTACTTCAATTTTCAGCCCATCGTAGGCGAGCATCATGCCGTCGGGCAACTCACGATTGACGTCGGTGGCAAGGCCCATACTATGGCTGCAATGCGTGAACCACGTCTTCCTCGCCCCCACCCTGCGGGAAATATCTATCGCCTCATCCAAAGTCAAATGCGAATAATGCTTTTTCTTTTGCAGAGCCTCAATAATCAGGTATTCAACGCCTTGCAGTTTTTTAATGGCTTCCTCAGAAATCTCGCTCAAGTCAGTGACATAAGCGAAATTCCCGATGCGGAAAGCATAGCATGTCAAGGTATAATGCTTCAGTTTGATGGGAACGATATGCAAATCGCCGAAGTCGAAAGGCGTCTCGTCGAGGCGGCGGATGTCGTAGGTGGGCGCGCCCGGATAGGGATGCTCGTCGAAGGCGTAGGAATATTCGCGCTTGACTTCGGGCAAAGCCGTGTCGGCCACATAAAGCGGCATAGGTTTCTTGCTCATGAAAATGTAAGGGCGCAAATCGTCGAGACCGCCGATGTGGTCTTTGTGCTCGTGCGAAATCAGAACGGCATCGAGTTGGGTGATGTTTTCACGCAACATCTGCTGGCGGAAGTCGGGGCCGGCATCCACCGCCACCGTCACTTGTTCCGTTTGTATCAAAATAGAGGTTCGCAGCCGCTTGTCGCGCGGGTCTTTCGATTGGCACACGGGACACGTGCAGCCAATGACAGGCACGCCTTGCGAGGTTCCACTGCCTAATATCGTGACAATCATATTTTTATCTTTTTCGAGTATTCTCTTTGAGCCTTGACAAAAAACAAATGCAAAATTAGCGATTTTCGGCAAAAGTTTGCTCCATCTCACAGAATTTACCTACATTTGCGGCATGAATTTTTCATCCTACCTCAGAAATAGGGCCTTAAATCGCGCTTTGGAGCTATTCCTCGCTGAAAAACCAATGGCAAAAATGCCCAATTTACAGCGAATTAACTCCATTTTGATTGTTTTGGACGAAAGCGACAAAAGCATCGTCAAGAACATCGAGAGTAGCGTGAAAGGTTTGTTTGGCGCCAACCGATGCGGGTTTGTCATCCTCTGCAACCAGATGTCGGACACCATCCTGCAAAGCGACCTCTACACGGAGATTACGCCCAAGGATTTCGGCTTCATGAGTGTCTTGAAACCCGACAAGCACGAGTTCATCAAAAAGCTGCCTTTCAGCAGCATACTCATCAACATGGCTCCAAAAAACACCGAAATCAGCGACTATCTTTGCACCCTGCCGAAGTCGGATTTCAGGATTTGCTTCCACCAAAGCAAGAACCAGAAAATCTACGACTTGCTCATCGAAAACCCTCGCGCCACCGACCCTGTTTCGAACGTCCACGTCCTGCACAACTACCTGAAAGCGCTTGTAGGACCACCACCACAAAATCCCTACTGAAATGAAACACAATCCCTTTAAAGGTACGGGCGTCGCCTTAGTGACCCCATTCAAATCCGACTTTTCAGTCGATGTGGAAGCGCTGAAACGCATCGTCTACCACGTCATCGACAACGGTGCCGACTTCTTGGTGGTTTTGGGAACCACCTCCGAAGCCCCTACCCTGACTACCGAAGAGAAGAGCATGGTTATCAACACGATATTGGAAACCAACGCGAATCGCTTGCCCATCATGCTCGGCATGGGTGGCAACAACACACAAGCCGTCATCGAGGCCATCAAGGCACAAAACTATGTGGGCATCGATGGCATCTTGAGCGTCGTACCTTATTATAACAAGCCCAACCAGCACGGCATGAAGGCCCATTTCGAGGCTATCGCCGATGCAAGCCCCGTGCCCGTGGTGGTCTACAACGTCCCTGGGCGTGTGGGTGTCAATCTGCAAGCCGCCACCTGCTTGGAATTGGCGAAGCATCCCAACATCATCGCCGTCAAAGAGGCCTCGGGCAACTTGCAGCAAATCATGGAGATCTTGCGCGACGCGCCCACTGACTTCGACGTGCTTTCGGGCGACGACGCCATCACCATGCCGTTGATGGCCCTTGGTGCCACAGGGGTGATTTCGGTGGCCGCCAATGCCTATCCCAGCATCTTCCGCCGCATGATGACCTGCATGGGCAACGAGTCCACCGAACTTGCCAGGTTCTTGCATTACGACATGCTGCGCATGAACCAGCTCATCTTCGCCGACGGCAACCCAACGGGCATCAAGTGCCTGATGAGCCATATCGGACTGTGCGAAAACGTGCTGCGCCTGCCCTTGGTGAAAGCCAACGAGAAGGTCGAAAACGACATCATTGAAGAATGGAAGGCTTTGACCTACCTATTTCCAGAATGTGCCATTCTCAAAGACACCGACAGCAACAAAACCCTGAAATCGATGCTTCGATCGCAATGACGCAAAGCGACGAAAATCCAAAGCCCTGTAGGGGCGACAATACTTCATCGGGGATTTCAATCCCCGCGCAAAAAAAAGCAAACAACAAACAATAAGAATTATATGAAGACTTTACGCTATTTCACAATCCTATTGGCCACACTGATTTGTGGCTGCATTTTTGCCCAAGAAACCCAAAAGGAGCTTGAGCAAATCTCGAAAAACCATGGAGAATATTATTTCTCCTTAAACATCGAAAAACCAACTGATTTTCAAGCATTAAGCACACTTTGCTCCATTGACGACCTCAAGGGCAAAACGGTGGTTTGCTACGCCAACCAAGAGCAATACGAAAACCTGCTCAAACAAGGCTACCAGCCCACTTTGATGATGCCGCCTTCGCTGCAATTCAAGGTGGAGATGTGGGACGGCAGCAACCGTGCCGCCTATGATTGGGATGCCTACCCGACCTACGAGGCCTATGAAAGCATGATGTACCAATTCGGTACCGACCACCCCGACAAGTGCGAAATCATCACCTTGGGCACGCTGCCGAGCGGTCGCAAGATCTTGATTGCCCGCCTCAACAACGGCGCCCCCGAAGGCAAGCCGAAATTCCTCTACACCTCGACCATCCACGGCGACGAGACCACGGGCTGGATTATGATGCTCCGCCTCATCGACTACCTTCTCGAAAACCCCAACGAGCCTGAAGTGCAGGCCGTTATGGACAACATTGACCTCTACGTCGGCCCCAACACCAACCCAGACGGCACTTACCACGGCGGCAACAACACCGTCAATGGTGCACGCCGCGAGAACGCCAACAACGTGGATATGAACCGCAACTATCCCGACCGCGTCGATGGTCCTCACCCCGACAACCACGAATACCAGCAAGAAACGCAATGGTTTATGCAGTTTGCCGAGGAAAACGCTTTCGTGATGGGAGCCAACTACCACGGCGGTTCGGAAGTGATGAACTATCCTTGGGACAACGACTACACCCTCCATGCCGACGATGCTTGGTATCAGCTCATCTCACGCGAATATGCCGACGACTGCCACAAGGTGAACCCCAACTACATGACCTACCTCAACAACGGCATCACCAACGGCGCGCAATGGTACAGAATCGGCGGTGGCCGTCAGGACTACATGAACGCCTATCGTCAATGCCGCGAACTCACCATCGAATGCTCCAACACCAAGTTGGTGCCTGGCCCTCAACTGCCCAACTTCTGGAACTACAACAAGGAAGGCATTTTCGACTTCATGATGCAATGCCTTTACGGCATCCACGGCGTGGTGACCGATGCCACAACGGGCGAGCCGCTCGAAGCCACTATCACCATTTCGGGTCACGACCAAGACTACTCCGTCGTTGAGAGTCACTTGCCCGCCGGCGATTTCCACCGTCCCATCAAGGGCGACACCTGGAACGTCATCGTCCGCAAGGACGGCTATTGCCCGCAAATCATCGACGTGACCGTGGCCGACTACGAGACCGTCAACCTCGAAGTGGCCCTCGAACCTGGCAGCTGCTTGGTCGCAGAATTCAGCGCCTCCACGACTCAAGTCTCGCTCGGACAAAGCATCAACTTCAACGACGGTTCGTTTGGCGAAATCACCTCATGGAGTTGGGAATTTGAAGGTGCCACGCCCTCGACTTCAACACAGCAGAATCCCACTGGTATCACCTATAATGAGACTGGCGATTTCAGCGTCAGCCTGACCATCGCCGATGCCGAAGGCAACAGCCAAACCCTGACGCGCGACAACTACATCCACGTCCGTGAAGCCTACAACATGCAGAACGGCACCATCACCACCTGCTCGGCTCTGTTCTTCGACTCGGGTGGTGCCAGCAATGCTTACGGCAACAACGAAAACTACACTCTAACCTTCCAGCCCAATAGCGACGAGCGTAAAATCAATGTCACTTTCACCGAGTTCAGCCTCGAATCGGGTTACGACTACCTTTATGTTTACGATGGCAATTCCACCGATTCTCCTGAGATTGGTCGCTATTCAGGCGGCAGCATTCCTGGTCCTTTCGAAGCCACCAACGAAGGAGGCGTCCTCACCTTCCACTTCACCTCCGACGGCGGCGTGACCTCACCCGGCTGGGTGGCCAATGTCAGCTGCATCGGCGGCTACGACCCGATGATTATCAACGTCACCGCCGAACCGATGGAAATCAACGAAGGCGAGAGCTCGCAACTTGAAGCCATCGTCATGGGCGGCGCAGGCAACTACACCTACCAATGGGAACCCCTCGAAACCCTCGACGACCCGACCAACTGCTGTCCCATCGCCACCCCCGTCGACGCCGAAACCACCTACAAAGTCACCGTGACTGATGCAGAAGGCAACACCATCTCTGGCGAAGTCACCGTGACCATCAGAGACTGGTCGCTATTTGAGGACGGTTTCCTTCCCAACATCTACCCCAACCCGACCAAGGACAGCTTCACCATCAACATGAGAGGAAAATATAGCTACACCCTTTATAACACTGTTGGACAACAGATCCTTTCTGGCAAAGCCGAGGGTAAAGCCCAAATCGAAGCATTGTTGGCACCAGGCGTGTACTTCCTCCAGATGATTGGCGAAAACGGAATTGGGACAGAGAAACTCGTCATCGAATAAATCACAAGCTTAATTTGAGACACGGAAACACAAAACGCTGTTCCGTGTCTCTTTTTCGTCTTTTTTCACCAGCAACTCAAAATACTAAAAATGAAAACATTACGCTATTCTTTGCTCATCATCGCTATAATTCTGTGCAGCCCTATGTTTGCCCAAAAAGATTTGGAGCGACTGATGGCCAGCCGAGGAGAATACTTCTTCACTCTCACCGTCAGCCAAGTCGATGAAATCCAAGCCATCAGCGGACTTTGCTCCGTTGATGCCACTGATGGGCTGACCGTCGTTTGCTACGCCAACCAAAACCAATACGACAACCTGCTCCTGCAAGGCTATCGGCCCCAACTGCAAACGCCACCTTCGATGCGAGAAGAGCCCATCATGTACGACCCACAACGCGATGAATATGAATGGGATACCTACCTCACCTACGAGCAATACGAAGCCATGATGCAGCAATTTGGCACCGAGCATCCTGAGCGTTGCACCTATTTTGAATTGGGCACCCTCGACAGCGGCCGCAAATTGATGTTTTGCCGCATCAACAACGGTCAGCCCGACGGCAAGCCAAGGTTCCTCTACACTTCCACCATGCACGGCGACGAGTTGACGGGCATGATACTCATGCTTCGTCTCATCGACGAACTTTGCACAAGCAACGAACCGCGCATCTTGAACTTAATCAACAATTTGGACATTTTCATCTGCCCGAACACCAATCCTGACGGCACCTATTATGGAGGCAACCACACCGTTTGGGGCGCCACGCGCAAAAACGCCAACGAAGTCGACCTTAACCGTCACTATCCCGATTTCGACAAAGGGTCTCACCCCGATGGTGAGTGGTGCTATCAAAATGAAACGCAAAGGCTTATGGACTTGGCTCAAGACTATCTTTTCACGATGGCGGCCAACTATCACGGCGGCTCGGAGGTGATGAATTATCCTTGGGACACCCATCCCTCGCTCCACGCCGACGACGAATGGTGGAAATTGGTGTGCCGTGAATACGCCGACCAATGCCATGAGCACGACTCCAACTACATGAACATGAGCCATCAGAACGCCGACCACGGCATCATCAACGGCTACCAATGGTACACCATTTCAGGTAGTCGGCAGGACTATATGAACTATTACGCCCAATGCCGCGAAGTCACAATTGAATGCTCATATAGTTACACGCCCAACGCCTCGCTGTTACCCATGTATTGGGACTACAATCACAATAGCATTTTGAGCTATATGGAACAATGCCTCAACGGCATTCACGGCAGGGTCACCGACGCGGAAACGGGCGAGCCTATTGAGGTCACCGTGAGCATTGAGGGACACGACCACCACGGATCGGAAGTCAGTTCGCATTTGCCAGCGGGCGACTACCACCGTCCCATCAAAGGCGGCACTTACGATGTGACCTATTCCGCTTATGGTTATTTGCCCCAAACGATAACGCTTTCGGTAAACGACAACGAAGCCGTCACCCAAGACGTACAATTGGTTCCCGACCCAGACAACACGGCCTTGTTTGCCGACTTCAACACAGACAGGGAGATGGTCACGACAGGGAAACCCGTGCGTTTCCACGAAACCTGCAAAGGCCGTCGCATCGCCAACTGGGCATGGCAATTCCCTGGCGGAACGCCTTCCGAGTCCAATGAGAGAAACCCATACGTCGTTTACGAAACGGCTGGCACCTATAACGTTACGCTCACCATAACCGATGTCGGCGGACAGACCGCCACCATCACCCACGAACAGCTGATGGACGTATACGCGCCCTATCCCATCGTTGATGGCAATCTGACCTTGAACGAAGGCCAAGGTCTGCTGCTCCCTTCAGGCGGCGATTGCGGCCATTACGGCAACAACGAAAACTATAGACTGACCCTTCGCCCCAATGCCACGGGCAAGAAACTCAGCGTCAACTTCCTCAAATTCAAGACGCAGCCCCAAAGCGACGTGCTCAGCGTTTACGATGGCACCACGACAGACGCCTCCTTGCTCGGCTCGTTTTCTGGTTCCCAAACTCCCGATAGCATCACGGCCACCAACGCCGAAGGCGCCCTGACTTTCGCCTTCACCTCCGACGCACGCAACACCTATTATGGCTGGATTGCCACCATCAACAGCATTGGAGGAGAAGCCGTGGAAGACAACGAAACGGTTCGCTTCAAGGTCTATCCCAATCCCACCAAAACCTCATTCAACATAGAGGTTTCATGCGATTTCAGCTACAGTCTGTTCAACAGCCTCGGGCAAATGATCGCCAAAGACAATTTGGACGGTGGCACGCACCAAATCAATACCGAAAGCTTGAGCCAAGGCATTTATTTTCTGCACATCAACTGCGCAAGCGGAAACTTTGTGGAGAAAGTCGTCATCGAATAACTTGCCAACTGCGGCCAAAAGACACGGGACGAGGAAAAACCCTGTTCCGCGTCTTTTTTTGAATAATAAAAGGAGAAAAACGCGCGTTTATAACCGAAAAATAAGTATTTTTGCAGCCCGATGAAGAATAGACTTTTGATATTGGCAATTTTGGGCCTTTTCACTTTCGGTTCATGCAACGACTTCAACCGTTTGGTGAAAAGCACCGACAACGAGATGAAATACGAGGTGGCCATAGACTACTACGAGCGCGGCGACTACAACCATGCCCTGCAGCTGTTTGACCTGCTGCAAGCCTCGTTCCGCAACACGCCCCGTGGCGAAAGTATCACCTACAAGACCGCCATGTGCTACTATTTGCAGGACGACTACGACATCGCCTCCTATTATTTCAATCGTTTCACGCAAACCTACCCCTTCTCGAAGGACGCCGAAAAGGCCGCCTTCATGAACGCTTATTGCAACTATTTGCTCTCGCCCGAATCGGGACTCGACCAAACCGCTACGCACGATGCCATCAAACAGCTGAACACCTTCACTGAACGCTATCCCAAGAGCGACAGCCTTGACCGTGCCAACCAACTCCTGAAGGACCTCAACAACAAGCTGGAAGAAAAAGACTACAACATCTGCCGCCTGTTCTACCGCATGGAAAACTACAGCGCAGCCATCACTTCGTTTGAGAACATGCTGAAGAAATATCCCAACACCGAACATCGCGAGGAGATTCTTTACGACATGGCCAAGACCTATTACGACTATGCAGAAAACAGCATCGCCGAGAAGCAACGCGAGCGCTACGAGTCGTGCGTCGAGCAATGCAATGCTCTCACCTACCTCTATCCTGAAAGCAAGTATCAGAAAGAAGTGGAAGGCATTGCCCTCAAAGCAAGAAAGAAATTAGAAAAAATACAATAAAGACATGGATTTCAAGAAGATTAAGACCGAAACGACGGTTGTCACCCGTCAGAAAGACCAGTTCTACAAAGGCACGGGCAACATTTACGAGACCGTGGCCATCCTGTCCATCAGGGCCAACCAAATCGCCGCCGAGATGAAGCACGAACTCAACGAGAAGATTGAATCGTTTGCCGCGGCTTCCAACGACAGCTTGGAGGAAGTGTTCGAGAACAAGGAACAGATTGAAATCGCCAAGTTCTACGAGCGTCTGCCCAAGCCCACCCTGATCGCCGTCCACGAGTTTCTCCACGACCAGATTTATTTCAAGAATCCCGCCAAGGAGAAACAAGACGCCTTCTAATCGATGACACAAAGAAAGGGAGAAGCCATGAAGAGAACCTTTGCGACATTATTCATCGTTCTCGGTTGCCTGCTGAGCATCAACGCATTGCTGGCCCAAGAACTGCAATGCGACGTACGCGTCAATTCCAACAAGGTGGCAGGTAGCGACAAGACCATCTACCAGAACCTCCAGACTTCTCTCTACGAGTTCATCAACAACACCAAATTCACCGAAATCAATTTCCGACAAGCGGAAAAAATAGAATGTTCGATGCTCATCGATGTAAGCAGCAGGGAAGGCAACTACTTCACGGCCGAAATCAACCTGGCCCTGCGCCGTCCCGTCTACAAGTCGAACTACAGCACCCCGATGTTCAACTACATCGACCGCAGGTTCTATTTCGAGTACATGGACGGGCAACCTTTGGATTTCAACCCTAACACATACCTCTCGAACTTGACGAGCACCATAGGCTTCTACGTCTATCTTTTCCTCGGCCTCGATTTCGACTCGTTCTCGCCCTACGGTGGCGACCCGTTCTTCGCCATCGCCGAGACTATCGCCAATGCCGCTCCACAAGAGGCAGGAGCAGAAAACGGCTGGAATTCCACAGGAAGGCAGAATCGCTATGCCATCATTAGCGAAATCAACAACCAGCCCTACCGTCCGTTGCGTCAGTTCATCTACGACTACAACCGCCAAGGTCTTGATGTGATGGCCGAAAACCCGCAACAAGGCCGCGAAGCTGTCCTCAACGCTCTCAGCAATTTGCGGAACGTGTATGAACGCAACTCCATGTGCTATTTCCTACAACTGCTCATTGAAAGCAAGCGCGACGAAATCATCCAGATTTTCTCGCAAGGCGAAATGAAAATCAGAACCGAGGCCGCCAACATCATGAAAACCATCGACCCATCGCAGGCATCACGCTACGATGCCATGCTGCAAAACACTGGTTTTTAAGACACCCCATGCTCAAACAATTGCACATCAGCAATTATGCCTTGATTGACGACCTGAATGTCACTTTTGCAACGGGATTCAACGTCATCACGGGCGAAACAGGCGCTGGCAAGTCCATCCTGCTCGGTGCCTTGGGCTTTGCCTTGGGCGACCGTGCCGACACAAGCGTGCTTTATGACAAAGACAAGAAATGTGTGGTGGAAGCCATCATTGACCTGAACGATGACTCCTTCAAGCCGCTTTTCGAGGAAAACGACCTCGACTTTGAGCAAGAATGCATCTTCCGCCGCGAACTCAGCCCGCAAAAGAAAAGCCGAGCCTTCATCAACGACACGCCCGTGGCACTACAAACGATGAAAGAGATTGGAAACCAACTGGTTGACATCCATTCACAACACGACTCGCTTCTGCTCACCAATGGCGATTTCCAGCTCCGGCTTTTGGATGACATCGCGCAAAACGCCGAACTTCTCGTCGAATACCAAACCGAATATGGCCAACACAACGCCACCATGCGGAAACTGAACGATTTGAAGGAACTGTCGACGAAAAACATCGCCGAAAACGACTACCTCAAATTCCAGTTGGACGAACTCGAAAAAGCCGACCTGAAAGAAAGCGAATATGCCGACATCGAACAGACACTCAGCGTAATGGAAAACTCAGAGGAAATCAAGAGTCTATTGGTGACCGCCAATGGGCTTCTGGAAGACGCTGAAAATGCCATCTTGGGCCAAATCAACGACCTTGGCGCCACTCTATCTCGATTGAGAAGCCTTTTACCCGACACCGAAAGTCTTGGCGAACGCATCGAAAACCTGAAAGTGGAGCTAAAAGACATCGCCTACGATCTTCGCCGCCGCGAAGACGACACCCAATTTGACGAAGAGCAACTGCAAAACCTTCAGGAACGACATGACCTCCTCAACCGTCTGATGATGAAGCACCACGTCAACAACTTCGAGGCACTTATCTCCTTGCGCGACAGCCTGAAAGAAAAAGTGAATGCCTTCGAGAACATTGACGAGGAAATCGCCAAAGCAGAGAAGGAACTGAAAGACAGCGAGAACCGTCTGTCGAAGCGAGCCAAAGTCCTGCACGGCAAACGTTGCCAAGCGGCTGAAACTTTCAGTAAGAAGGTCTGTGAGTCGGTTCGCCAATTGGCCATGCCGTTTGCCGTGTTTCGGGTGGCGGTGGATAGTCAGGCACAATTCAGCGACAAAGGTTGCGACGCCATCCGTTTCCTCTTTTCGGCCAACAAAGGCATTGCGCCTGACGACCTCAGCCGCGTGGCCTCGGGCGGCGAGCTCTCGCGCCTGATGCTCTCCATCAAGAGTGCGGTTTCGGATTACAACTACATCCCCACCCTCATTTTCGACGAAATCGACACGGGCGTTTCGGGCGAGGTGGCCGCTAAAATCGGTGGCATCATGCGACAAATGGGACAGGCGTTGCAACTCATCTCCATCACGCACTTGCCCCAAGTGGCCAGCCAAGCCGAGCACCATTATTTCATCTACAAGGACAACGCCGGCACGCGTACCCAATCACACATCCGCGTTTTGCAACGCGAAGAGCGCATCGCTGAAATCGCCAAAATGCTCAGCAACGACCAAGTGACACCCGAAGCCCTGAAAGCGGCCGAGGTGCTTTTGAAGTAAAAATTCCATTTCATACATTATAGTTTTCGTTTTGGTGTTAAAACACAAACTACAGCATCGTTTTATCATCAAAACACAAAACCAATGAAAAAGACTACATTATTTGCCATCGCCATCGTAATGGCCATGACGAGTTGCAAAAAACAACCTACCCAAAACGACAACCCGAGAGCCGACATCGAACTGACCGAAACCGAAAGTCAATTGGTGAGCAACAACAACGACTTCTGCAAGAAAATGCTGACCGAAGCGCCGTCACTCGACAAAATGACCAAGGTGATGATTGGCAACACCATCTTTGTCAACAGCGGCCAAGGCTATGAATTAAAGCCCTCGTTTGTCGAGAAAGCCAACACTTACTACAACGCCAGCCCCGAATCACGCGATTTCAATGACGGACGCACACTCGACGCCATCAACCAATGGGCCAGCGACCACACCGAACAAATGATCACAAAAGCCCTCAGGGAAGAAGAATTCAACCCCGAAGCGGTAAGCTATTTGCTCAACGCGATATACTTCAAGGGCGAATGGAGCATGAAATTCAACAAAAACGAAACCACCGACGAACCCTTCAACAACGGCGAAAAAGTGCCGATGATGCACCAGGAATGCGGGTAACCAGTGCGGAAAAGCCAGAGCCGCCATACGCCGTTTTCCACGCCAACCGTTCCTTCCTTTATGCCATCAGCGAGAAGTCGACAGGAGCCATCTTCTTCATCGGAAAATATACTGGAAAATAAACCAAACAACACCCCAACACGAGAAACCGCTGCCAGAACTGACAGCGGTTTTTTATGTAATGCAAGAAACTCGAAAAGGATTAGTCTTCGGTTCCCACAGCATTCTTCATGATGCCGATTTTGGAGTTTTCGATGAAATCGAGAATGAAATCGCGGTCTTCGGAAACGGGGAGATTCTCACGGATATATTGCACCGACTGGCTGATGTTCATTCCAACGCCATAAATGACGCGATAGACATCCTGAATGGCGTTGATACGCTCACGTGAGAAGCCACGGCGATTCAATCCGATGGAATTGACGCCTGCATAACACACCGGATAACCCGTCCCTGTCTTCACAAATGGGGGAATATCCTTGTTAATCAACGCGCCGCCGCAAATCATGACATGCGCACCGATGCGGCTGAATTGGCTCACCGCTGCCAAACCGCCAAAAATAGCCCAATCGTCAACGGTGATATGACCTGCCAAGGTAGCGGCATTCGCCATGATGACATGGTCGCCCAGATAACAATCATGCGCCACATGGGTGAAAGCCATCAGCAGGCAATCCTTGCCCACCACGGTCTTGCCCGAAGCCGCCGTGCCTTTGTTGACCGTTGCCGACTCGCGCACCGTCGTGCCGTCGCCAATGTAGCAATAAGTGGTCTCGCCTTTGTATTTCAGGTCTTGTGGGATGGCCGAAACCACTGCTCCAGGGAAAACCTTGCAGTTTTTTCCGATGCGGGCACCGTCCATGATGGTTGCATTGGGACCGATCCAAGTGCCTGAACCAATTTCAACATCCTCGCCAATCCAGGCAAAGGCCTCAATCTTCACGTCATCCGCGATGCGGGCATTCGGATGGATATAAGCTAAAGGTTGGTTCATGCTTAATATAATAAGGTGTGCTTAATCTTTCTCGCAAAAGAGGTGTTGGAAAAGTGACCAGGCTTCACGGCTGTCACCTTGCCCTTGATGGGACGCCCAACCAATGTCAGGTCGCCAATGACATCCAACAACTTGTGACGGGCTGGCTCGTTGTCGAAATAAAGCTCCACATTGTTGAGGATACCGCCCTCCCTCACCGTGACTTTCGGCTTCTTGAAGAAAGCCGCGATATGGTCAAGTTCCTCTGCCGATACGTTGCGGTTGACGAAAACGATGGCGTTGGTCAAGTCGCCACCTTTGATGAGATTACGACTGATGAGGGTCTCCAACTCATGAAGGAAAACAAACGTACGACAGGGTGCAATTTCATTCTCAAAATCCTTGAGATCGTGTAACGATGCAAACTGTTCGTCAAGCACTTTGGTGTTGTATTTCACTTTCACGTCGATTTCGAACCTGTCGCAAGGTTCGATGCTCAGTTCGATGCCCAAAACTTCGTTTTTGTAGGAAATTGGTTCCTCTATGACGAGATAATTGCGCGGCGCATTCTGTTCGACGATACCCGCTTGATGGATTGCTTCGACGAAAAACTTGCCGCTACCGTCCATGATGGGAGTTTCCTCCACGTCAATGTCAATCAGCACGTTATCGATGCCCATACCACGAAGCGAAGCCAAGACATGCTCAACGGTGTAAATCTTCACGCCGCCTTTGCCGAGGGTGGTACCACGCGCAGTGTCAATCACATTGTCGACATCTGCCTCAATAATGGGTTGATTTTCAAGGTCAATTCTACGAAAACGAATTCCTGAATTTACCGGAGCCGGTTTGAAGGTCAAGGTGCCGCACTGACGGGTGTGGAGACCTGCTCCTTTGACACTGACTTTATTTTTGAGCGTACATTGTTTCTCCATAAAAACAAAAATCAAATTCGGGGTTTTACCCACAAAAAACGCGCAAAAATAGGAAATATTCTTTCAGACGCAAAAAAAATCCGTACCTTTACACGATTTTAAAAAACGAAAAAACCGTAGACAATTCATAATGAAATACTTAGCAAAAATAGTCAAAGTTGTTTTTTTTGCCTTTGGAGGGCTTTTTCTTTCGATGGTTGTGCTGGCGTTCACCTCAGTGCCGTTTTATTCCTTCTTCCGATTGGGGCAAAATCCCGACAAGGAAATCCTGTTGACGCACCCGCAGCAGGTGGTGATGTTCGGTGGTGCCGGAATGCCCTCCGAGGACAACCTCATGCGACTATACCACACCGCAGCTTTGGCGCGTCATTTCGAAGTCCCCGTGCTGTTAGTTCACCCCGAAGACTCCCTTTGCCAGGCCGAAATGACCCGTCTTTTGCATCAAGGTGGCATTGATAGCGTCCGTTATATGACCTCAGGCGCCAACACGCGCTCGCAAGTCGTTGAGCTCATGGAGGCCTATCCAGAGCTCACCGAAGAGGAACTTCTTGTCGTCACCTCGCCAGAGCATGTGAGACGTACGCTGAAATGTCTCCAAAAAGCAGGTTTTACGCATGTCGTCGGCAAGGCCGCCTACCCCGCCACCGTCAACTTCGACCTCTCGCTGAAAAAACAGAAACTCGGCGGAAACGAGATGATTCCGGCCGTCGAGAACGTCAAAATACGCTACACCTTTTTCAATTACTTGAAATTGGAGATCACCTGCATTAGGGAATATCTATCGTTAGGATATTACAAGATCAAGGGGTGGATATAGTGGAGACGTAGCGCGCTACTTCTCCACAGAATCAAGATTGTTTTTTCAATTCAGCCAATTCCTTTTTTAGGGCATCTATGGTCTTCGACATCTCGTCGAGGCGGCGAATGTGCGCCATCGATTTCAAGTATTCACGCAAAGGCTGGGTCGGGCTGCCCATGAGCTCGTCAGCCTTGTGGATGTTACCCAAAATGCCTGACTGCGCCCCGATTTTCGTGCCGTCTGCCACCTTGATATGTCCCACAAAGCCGCATTGCCCAGCGATGACACAATTCTTGCCGATATGGGTCGAGCCGCTCACACCCGTTTGGGCAGCCATGGCAGTGTCCTCGCCCACTTCGGTGTTGTGTGCCAACATGATGAGGTTGTCGAGCTTCACGCCGCGATGGATGCGCGTGGAGCCCATCGTAGCGCGGTCGATGGTGGTGTTGGCCCCGATTTCCACGTCGTCCTCGATGACCACATTGCCCACCTGCGGAATCTTGTCGTAATGCCCGTCAGGCTGCGGCGCAAAGCCGAAGCCATCCGCGCCAAGCACCACACCCGCGTGAAGGATGCAGTTCTTCCCGATGACCGTGTTGCGATAGAGTTTCACGCCCGGATACAAAGTCGTGTTGTCGCCGATGACGCAACCGTCGCCGACATACACCTGCGGATAAATCTTCACGTCGTTCCCAATTTTGGCATTCTCGCCCACAAAGGCAAACTCGCCAAGATACAGGTTGTCGCCACATTGCGCCGTCGAGGACACGAACGCCAATGACGAAACGCCTTGCTTGTTTTGTGTCATTTGGTCGTAGAAAGCCAACAGCTTGGCAAAGGAAGCGTAGGCATCCTGCACGCGAATCAGCGTGGCTTGGACGGGCGCCGTGGCCTCGAAGTCCTCATTCACGATGACGACGGACGCCTGGGTCTCGTAGATATAATGCGTGTATTTCGGGTTGGCCAAAAAACTGAGCATTCCCGTGGCGCCTTCCTCGATTTTGGCCACATTCCAGACCTCGGCGTTGGAGTTGCCTTCCACTCGGCCGTTGAGCAGTTCGGCGATTTGTATTGCGGTAAATTTCATTCCAAGTTCGTTTTTTGAAAGAACGGAAGTTTAGGGTTATTATTACAGAAGTCGCTCAAAATCGCGCTTCAAGACCGCGACCGCCTGCTCCACCATGGGATTGGGCAAGGCAACGAGACTTTGGGCGATAATGGAGACATCCTCCTCGTCCTTCAGTTGCTCAAAAGTCGTATTGATTTGATTGACAAGCTCTTCCTTGGCATTCACCACGGCATTCCATGTGGAATTGGCGACATACAACTGCTGGGCGAGGTTGTGCTCGAACTCCTCGCGCACATTTTGCAAAAGCTGCAAATGGAACGCGCCTTTTTCCATGCCAGGCACGTAGACGCGCTTCACCAATTGAGGCAGCTGCACACGCTCCAAATAAAGCAGAAAACGCTCGTAAGCCTGCACCTTCAGCGGCATAATGATTTTCAAGGCCTGCACCTTCAGTTCCATTTTGCTTCCATTGCGGAATTCGGCGTCTTTCATTTTCGAGAGACGAGCTAGTATAACCAATGCCGCGACCATCAGCAGAAGACCGGCAGACATAATGGCTATGATAATCCAGTTGAACATTTTCAATCATATTTGGCTGCAAAGGTAAGGTTTATTTTGGAATTATTCCCGACTAAATAAACTTTATACAAAACTCAATCAAATAAAAAAAAAGAATAGTAATATGTGATTTTTGACTCATTTATGCGTTAATTATATGAACAACTGACAAATCATGAAAGCATTAAGCAGAGAACACCAAGCCGTGTTCAATTTCAAAACAAGTATGGCGCAACTAAAGGCAATAGTTACAGACGAAGAAAACATCTTCTATGAAAGATTCTTTGACTCTTTCGAAAGTGCCATTTCAGACTTCATTCAAACCGAACTATTTATCAGGCAAGCGGAAAGATGTGAGGCTCTAAACGTCAACACAGATTTTGCAAACTACTGCAGAAAGCAAGGGATGTCCTACAATGACGAAGGTGTACGAATTACTTTAATGTCCAAAGAATTCTTGGAACAGTTTGCATCTTCACAATCAGTTGAAAACACCTTTGACCAATCTCTCCAAACAGAGTTAGAAGCTTTTCAGAACAAAATGAAAGAAGAATTCTCAAAACTGGAGATTAAGGCTTCTGACGCGAAAGAAATATATAATCGAAAAAATGAATTGTACACATTTCTAAAATGAATTGTACAAAAAAAACAAAAAAATGGGCGCGTCGGGTTTTTCGATGCGCCCATTTCATTTACAGGCCCTCTTTTCGGTCGAATGTCGCGTATTTGCCCTGTTGTTTCACTTCCCTTTTAAGTCCTATTTTAAGGCTGCTTAAACAGCGTTCAAGTGTTCGACAAAGGGCTGGAATTATGTCACGCTCGTAGAATTGCCTCGGCTTGATTGTATGGTCTATCTTGACTATTTCCTGCTCACAGATATTGCCTGTGTCAAGACCATCATCAGCCCAGAACCATGTCGCGGCGGTCACGGCTTCATTCCTTTTGTAGGCCCATTTGATTGATGCCGCGCCGCGTCCATACGGCAACGGTGACGGATGGAAGATGAGCGTTCCGAAACGAGGCTCTTTGATTACATCGGACGGAATCTTTTCTGTCAATAGTGGTGCAATGTTCAGGTCTATTTCCATGTCCGGCAAATACTCCATCGAATCATGGAACACCGTTCACCCACATTTCTCCACCACCTCTTTGGCTGCAAGATAAGCCTTGGATGTGGTCTGTCCTAATATTCTAACTAACATGGCTCTTGACCTCCTATATATTCAAATCTACTTGGGAAAGCGGGCAAAGGACGGTGTCGTAGACGACGCTGCCCACGGTCATGTCGGGGCAGTCGGTCTGAAGGCCATCCTCAAGGGAATAGACAAATGCTAAAAAGTCAGCTCTTCTGCGTTCGTAGTCTGCATCCGTAAGTTGCGCAAAGCCATCGTTTGAAAGCGATGGGTAGGTTTTGCCGTTATGGGTAAACCCAGCGCGGATGTCGTAGGGCTGCGAATAACTCCCTTTGGTGACGGTCAGTACTGTGTTTCGTGCGTAGCCTGTGTTGATATATGCCATTTCTTTAAGGTTTTAATTGTCTTTTTCTGTTTTCTTCTCAACTTTTACACATGTAGGTTTTTCCCAAACAAATGAATAGATGGGACTTGTCTCTTTTGCACAAACAGGCGTGCTCCAAGCGAAACCATATTCCAAAGGCTCCTCTTTAGCACAAATCGGATCGCTCCATGTGAACTCATAGACAAACCCGCCCACGTTGGCGATTCGGGCCATCGTCACTTCCTCCAAGTCTTCGTGAAGGTCTTGGCGGAGCGCTGTGACAAAGAAGATACCCGGTGTGCTCCATTCCCTGTAGGCGCAGAAAATCGTGGACAGTTCAGCCGTGCCCGAAATCACGGGTTGCGTGTAGAAAGTCTGGTCTTCGATGCAGCGCAGTCGATGTTCCTCAAGGGTACGCAGGCTGCCGTTTTTGATGAATTTCTCCCAAACGATGCCTTTGGCGTCGAAAAACAGCCCTCGTGCTGATGGGGCAATACCCTTCTGCCATGTGCCGGCCAGCACCGTCTCTTTCAGATGGTCTGCATAAAGGTTTATCATGTCTCTTTCATAAACGGCATCGGTGTTGATGTCATCTTCCCTGCGTTTGTCCCTTACCAGTGTGATTTTCGGGTTACGGTACATCTGCTGTGTAAACCCAGAAAGGAGAAACGACACGTACCAACTCGGCTTGAAGTCCATCAGGAACACACCGTTGCCGGCAGTAAGTCTCAGCCTGCCCGCCACAGGAGGAAGTGGAAGGTACTCCCCATCGTCACGCACGCGGTAAAGGCTGCCCGCGATTTGCATTTTCCTTGCCAATGCGATGCGGTTTGTGGTCCAGTCGCCTTTCGTCACCAGCGGGTCACGGTCTTCATCGTCGCTCTTGTAATCCTTGTAATAGGCAAGGAACATATCCCCAAAGTTTGATGCCGCACCTGAAACCCATTGTCCGCCGTCGATGCCAAGCGGTTCCACCTTGCCGAGGCGTTGGGTTATGGTGTTAGGAACGACCACGTCTTCCGAATCGGCGTTCTTGTAATGGTAGATGGCGGTGCCTGCCTCGTTGAGCACTTCGAGCTTGACGGGAACCATGATGGCGAATGTGTTCAGTTCTCTCCACCCTTTTTCAAAGCCGGTGTACCAGCTTTGCTGCGCGACCCACTCGTCGGGCGGGTTGTCGAATGGGTTGGACCTGAAACTTAGTATGAAATCAAGGCTGACACGAAGTTGGTATTTGTCGCGGTCGGGAACCACCGGAAGGTAGCCGGTTTCCAAGCTGAGCACTGTTTCCGTTTCGCCTATGCTACCGGCCACATCACCTCTAACCAGATTTCGTTGGCCTAAAATTGGCACAGTCCCTTCGTAATGGTCGATTGTGTAGCATTTGATGCGCCAGCCAACGCCAGTATTTACGCCGTCCGTTAGGATAGGCCGTGTGCGGAAAAACTTGGCATTAGGTGAAATGCTGACGGGCGGTTCAGGCCCTATCCATCCGCTCGCTTGGATGTAATACCCCATATTGAGATTGGTGAGTTGGCTTTCGTCATAACAACTGGTAAAGAACCTTTCGTCTTCGACCCATGGGTAGCCGTCATAGTCGAGTTTCCCATCGGCCAGTGTCTCATGGGCATCCGTTTCAAAGGCAACCTCATACCATCCAAACGTCTCACTTCCTTTCAGGTAGGCATCAGTTCCTTTCCAGACGGGGTAGTTGTGAAAGTTGTCGTGGTCGCGTAGATATTCAATGTCGTAGATGTAGATTTGCGCGTTTTTCTGCATGATGCGCAAACCAAGCGGGCGCAGGATTTCCTCTAACACATCGCGTTTGCTCGTCATCTTGTCCCATGAATCGTCGTCAGACTCGAAACGGTCGGCATTGATGTATAGCATATCCAGCGTAATAGGCTGCTGGGTCTTAGGTTCGAGGAGTGAGGTGTGCAAGTTGATGGTGGCACCGTTGCCGAAGCCTATCGAGTCGAGACAGTCGCGTACGATGGCATTCACGCTCTGTTTGCCTTTCAGGGTGAAGGGGATGCGGTTGAGGATGCCAAAGTCGGAGAAGGTGAGTTCTGTCACGTAGGCTTTCTTGAAACTATAGGGTTCCTCATAGACGGCATCGTCAAGGTGACCCCACCAGTACCATTTCCCGTTCCGTCTGACAAGGACTGCGGCATCCGGGTGGTTCATCAGCTGCACCATTTGCCGGTCGCTCTCGTTCGACACGCGCAGTGTGCATGTGGATGATTGCACCACGTCCATCTTTCCCGTTTCCTGCCAATCAATCACGCAAGGCTCGTCGCTTTCCAGACAAATTTCCAATGGGCGGGAAGCGTAGTCGTTGATATAGATGTCAATGTTCCAAAGCGTGTTGTCGAGGCTGTGGAAATGGGTGGTATATGCAACTTGGTAACTCATTTCGACCGTGTGTATATGTTGTTTTGCTTATTGAGTATACCCACCAGTTCGCGGCCTTCGATGCGGAACTTCACTTCTGAGCGTCCCGTCCCGCCGTCATTGCCAATCAAGGCCCGCAGCTTGTTCAACGGGGCTATCACCTCGGGGTTGGAGCTTGCGCCGCCGTATTCGCCCATCAGGCCGAGGGTGGGGCCGTAGACGAGGCCGCCGTTGGCGAACTTGGGGAGCGAGGCAAGGGCGGCGATGACCGAGGCCATGGCGGCAATGGCCAGCACAGGGCCCACGTATGGGATGGAGGCCACCGAGCTTGCCGCGCCCGAGCCTGCCTTGGCCGTGTTGGCCGCCACCTCCACGGCGGCGTTGCCCAGCTCCTTCTGCGTGGCCGCGTCGCGCACGGCCTGCATCGTCTTGGTGGCCGCAGTGATGTTTTCGATGATGCCGATGACCGACTGGATGCTTTGGAAGAGCGAGATGAACCCGTCGATGGTCTGGGTGAGCGCATCCCAAGCGTTGTCGGTGTCGGTGAGCGCGTCCTTGATGTCGCGGATGGAGTTGCCGATGCCCTTGATGCCGCCCCATGCGTCGCTGAAGGAGGGCATTTGTGCCACGGTTTGGTTGACGCCCTCGAACTCGTCCTTGAGGCGTTGGACGAGGGCGATTTGTGCGTCGATGACGGGGAGCTGGTCTTGTGAGACCTGCTTTCGGATGTTTTCCAGTTCGGTCAGCCTTTGTTCAAACTCGCCAAGGTTCTTGAAGTCGAAGAGGCCTTTCAATGGCTGCGGCTGCGCAAAGGTAGGTTCGGGCGTTCCGATGGAGGAAGGCGTTCCGATGGAGGCAAGTGCGGGGATTTTTCCCTGTTCTGTTCGCCTCATCTCATTGCCAAGGTTCTTCATTTTGCCAGTCACTTTGTCAAGTTGCTTGCCAAGTTCGGAATAGCGGTTCTGCATGGCTTGCAGCATGGCACCCTCGGCAGCGGCCACCGCATCGTTGGTGCCGATAGCTTCCTCCACCTTCTTTTTTTGGTCGTTGATGGCCTTGCCAAGTTTGGCGTAGCTCATTGTCTGCCAATCGACGGATTGGGTTCCACCGTCAACGCTTCCCCCCAGCCCGTCGGCGGCTTTTCCGGCCTCGCCGTAGGCAGATTCAATCTGCCTTGTCCCTTCCTCAATCTGCTTGTTCAGGTTTGCTGTCTGGGCCAGTTTCTTGTGGGTGTCCTTGTCGGCGTAAATCAAGGTGAAGGTTGCACTCATGTCGCGGTACTTTTTGGCTTTGGCATCCCATTGCCAATCCCCGACGGGCAACGACTCCTTCAGTTCGTCCCGTTCCACGATTTTCGCGCCTATCGATGCGCTAAGGCTCTTTGCCTTGGCTTCGTAGCCCAACTGCCGGCAATAGGTCTCGCTTTTGCTGGTCAAAGTGTCGTACCAGTCGGCGGCGGTCTGGTGGTAGCCGAAGGCCTCGCCGTATTTCTCGTTGAGGTGTTGGATGGCTTCGGTTGTGTCCTTGCCGCTGTCGATCAGGTTCTTCAATGCGGCAACCTCGCTGTCGATTTCCGCCTTTGCCGAGCTTGCCGCGCTTTTGTAGGCTTCGTTGGCATCATTCAGCTCGTCCATACCGTCAGCAGCATCGCGGCTTTTGTCGGCAAGCCGTGTGATGAGGGTGACAATGGCTGTGATGGCAGCCGAAAGCCCCAGCGTCATGGCGGCGTAAAGCCCCGTGACGGCTATCTTCAATGCTGTTGTACCGGCGGCTGCGCTGATTCCCGCCGCTCCAAGCATTCGTTGTGCGGTTGCGGTTACCCTGGAGCGGACCCCAAGTGCTTGAATGGAAGCCGAAAGCGATTTGACCGTGGCAACTCCCCTGCCAACTCCAGCAACGGCCAAGGAGATACGGGCTATATTGTCGACCGCTCTCATGGCTGGGGCAATCAAGCCACCGATGGTTTCCTTCAGGTCGCCAAAGGCGTTGTTGGCCTGCACTATCTTCCCATAGGGTGTTGCGGCCAAGGCTGCGTTAACGCCGCCCACGCTGCTCTCAATCACTTCGGCCAATGTTGCAGCGCGTTCCTCCTCGGTGCCGAACTTCAGGATTTCCTCCTGGGCCTCGGTGAAGGAGTAGCCGTAACGGGATAGAGCCTTCACCTGCCCGTCCATCACCTTACCCATCATTGAGGCAATCTGGATGGCACTTTCCGACGTGGCGTTGTAGCCGTATTGCTGCGCAATCATGTCATTCATCACGGGGATAAGAGCTTCGAGGCTGTCCTTCTTACTGAGATAGGAGGCCAGTTCCTGCGCGCCGCTCAATTGCACCTCGTCGCCAACGATGCCGAGTTGCTGTTGTGCAGAGGCCAAATCTTTGATGGACTTGATTTCGGCATCCGTTGCTTCCATTGTGTTGCGCATCACCTGCTCCAGCCTCGTTTCGGCAGCGGCTTGCACCGCATAGGTATCCGTCAGGTCGTGCATAATGGATTGGAGTCCCTGCACGGCTGAGCTTACCTGCTCGAAGGCTTGTGCGATTTGGTTGCTGTTGATTAGGGAACTGTTTACCTTGTCGGCCTCGTTCTTCACCTGCTCAATGGCCTTGCGCAAGTCATCGGCGTTGGTTCCAACAGTCTTGAAATCATCGTCGATCTTTATTTTCAGTCTTACCGTGTTTTCTGACATTATTTTTACTATTTTTGCAGTGTCAAATTGCAGTTGGGATGTTTAGCACATCAAATATCATTGCCTTTGTGGTTTTCCCGATAGCGGTTGCCCTATGGTTGGGTCGGCAGACTTTCAGAGATTGGGAAAAGCATCCTGAAGACTATCATTTCGACGGAAAGAGCAAAGACGGTCACTGAAGTCCCTGTTCCCTCTTCACTTTCTCGAATTTTTCCCAGATTTCTTTTGCGCTGAGGTTCTCGGAATTGTCCTCGTTTTTTTCCCATGTGAAACGGAACACATCCTGCGAATCCAGCCGGTGTTTGCTGTAGGGCTGCAACATGCAGGTGCATTGCATTCTGGCCCGTTCCCATGCGGCGCGTTCCTGACGTTGCTCTGCCTCCATCCAACCTTCATACACCGCCGTAAACTCAGATGGGGTACACCGGCAGAAGTCGTCGACTGTCATGCCGATGCACCCCACCGCTGTTCCGAATAGGGTCAGGATGTCTGTTGTCTCGTTTTTTTTTCAGGGTCAGACGGTTCCTTCTCCATTGAGGCGTAGAAGCCCGTGAGGGTTTCCGGGTTGAGCATATCGGCAAAGTCCAACAGTTCCATTCCGAACTCCACACCGTCAGCCTTCGATGCGCTGACGATGCAGCACCAAAGCAATGTGACCAGTTCGGACACCTCGGTCGTGTTCATCTGGGTCACATCTTTCCCCGTTTCGCGCTTGAAACGTAGCATCGCGCCCATGGTGATGCGGCAGGGATATTCCTTGCCAGCTATTGCGATTTGTTTCATGGTCTTATCCTCCGTTGCTGACAGCCGTCACGGGGCCTGAGTTCTCGAATGTAACGCTCCACTTCTCGTCGTCGTCGGCGGGGCCGTCCTGGTCGAGGCTGGTGATGATGAAGTCGCCCTCGTAAAGGTCGTCTCCGTCGCGGTACTTGTAGCGCAGCTTGACGGTTTGCTTGCTGAGCCACATCGTCTTCAGGTCGGGGAAGCCGATTTTGCTTGCTCCCACTTCATCGTAGACAAAGCCTTCGGCGGTGATTTGCTCCGAGAGGCTCTTCACGTACTTTTGCTTCCAAGAGGCTGCGCCGTCTTCCTTGGTGACGCGCTCGCCAGTCTCCGACGAGTCGCTGATCTTGCAGCCGCTCGAAAAGCCAAGGGGCTTGAATGCGCTGTCTTGCACGACCCCCATGATAAGGTCCACTCCTAATCTGTATCCACTCATGATGTTTTATGGTTTAAGTGTTGTTTAATTGGTTTTCAATAGTGTTTTAATCAAGACATAAACAAGGATGATCGAGAAAAGGGCCAAGGCCACAATCCAGCCCACCTTTCCGGCTTCCGATGTTTTTGCGACCACCTTCTCCACCGTCTCCGTCTTGACGATGGTGTCCGTCTGCCGCAGCGTCACCGTGTCGCGAACCGTCCGCTCCCTCCACACCGTGCGCCACCGCTCCCTCACCACCGTGTCGCCGCCCACATACACATAGATGCTGTCGTGGATGACCGTCGAGTCGCGGTCCTCGGTCATAGACCGCTCGTTGCGCGTCTCACTTCTTCGCTCCGCAGTCGTCGTCCGATTGCTTCTGCAACTCGTCCAACACAGGGCAATCGTCGCTATGAGGGCAGCTGTTAGCCTGCCGTATCGCTTTCTGTAGTCCATTGACGTTTCGGTTCAGTCGTTTGATTTCAGCCTTCAGCGGGTCGACGATGAACTCCTGGAAGGTCGTCATCGCCGAGCGGTCGTTGTCGGCCTTCATGCGTTCCACCTCCGCGTTGGCCTTCTCCGCCTCCGCTTCGGCTTTCTTCACCGTCGCCCTCAGCGTGGCGACGGTCACTATCAGCGTCCCGCCCAAAACGGCGTTCAGCACCAGGCTCGCTATCTCAATCCAGTTGCCCATAACTCCTACCTCCTACTTCTTACCTCCTACCTGAATCCCATACTCCTTTCTCACATCAAAGCACGGGCAGGCCTTAGTCCACTCGTTGCTGCTGATCTTGCCGTCCCCGTTCAGGTCGGGGCTCAGGTCGCGGTGGCCGCACACGTCGGCCCACGGGAACCGCTTGCGGAAGTCGGCCACATAGGCTTCCAGAGCCGCCTTTTGCTGCGGGGTGCGCGTGTCGGCTGGGTGTCGGTTGGCATCCAGTCCGCCAACATACACAATGTGCCGGCTCGTACCGTTATAGCCTTTTGCCCCATTGGTGACCTCCCAGCCGTCCACGTAGGCATCCTCGTTGTTCGGCACGAGGCGTTCCACCGTGCCGTCAAGATGCACCATGTCCGTATAGCCCACCTGCTTCCAGCCTCGGCCTTGCGGCGGGGCTGCACAGTGCATACGGCGAATGTCGGCGACTGTCACCTCCCGGCCTTCGGGCGTGGCGGTGCAGTGGATCACAAGTCGTTCTATACGGGTTTTTGTCATGGTGTCTCTTGTTTAGTCGGTTAAGTCTTTTCTGTCAATCTTGATGAGAGCCTTGCTCTCAAGGCTGGCGGCGTGGTCGCTTGCGTCGGCCTCGTTGCCGAAGCCGAGGCCGTCGGCGGTGAGCCAGACGCTTTCCACATCGTGGTTGGCGAACACCTGTCTGACGGCATCCACCACCGCTTTCAGGAAGGCTTTTTCTTTGTCAGTAAGCCCAGCCTTTCCAGTTGCTGGCGTTTCACCTCCCTGATCCATTCCGGGATCCGCTTGTCCCTCAGCGTCGCCTCCGCCTTCCTCGCCACCTTCTTCTTCAGCTTTGCCAGGTCGCGTTGCAGCTTCCTCCGCTGTTGGCGGGTCGGCCCCTTCTCTTGTTTCGGGCTCTTCCTGCCCAGTCTCTTTCTTAGCCATAACATATTCGTTTTTTTCATAGGTTAGGCCGTTGCCGAGTAGATGGCCGCGATGCCCTTCGAGCGGAACGGCATGGCCACGAAGCGCATCTGGAAGCCCAACAGCCAGCCACGATAGTCCGCCCAGCGTTTTTCCGGCTCGCCTTCTATCGTTCCCATAGCTCGCATCACTTCGCTGTTGAGGAAGGCTATCGATGAGGGTTTGCCCGTCAGGGTACCGTATGGGTTCTTGGCTCCTGCGGCGGTATAGGTAGGGTTGCCGTTGAAGGTGTAGACCTTGAAGCCGGCCACATGGCCCGTCTCCATGATGCGGTTGAAGCGGTCCACGTCCTCAGCCAGCAGGTCTTCCTCGTGTTCGGGACTGAGCAGAATCACGCGGCCTTCCATCGGGTAGTTCATCTTGTTGAAGGCCGTGCGCAGCTTCAGCAGGTCGTTGTAGGTGAGTGCCTTGTTGCCGTCGCCTCGGTCGGCTCCAGTGGTGGCCAGCACCGGGGTGCTCGCCGTGTTCTGTGCCGGGGCGATGTTGTAGGCTGCCGAGAGGCAGGCTTTCGCGTGGAGCGCGTTGACGTGTTGCCTCACCACCGATTCGCATTTGTCGTAGGCAGTCTCAAGTTCCTCCACGTTCGTCACATGCGTCGGCTCCGTGTCGTAGGTCGCCAGCGGGATTTGGATGCCGCTGTCGGTGCGCTGCGTGGGCGTGAGCGGCCAGGTGGTGTTGTCCTTGATCACGTTCGGGTCGGCCCCAATCTGGGACAGGTTGATGGTGTTGTATTCCACCATGTGATCCATAGAAGTCAGTTCGTTCAGCCACGATCCGTCAGGATAGAAAAGGCCGAGAATGATTGCTGCAAAAATTTGTTTAAGCATGGTTTTGATGTTTTTGAAAGGTTAATGTTTCGGGTTGATTGTCTTTTGGAGTTGGGCGAATCGGGTCGGGTCTTCGGCCTTCATTTTGCGCAGGCCTTCCGGGTCTTTCTTCATCCAGTCCAGATAAGTCCAGTCTTGGCGGTCGCCTTGTGTGGCGGTCACGTGTTGGGTCATCTCGTGCAGGCTGGCCGTGGGTCTTGGCTCGCGTTTGCCCACGATTTCCTTCACCGTCTCGAAGTCAGTGGCGGCGAGCTTGGCAAAACTTTCCTTTTCGGTCGCGCTGATACGGCCCTCGGTTACGGCGGCATTCAGGAATTGCTCCACGGCTTCCTTGTCGCGCTCGGCAAGTTTTTGTTCCAGTTCTGTGATGCGTTTGTCCTTTGCTTCCAGCTGTTGCTGGTGTTCGAGCTGCATCTGCTCGACGGTCTTTTCTTTTTTGTCCATGTTGAGGTTAAATTTGAGTTTGATGTCTTCATAATCCATTTGGCGGCGGTTCTCGTCGTACAAGGCAACGGCCCCAGCATCGGCAGGGATGGCGCAAATGCTCGCTTCCATCAGTTCGGTCTTAGTGGCCACAAGCAGGCCGTCTTTTTCCTCCATTTCAATGATGATGATGCCCACCGAGCATCCTTTCAGGAAACCGCGCTCTACCCGTCCGGCCACCTTCTTGGCCGTCTCGTCCTCAAGGTCGAACACGGCATCGGCTAATAGTCTCCCGTCCTCGATCCTCAAGTTTTCCCAACGACCTATCAGCCGTTCGCTATCGTGGCTTTCCAGCATCACGGGGTTGGCCTCAAAGCGCGAGGTGGCCATCCCGTCAAGGTCGATGCTGAAGCCGTAGCTGTTCACGCTGCGTGAGTCGCACAGCACGAAAGTGTTTGTCTTTTCTTTCTTCATGTTCATTTCCCTTTCGCTTTTTCCGATATGAACAGGTCCTGGTAATAGTTGATGGTGCGCAGCAGTTCCGGCGTGATGTTGCTGTCCCATGCCATGCGTTCCTCAAGCCAGCGGTTCAAGGCGGTGAACACCTCGATGGCGTCGATCACGTTGGCCTTCTTGTCGATGCGCTCGATCACCGCCGAGAGCTTCGCGATCTGGTCGATCACGCGGCCCACTTCCTTGATGTCCACGTCCTCCGAGTTGTACTTGTCCAGGAGCTTGTTGATGTAGGCCAAGGTCTTGTTCACGATTTCGGGGCGGGTGATGTTCGCCCCGGCGCGGCGGGCTTCCCAGCCTTCCTTGTCGGCCCATTTGCTGACGGTCGTCTCGCTCACCCCGACTTTTGCCGCGATGCTTTTCTGTGTTTCGCCCTGCATGTAGTAGAGGCGGGCCAGTTCCCTTTTCTGTTCGAGTTCTTTTTTCGTTGCCATTTCTTCGAAAATTTTCGGCAAAGGAACACCCAATTTGTCACCCCCACAAATATCGCTATCATAATGATATATATATTTTATTGCGCCCGCGTTTTAGCCTTCCTTTGCACCAAAATTCCAGCCTATGGACATCACAAAGACCGAACTTTACAGGCAGTGGCAGCGCGACCACGAGCGCATCCAGCGCGGCTTGCACATGCCCGCCGAGACGAAGGAACAGCAGCACCGTAGGAAAGAACGTGCCCGCCGCGACTACGCCTTCTTCGTCAGCACCTATTTCCCGCACATCGCCCGCACGCCTTGCGCCAGGTTCCAGACCGACGCGGCCAAACATATCCTCGACCACCCCAACGCCCGCGCCGTGTTCGAGTGGGCGCGTGGCCATGCCAAGTCGACCCACATGGGCGTCTTCGTCCCCCTGTGGCTCAAGATACAGGAGCAAAGGCAGTTCTACACGATGGTGCTCGTCTCCAAGTCGGAAGACTCGGCCTCCAAGCTGCTCAGCGACCTCCAGGCCGAGCTCCAGTTCAACGAACTCTACAACCACGACTTCGGCCAGCAGGTGAAGGCGGGCAACTGGGCCGAGGGCTCGTTTGTCACCACCGACGACTGCTATTTCGTGGCCGTCGGGCGCGGACAGTCGCCTCGCGGCCTCAAGAACAGCGGGCGGCGGCCCGACTACATCGTCATCGACGACATCGACGACGACGAGCTGGTGCGCAATCCCAAGCGCGTCGGCCAAGCCACGGAGTGGGTGCTGTCGGCCCTGTTCGGCACGATGGAAGCCGGGCGCGGACGCTTCATCCTCGTCGGCAACCGCATCGCCAAGGACAGCTTCCTCACCCGCATCGCGGCCCGTCCCGGCGTGCACCACACCACGGTCAACATCCTCGACCGCCAAGGCAACCCGTCATGGAAAGAGAACTACAAGCCGGAGGAGATTGCCGCCATGCGCGCCATGATGGGCGAGCGCAACTTCCGCAAGGAATACATGAACGATCCCGTCACCGAGGGAGCCGTGTTCCGCCGCGAGCACATCCGCTACGGCAAGACGCTCCCCCTCAACCAGTACCGACAGCTGGTGTGCTACACCGACCCCTCGTTCAAAAGCTCGGCCACCGCCGACTTCAAGGCCACCATGCTTGTTGGCATCACCCCAGATGGGCATTTCCATGTCCTCAAGGCGTATGCCGCCCAAACCTCCGTCAGCGACATGATTGCCTGGCATTATGACATTATGGACTTCGTGGGAGGACGCGCCCCAGTGCTATATTACATGGAGGCCAACTTCATGCAAGACCTTATGCTTGATGAGTTTGCCAAGGCAGGAAATGACCGTGGCTATCATGTGCCCATCCTCGGCGACAAACGCGCCAAGGGCGACAAGTTCGCCCGCATTGAGGCCATGCAGCCGCTTTTCGAGCGGGGGCTTGTCCTGTTCAATGAAAAGGAACGCGAACAGCCCGGCATGACCGTCCTCGAAGAACAACTCCTGATGATAGAGCGCGGCAGTCGCGCTCATGATGATGCGCCTGATGCCCTTGAGTCAGCCATCTGGAAGCTCTCACAGCGAAGCCGTGCCAGCAATAACCGTTTCAGCACCATCGGGCGACCGTCGAGACGCTACTAACTGAATAACAGAACCACCAAACAGCAAGACAATGTTCATCGAAACTGAAGAAATGAAAAGCGTACTCTATGAGTACCAAATGATGCAGATCGCCGACAACGACGAGGACATCATCACCGACGGCATCATGGCCGCCGTCAGCGAGGTGCGTGGCTACTTCGAGGCCGCCAACGCCCGACGCGAGACCGCCGGCCTCACCCAGCAGCAATACGCCGCATGGAAGATCTACGACGTGGACGCCATCTTCAATGCCACCGGCACCGACCGCAACGCCTTTGTGGTCCGTCTTTGCAAGCGCATTGCGGCGTGGAACATCTGCGATCTTGCCAATGTTGACATCATCAACGACCGCCTGAAGGAACGCTACGAGCTTACGATTTCCACCCTTGAAAAAATCGCTGGCATGGGTGACCATGCCCAAAGCCGTCTCGTCCTTAGCGAATTGCCATCACCGCAGGGAGGAGGTGTGTCGCCATCGCAAGAAACAGACACCTCCAAGCCCTTCCGTATGATAAGCCGTCCAAAATTCAATCACGAATGAAAACACATCAATCACTATGAACAAGAAAGCCAAATCCCCGACACTATCACCAAGGATATCCCCGAAAAGCGTCAGCCAGTCGCGCAAGGACATCTCCGACTGGAACCTGGCACGTCAGGCCGCCCAGCGTGCCAAAAACCCTCGTTTCTATCATTTGCAGGACCTGTTCGACACCGTCAGCGACGATGCCCTTCTCACTTCGCAAATCAACAATCGCCAGCAGCGCACTGTGGCCGCCCCATTCGAGATGGTCGATACAGATGGCAAGGTTGATGAACGTGCCACCAACGACCTCGTCGCACTTGGTCTCGTTCCCGACACCATCCAGTCTATCCTCGATTCCGAATTGTTTGGCTACAACGTCATCGAGTTTGCCGACGAAGGAGGCGAAAAGAAGTTGTATGTGCTGCCCCGTCGCAACATTGACCCCGTAAACGGGCTTTTCTATCCCGATGCCTATGGCAACTATTCAATCGCCTATCGTGAAATCCGTGAGTATAAGCGTTGGATTCTCGACTTCTGTTCCGGCGGCCTCGGCCTCATCAACAAGACCGTCCCTCATGTCCTTTTCAAGAAGTTCGCCCAAAGTTGCTGGAGCGAGCTTTGCGAAATCTACGGCATACCGCCCCGCTATGTCAAGACCAATACCCAAGACCCACGAATGCTCGAACAAGCCGAGAACATGCTTCGTGAGATGGGAGCCGCAGCCGCCTTCGTCATCGACACCACCGAGGAGTTCCAGTTCGCCCAAGGTGTCTCTACCAACGGCGATGTCTATGCCAACCTTATCCGGCTTTGCAATCAGGAGAACTCCCTGCTGATTTCCGGGGCCATCATGGGTCAGGACACGGCCAACGGAAACTATTCCAAGGAACAGGCCGCCATCCAATTGCTCGACCGCCTCGTCGATGCCGATAAGCGTCTGGTCGAAACCTATATGAATGTCACGGTCATCCCTGCCTTCACGGCCATCGGATGGTTGCCTGCCACACAGTGCCGTTTCCGTTTTTCTGCCACTGAAGATACCGACCGCCTTTGGCAGATCACCAAGGAACTGCTCCCCTACAAGGAGGTGGACAACAAGTGGATTGAGGAGAAATTCGGTGTACCTGTTGAGGACAAGGAATTCGGCAACACGTCCTTGAGTGCCGAAAACCGTTTTTTCGTCTGACGGGTGGCACCGTAGGAGGCGGGTGTCTGAGCCTTCGGTTGCTGAACGCAGCCGAGGCATCGAAGAGCCCACAATCTCCCCAACCGTGCCACCCTCTCGACCGCCTTTATTTCAACGCCGATGTAACGTTGGTTAAACAGTGCTTAAACGAGTTTCAAAAGGCTTGCAAGTTCACCCTTGCCGCCCAAGACAAGGAAGATGCCGTCATAGCGGCCATAGCTGCAAGTGATGCCCCTGTTTCAACCGACCTTTACCAAGCCTATTCCTCCAACCTCCGTATGGCCATCGATGCCGTCTTTGCCGACGGGCGCAACGCCGACCTTGCCGACCTCTTTCAGGCCAATGTGAGCCGTTTCGCGGCCTACAAGTCATGGCACGCCACGGCGCAGGTGCGCGATGCCTTGGCCGAAAACGGGGGCGACGCCGACTCCGCTCGCCGCGTTCTCCATAGGTTCAACCGCTGGCAGGCCGCCGAATACAACACCGCCGTCAGCCGCAGCCGCACAGCGAAGCAATGGGCCCGCTGGGACAACGACGACGACCGACGCCTCTTCCCCAACATCATCTGGCTGCCATCGATGAGTGCCACACCGCGTGAGTTGCACATGCGGTTCTGGAACTGCGTGTGGGCGAAGGGCGACCCGTTCTGGAACACCAACCAGCCAGGCAACCTTTGGAATTGCAAGTGCGATTGGGAACAGACCGACGAACCCGTCACAAAAGGCAATCCCGAGGCCACCATCAAGCACGACGGGCTGGAAGGCAATCCCGCCAAGACCGGCGAAATATTCACCGACAACTGCTCGTATGTCAAGAAGGCAAACGACCATTCAGATGTTCATTCGTTTTATCGTGACATAATGATGGAAGTCGCCAAGACAACCGACAAAAGAGTTAGTGCCTCCATCAATGGGCAGCAAAGAGATGTAACAGTGAATAAAATAGGAATAAGGGAAAGTTCAAGACATGATTTTGGAAGTCCTGACTATTGGCTGAGGAATGAGTTACTGGAGAGAATTGGAGATTATCTTCCTAAAGCCCACTACTTGGGAACGGAAACAATAGACCTTTCGCATAATACAGGAAAGGCACTTAAACTAAAAGAGAAAATGCGTTGTGCGCATAAATCAAGGCTTGATATAGGAAACAAATCGTTCCTGATTACTATCTTTGAATATAGAGAGACAGGAGAGTTGCTTTTGTATATAATGAGTCCTTTATAAAATGAAAACACCCTCAGAACAGGGCAACACACCCATCAGTTCCAAAGGCATTTCGCTCGCAAAAATACAAAACTTTTGGATAACGCAACAAAAAAGGAGAAAAAATGGCTACAGAAAACGAATTCACGCCCTTCATGGCCAAACTGGTGAAACGCTACATTAAGGCCGTCAACCGCGATGCCCCGCGCCGTGCTGGGCAGGTCGCCGTCCGTTTCATTAAGGAGAACTTCGATAAAGAGGGCTTCTTCGGCCAACAATGGCCAAATGTAAAACGACGCACCAATCCGCCCAAGGGCAAAGGCAAGAAAGCCGCCGCCAACCACCGCATCCTCACCGGCGACACAGGCAACCTACGCCGTAGCATCCAGTTCGAGGTCGGCAACGCTGAGGTCACCGTTTTCAGCGACTTGCCCTATTCTGCCGTCCACAACGAAGGACTTCGTGCCGGGCGAGGCAAGGGCTTCCAGATGCCCCGCCGCCAGTTCATCGGCGACCATCCCAAGCTCGCCGAGGCACTCACCAAAGCCGTTCAAGACGAAATCACTAAAAAACTTAAATAAGCATTACTATGGAACAAATCCTCATCGCCATTCAGCAGCAACTTGCTGACAACATCACGGAGTTGAAGTACATCGACAAGGATTGGAATCAGCTCAAGATGGAACAGCCGCCGGTCAAGTGGCCTTGCGTCCTCATTGATATTGATCGGGTGGACTTCATCACCGTCAAGGCAGGCCCGCAACGTGCCGAGGCTGACATCGCCGTCACCGTGGCCAACCTGCGCCTCGTGCCGTCTTCCTCCAAAGTTCCCAACAGGTTCCAATCTTACGACACCATCCGGCTTATCGGGACCATCCACCGATCCCTCAACGGTTTTGATGGCAATGGTGCTTTTCGCCCACTTATGCGTACTGCTGTTCACAAGTTGTTCGGCAACAATCAGGCGGAAATTTACGCCATCACTTACCGCACCGTCTTTGTTGACGAGTGATTCTCATTAGTTCAATAAACCAGAAACCCCGTAAGATTTGTTCCTACGGGGTTTCTTTTCTTTCATAACAATTTGGTGAGTTTCAATCGAATAAGCTTAATTGGTTCCGCAGCTCGTCCATGTGCCGTCTCTGATGCGTCTTTTTTATTGTTCTATTGCCACCCATGCCGATGTAGCCGTCCTCGGCGATGGCCTCGCTCATCATCCGGCGGAAGGTGGCCGCGCTCATCGGGTACACCTTCACCACGTAGCGGCGGAAGATGTCGATCTGCGAGCCTCGGTGCGAGTGCGGCTCGTAATGCTCGTCAACTATAGCTTTCACCAGCCGCACCATTTTTCTGTAGTTGTCCCCACGCATGGTCGTCCTTTTTATTGAAACGATTTCACCGTGATGGCGATGTTGATGGTCTTCTCCACGCGCCCGCTGCCGTCGCACACGTCGCAAGGCACCAGCCTTTCGGGGCATTGCAGCCGCCGCAAAAGGAAGTTCCCTTCCACCTTTGGGGTCACATGTCCCGTGCCGCCGCAGTTGCGGCAGATTTCAATTCTCTTCGATTCGTATTGTCTTACTTTTTCCATTGTAGTTATTTTTTGATGTCCTTTTTTAGTGTTCCGTTTTGGTATGCCTCCCTCGCCGCCAGGTGTTTCACCCGTTCACCGGCCTTCACAGCATCCTCATAGTCGGCTCTGGTGCGTTCCCGCCCAAGGCCGCTGCCGTATCTCTCCTTGGCCTGCTGCTCGCGCCAGTCGGCGAAGGCGTTCCCTTTCTCGCCAATGTAGTCAGCGAAGGCCTTCATCACCATCGGTGTGTTCAGCCCGCCGTACACCGGCCCTGCGTCGCCGTTGGCCAATCGGTCGGCCACAATCTGGATGTCGGCAAGGTTGATGGTCATGTCATCGGCCAGTAGCATCTGTGCCACCTCCTTCGAGAGCATGGCCATCGCTTCTGGCTTCATCGGGCGGGCCACGTTCAGCATATCCTACACCAGCGTCAGGTGGGTCAGGATCAAGGCTGCCAGCGTCCGCTCGTCGAAGTCCTTGGCGAAGCGCGTCACGCTCACCTGTCCCGCGCTGCGCACCGAGTCGGCAGCCGTGGTGATCGAGCGGTCGGCAGCGGCCACAACAGCTACAGCGGCCAACGGAAGGCCGTCGCTGGTCTGGTTGTACAGGCGCAGGGCAACGGGGCAGTGCTTTAGGCTTTCCCGCGTCTGCACAGCCACGGCTTGGTTAGAGATAGTCGAAAGCTGCTTTCCGTCTTCCATAGTCGCTGTTGTTTACGAGTTGAGTGTAGATGTCGTTGAAATCGTGGTTCAGCCCGTAGGGGTTGAAGCGCTTCTCGAAGTACCACTGGTTCTTCATCGTGCACACCGCCTCAAGGAAGCCCCGGAGATTGTCGGTGCGCAGCGAATCGTTCACGATGACGGTGCCGCCCTCCACGATGCGCTCCTCTATCTTCCACAGCAGTTCCTTCATGTTCTTATAGTCGGCACCCGAGAACTTGCCCGTGGTATAGGTCACGCCCTTCTTTGCCCGGTAGATTTCGGCGAAGACGGTCAGTCCCTCGTACACCGGCATCGCGGGAACGTTGTCGTCCTGTTCGGGTGTCGGCTTGTCCGTGTCCTTTATGCTCGCAAGGATGCGGTTCACAAGGTCAATCTTGTCACGTTTCCCAAGCCCCAAGGTTTCCTGGTATATCTCTGCAACTGTCATTGTGCCTCCCGCATTACCCCTTCCTTTATCCGCCTCATCGTTTCCCGTGCGCATTCGGGGCAGGTGTCGCCCCAAACGCGCCGGTCGTACTCGTAGCCGCAAACCGGGCACGTTGCCCAGATCTCGTGGTTCAGCCTCTCCCCCTCTGAGAGGGGGGGCAGGGGGGATTCCACGTCCCGCATCCCGTGTCCTCTTTGTCCAATCCGTCCCATCATGTCCTATCCCTCCACTTCCTTCTTGGGTTCAACAAAGAACGTCTCGTCCTGCGTCACCATGATGCCGCATTGCGCCATCTTCTCGCCCATGCCTTCGGCGTCGCGGTCGGCCAGCAGCTTGTCCTTCGCGATTTCCTCCGTCGTGCGGACGAACGAAGGCAGGAACTCCTTCACCAAGTTCAAGGCCGATGCCCAGGTGAATCCCTTCAGGGTCTTCAGCTTCGGAGTGCCCGTGCGGAACCCGATGGTGCCGTGCGTCATGTCTAAGCTCTTCTTCTTGGTGAAAAGCTCGGCCTGGTTCTCCACCGCGTAGGCTTGCAGCGTGTCGAAGGCCTTCTCCTTCTCGTCGCTGAGGCGCGTCAGTTCGTCGGCGCGTTTCTCGCGGATCTTGGCGCATTGCAGCTCGATGTCCGCGTTGATCTTGTTGATTTGTGCGTCGGCCTTCGCATAGTTGGCGAAAGCGTCGTTGGCCTGCTCGGCCGTGATGCCCTGAATCAGGGTCTTTTTCTGTCTTGTTGCCATTTTAGTGTTGTTTAATTGTTGGTTGTTTAATCGTTTAATTGTTGTTTGTCTTGTCGCCGCTTCGCGTCTCCCCCTTTTGAAAGGGGGCAAGGGGGGATTCAGAGGAACGAAGCAATCCAGTGATTAAATGACTTTGTGAATGAAATCGTCACATTTTTGTTCATGAGTCGTTTTGACTCGATGGCGTTCGCAGTAGCCAGGTTCAAAAGGGTCAAAAAGCGCATATCCGCCTTCTCTCGAAATGCCTTGGTGAAAACAATTACAGTTTTTACATTTTTCTTCCATTTTTAATTGATGTTTAAGTGATTATTATTGGTTTGATTGAAATGCCATCCTCAGCCTTTTCAGCCTTTCTGGAATGACCTTCGTAGCGTTGCAAGTGTCGCAACACACACCTTTTGCCACTGGCCTCGCATTGTTGCCGTATTCCTCAAAGGTGCCGCCGCAAATCACGCACTTGATTTTGTGTCCAGGTGTTTTCATTGCTCTTTGAATTCGTTTTCGATATTATTGCCTTGTTGGACGATGGCAGCAAAGGCGATGGCGGCGCGAAGTGTTAAGTCTTCGTCCAATTCGTCAAGGTCAAGATTGGTGACTTCTTTGTTGCAACGCTCCACCGCCTGGTCTATCATTTTCGAGTCGTTCTCATCTTTGGCATTCATGCTGAGTTGGGCAATGGCGATGTTCATTACCCTCTTTGGGATTTCGATTTGTACTTTCATTTTAATTGATGTTTAAGTGTTGGTTAATTATTGATTATTGATGGTATATTCCTTTGCTCTTTCAATCCCTTCCCGCTGCTTGTTGAACTCGTAGATCAGCCCACGGCACTTGCTGGCGGGGATGTCGGCCATACGGCTCACCTTGGCGGCACGGCAGGCCGTGCCCGCTATCAGGTTCCATTCCACGATACCCCAACCATCGGCCTTTATCTTGCCTTGGGCGGCCAGCAGCTTCCCGATAGCCACCCTCAGACGCCGCTGCTCCTTCTCCGCCGGGCTGCTCCCCTCCTTCTGGGAGGGGTCGGGGGAGGGCAACTCCCTCTTCAGCCGCTGACATATCTCCGTCAGCTCCGGCACGTCCAGTTCAGTGCTGCTATCCACGCCATAGCCCGCAAGGATGCCCTCCTTGCCGATGTCGCTGATGCCCAGCCGGTGCAGAAGGATGTGGAAATCGCGTATCAGTTGTTTCTTCGTTTTCATAACTCTAAACCCTAAACTCTAAACTATTGAAGTCCTATTCCGTGATATTCGGTTGCTTTTGTCGTGTCGATGTCGATATGCTTGCCGCCTCCGTAGCGGCTCACGGGGAAGGCCCTGAAGCCCTCCACGCGCCACGCCACGTTGGCGTCCCTCCAGATGCGCCGCGCCACGTGGCCTTCCGGCAGGTTGCCCTGCACGTGGCTCACATACACGAACAGCTTGTGCGGGTACCGCGCCTTCAGTTCCTTGTACTCGCTGAACTTCATTTCCATGAACTGCACCGAGTCAATCACCACCACGTCGGGGCTCTTGTGCCTGTCGAGGCGTTCCTTCAGGTCGTCCACGCCCTCCTTGTCGAGCAGTATGAACTTCCCTCCGCAGTCCATCATTCCCGTCCGTTCCAGCGCAAGCTGTATCGTCCGGCTCTTGCCTTCCTCCACGCTGTCGTAGGCCACGCGGCGGAACCCTGTCAGGTATTTGGCCAGCATCATCGCAAACGAGGTCTTGCCGTGCTTCGGGGGGCCGTAGATCACCCACGTCCCCGTCAGTTCCGGGTCGCCCACGGCCTCGTGCCACTGCCCCGTGAAGGGCAGTGTGCGGAACTTCGCCGTCAGTATGTTGCTCACGCTGTACGCCCTTTTCATGGTCATGCCTCTTTCATCAGTTCCTTGTATATGCGGCGTAGGCTTGGCATGTTGTCCTCGCCCATCGTGCGGCGCAGTACCGCGTTTGCGTCGGTTCCCTCTTTGCAGTTGGCTTTGATGATCATCATAGCCGTGGCATTCGTTATCTTTACCCGTTCCTCGGCCTCATTCGGGATAACCGTCATGTAACGCTTCCCGAACCGGCTGAACAGTTCCGTATAGCCCACCTTCTTGTTGTCGATGGCGCGTTGCACCTTCGCCTTCAGGCCGTCGGCTCCCATCATGTACCAACCGCACATGCCGTCCGTGGCGTTCCACAATGCCTTGATTTCAAGGAAGGCCTCGTAATGCAGGTCGCCAGCCTCATCCAGTATGATTAAAGGGTTGGGCAGCGTCTTGAGGTAATACACCAAATCCTCATAGACATCGGTCAAGCGTCCCGTGCTGCCCACCCCGAATGATTTGGCTATCGTTCTGATTAGTTTCGACTTGCTCTTCACTTGCGAGCAGTCGATATAGACCGCGTTCTTGTGCGTCTTGGCGTAGTGCTGCACCGTGTAGGTCTTCCCGATGTCGCTCAGGTCGCACATCATCGCGCTCATCGATGCGCTTTGGCACATGTCCAGTTGTGCCGTGATGAACTGGAACACGGGCGTGGCCGCCGTTTTCCATTCCGGGGCGTTGGTCAGGTTCACGCCGAGGTGACGCGCCAGGCTGATCCAGTTCTGGTCGCTCAAAACGCGCTCCGTCTCGCCGTTCTTGATGCGGCTGTACTGCGCCGAGTTGATTCCCAAGCTCACGGCAAACTTCGCGTCGCTTCCCGCGAAGTTCTCACGTGCTGCGGCCAACGCCGCCAGCACCTTCTTTTTCATTTCGTTTGTCATCATTGGTGTATTGTTTTAGTGTGATTATAGTCTGCTTATGGCCAAGGCTGCATAGTCCTCGGCGAGTTCCCCCTCTGAGAGGGGGCAAGGGGGAGTCCATTCGTCTTCCTCATAGCCAAGCGGCTGCTCTGCCTCCGGGACAACCTCCAGCGGTGTGGTGTTGATGGCCTCGGCCAGTTCCGCGTCCATGTGGCCCACCTTGGGGAGTTCCGCCCTGCGTTCCTTCACCCACTTGTCGAACTTCGCCACCCTCTTCTGCTGGTGCAGCATGGCGGCGTTGTCGGCCTCCGTCCGCTCGGCCTCACATTCGTTGTAGGCGTATTTCTCGCGGTTCTCGGCCTCGCCGATATACACCCCGTCCTGGTACAGGTACACCGTCTCCACGGTCTCGTGTCCCGCAGTCCCGTGTCCCGCAGTCCCGCGTCCCGTGTCCTCCTTCGGCAGCCAGTAGGCCGTCACCCTATAGTTGTTCGGCTTCAGGCGGTTCAGGCTTGCGAAGTCCTTCAACTCGAAGCCTGTGTAGTCCACCATGCACCAGTCGTTGTTGCGGATGCTCGTCTCGGTCACGTTGCCGATCCACTGCATCAGGTAGGCCATGTCCATCGGCTTCAGGTCGGGGTTCACCTGCTTCGTCAGCACGTCCCTGCGCGTCATGCCCGGATAGGTCTTCTGGAGCGGGTGCAGTTCGTTGTTGTGCCGCTCGATGTCGGCCAGGTCGTCGGCGATGATCTGCATGGGGTCGTAGGCTGGTTCCACATAGTCGCCCGCCACCTTCGCCTTGCGGCTCAGGGCCACGTCGTCCATCGAGATCTTCGAGAGCGAGTATTGGCCCACCTTGCGGTGGTGCTTCGGGCGCAGCGCGTTCTGGTAGTCGAAGTGGCCGTTCCTGTCGGCATACACCGCCGTCGTGTTCACCACGTCCTTCAGGTAGTTCCAGATGGTGGCTTGGCTCAGCTCCACGAAAATCGGTCTGCCTTCGCTGTCGGTCTCCTTCGGGTCGTAGGCTTCGCCGGTTTCGGTGTCGTACAGTTCCCGCGTCCCGCTGATAAACTCGTTGTAAAGTTCGTGCACCCTCGCCACAAACGGCTTGTCGTTCGTGCGCCAAAGGGCCAATATCAGGTTCTCCACCTTGCGGCTCACCTTGCGGGCATTGTCGCCGCCCACGTTCCCGCTGATCAGCGACTGATAGCCGTCGCTTAAATACGCCTTAAATGCCCTTTCAAGGCTTCGTGTGTTGGTGTAGGGGCGCACTCCGTAGGCCGCGCCGTCTGTGTTCAGGCACTGGCGCGTCTGCCAGGCAAGCATCTCCTTCAGCCATTCGCCCTTGTTGAGTTTCTTTCCCGCCCGTGCCTTGGCCGCCTGCTGGCGTTCCATGCCACGGCGCATCGCGTCAAACAGGCTCGCCTTCATCGTCAGACGCTCCACGGTGGCCGCGTCCAGGCGCGTCCCGTCCGGCTTCGCGTATTGGCTGAAGTAAGCCCGCGCCTCCGTGTTCACCGTCACCTCGTAGATGTCCGACTGCTCCACGTGGGCTTTGCCCAATGCCGCCTCTATTGCTCTCATCCTGTCAGGCCGTTTTATGCTGCTCACCCAGATTAGCGTGTTGCCTCCAGTCCGCCGGTCGGCTATTTCAAGGTAGCCCCGCTGGCTGTCCATCCTGAACTGCCCGTAGGTCAGTCCCGCCTCCATCCAGTCGTTCACGCTTATGGCTAAGTTCCCGTCGATGTATTGGTACATGGTGTATTCGTTTTATTGCTTTGTTGCGGGAGCAGGGCTCGAACCTGCGACCTCCAGCTTCAGGGGCTGGTGAACTACCGACTGTTCCATCCCGCTTACCATCCGACGCTTTTATTCCAAGTCAATGTCGTTTTCGTCAACGATGGAGGTCTTCCACAGTGCCACGGCCATCGCCGCGCAGATCGCAGCCGTCCCGATGTGCCACCATGCGCCCTTGAAGATCACTCCGTAGATGCACCCAAGTCCCAGCAGCCCGAAGGCCACCGCCAGCGCTTTGTCCGATGCACAAGTCAATTTTCTCATTGCCTTCTCCTTTCCTATAATTTGATGATGTCCTCCATCAAGCTTTTTAATCCTTTCTCAAAGCAGCTCAACCATCCCAATTCAACCTCCGTTCCGTAACTTATGCATCCGAACGTAGCTTTGTCTAGTTTTTTGGCCTTTTTTACGTATTTGTCCATTTCCTTCAGTTTTTTCTGAATCAGTTGCACGACAGCATCGCGCATCATTTCTTTTTCGTTTGCTTTTTGTTCCATTTCTTTATTATTTTTAGTGGTTAGTATTCCATAACTTTCCTTCCCATTGTCTTCACCGCGTAAGTCCTTATCCGCTTCGCCAGTGCCGAGTTGGTCTTGTAGTTCAGTGCCGACCTCACCGAGGTCGAGTTCCTGAAGCCGAACACCTCCTGTAGGTGCTTCACGTCTCCGTATTCCGTGACAATCTTTTTCTTCGTCATTTTTTTTCCGTATATTTGTCGCGCCTTTCGACTTGAAAGACGTTGCAAAATTACAAAACATTTCGCCATTATGGATAAAAAAGAGCAAAAAATTTCGCCAATCAAGCAAAGAATTTTGCAATTTGCTGATAATTTGGGCATTAGCAAACGAGAGTTTTATACAAAAATCGGTGTTTCAAGGGGTACATTAGAGGCCAATACTGGTATTACCGAAGATGTTTTGGCGAAATTTATCGCCATTTACCCCGAGGTTTCGGTAATATGGCTTGTTACAGGCGAAGGCGAAATGCTGAAACCAAAAGTACAAGACCAACTTGTTTTGCCATCGTTGCAAAGTTCGCAATCCGCTGAAAACCAATGCAAAGATAATGAAAACAATCCAATGATGGCCGAAGCCAGCGAAAATATCAAGTCACTGATCGGCATCTTGAGTAGGACGTTGATTGAAAAAGACAAGCAAATAGAGAGTCTATTAACCATAATCAAACAAGGAAAGGTATAAACCATGTTATTCGCCAAACCCACACCCAAAGGAACAGGAGCCGAGTTTTGGGGCGACTGCAACGATCTGGAATGTCTGCGTGATACCATAAAAAGTTGTCACATCCGTTGAGAACAGATGAAAGCACATGCGCAAGAAATGAGCAATTACTTGAGATTGTTAGATATAATGTGCAACATGCATTCCAACAAGAGTTGCTTATTGATAGCAACGTCAATAATGGAGTCGATGTAAATACCACATATTATGGATTCCGTCTGGATTGGATTACGCTTTTGTACACCATATCCGCTTTGAGATACAATGCCGGAATGGTGGACACTGACGAACTGGATCAAAGTAACTTGATACTAATCGAATACTGGACTCGCAAAGCTCTCCACGAGTTCGACCCAAAAGGAGCCGCTTCCATCGAGCAGTTCATAAATCGCCGAATAGACGTTTCCACAAAGTATGTGTATCTGATACATCAGGACTTGGTTCAGCGTTATTTTTCCATGAAACCGAACAAGACACGGTTCCGCTCCATACCGCACTTGCTCATGTCAATGGGCTACGGCGAGGAATTGGATGCTTTTATCAAGCATGTTGAACTTGAAGCAAAAGCCCTTGGATGCACGATTGAAGACTTGGAATGCAACGATGTTACCTCTATTATATGGTAGTTAGATGCCCAAAAAACAGCAAAAAACGGTTTTTCTGCATATTTGAGCCTTATTTCATTGTTTTTCAATTATTTACCTATTTTTTATTTTGGAAGCATCCCCCGTGCAATTATGGAATATCGGGTAGGGTAATTCGGGCAAAACTGCCGTTTTTGGCTTTTTTTCGTCCGTCAAGGGTGGTTCAATGTTAGTGTTTTGCGCCTACTTTTGCGCCTAACTTGCGCTTAACTCGGCATTTTAGCCGAAAAACGGGCAAAAAAAAGCGGCCCGTCGGAGGGGAGTTCCGGCGGGCCGTTTCAAAGGTCGTTAATGGGTGGTTAAAGGGCGTTTCAGGCATCATTTTCGTGGGGTCGGGAAAATGGTCTAAACGCTTATAAAACCAAGGCGTTTCGGCAGATTTGGGCCTCAAAATTAAACGTATTCTGACTCAAACATAATCCACGCCCGCATTTTACCCCCATCACAGACCCCAAAATTAAATTGAAATTAAAGCAAATATAACCTTTTTGTACTTTTCATTTTTTTCAGCCGCAACGCATGTACTTAATTTTCAACATCTTTTCATTTTGATTTTGAATTTTTCTTTTTTATGCCCTTAAATAGGCGAAACCCTTACTAAGACGATCGACTCTCTCTCAAATGATTGCATTGAACAAAACCTACTGCAGTTCATGGAGAACCAATTGGTGGAATTAGCTAAGGTGAGAAAAACTGAAAGTCGCGGCGCAGAAAAAAACATTGCAGTTTGGAAACTTATCGCCATTGCAGTGCTTATTGGTGTAGCCACCTGGTCAATCATAAATTGTAAACTCACTCCTTGGAGATGTGCTTCCAAAGAAAAGCGAGTATACGATACAGTCATGGCAATAGCTATGATTACATTTGGGGCTTGTGAATAATCAAAGAAAAAAGGGAAAAAATCATGAAATACCAAATTAGATTTTTCGTGTTTGCATGTGTATTGTTTTTTTGTACAAGCTGTGCCACAACGCAAATTGCAAAGAAGCAAACTCCTGACCAAACCAAGGTAGACCTATTCTTCGCAGAAAGGCCATCCAAGCATTTCAAAGAAGTCGCTTTCCTGGAAGCAGACGGCAGTATTTTTCATTCGCCAGAAACGTTGCTGAGAAAATTAGAGAGAAAAGCCGAAGATGAAGGTTACGATGCCATCATCAATATTCAGTTTTCATCCAAATTTTGGTGGCCGTCGGTTTCTGGAATTGGAGTAAAATACGAATAAAATTCCGAAGAATAAGGGTATGATGCTTTATGATCATACCCTTTTTTTATATCCAATTCGCTCCTCATGCAATCTCCTTAGTTTTTGCTTGATACGTTGAATTCTTGTACCAACGTTAGTGGGACTTATTCCTATAATCTCACCAATCTCTTTATAACTATTCTTATCCAAATACAAATAAATAATTGACTTTTCTATCGGAGATAATAGTTCAATCAATTCGTACAACTCTTTGAGCATTGAATCATCTTCCTCTTGTTGTGAAATCGAAAGTTCGGTTGCTGAATCCAATTCAAGCAACAGAGGACGCCTCTTTTTCTCTCTGTAACAAGAAATTGCAGTATTTATCGAAACTCGACACACCCAATTAGCATCTTTGTTTTCAAAGTGATGTTTTTCGTAGCCTTTCCAAAGTCGAAGGACTATTTCTTGGTATAAGTCCTTGGCCAAATCGGGATTACCCATAGCAAATTTCCAACAAATACTATAAATTATTGATTCATAATATTCTATCATTTCCACAAAACTATGTTCGCCCTCTAACTTTTCCATAATCATGTATTTCACTACTCTATTAACGCATAAATCTTCAAGTTTTGTATAGATTCAGACTTATTTCACTTCACAAATCAAACTTCAAAGAAAAGCCTCAATTTTTCCCCACTTTATGAAGACCCAATCGAAAAAAGGCTACCTTTGCCATTCCAAAGACTCGAGACTGCGGGACACGGGACTACGGGACAGCACCATGTCTCGCGTCCCGAAGTCTCGTGTCCTATAACAGTCGCTCAAAATCGCGCTTCAAGACAGCGACCGCCTGCTCCACCATGGGATTGGGCAAGGCAACGAGACTTTGGGCGATAATGGAGACATCCTCCTCGTCCTTCAGTTGCTCAAAAGTCGTATTGATTTGATTGACAAGCTCTTCCTTGGCATTCACCACAGCATTCCATGTGGAATTGGCGACATACAACTGTTGGGCGAAATTGTGCTCAAATTCCTCGCGCACATTTTGCAAAAGATGCAAATGGAACGCGCCTTTTTCCATGCCTGGCACATAAGACGCACTTCACCAATTGAGGCAGCTGCACGCGCTCCAAATAAAGCAGAAAACGCTCATAAACCTACACCTTAAGCGGCATGATGGTTTTCAAGACCTGCACCTTCAGTTCCATTTTGTTGCCATTGCGGAGTTCGGCGTCTTTCATTTTCGAGAGTCGCATCAGCATCATCACCGCGACGACCATCATCAGACGACCTGCACCCATGAGTGAATAAACCATGATTGCATTCATTGGTTTGGATTTTAGGCGCAAAGGTAGGGAAATTTTGCTGATGCGCAACAACCGACCTCCTACCCTTCAAACAAATCATCCATCGTGAGTTGCGCAATGATATGTTCCGAATAGGCATTGCGTTGCAAGCCGTTGGCTGTGATGAAAGTGGGGACAATGCCACCCGAAAAGCCAGTGTGTTGCTTGAACAAGTTCAAACGGTCGGTGTATTTCCCATATTCTTCTTTGTCGAGCAGATAAGGCTTCTCGCTGTATTTCGCTTCGCAAAGGTTGATCATGCGGTCGGCACGTTCGATGATGAGGTCGATTTGTGCCTGCTGCTGTGTTTCGGGGTCAATGCCGCGCCATGAGTAGTATTCCGACTTGATGCCTCCGATGCGCAACGCCTGCATGATTTGCGGAATGTGCGTCAGGCAAATGCGTTCAAACGCCAATCCCATCCAAGTGTTGATGGCCGGTGTGTTCAGGCTTTGAGTCCAGAAATGCTCGTTGGTGGTACGGCTCTTCATAAACTGAAGGTAAAAAAGGGAATAGAAATCAAGCAGTTGGTAAAGGCCATTGCGAGAGCCAATGGTCTTGTTTTTCACGCGGTAGAAACGGATGATGTCGCAATCGACAAGGTTTTGCAGCATCTTGGTTAGGTTCCCATTGGCACTAATGTCAACGGCTGCTGCAATCTCGTCTCGTGTCAGGCCTTTCTTTTTCTCAAACAAAGCCTCAACGATAGCAATGTACGGTTCTGGACTGGAAAACAGCGTTTTATAAAGCCTTTGGAACTCGCGGCGCATCTCGCCATTGGCTTGGAAATACAGCCTGTCGATGTTTTGCGCAAGGCTTTCGGCGGGGTCAAGCAGACTCAAATAATAAGGTATGCCGCCCATGACCATATAGGTTTGCAATATCATCGTCCTATCCCAAGGAAAATCGTATGAAACAAGGTATTCTTCCGTCTCACGGAGGCTGAATTCCTTGAGGTGCATTTCGTGGGTAATGCGGTCATGCAGTCCACCGTGGTTGTCGATGACGTTTTTCATCATCCATGAGGTGGCCGAACCGCAAACGATGAGCAGCAGGTTGTCGTGCAACGAAGCCCAACTGTTCCAAAAATAGCCCAAGGCATTGACAAAGTTTGACTTACGGGTCTCGAAGCAAGGCAATTCGTCAATGAATACGACACATTCCTTGCCGTTTGCTATTTTTTCGGCCAGGAAATGGCGAAGCTTTTGGAAGGCATCGTACCAGTTCTTTGGGAGTTTCTTGACGGGCTGTCCGCACAAGTCCAAAGCATCGGCGAAAGCATGGAGTTGTGCGTTTCGGTCGCCATCCATGATGCCAGTCATAGAGAACGTCAGCCTGTCCTTAAACACTTGGTTGACAAGGAAGGTTTTTCCCACGCGGCGGCGACCGTATAAGGCCACGAATTCCGCTTTGCCCGAAGAGGCATATTTGTTCAGAAGTTTGATTTCTTCTTCCCGTCCGATGATTTTATCCTGCATAACCCGTTCGATTTCTTGGTGCAAAAATACAAAAACTCGCTTATATAGCGGCTAAAACCATGAAATTTTCATCGATTTAGCCATCAAATCACGATATTATGGCTAAAACTCGAAAAAATTAGGGGATTTAGCCATCATATCGAAGAAAAAGCGGAATTGGAGCACTTCGTTTTATTGATGTTGAACCGACAAACATTTTGCGATTCTTGCATATTTTGGCAGTACGAGGCGCAAAAACAGACAAAAAGATGAGTGGAATTGGCTGGAAAAGAAAAATTTTGTACTTTTATTGCCAATAAAAAAACAAGCGACCATGCAAGATGATTCAAAACAAGGTTATGTATATATCTTGACGCTACAAGGGCAAAATATTAGATGATTTACGGACAGAAGCGGAAGCCCAGAGTCGCTGAGAGTTTTGTAATGTTTTTTCCTCAACACTCAAATTTTACCTCCTTTCTGCCCACCCAATCGAAAAAAGGGCTACCTTTGCCCTTTCATTTGTAGAGACGCAAAATTTTGCGTCTCTACAACAACAATTAAACAAACAACAATTAAACATATCATGAGCGAAATCATCCTTTCCAACAGAGTTTTGAACATGGCTGAATCGGCCACCTTGGCCATGACCAACAAGAGCCGCGAGTTGAAAGCACAAGGCATCGACGTTATCAGCCTGAGCATCGGCGAACCCGACTTCAACACGCCCGAATCGGCCAAACAAGCCGGCATCGACGCCATCAACAACAACGACACGCACTATCCGCCCGTACCCGGTACGCCCGCACTGCGCAAGGCCATCGCCAACAAGCTGAAACGCGACAACGGCCTCGACTACAAAGAGACCGACATCCTCGTCTCGAACGGTGCCAAGCAAGCCATCAACAACGTCCTCATGGCCATCCTCAACGACGGCGACGAGGTCATCATTCCCGCTCCGTTCTGGGTCTCCTACCCCGAGATGGTGAAGCTGAGCGGCGGCGTGCCCGTCATCGTCAAGAGCGACATCGCCCACGACTTCAAGATCACGGCCGAGCAACTTGAGGCTGCCATCACGCCCAAGACCAAGGCCCTGATGCTCAACACGCCTTGCAATCCCAGCGGCAGCGTCTTCACCAAAGCCGAACTGACTGCCATCGCCGAGGTGCTGAAGAAATACCCGAACATCTTCGTCATCTCCGACGAAATCTACGAGTTCATCCAATACGAACAGAAGCACGAGAGCATGGGCCAGTTCGAGTTCCTGAAGGGCCGTCTCGCCCTCGTCAACGGCGTGGCCAAAGGCTATGCCATGACGGGCTGGCGCATCGGCTACATCGCTGCGCCACAAGCCATCATCAAGGCCACCAACAAGATCCAAGGCCAAATCACCTCCGGCATCTGCACCATCGCGCAAGCCGCCGCCGTGAAAGCCATGGAACTCTGCCCCGAGAACTCGAAGGAAATCCAGGACATGCTGGCCGCCTTCCGTCACCGCCGCGACACTTTCGTGCGCCTGCTCAACGAAATCCCTGACGTGAAGTGCAACACACCCGCCGGTGCCTTCTATGTGTTCCCCGAGGTGAAGTCGTACTACGGCAAGACCGACGGTGAGACCACCATCAAGGGCAGCGACGACCTATGCATGTGGCTGCTCTACAACGCCCACGTGGCTTGCGTGGCCGGCAACGCTTTCGGCAATGACGACTGCATCCGCCTGTCGTACGCCACCTCCGAGGACAAACTCATCGAAGCCGTGAAGCGCATCAAGGCGGCATTGGCAAAATTGCACTAAAAGACACTAGAGAAGCCGTGTCGTCACTGCGAGGAACGAAGCAGTCCAGACAAAAGCTTTATCTGGATTGCTTCGTCGTTCCTCCTCGCAATGACGCAAAGCGGCTGAAAAAGTCTCGCAGTCAACAATTCAACGATTCAACAACCAACAATCAACATCCATGATCATCCTTTCGACCGAGCCCATCCTCCCCATCTTCAACCAAGCCATCGCCGACTACCACCAATTCGACGACGTGGATCATCCGTGCCATAATCCCTACGAGGAAAAGACCATCGAATGGTACCTATATAATAAGGTGTGGATCGACACCGTGCAGTGGCACTTAGAAGACCTCATCCGCGACCCGAATATCGACCCCGTGGAGGCTTTGGCCCTGAAACGCCGCATCGACAAGTCGAACCAAAACCGCACCGACTTGGTGGAAATGATTGATTACTATTATCAGTTGCTTTTCCAACGCGTTGAGCCCAAGGCCGATGCCACGCTCAACACGGAGAGTCCCGCCTGGGCTATTGACCGCCTTTCCATCCTGCAACTCAAGATTTACCACATGAAGATTGAAGCGGAACGGACCGACATCAGCGAGGAACAAAAGGCGAAATGTGAGGAAAAGCTGCGCGTCTTGCAAGAGCAGAACACCGACCTCTGCACCGCCATCGACCAGTTGATGGAAGCCTACAAAAACGGCGAAAAGGTGATGAAGGTCTACAAGCAGATGAAGATGTACAACGACCCGAACCTGAACCCCGTGCTTTACGGGCAGAAACAGCCTTGAAAAAAATCCTCGTCATACGGTTTTCCGCCCTCGGCGACATCGCCATGACCGTGCCCGTGGTCAATGACTTGGCCACGCAATATCCTGACTTGGAGATTACCATGCTCAGCCGAGAGATGGCGAGACCGCTTTTTGAAAGGCTGCCGAAAAATGTGCATTTCGTCGCCGCCGACCTGAAGGGTCGGCACAAAGGATTGCGCGGCTTGAATCACTTGCTGCGCGACATCCATTTCAGAGAATTTGATTATATCGCTGATCTCCACGATGTTTTGCGCACACAATGGCTGCGATTCATTTGTCGTTTGTTCGAAAAAAAAGTCGCCAAAATCGACAAAGGGCGCAAAGGGAAAAAGGCCCTGACGCGACAGAAAAACAAGGTCTTCGTCCAGCAAGCCACATCGTTTGAGCGATACGCTAAAGCTTTGGAACAATTGGGCTTCCCGACAAAACCGACATTTACAAAACTTGATTATTCTTCTTTTTGCGAGACGCAAAAAGCGAACAATGAGACTTGGATTGGCATTGCGCCCTTCGCAAAACACGAGGCCAAGGTTTATCCTATGGCGAAAATGGAAGAAGTCATCAAGGCTTTGTGCGAAAGGAAAAACACCACCTTGTTTTTATTTGGCGGCGGCACGGAAGAGAAAAAACGCATTGCGGAGCTTTGCGCGAAATATCCGAATGTTCAATCCGCCCAAAGCCAACAAGGTCTGGCGGGCGAACTTGCCTTGATGGACCAACTCGACGTGATGCTTTCGATGGACTCCGCCAACATGCATTTGGCTTCGTTGGTCGGCACGCGCGTGGTTTCCGTTTGGGGCGGGACGCATCCCTTTGCTGGCTTTTTGGGCTGGAACCAAAAAATGGGAGACTGCGTCCAAATCGAGTTGCCCTGCCGTCCCTGCTCGGCATATGGCAACAAGCCATGTCTTAGAGGCGATTACGCCTGCATGACCAGCATTGCGCCAGAGCAAATCATGGAAAAACTAAGCCCATACTTATGATGAGCACCTCCCCCATTGCAACGATGTTCGATTGCATCTCGCCGAATTACGACCGACTCAACCACCTTCTGTCGTTCAATATAGATAAGGTATGGCGACGAAAAACCGCCCGTGAAGCATCAAGGCAAAGTCCAAAACTCATCTTAGACCTCGCCACGGGCACTGGCGACTTGGCCGTTTTGCTCGCAAAACAAAATCCCCAAGCCCAAATCATCGGCATGGACATTTCGGAAAAGATGCTGGCTATCGGCAAAGAAAAAATCAAGAAACAAAACATTGGGAATCAGGTTATAATACAAGATGGTGACGCAGCAGCCTTGCCCTTTGAAAACGACACTTTTGATGCCGTTACCTGCGCTTTCGGCATCCGAAATTTCGAGGATTTAGGGAAAGGCCTTTCGGAAATCAGCCGCGTCACAAAGCCAAATGGCAAGATTTGCATCCTTGAGTTTTCCATGCCCAGAAAATTTCCAGTGAAACAAGTTTATCGATGCTATTTCAAGCATATACTTCCAAGAATTGGGCGAATGGTCTCAAAAGACGCGGGTGCCTACACTTATCTCCCCGAATCCGTGGAGCGTTTCCCCAAGCCCAATGCATTCCAACAAATGCTGGCCAGACATGGCCTTCTAAAATGCAAGACTCAGACGTTGAGTTTTGGCATCGCCATGCTCTATTGCGCCATCAAAGCATAAACAAATTCCAAAATTTCCTATTTTTGCACACTGTTTTGCCGCAATAAAAACGACAGAAACGCGTTTTAAGGACATCAACAACACCGCATTATCTTGAAAAAAGCTTTTAAAATATTGGTTGTCACGCTGTTGCTTTCAGCAACCGTCATTCCTGCACAAGCCCAAAGAAGGGTGGTTCACTATCTGCCAAAATACGAGCAAGAGCCGTATCATTTCGGCTTCCTGATTGCCTACAACCAAATGATGTATACCGTGAAGACGGTCGAAAACTACCAAAACATCGCCCTGCCTGCGGATTCATGGCCCAATGGCCAGTATAGCGTACCCAACACGGAATGCATATACGTGTACAACATGGAAACGCGACAAACGCCAGGATTCACCGTCGGTATCATCGGCAGCAAACGTCTTGGCCGTTATTTCGACTTACGCTTCATCCCTTCGCTGAGCTTCAGCGAACGCCGTATGCAATACGACCTTGCCATCAAAGGCAAAGACGGCAACATCGAAATGAAATCGTTCACGAAATCCATCGGCACCACCTTCGTCGAATTCCCACTCAACATCAAGTATCGCTCGAAACGCTACAACAACATCGGAGCCTACGTCTTCGGTGGAGTCAACCCCAAACTGGACTTGGCCTCACAGAAAGACAACAAAGACAGCATCAATGGCGAAGAATTCATCAACAACCTGGTCACCAAACGCTTTGATGTGGCTGGCGAGCTGGGCGCCGGTTTCGACATCTACAACCAATGGTTCAAGATGGGCATTGAGGTCAAAATGAGCTATGGTATCCTCGACATCGTGAAGAACGAAGCCTTCGTTTACACCGCCCCGATTGAGCAATTGCGCAACAAATTGTTCCAATTTTCCCTTATCGTTGAATAATCATACATTTTTATCTATTTAGAAATCAATTCATTACAAAAAAGTTGATAAATTTCTCACAGAAAACATTGTAGGTATCGAAATTTTGTCTACTTTTGCACCGTCAAAACGACACGAAGTGGTCTCTTCGTCTAGTCTGGTCAGGACGTCAGGTTTTCATCCTGGTAACTCGGGTTCAAATCCCGGAGAGACTACAAAAGCAAACCCTAACTCGTTGAAAATCAGAGTTAGGGTTTTTGTTTTTACCCAAATCCCACCAAAAACACAATAAAAAAACGCATTCGTACAATAAACAATTAGTCCGTTCGTTGTGATAGTACGTTAATTTACAATTCTATCATCCTAACAAAAAACACAACTACTATGTCACAAATCCAAGACGATTATCCGAAACAGATTACGATTGTTCCGGGTTACGAGAACTTCATGGAAGGCTTGATGCCCATCGTCAATGCCAGCGAAATCAACACCGAAATGGGCGACAAAATCCGAGATTATGTTTTAGACTATGTGAAACGAGTCCCATTGACCAAGTTCAACAACTATGTGGGCAACGGCTATTCGCGCAACCACATCGGACGCGACGAGAGCGGCTGGGAAGCCATAGTGATGGCTTGGCAAAAAGGTAATCGCACCTCCATTCATTCGCACCCGCAATACGCTGGCTACACTTTTGCCGACGGCTGCTTCCAAGTGGAAATCTTCGAGCCTTTCAAGGATGGACTGAAATTAGTCGACACCCTGAACATTGACCATCAAATGGGACTTTACGCCATCGGTGACGCCGGAAAATTCACCAACCATATCCATCGTCTCACCTGCCTCAGCGAAACGGGGCACAGCCTGCACGTCTATTCCGACAACGCGCTGTTGGGGCCGAAATATGATAACCTTAAAATCTACTAAACCATTCCATTGTATGAAACTACAAGTCGTCATCAGCAACCAGTACAATCCTTACCTCAACCGCGCCGTTGAGCAATATCTCACTGATAACCAGGAAGAAAACACCGTTACGCTTTATCTTTGGAAAAACCAGCAGACCGTGGTCATCGGCTACCACCAAAACCCTTACTCTGAATGCAATGTGCAACTGCTCCTCAGCGAAGGCGGCCACCTGATGCGACGCGGCACGGGTGGCGGCGCCGTCTATCACGATTTGGGCAACATCAACTTCTCGTTCGTCGCCGACAAGTCGCTCTACGATTTGAAGAAACAGATGTCCGTCATACAAGAGGCCTTGCTCAAATACGGCTTGCACACTGAAATGTCGGGACGCAACGACCTCACCTACGAAGGACGCAAATTCTCGGGCAACGCCTTCGCGAAAGGCCAACGCAACGACCTGCACCACGGCACCCTGCTCATCAAGACCGATGGCGAGAAGATGCAGCGTTACCTCATCGTCAACAAGGCCAAGCTGATGAAAAACGGAGTGAAGAGCGTAGCTAGTCGCGTCATCAATTTGAGCGAAGTCGCGCCCGAGCTCACCTCGGAGAACATCAAACAGCCACTGGTTCAGTCGTTTGAAAAGGTTTACGGCGGCCAAGCCACCGTGATTGATTTCGACACCTTAATTATTATGCCCGAGGTGCAGGCCATCACATCGGAGATTTCGTCCCACGATTTCCTTTTCGGTCGTTGGGAACATTTCGAGACCAGCAAGAAAGCCCAATTTGTCTGGGGCGGCGTGGAAATTTCCCTGAAGGTGGACGAGGCGAAATCCATCATCACCAGCGTTCAAATTGCCTCAGACTGCCTTGATACTGAAATCATTGCACAAGCGGAAAAACTGTTGAAAGGTTGCAGCACGAAAAATGCTCCCACTTATGATGAGGGTAACGAAATCCTTCGGGACATCGTCAATTTGATTTACGGCTGAACAAATATTCGTATTTTTGCAGTCCAATTCCAAAGCCCTGGAATCGAAGATTCGACGAGGTCAAAGGGTGTCCCTATCACATCGGGGATTTCGATCCCCGCAAAAGACCGACACCTCGCCCGAAGGGCGACATTATAGTAATCGCGACCTAGGGCAGCACCCCGACACTGTACAAATAAGTACAGCTGCCGCATTGCGACAGCCGTACAACCGACAACTGAACAACTGATAACTGCAAACTGAACAACTGCAAACTGATAACTGAATGAAATACTATCTCCTCCCCCTAGGCTGCCAGATGAACCTCAGCGACACCGAGCGCGTCCGCACGGTGCTGCGAGGCATGGGTTTCATTGAGACCGACATCGAAGAGGAAGCCACCATCCTCGGCATCATCGCCTGCTCGGTGCGCCAAAAAGGCATCGACAAGGTGTATGGCCGCATCGAGAAATGGAACGCGATGAAGCACCGCCAGAACGTCATTACCTTCGTTTCGGGCTGCGTGCTGCCCGCCGACCGCTTGCGTTTCCTCAAGCTTTTCGACCTCGTCTTCCCGATGAACGACCTGCCCAAGCTGCCCGACATGATTCGGCAATACGGCATCGTCACGCCCGCCTCGCTGCAATACGGAGAAGAAATTGACATTCAGCCTGTTGTAAAGCCTTTGGCACCTTTGTTCCACAAGGACGACAAAATCAACCCGTCGGCCAACATGGACCGGTTTTGGTCCATCAAGCCAACGCAAACCTCTACTTTTGAAGCGTTTATCCCGATTCAAAACGGCTGCAACAAGTTCTGTACCTACTGCGCTGTGCCTTACACCCGTGGCCGCGAAGTTTCGAGGCCTTCGAGTGAAATCCTTGACGAACTGAAAAATCTGGTCGAAAAAGGCTACAAGAGCATCACCCTGCTGGGACAGAACGTCAATTCCTACGGCCTCGACAAGAAAGGCGAAGAGATTGATTTTACGGAGCTTTTGCGTCGCATTGGCGAGTTTGGCAAGGCCTCAGGAAAGGAGTTTTGGGTGTATTACACTGCGCCGCACCCCCGTGACATGAAGGACGACGTCATCGAGGTGATGGCGCAATACGACTGCCTCGGCAAACAGATTCACATCCCCATCCAGAGTGGCGACGAGAACATGCTGCAACGCATGAACCGCCACCACGACCTGGCCACTTACCGCCACATCATCGAGACCATCCGCGAGAAACTGCCCACCGCCACCATCTTCACCGACATCATCGTGGGCTTCACGCACGAGACCGAGGAAGAGTTCGAGAACACACGCAAGGCGATGGAGGACTTCAAGTACAACATGGCGTTCATCGCGCAATACAGCGTGCGCCCTGGCGCCGTGGCCTCGCAATGGGAAGACGATGTGCCCAAGGAGGTGAAACGCGAGCGTTACCACCGCCTCACCGAGGAGCTGATGAAGCACAGCCTCGTCTATAACCAAAACCTCATTGGCAAGACCGTGAAAATGCTGGTGGAGACCGAAGACCGCAAGAGCGGCTACCTGACCGGCCACACCGAAGGCAAGATCGTCATCCGCTTCGCCTCGACCGACACCAGCCTCATCGGGCAAATCGTAAACGTGAAAGTGACATCGGCTTCGCCGCTGTCGATTGAGGGAGAGTTGGTATAGAGGTTAGACAAAACAAGTTTGGCAAAATTTGCGCTCAGGGAACATTCAACGATTTGAAAATTGCGCTCAGGGAACATTTTTTTTTTGAATTATATTGCATAGATTTACATTAATTTTGCAGCAAATTAAAAGAAAACGAAATGTCAGGACACATTTTTAGGCGAAAAGCATACCAAAAAATGCTGCAATGGAAGCAAGAGTCGCAAGGCGAAACCGCACTTTTGATTGAGGGAGCAAGGCGCGTAGGCAAATCAACACTTGTCCGTCAGTTTGCACAAAACGAATACAAGTCGTTTGCCCTGTTTGACTTTTCAAAAGCGTCAAAAGATGAAAAGGCTTTATTCGAGGACTTGTCGGACATGAACCTCTTTTTCAACCGTTTGCGACTGCTCAAAGGCATCACGCTTTATGAGCGGGAAACGGCCATCATCTTTGACGAGGTGCAAAAATATCCCGTTGCACGCCAAGCGATAAAAGCATTGGTTGAAGACGGTCGCTACGACTACATCGAGGCTGGATCGCTCATCAGCATCCACAAGAACGTGGAAAGCATCATCATCCCTTCGGAAGAAGATATGTTGGAGATGTATCCTTTGGATTACGAGGAGTTTTTGTGGGCATTGGGTAACGAAAGCACTATGGACTTGTTGCACGAAGCATGGCAAAAGAAGCGAGGATTTGGCGATGCCGTCAACCGCAAACTGATGAGAGACTTTCGCCTCTACATGCTTGTTGGAGGAATGCCTCAAGCGGTGAGCAAATACATCGACACCAAAGACTTGTCGGCAGTCGATAAAGTCAAAAGGGGCATCATTCGTTTGTATCGAAATGATTTCCAGAAAATTGACAAGACGGGAAAAGCAACAGCCCTGTTTATGGCAATACCCTCGCAATTGACCAGCAATGCCAACCGTTTCCAACCCTCGACGATCATCAACAAGACCCGCGCCGAACAATTAGACGACCTCGTTTTCATGATGCAAGACAGCAAAACGGTGAATGTGTGCTATCACGCCAACGACCCTAATGTTGGGCTTGATTTGTTCGCCAACCGCTCAGCCTACAAAATGTTCATCGCCGACACGGGTCTGTTTGTGACTTTGGCCTTCTGGGACAAAGATTTTACTGAAAATGTCATATACCAAAAACTGCTTAACGACAGCCTGAAGGCCAATCTGGGTTATGTGTATGAAAACATGGTGGCACAAATGCTCGTCGCGGCTGGCAACCAATTGTTTTATTACACCTTTCCCGATGAGAACAGGCACCTTTATGAGGTCGATTTCCTTTTGTCTCGTAGAGCCAAGATTTGTCCTGTTGAAGTCAAGTCTGAAGGCTACAACACCCACCGCTCGCTTGATGAGTTCTGCAAAAAACACGCCTCGCGGATTGGCAACCGTTACCTTGTCTACACCAAAGACCTTCGCAAGGACAAAGAGACCTCACTTGTGCCCGTTTACATGACGGGATTGTTATAACTCGCCGATTTTGATTGAAAAAAATGCAGCAAAACATTAACCAACAGTGAAAAAATGACAAAAATCGCCTTCAAAACCCTAGGTTGCCGTGTCAATCTGTATGAAACCGACGCTTTGGCGTCGCACTTCAAGGCGGCGGGCTACGACATTGCCGAAAGCGATGGCGAAGCAGATGCCTACATCGTGAACACCTGCACCGTTACCAACACGAGTGACCAGAAATGCCGTCAGGCCATCCATCAGATCCGAAGGAAACATCCCGAGGCCTTGATTGCCGTGACTGGGTGCATGGTCAACCATAGGAAAGAAGAGTTGTTGCAATCGGGCATTGCCGACTATGTCATTGACAATGAGCGCAAATCGGCGCTCTTCGACATCATCGACGAGCATTTCAAGAACGGCCACAGCGACCCCGAGGGCTACGACCGCAACCTGTTCAGCTACCAGCCCGCCTTCGACACCTTCCACACCCGTAGCCTTATCAAAATCCACGACGGCTGCAACAACTTCTGCTCCTACTGCATCATCCCGATGGTGCGCGGCCGCTCGACGAGCCGTTCCGCCGAGGACATCTATAATAATGTGCGCGAAGTCGTTGACCACGGCTTCAAGGAGGTCGTGCTGACAGGTGTCAACATGGGCAGATACCAATACGAGAACACTCATTTTGAACAACTTGTAGAGAACATCCTCAACATTGACGGCGACTTCCGCGTGCGCGTCTCCTCCATCGAGCCTGACCAGTTCAGCGACCATTTCCTCGCCCTGTTGCAACACGAGAAAATGGCACCGCACATGCATATCTGCCTACAAAGCGGATCCGACGACACGCTGAAACGGATGCACCGCTTCTACACTGTGGCGCAATTCCGCGACATGTGCCAACGCATCAAGGCCGCGCGCCCCGACTTCAACCTCACCACCGACATCATCGTCGGTTTTCCAGGCGAGACCGAGCAGACCTTCAAGGAAAGCTGCGACTTTGCCCGCGAAATCGGATTCAGCCACATCCACACCTTCAAATACTCGGTGCGCACAGGTACCAAAGCCGCCACGATGCCTGACCAAGTGCCAGAGAAAGTGAAAACCGAACGCAGCGAGGTAATGCGGCAGATTTCGCTGGAAAACAAGACCAAGTATTTCGAGATGATGCAAGGCCGCAACCAAAGGATGCTCATTGAACGCATCGACAGGAAAGGCATCGCGCGTGGCTATGGCGAAAACTATCTTCCCATCGTCGCAGAGGGGAAAGGCATTGAGCGCAACACCTTTATTAATATCAAGCTCGGCGAGATTATTCATCGGGAGAACGAAGAGAAAATGGCATTTAAAGCACTTTTAATCAACGATTTAAAATATTTATCGGATTTTTTTCGTCAAATCGGTTGGCAATTCGCGGAAAAGTTGTAATTTTGCAGCCCGATTCAAGAAGAATAAATAAGCAATAAGGAATAATAGATATGGCAAATCACAAAGACGCAATCAAGAGAGTCCGTCAAACTGAAAAGAGACGTTTGCACAACCGTTACTATGCCAAGAACATGCGTAACGAAATGAAGAAGTTCAGAGCTTTGACCAGCAAGTCGGAAGCCGAAAGCCAGCTTTCGAAGATGTATTCCATCATTGACAAGGTCGCTAAGCGTGGCATCATCCACAAGAACAAGGCCGCCAACCTGAAGTCGAAGTTGACGAAGTTCACGAACAAATTGGCATAATTGGAAGTTTTATTCATACATGTTGGTGCCTCTTCTACCTTGTGGAAGAGGCTTTTTTGGTTGAGGTAAGCCGAAAATGACTATCTTTGCGGCTCACACAGCCCCGTAGGGGCGACAGACCAATAAGCAGGTGACGTGAGTCCCTGCCCCAACAACGAACCACCATGAACAAGAAGAAATCCATCAAGGAATGGGCTGCCGACGACCGCCCACGCGAGAAGATGATCGACAAAGGCAAGGGCGCGCTCAGCAATGCCGAGCTCATCGCCATCCTCATCGGGTCGGGCAACAGCGAAATGTCGGCGGTGGAATTGTCGCGCGTCATCCTTGACAGCGTCGGCAACAACCTCATCGACCTTTCCAACCTCAGCCTCAACGACTTGATGCGCCACAAAGGCATCGGCGAAGCCAAAGCCATCACCATCATGGCCGCCCTTGAGCTGGGCAAGCGCCGTCGCGCCGCCGAAGCCAACCTACCCACCGAGGTGCAAGGCTCGAAAAGCGCCTACGAGCGTTTTCTCCCCTACATCAACGACCCCGCTCAGGAGCAATTTGTCGTCATGTACCTCAACCAAGGCAACCGTTTGCTCAAGATGGAATGCGTCAGCAACGGCGGCATCACCCATGCCATCGCCGACCCCAAAATCATCTTCAAGATTGCCATCAACTGCAACGCTACCGCCATCATCCTTTGCCATAACCATCCTTCGGGCAGCCCACGCCCCAGCGAGGACGACCGACAGCTGACCAAGAAATTCATTGCGGCGGGCAAGTTGCTCGACATCAACGTCATCGACCATATCATCATCGGCAACGAATGTTATTACAGCTTCCTCGACCACGGGGAAATGTCCCTTTGAAATCCGAAAGGCCATGAAAATCGTCACCATCATCGGGGCGCGTCCCCAAATCATCAAAGCCGCCGCGCTGAGTCGCGCCATCAGGAACCATTTTGCGGACCGCATCCAAGAAGTCATCGTCCACACCGGCCAGCACTACGACGAAAACATGTCGCAGGTCTTCTTCGACGAATTGCAAATCCCAAGGCTGGATTACAACCTCAATGTCGGCTCAGCCTCGCATGGTGTCCAGACCGCCCGCATGACTGAGGACATTGAAGCCTTATTAATAAAGGAGCAGCCCGACTTCATCGTCCTTTACGGCGACACCAACTCGACCCTCGCCGGTGCCGTGGCCGCCGCCAAAATCCACGTACCCATCGTCCACATCGAGGCGGGACTGCGTTCGTTCAATAAGTCGATGCCCGAGGAAATCAACCGCATCGTGTGCGACCACTGCTCCACCCTGCTCTTCACGCCCACCCAAGCCGGATTCGACAACCTGAAGCGCGAAGGCTTCCCCATCGACAACGAAGGGCCTTACACCATCGACAATCCGAAAGTGTATCACTGCGGCGACATCATGTACGACAACAGCCTACATTTCTCCACCATTGCCGAGGAAAAAACGAACATCATCCACCGTTTGGATTTGGAGGGCAAGCCTTTCATCTTGGCCACCATCCATCGCGACAGCAACACCGACCACGCCGAACGCCTCAACCCGATTTTCAACGCCTTGCTGCGTCTTGCCGAAGACAACATCATCGTGTTACCCTTGCATCCACGCACGGCCAAGACGCTGAAAACCAACTTAGACACAGAGAAGCAAACGCTACTGTTCAGCCACGCCAACATCCGCCTCGTCCCGCCCGTCTCGTTCCTTGAAATGGTAGCCTTGGAACGCCACGCCCAGCTGGTGATGACCGACTCGGGCGGCGTGCAAAAGGAGGCCTATTTCTTCAAGAAGCCCTGCATCATCCTGAGGCCAGAGACCGAATGGGTGGAGATTGTGGCGACGGGCAATGCCATCCTCGCCGATGCCGACGAAGGGCGCATCATGCAGGCTTGGCAGCACTTCGAGAGCCATCCTGCCACCGATTTCCCCCCGATTTTCGGCGACGGCCACGCGGCGGAGTTCATGCTGGAGAAAATGTTACAAATAATACCATAGACACGCTTCGCGTCACTGCGAGGAACGAAGCAGTCCAGACATTGAAACACATTTTCCTGGATTGCTTCGTCGTTCCTCCTCGCAATGACGCAAAGCGACAACAAGTTGAAAATATTTTTCGTGTAAAGTATTGTAGATTAAGAAAAAATCCGTACCTTTGCACCCGCTAATAAAGCACACATCTATCACAAATTAATTATTTAATAATCAAACAGTTATGAATCAGTACGAAACCGTTTTCATTTTAACTCCCGTTTTGTCTGACGAACAGATGAAGGAAGCGGTAAAGAAGTATGAAGATCACCTGACCAACGCTGGCGCAGAGATCGTTCATGAAGAGAACTGGGGCATGCGCAAACTGGCTTACCCCATCCAGAAGAAGTCCACCGGCTTTTACCAACTCATTGAGTACAAGGCCGAAGGCAATGTAATCGCAGATGTCGAAACCGAACTGAAGCGCGACGAACGCATTCTCCGTTTCCTCACGGTGAAGCTTGACAAGCACGCCATCGCCTACAACGAGAAGAAACGCAACAAGAAAGCCGCCGCCGCCGCTGCCGAAGCACAAGCCTAATGTTGAACAATTAAAAAAAGAAGAAAAATGGCACAAGTGAACAACAACAACGACATCAAATATCTGACTCCCATAGCAGTCGATACCAAGAGAAAGAAATACTGCCGCTTCAAGAAGAACCGCATCAAGTACATCGACTACAAAGACGCCGACTTCTTGCTGAAGTTTGTCAATGAGCAAGGCAAAATCCTGCCTCGCCGCATCACCGGCACATCAACGAAATACCAGCGCAAGGTCGCCCAAGCCGTCAAGCGTGCCCGCCACCTCGCCCTGATGCCATTCGTAGCAGATTGTTTGAAATAATTTGAAGGAGGACAACACATGGATATCATTCTGAAACAAGACGTCAACAACTTAGGATATAAGAACGACATCGTCACCGTGAAGCCCGGCTACGGCCGCAACTTCCTCATCCCGCAAGGTCTCGCCATCCTGGCCACCGAACGCAACCGCAAGATCTTGGCCGAAGAGATGCGCCAACAGGCTCACAAGGAAGAAAAGATCAAGAACGAAGCCCTCGAAAAGGCCAAGGCTTTGGAAGGTCTGAAGCTGCAAATCCCCGCCAAGGCTGCCGCCACGGGCAAGATTTTCGGCTCGGTCAACAACATCATGATTGCCAACGCCATCAAGGAAGCCACCGGCATCGAAGTGGACCGCAAGAACATCGTCCTCAACGAAGACGCCGTCAAGGAAGTGGGCGAATACAAAGCCAAGCTAAGACTCCACAAGGATGTGTCAGTGGACATCGACTTCAATGTCTTTGCTGAATAAACATCAGACCTTTTTCATACTTTTTTCGGGCTGTCCCATTTCGGGACAGCCTTCTTTTGTATTTTTGTGGACGTTTTGCGTCATTGCGAGCGCAGCGAAGCAATCCAGATAGCAGGCTTTTTCCCCTCTTCGTCGTTCCTCCTCGCAATGACGCGAAGCGCGTCAAAAGGAACCATTATGATCACTAAGAGCAACATAAAAACAATTGCCTCGTTAAAGCAGCAGAAATTCCGCAAGGAGCTGGACCTTTTCGTTGTGGAAGGACGAAAGATGGTCGAAGAGTTGCTTCAATCCCGTTTTGAGACCGTAAGCGTCTATGCCACAGAGGCTTTCCTTTCCACCCATCCCCTTCATGTCGCCGAGACGGTCACCGAGGTGCAGCTGCAGCAAATGAGCAGCCTCGACACGCCGCCAGGCGTGTTGGCCGTGGCCAAGATCCCGGCGACGCAGCCGCCCGACGCCACGGCGTGCTTCGTCCTTGCCTTGGACGGCATCGCCAATCCAGGCAACATGGGCACCCTCATCCGCACGGCGGAGTGGTTCGGCATCCACGAGGTGGTGTGCAGCAACGATTGTGTGGAGATATGGAATCCCAAGGTGATTCAAGCCACGATGGGTTCCGTTTTCAGGGTCAACGTCACTGTGGCCGACCTTCCCGTCTTTCTCCGCGAGCAACGCGAGCGGGGCAAAGCCATCTACGGTGCCTTGCTGGACGGAGAAAACCTGTTTGGGATGCGCGAGAGGTCCGAGGGCGTCATCGTCATTGGGAGCGAGTCGCACGGCATCCGCGAAGCGGTGCTGCCCTGCATCACGCGCCCCATCACCATCCCACGCGTAGGCGGCAGCCTGACGGAGTCGCTGAATGCGGCTGTGGCCGGAGGGATTATCATGGGGGAGATGACGAGATAGTTTTTTGCGCAAGGCGGATCTTCGAATCCCAACAAGCAAAACTCTCCCGATCAATAATCAACCATCACGATAAACAGGCTATAATTCCCGTTTCAATCACTCTCATATCATCACATGGACATCAAAGATATCACCCCGGAATACCTATACGAAAACGGCATCAACCCGGAAGGGATGGTGTTTGGGCCGAATTTCTATCCCTACAACCCGAAATTGAAGCAGTTTAGCAGGGATTTGCGAAACCATGGGCAAATGTCGGAGGCTTTGCTTTGGAAATGCTTGAAAAGCAAAAAAACGGGATATGCATTCTCGCGTCAGAAAATGATTTTGAACTATATCGTCGACTTCTTTTGCAAGGAATTGCGTTTGGTTGTTGAAATCGATGGAAGTTCCCATTTCTCTGCCGAGGCTCAGGCCAAGGACAGGGAGAGAGACCGCCAGATGCAAGTGTTGGGATTGAGGATTATCAGGGTGAAGGACAGGGATGTGAGAGACGACCCAAATGGAGTTGCGAGTTGGTTGATGGAGCAGTTTAAGGAATTGGACAAAGAGGAATAGGGGTGTTTGAGGCGCGAAGCGGGGCTGACTCCCCCCTGCCCCCCTCTCAGAGGGGGAAGCCTACCGGACGCGGGAGCTACCAAAGAGGCGCGAAGCGACGAAAATAAGACTCCCGAAACAATTGCCCCAAGCGAGACCCAAAAAGAGAAAAACCTACTCCCTTGCCCTACCCTCCACCGTTCCCCCTCTGAGAGGGGGCTAGGGGGTGTCCGAAGACCCCGACAGGCAAAAACAACCCCACAAAAAAAATCCGCCCCAAAGGAAGGAGCGGATTTTTTTCGTTTACGTTCCGTAAGAGAAACCTTCTTACTTCACGACGACAACGCGCTGCACGCTGTTGCGGCCGTTCGTGTCGTAGACGCTGAAGAAGTAGACACCTGCCTCAACGTTCATCTCGACGGTGTTGCTCATACCGTTGAGCTTCACCACGTTGATGAGCTGGCCGGCCACGTTGTAGATGGCCACATGGCTCAGGTTCTCGCCTTCGAGGGTGACCTGCGAAGTGGTGGGGTTGGGATAGATGCTGGCCAGTTGGTTGGCAGTCTCAGCCACAGCATCAACACCGACCTTCAAGATAATCGGAATGTTGAACTCAGGATTCTCGACATCATTAGTGTTGATGAGCAGAGTGGCGTTATATTCTTCTCCGTTGCTCATACCAATGGTGTTGAACGTGAAGGTGATTTCCTCTTCCGAGCCACCAAGTAAGGAGCCATTGTTCTTGTCCATCGTGACCCAGCCGCCAGGGATAGGAGTGCCTTCGCAAACAGCATGCAGGCAGAAGTTGTTATTGCTATCCCAAATATCGTCAACCAAATACCATGAACCGCCGCCTTCTCCAATCGACAGATATCTGACACCAGACACCATCGTGGCATTATCAAACACGACAGGATAACCGCCATCAATCTGTTGGAAACCTGCAGAGACAAACACATCGTAGCCCGTCAGCCAAATGTCTTCAGTGAAGGTACCAGTGTTCCAGTCATTCCGCACAATTTGGCTCTCGGGGATAACGACTTCGCCAAGAAGTTCGCCAGGGATACCATTGATACCAGCCTTATAGACACGCATGCGAAGGTCACCACTAAAGCCTAAAACGCCATTCGAGTCTTCAGCAACGAAATACTTGACGCTCTTCAGCTTGGTTCCCATCACAGAGCCGCCATAAGAAGAGACCAGGAATTTATTGGCAACCTCAATGTAGTTGGCAGTCTGAAGACCCGTGAGATTGGTAGCCTCACCATTGTCATAGTAAATCTCTTGCTGCTGGGTTCCACCCTCGCCATGACCGAAGTCAACATAACCCGACCAATCGCCAATGGAGTTGCCCACATTAGAGATGACAAATGTTTGAGTATCGAATTCATCTTCATCAAGTTCTTGATAGATAGCGCTTGAGCTCACCGTCATTGAAGGAGCGGTTTGGCCGCCGATTCTCGTGAAGCGGATGTTGTCAACGTAGAATTGCGAAGATGCAGAAGCAACAGCAGGGAAGAAGTTGGCGCCATCGATATTGCGAGGCTCTTGTTCGCTACCGAAGCTGTTCAAGCTCCATTGCCAAGTCCAAAGCAAGCTTTCGTTGTAGTAAAGTTCGGCTTCGTCTGTATCGCAATTGACATGTACGCGGAAATGCATCCATTCGTCATATACTGCGGGAACATCAGCCACAAGAGCACCGCCAGCAAACACTGAACCGTGACCTGCGCTGTGCCATTGTTCGCCGTTGGTCTCATCAGCTTCGGCGTTCACGTAAACTTGCATTGCCCATTGGCTGGTCTTGGTTCCATCACCGGCAAAGTAGTGCAGCATGTTGAAGTAGCCATCCTTGCCTTCGGGGGTGTACATATCGAACTCGAAGTCATACACACCAGTTTCGTAACCACCTAACAAAAGCACTTGGTCGGTACCGCCAGCGATATAGCCCGAGTTGTTGCCTTCTGAGGCATAGTCGCCAGAAACGGTGCCATCTTTGTCGCCGCCAGGAGTGTTGTTCCAAGTGGTCCACCAGTCGTGGCCAGCGGCAACGGCCGATTGAGCGATTTTGTTGCCCACGGTGTATTCCTCGAAGGATTCACCGAGAAGAACTTCATCACCACCTTCCGTGGTAAACATGAAATTGTCAACATAGAACTCACCGGAGCCAGTAGGCGAGCAGAAATTAGCAGCAGAAAGCACCCTATTGGCAGGATTCTCATCGAAGCTATCCTTGCTCCATTGCCAGGTGTGAATTTCTTGTTCATTGTAGAACAACGTGGCTTGGTCAGTGTCGCAATTCACATGGATACGGAAAGTCATCCATTGGTCAGAAACGCAAGGAACGTCGGCAACAGCATTACCGCCAGCATGCACGGTACCATGACCAGCACTGTAAGTAGAATTTGAGCCGTCGTTTGTGATGTTTACATAAACCTGCATGGCCCATTTCCATGATTCGCCAGCAGCAGCCGGGAAGGCATGAAGCAAGTTGAAGTAACCGCCACTGCCACTTGGGGTGTACATGTCGAACTGGACATCATAGACTCCTGTTTCGCGGTCTCCCATCAGGAAGACTTGGTCTGACGTACTCGTGAACTTAACGGCCTTAGTGCCCTCAAGCTCTGTAATTACGCCATCTTCATTGCCACCGGGAGCGTTGCTCCAAGTGGTCCACCAGTCGTGACCTGCGGCCACGGCTTCTGCAGCCAGTCTGTTACCAACGGTGTATTCCTCAAGATTGTCTTGAACCAGCACCGTTTGCGCTGCGAGGCTACCGCCAAATAACAAGGCAGCAACCATTGAGAGTAAAGATACTTTCCTCATAATGATAAATTTTTAGTTTAGGAATTATTTAAATCATTCAATTTTGTTTTTCAACATTGATATTTTAATGTAAATTCACGTAGCAACTCCGAGCGACACCCAACAGAAACTCATCCATGGTTAAGCGAGGCGTTGTTTGAATGGGTCCGTAATAGGGATAAGTGCCTGTACTTGGATTATTAAACACATTAGTTAGATTAAACTGATAAGCAGCAAAATTCGTCGTATAAACATTCGAAACGACAAAAAGACTATCAACAGCATTGGGGTAAATTTTGCCATCAAGCAGCAAATCATCATCACATGCGTCATAAATCTCATAGTCATAGACTTTCAAAGGAAGAAGTGTAATACCTCCATTAGAAAAAGGCTGCAAATTATGGATGACGAATGCTGATAATATTAGATTCTCAGGGAAGATAACAAGATGTGAATTGGTATTATTAATCGATGGGGCACAGAAAATATACCCACCAGAACCATAACCCAAACTATGTAAACTCTTTATATCGTAATCCTTCGAACAAGTAAGGCTATCTAAAATTTGCAACGACAGTTGGTAAGCCGAAGTATATTCATCGAGCCTAAAATTCCCATCATCCTCCTTGAAAGTGTTTGCGTTACAGACTTCTTTGTTTATTTGCGAAACCGAAGAGGTCTTTGTCTCCTCTTTCTTGCAAGAGCCCAAAGCAGCGAGGAGCATTACTGCGAGAGCTGATTTAAGTAAGAACTTCTTTTTCATTTTTTTGAAATTCTAGTTAGTATTAAGTGGGTTGAATCGTTTGAAAAAAGTGCGAAAAACGCGCTGCAAATATAATCATTTTTTGTTTGATGCAAGGGATTTTTTCAGTTTTTAGTTTTTAGTTGGAAGTTGGGAGTTGGAAGTTGTTCGGTTAGGAATGGTTAAGGTATAGACGAAAAACGGTCATTGTGCTTTAATAGCTCAGGATTCTGGCGGCAGTCCCATACCATCAAGATACTGCTTACTTGGTTTTCATAGAGATAAATCAACTTGTAACGACGGAGCACTACCAAATACCTGTAATTACGATGCAAGTGGGCAAAGGTCGGCTCAATAGTCCCCATTTCGGGCATCGTTTCCAAATGGTTCGCAGCGTCAAAGATTTCCTCTGCGACGGCTTGAGCCACACGGTTGGAAATGCTATTGTAATAGTTGAAGATGTCTTCAACATCTTCTTGTGCCAGAGGTGTCCAAATCACTTGTACCATGAGCGCACAACGGATTGGAATTCAGCATTTGAGAGGCACCCATTACCCGTATCGGCATCACGGGTCGATTGGACAATGCGCTTCTCGGCTTCTTCAATGGAATAAGCGCAAGGGGCAACCATTTCGTCAATGTCTACAGCATCGGAAAACATAATCCCAGAGTTTTTGAATCGGTGGCAAAAGTAATCAAAAAATGAATGTGGCGAAAGGGGGAAGGGGATTTTTTTGAGTTGGGAGGTAGGAGTTGGGAGTTTACAGTGGGCAGTTGAAAGGTAGGAGTTGTTCGGTTGGGAGTTGGGTTTTGCTTGGCGGGGTGCGTAGACTCCACCGCCCTACGGGCACCCCCTTTGATTGCCGCGCTTTGCTCGCAATGACGGGGAGACACCTGCCGGGGTTCGGCTGTCGGACGCAAATTTTGACCCAAACTTAGGCCCAAACTCCGCGTCGCTTTGCGCTTCCCCCTTTGAGAGGGGGCAGGGGGAGTCCGGAGACTCGCTTTGCGTCACACTCGCTTTGCGGGCGGAGCAACGCATAACAATTGGTAATTTCGGAGTTTAAGGTAGCGTTTGTTCCCCAAGCCAAACATTCAACAAGCCTGCGATGGTTTCCACGAAGGATTGCGCTTGCGGCAACAATTCATCCACCGTCATCAGCCGTATGGTTGATGAAGTCATCGTAATCGCCGGTTGTGCGTTTCGAGAACAACCGGCTGTAGAACCTACCCTGCTCTTGCGAAATCTTTCCAGTCAGCACAAAGTTCAAACCCAATTGCTGCCTCACACCTTCATGCGTCTTGGCCTCAATATGGTGAGCTGTCAGAAAGACCCTTGCGGCATAGTAGCAGGCATAATACATCCTGTTGACGGCCGTGTTATAAAATCCTTTCTGGCGATGGCTTTTCACCTCTTCGAGGGTGTCCAAGGCATTCTCCAATCGATATTTTACAATATCAATCCGTTGTTCATTGGTCAATCCAGTCATAACCAGACCCTTTCGTTGTTTACATTGACATAGAACGGGGTGACTTTCTTGCTCCAGTGGGTTTTAGGAAGAATCAAAGGATTAATGATTACGCCCGTCTGAAGCTCTATCTGATAAAGCGGTGCGAAAATCAAATCCTCTTCGTCATCTGAAACATTCGGCTTGTCAACCAACACAAGCAGATCAATATCCGAATCTGCACGTGCTTCTCCCCTTGCTTCGCTCCCATAGAGCCAAACCTCAACAGGATAAGGAAACACCGAGAAGGCTTTCCGAATGGATTCTATGATGTTGGTACGTTTCATTTCCACTATTTCATGGCGCAAAGATAACCAAAATATGGGAGATGCAAGGGGGATTGGGGGATTTTTTCGGGAGGGGGAGGGAATTTCGGTTTGCAGTTGGGACTTGGGTTTTGCCTGGCGGGGTTCGTGGAATCCCCCGCCCTGCGGGCACCCCCTTTGCAAAGGGGGAAGCCTACCGGACGCGGCTGTCGGGGTTGGCGTACCCGATGCTGGCAGGGGTTCCATTGCATTTCACCGCCTGCCTAATATCTGCCGCCCCTACGGGGCTCAGCCTGCCGGGCGATGACTATCGGACGCAGATTTTGACCCGAATTTCGCGTCGCTTTGCGCGTCCTCCTCTGAGAGGGGACAGGGGGAGCCGGAGATTCGCTTTGCGCCACACTCGCTTCGCGGCTTCGCGGGCGGAGTGCAACGGGGCATTCTTATTTCGGGAAACAGCGCTTGAGGAAATCCGAGGGTGTCAGCACCTGCATAGTGGCGAAGGCATAAACCTTTATGTTGCGCGTCAGCAGGTAAGGCAGTCTTCCTTGGCTTGTTTCCAGTCATCGGTAGCGCTTTCCTCGAAAACGCCTACCATTTGGCGCATCTTGGCTTTTTGCTCGGCGCGTTTCTTGGCCTGCTCTCTTGCTTCGTCTTGATAGATGGCTGCGATGGCATCGAGTATCTTTATCCAAAGCGAAATGAATGGCCTCCACACGGCAGAAAGCATATATGATGCGAAAAAGTTCTTCAACCTCTTCGTCAGTAACCCGAGAACGGATTTTCTGTCTTGAACAAACGTCACTGACCTCCTCAAGCAATTCATCGCACACGTAGATATCGAAGCGTGTGTCTGTCAGAATCGTTCTCATCAATTCCGCCTGATGACCTATGAGGAATGATACCAAAATGTTGCAATCAAAAATGGCTTTCATTTCCCGTACCTGACTGCGCTGACCTCCTTCATAATGTCTTCTTCACTGAGTGCTGGACTTTTGGCTCGACTCCTGACAAAACGGTCAAGGATTTGCTCGCGGGTTTCAACCTGCCAGCCAAACTTCCTGACAAGTTCCTTCAGAAGCATCCAATCCGACAGCGGAACATTCAGATAAACACTTTTTGTGTATTGGCATTGGTAATCATTGCAAAATGTATTTTCTTATTAATTACGCCGCAAAGATACACAACATTTCGAAATAATGCATTTGCATCACAACTCCTTCGCTTCCTTCCAATAAGCAATCATCTCGTCAATGGCGAGATGCTGCACGCCTTTGCCTTGCTCGCGGGCGCGCTGCTCCACGTGGGCGAAGCGCTGGCGGAACTTCTTGTTGGTCTTCTCCAAGGCATCGTCGGGATTGACACCGATGTAGTTGCCGTAGGCCGCCAAGGCGAAAAGCAAGTCGCCGTATTCCTCTTCGATGCGGGCCGTGTTGTCGGGCTTCTGGAGCTCGGCGAAGAGTTCAGTCTTCTCCTCCTCCACCTTTTGCCAGGCTTCTTCGGCGCTGGGCCAACGGAAGCCTACGCCCGAGGTCTTCTGGTGCATACGGTAGGCCTTCAGCAACGAAGGAAGAGCGTCGGGCACGCCGCCCAGCACGCTGCGGTTGTGCTCGCGCTCCAGCTTGATTTTCTCCCAGTTCTGCTCCACCTGCTCAGCGTTCTCAACCTTCTCATTGCCAAAGATATGCGGATGGCGCACAATCATCTTCTCGCAGATGCCGTTGAGCACGTCGGTGATGTTGAAGGCGCCTTGCTCCTGCCCTATCTTGGCGTAGAAGACGAGGTGGAGCATCAGGTCGCCGAGTTCCTTTTTCACCTCGTTGAGGTCGTTGTTGAGGATGGCTTGGCTGAGTTCGTAGGTCTCCTCGATGGTGAGGTGACGCAGGCTGTGGATGGTTTGGGTGCTGTCCCACGGGCAGCCGGCCCGCACGGCGTCCATGATATCCAAAAGTCGCTTGAAGGCGGATAATCTTTCGTCCATGATTGATTGGTTTTGGCTGCAAAAGTAAGAAATTAATGTATTTAATACCGAGAAATACAACACTAACGCTTAGTAACCGTCATGACGGAGGAACATCCGCCATCCCCCGATTGTGAAGACGGCTCTTCCACTCGGGAGATGGCTGGTCGAGCCCGCAACGACGGTCAAAGGCTCTATCGTGTGTTTCTTTGTACTAACAACAGCTTCATATAGTTTCATAGTTTTTCGTACCTTTGCAGCCCCGAATGGAACGACAAAATCGCCATAGCATCCTTTTCGTCCTCTGCACCTTATTATTAATAAGTGCATCGGCGAAAGCGCAACTCAGTCACCGCAACTATGAGGTAGAGGCCCGGGTGCATTATGGCTACATGTATTTCCAGAACGACGAATACCACTCAGCCTTAGGACGTTACAGCCGGCACACGCCGAGCTACGAGTTCTCGCTGCACCGCAACACCTACGGCGAGCACCGTTGGGAAGTGCTGCACAACTACCCTTCCATCGGCTTCACCTTCTATTACTCCGGCTTCGGCAACGACAGCATCTCAGCCGAGCTGGGCAAGGTGTTCGCCCTCTACCCTTTCATCAACTTCCCCATCACGCCGAGCGAATCGAGCCAGTTGACCTTCAAGTTGGGCGTTGGCGTTTCATATCTCACCAACAAGTTCGACCCGAAGGAAAACTTCCACAACTATGCCATCGGCTCGCACGTGAACGCCGCCATCAACCTGTCGTTCGAATACCGACAGCGTATCGTCGAACGGCTGCACTGGGTGACTTCGGCTGGTCTCTCCCACTTCTCGAACGGCGCCACGCGCTCGCCCAACATGGGCATCAACATCCTCAGCGTGGCCACAGGACTCTCGTGGTATTTGACACCTCCTAAAGCACACATCGACAAAAAGTTAAGGCCAAAAAACTACCTCTTCGAGTTTGACGGCAAGCGGCACTTCGTCACCGACTACCAATACACGCTCGGCTTCAAGGATTTGAGCCAACAGTATGGCACGCACCAATATTTCTTTGTGCACGACCTGGCCGCCAACTTCATGTTCCAAATCACCGAGCGCGACCGCGTGGGCATGGGCGTGGAACTGGTCTACGACAACTCCGACAAAATCACCAAGCCCGACTGGGACCTTTACCTGAAGCCTGGGTTATTGTTCTCCTACGAGATGCTGCTCGACCGCGTCAGCTTCATGTTCAACGTGGGCCTGCGCAACAACGTGCCGCTCAACTCGAAGGCTTTTGGGATGCTGTTCTACCAAAAGGTGGCGGCGCGCTATTATTTCAATGACAACCTGTTTGCCACGCTCGCCTTCACCACCTACGACATCAAGGCCGACTTCATCAGTGTCGGCATCGGATACCACATTCAACACAAATACTATTTGCCACGCTATGAAAAGAAACGCTATCGCAGTCCTGTTTTCCCTCGTTAGCCTGATGGCCACGTCGTGCACCAAAATGGACGCGCTGTTCAACAACGGCGAGCCCGTCACCGAGCAGCGCAGCGTGAATCGGCATTTCAGCGCCATAGCGATGTACAACAACGTGAATGTCAATCTGGTGCAAAGCCATCATCCGCGTTTGGAGCTCACCTGCCCGAAGAACCTCATCGAGAAAGTGACCACAGAAGTGCGTGGCGACTCGCTCATCATTAAGAACGAGAACGACTACAACTGGCTGCGCAGCTACGACTACGACATCGACCTAACCGTGTACTATGACAGCCTCCGCGAAATCACCTATGCTTCCATCGGCCATTTGCTCAGCACCGACTCCATCAAGGGCTTCGGCACGCAAGTCTTCGACACCATCACGTCCATCAGCCCCGACTCCACGAGCGTCGTCATTGACAGCATCGACAGCCATTGGAACCGAAGCTTCGTCTTGAGAATCAAGGAAGGCAGCGGCGACATTGACCTCTGTTTCGACTGCGACATCCTGAAGACTGTATTCAGTTTCGGCACATCGAAGGTCGCTTTACGCGGCATTGCGGGCTACACCGAGCATTACGTAAAGAGTTACGGTTGCATCCATGCCGAAGCCCTCAATTCCAACATTGTCAAGGTGATGTCGGAGTCGACCAACGACATCTACGTATGGGCCAGAGGCCAACTTTTCGCTCACCTCTCCAGCATCGGCAACGTCTACTACAAGGGCTATCCTTGGATCGAAAAAACATGTGACAGCGAGGGAGAGGTCCTCAAACTCGAATAAATTTGAACTCCAACCGTCGAAAGAGAGTTTTTGGTACGAAATTTGTATGTTTTCAAGCACAATTCACACCGTTTTTCAATGACAAATAAAAACCCAAATAAAATGAAAGCGCTTAAACTTATTCCCATCATCGCCTTGACGGTCTTCGCCAGTTGCTCATCGAGCCGGCGGACAGCCTACGATGACACCTACTATTCGCCTTACGGCAACCAAGGCGGACAAATGACCAGAGGCAACGGCTCCTACGTCAGCCCAAGCGTCAGCAGCAGCTCGGAATACAACTATCAAGCCTACTATTCCGACAGCAAGAACTACGTCAGCGATGCCGAACCCGTTTATCAGACCACGGAGACGGTAACCGACACCAACGGCGTGGTCTACACCACCACCGAGACCTATTACGATGCCGACTTCGCGGCGCGCATCAAGCGTTTCGGCACACAAGCCTCCTCAACGAGAGATTATTATGACGACTATTACACCGGCGGCGGTGGCGGCAACACCTATTACATCTACACCAACAGCTACGACCCGTTCTATTGGGACTACTACCCGAGCTTCTACGTGGGCTGGGGCTATCGCCCTTACTGGCGCAGCTACTATTGGGGCTGGGATTATTATTGGGGCTATCCCTACTACAGCTATTGGGGTTGGGATCCTTATTGGAGCTATGCTTGGTATCATCCTTACCATCACCCGTATCACCACCACAGCCATTGGGACTTCGGCCACGGGCATCATCCTGGCGGTGGGCATCATGCAGGCGGCAACGGCAGCGGACTGGGCGGCTATGTAGCTAGCGTAAGACACGGCAGCAGCTCTTATGGCTCGATGAGTCACCGCCTGCAAAACGACGGTCGCACCAACGCGAGCGGCAGCATGTCGGGACGCACCAATGCCGGAGCCTCAGTCAGTGGAAGAAATACGAGCAGCATGTCAAGCCGCCCTTCGGTAAACACAAGCACAAATCGCCCGACCAGCACCCGTCCGACGGTGAGCAGCCGCCCAACTAACAGCAGCAGTCGTCCATCGGCAGGCACCAGCGGCCGCACGGGCAACGTTTCAGCCAGCCGCCCTTCCAACGCGAACAACGCACGTCCGAGCAGCCAAGGTGGCGAGCGTCAGACTTACACCTCGCCCAACAACAGTAGGCAGTCGCGCTCCAGTTCCGAATATGTGCGCCCGCAAGGCTCCAACTCGCAAAGACCTTCTTCGTCGGGCAGCTACAACAGGGGCAGTTCGTCGTCGAACAACAGAAGCAGCTCATCAAGTGGCAGCTACAACAGAGGTTCGTCCTCAAGTTCGAGCCGCAGCTCTGGAAGCAGCTACAGCGGTGGGAGCCGTGGGTCAAGTTCAAGCAGCCATAGCAGCTCAGGCAGTGGAAGCCACAGTTCTGGCGGAGGACATAGCTCGAGCAGCGGCCACAGTTCTGGTGGCGGAGGCGGAAGAAGATAAATTCCGCACGCACTGCTGAAATTGAAAATAAAAGACTACCTTTGCAGTCGAAAAAACGCAAGGTAGTCTTTTTTTATGAAGTTAACGGAAATGAAGAGAATCATCACGACAGCCATCACCGTGTTGGCTTTTGCCAGTTCGTTCGCGCAAAACAGCGACGACGCTTGTCTGTTTTCGCAGAGCTATTACCAAGGCACAGCTAAGGCCATGGGCATGGGCAATGCCTTGGGCGCAGTGGGCGGCGACATGACCGCCGTTTGCATCAACCCAGCCGGCATGGGCATCTATCGCAGCAACGAGTTCACCACAACGCTCAATCTGCTCGACAATTACAATGCATCAACGTATTACGGAACGCAAAACGGAGCCAACAAAATGCGCTTGTCCATCCCCAACATCGGCTATGTTGGCAGCAAACAAAGGAGCAACTATCGCAGATTGCGTTTCACCCAATTCGGCATTGGCCTGACCCGCACCAACGACTTCAACGTCCACACCTATGCCAAGGGCATCAACCCGACGAGCTCGAAAATAGACAATTACCTCAACACCATCAACGATTTTGGCCTAACACCACTTGATATTAGAGACTACGTATACGACCTTTACCCTGCTTGGAGCACTTACCTCATCGACCAAGATCATGATGACCAAGGGACATATTATACCAGCCCCGTCCCGCAAGGCAACATTTGGCAGGGCTTGGAAACCAACTTCAAAGGACGCTCTGAGGAATGGACGTTTGCGGGTAGCGCCAACTACAGCGAAAGGCTTTTCATCGGGGGCAGCATCGGCTTGACCCACATCAAGCGATTCGGCTACAGTGTGTTTGAAGAGAACCGACTTGAAGGTTCGGATGCCGAGTTTGACCAATGGACCTACACCCAAGACTTGAACAGCACTGGTTGGGGTGTAAACGCCAAGGCAGGCTTGATTTTCGTGGCCAGTCCGTGGTTGCGTTTGGGCGCCGCCTTACACACCCCATCTCTCTATGCCTTCGACGAGACCTGGCGAACCGAAACCGAGTCCCAAATCCATTATACTACCTATAAAAGCATTAGCCCCAACAGCTCCTACGAGTACACCTTCGCCTCTCCCCTGAAATGGATTGGGAGCATGGCTTTCATCATCGGAGAAGCGGGTTTGGTGAGTTTAGATGCTGAATACACCAACTTTGGCGCGGCTCGGTTTATGGCCGTTGCCGACGACGACTACGACTACAGCCCCGTCAACGATGACATCAAGAGCGTCTATGGCAAGACCTTCAACTTCCGCCTTGGCAGCGAATGGCGTTGGGGCAGTTCGTATCTGCGCCTTGGCGTCGGCTATTACGGCAGCCCATTTGGCATTGGCGAAAATGCAGGGAGCGTTAAGAAAGGCTCCTTCGGCATCAGCCTGCCCGTATCCTTGGACACTACCTTCGATTTCGCTTACGAGCTGACCTATGGACAGTCGTACATCTACCTTTATGACGCCGGCGACCTTGGCATCGAAGCCGTAAGCCAAAAACAGTTCAAGAACAACCTTGCGGCGACATTGAAAGTGCGGTTCTGAAACGAAAAAAAGCCACCCGAAGGAGGCTTTCACATGAATTTCAAAACAAAAAAACGATTATTCATATTGCTCGATGATACCTTTGTCGACCAAGATACGTCCGCAGTATTCGCAAACGATGATTTTCTTGTGCGTGCAGATGTCCAACTGGTGTTGAGGCGGAATGCGGTTGAAGCAGCCGCCACAAGCCTCATTGTGAATACCCACCACGGCCAGACCATTGCGGGCATTCTTACGGATACGCTTGTAGGCGACCAAAAGGCGGTCTTCCACCAACTTCTCACATTCAGCCGAGCGTTCCAGAAGTTGCTCTTCTTCCTTTTCGGTGCCTTCCACCAAAGAATGCAACTCGTCTTTCTTTTCTTTCAGCTCCGCTTTCAGTTCGGTCAAACGCGCTTGGGCTTGGTTTATCTTGATGGTCACTTCGCTTTCCTTGGCCGTGTTTTCCTTGATGCGTTTTTCTGAGTACTGAATATCAAGTGTTTGATATTCTATTTCTTTCGTCAACGAATCGTATTCACGGTTGTTGCGGACGTTGTTTTGTTGCTCCTCGTATTTCTTAATGAGGGCTTCCGTCTCCTTGATTTTTATTTTGTAGGAGGATATTTCCTTTTGGAACTTCTTGCTCTCCTCTTTGAGGTTGGCGATACGGGTCTCAAGACCAGCGATTTCGTCCTCCATATCTTGGATTTCCAAAGGGAGATTACCGCGATAGGCGCGGATTTCGTCAATCTTGGAGTCGACTTGTTGAAGGGTGTAGAGTGCCACCAGCTTTTGCTCGACGCTGACCTCAACCGGATCTTCCACAGGCTTGGGTGCCTCGACCTTCACTTCAGGCTTCTCCTCAGCGACAGGGAGTTCCTTCACCTCAGGTTCGGGTTCCGCCTTGGCTTTAGCGGCTTTTTTGGCAGTTTTTTTTGGATCCTTCACCTCGGCGGGCTCATCCGTCACCTCTGGTTGAGCCTTGGCTTTTGTGGTTTTCTTAGTAGCCTTTTTAGTTTCTTTAACCTCTTCAACTGTAGCGACTTCTGTCACTTCTGCGACTTCTTTGTTTTCTTTTTTAGCCATATGATTGATTACTTTTTTCTGACAAAATAATGAACTGAATTCGTTTCCGTTTCAGCGATTTCGGCTGCAAAGGTAGGAAATTTTTTCCTAACTAACTCACATATTAATTCTTTCGTGAATTGTTCGGTCTCGAAATGCCCGCCGTCGACCAGCAAGAATCGTCCTTCGGGGATGAAAAAGTCGTGGTATTTGATGTCGGCGGTGAGGTAGGCATCGGCCTTTTGGCGGATGGCATCGTCCATGAACGGGCTACCCGAGCCGCCACAAAGCGCGACTTTCTGGATTTTGCGCCCCCTCAAAGCGGAATGACGCAAGCAGGGCGAAGCGATTCTTTCAGCCACAAGATTCAGGAAATCAGCTTCTTCCATCGGTTGGTCAAACTCACCGACCATACCGGCACCATACAAACACGGATCATCCGTAGCGGGTTGAAGGATGTACAAATTTTTCAGACCCAAACGCTCGGCCAAAACGCGACTTACGCCTAAATAGCTGTTATCCAAATTGGTGTGCATCGAAATAATGGCAATGTCGTGCTTGATGGCTTTCGCCACAGCTCGCTCGATATAAGTTTGCGGAGTGAGATGCCTCAAACCCTTGAAAATCAGCGGGTGATGGCTGATGATCAAATCGGAGTTCTTGGCAATGGCTTCGTCCACCAATTCCTCGGTAACGTCCAAGGCTATCAAGGCTTTATGGGCTTCGGCGTTCAAGTCGCCGACTTGCAGGCCTGCATTGTCGTAGCTCTCCTGCCATTGCAGCGGCGCCACCTCGGTGATGCAGTTTAAAATGTCATTTACAGTCATAGCTCTATTTTTTGACGCGGGGCCTTCGACAAGCTCAGACACCCTCAACTTCAATAAAAGCTAAGGTCCCTGAGCCTGTCGAAAGGCCGACTCTATTCCTTTTTTCAGTTTTGAGGCTCAAAATTAGGAAAAAATGTCTAATTTTGACCCCCATAATGAGAATTTTACTGCTGCCCATATCGTTTCTTTACTCCATTGTGCTGAAAATCAGGCATGAACTTTACGATTGGCACGTCTTGCAAGCCACCCGTTTCGAAAGACCCGTGATTTGCGTGGGCAACCTCAACCTTGGCGGGACGGGGAAAACGCCCACGGTGGAATACCTTATTAATATGTTGCGCCCCAAGTACCGCGTGGCGACCTTGAGTCGCGGATATGGAAGGAAGACAAAAGGCTTTCTATTTGCAGAAAAATCAAGCACTTACGAGGATTTAGGCGACGAACCGATGCAATATGCCACAAAATTCCCTGACATCCAAGTCGCCGTGGACGAAGACCGCGCGGACGGTGTTCGGAAATTGCTCAAAAGCGAATTCTATCCCGAAGCCATCCTGCTCGACGATGCTTTCCAGCACCGGAAAATCAAGGCGGGATTGAACATCCTACTCACTGAATATGAGCATCTTTACACTGATGATTTCCTTTTTCCGACGGGCTCCTTGCGCGACGTGAAATCCGCCGCCCGACGCGTCCATTTGATTGTGGTCAGCAAGTCGCCGAAAATTTTGTCAGAAGCAGAAAAGCAACAGATTATCAAGAAATTAAAGCCAACGGCAGAACAGCAGGTGTTTTTCTCCTACATTGAATACGAGACGTTGAAACCTTTGAACGAGGCAGCGAAAAACCTGAACCTCGAAAACGTAACCTCCGTCTTGCTGTTTTGCGGCATCGCCCATCCCAAGCCTTTGGTTGACGAACTTTCCAAACGCTTCCAAACCGTTGAGACTTTGGCTTTTGCCGATCATCATCCTTACGATGAAAAGGAAATAAAAAGCATTGTTCAGCGTTATGAAACGATGGAAGGCGGAAAAATCATCGTCACCACCGAAAAAGACGCCGCGCGATTGACAAATTCTGCCTATCTTTGTCAGTTTGAAACCAAGCCCTTGTTCGCTGTGCCGATTCGCGTGCGGTTCCTTGAAGAAGAGAAGTTTAACGAAGCAATATTGAAATATGTACGAGAAGATCTTATCTACAACTGAGTATATCAATTTGAAAACCAACGGATTCAAACCCGAAGTTGGCGTTGTGCTCGGCTCTGGTTTGGGCGGTTTGGCCAACGGCATCACTGTGGAATGCGCCATCCCCTACTCCGAAATCCCCAACTTCCCCATTTCGACGGTGAAAGGGCACAAGGGCCAACTGCTGTTTGGCACCATCGCGGGGCGCAAGGTCGTGGCGATGCAAGGACGCTTCCATTTTTACGAAGGCTACCCGATGAGCGAGGTTGTCTTCCCCATCCGCGTGATGATGCAGTCGGGCATCCAGTTCCTCATCCTCAGCAACGCTGCAGGCGGACTCAACCCCGCCTTCAAGGTGGGCGACATCATGATCATCAACGACCAAATCCACGCCATGCCCAACCCACTGATTGGGCCGCACGACGAGCGCTTCGGCGAGCGCTTCCCCGACATGAGCGAGCCTTACGACAAACGCCTCATCAAATTGGCCGACGAGATTGCGATGGAAAAAGGCATCTGGGTGCAGCACGGCGTGTATTGCTCCACCACCGGACCGACCTACGAGACGCCAGCCGAATGCCGCTATTTCCGTATCATCGGTGCCGACACCATCGGCATGTCAACGACGCCCGAAGTCATCGTGGCGCGACAAGGCAAGCTACCCGTCTTCGGCCTGTCCATCGTTTCCGACATGGGCAACATATATGGTGTGGACCACATCACCAACATCACGCACGAGGAAGTGATTAAGGCAGTGAACGCCGTCGAGCCGAAGCTCATCACGCTCATTACCGAACTCATCCGCCGCAGCGCCGCAATCCAGTTCTGATGGCCGTTTATTTCGTCACCGATTTCCATTTCGGCATCCCGTCTTTGGAGGACAGCCACGAGCGCGAGCGCAAGTTGCTGCGCTTCCTCGACGCGATTCGTCCCGACTGCGAGGAACTATTCCTCATGGGCGACCTTTTTGACTTCTGGTTTGAATACAAAACCGTGATTCCCAAGGGTTTCGTCAGGCTGCAAGGCAAGCTGGCCGAGTTTGTGGACAGCGGCATTCCCGTACACATGTTTATCGGCAACCACGATTTGTGGAGTTTCGGCTACCTGCACGACGAAATCGGTATTATCTTGCACCGCGAGCCGGAGGTGATGATGCTGAAAGGCAAGAAGTTCTTCCTCGTCCACGGCGACGGCAGAGGTCCGGGCGACAAGGGCTACAAGTTCCTGAAAAAGATGTTCGAATGCAAGTTCAACCAGTTCCTGTTCAAAGGGTTGCACCCCGACTTTGGTATTGGCCTTGCCTTGAAATGGTCGCACAAACACCGCCTGAAGAAACTTAAGAACGAGGTGGAACGCGGCTATTACGACGACATTCCCAACACGCGCCTTTACCAATACGCCCAAGAGCAAGCCCTACTCGACCCGTCGATTGACTTTTTCGTCTTCGGCCACCAGCACAAGCCCATGCAATACAAGACTGGCGACCATGCTGTGACCACTGTCGTGGGCAATTGGATTTATGACTTTACTTTTGCGGTGTTTGACGGGGATACGGTGGAATTGAGGCGGTTTGAGGAAGATAGAAACGGTTACAAATTGTAACCAGTTGAAGAATAACAAAAGAAAAAGAACGCTAATATGACTAAAAAAGAAGCACTACAACTGTTTGAACAGAGAAAAGTCCGCACAATGTGGGACGACCAAGAGGAGAAATGGTATTTCGCTATCGTTGATGTGATTGCCATACTCACAGAAAGCAACAATCCACAAACCTATTGGAGGGTACTAAAAAACCGCTTAAGGAAAGAGGGAAATGAAACCGTTACAAATTGTAACGCTTTCAAACTTCGTGCTGCCGACGGGAAAATGAGACTAACGGATATCGCTGATACAGAACAACTTTTCCGCATTATCCAAAGCATTCCATCGCCCAAGGCCGAGCCTTTCAAGCAATGGATGGCGCAGGTGGCCAGCCAGCGGATTGACCAGATGCAAGACCCTGAATTGAGCATCGACCAAGCCGTTGCCGACTATAGGAGATTGGGGTATTCCGAGGCGTGGATTAACCAGCGCATCAAGTCCATCGAAGTGCGAAAGGAGCTCACCGACGAATGGAAACGCACAGGCGTTCAAGAGGGTTTGGAATACGCCTCGCTCACCGACATCATCACGCGTGAATGGAGCGGACTGACCACGAAACAATACAAGCAATACAAAGGCTTGCAGAAAGAAAACCTGCGCGACAACATGACCAACCTCGAAATCGCGTTCAACATCTTGGCCGAAGCCTCCGCCACCGAACTCTCGAAGCAGCGCGACCCGCAAGGTTTCCTCCAGCAAAAACAAGTGGCCAAAGACGGCGGCAGCGTTGCCAAAGCCGCCCGTGACCAATTGGAAAACCAATTAGGACGAAGCATCATTTCACCTGAAAAGGCGAGTGATTATTTGCTGCCCACGGAGGATGTTGAGGCCTTGCCTGAGCCGTAAAGATTCCGTAAAAATATCATGGATAACTTGATGGAATCTTTGATTTTTTGCAAGATTTCGTCAAGTTATCCATGACTACTAGAATTTATAAATTGTCGTGGAAAATTGGATTTATGATTTCACTTTCGCGGTGTTTGACGGAGAGATGGGGGAGTTGAGGCGGTTTGAGGAAAACGAATGATACTCTTATAGTTTTGTGAGAACACCTCTTTTTCAGACAAAAACAAAAACAAAACCCTACTGCCGAGATTCCGACAAAAGGATTATTACAGATCCGTTATTAGAGGTTTTTACATTGCCATTACTGAACCATTTGTCGGCAGATTTGTTTGACTTCAAACAAGATGATTTTATGGTAATCTTTAGTATCCAGTAGATGAGCAAATTTAGTTTACATATTAAGACGTGGAACTTCGAGACGCGAGACAATCTTTCCCGTGTCTCGAAGTCCCGAGTCAAAAACATGTAGTTTAATTTTGAACAGTTATTCACTAATAAATACGGCTCTGAACATATCTAATAAATACGGCTGCATCACCAGTACCAGTAAACCCATTTTGAAGATTAATATATCCAATAGAACCGCTTTTTAATCTAACCGCATATGTTCCAACAGGGAGAACGAGCCCATTATTCATCTGCATGTAAGCACCGTTATATTGTCCCTGCCGCAAAACTGAATAAAACTCACTCTCAGTTGGAATCCTCCATTGTCCCGAAGATGTGCTTTGACCTAATGAATATAATACACCTTTATCTCTCGGAGAATTCGCTCCTTTGTTCTTCACATCCCATACCGTCTCGTCGACCAGATAAGCACTCCCTGATGATATTAAATAGTTCTGATTAGCAACAGCTTGTGCATGCATACGTTCCGATTCTGCGGCAGCCTCTCTTTGACGTTGTTCTCTTAGTTCCCGCTGACGTTGCTCTTCGATTTGCCTTTGTCTCTCTGCTTCTCTTGCCTCTTTTTTTTGTTGTTCGATTGCCTTTCCTGTACTGACTAATCGCAAAATACCATTTTTATGATCTGTTGCTAAATAAATATCATCTCCCAGTCCACATTTAGCTGCATAATTCTCCATAAGACGAAGTTCGTCTGGAGTTGGAACCCTCCAATCATTTCGCCCATACCGACCTTGAGAATTAATTTGAGCTATGATAGAAGTGGGGCCTGTTTCATATGTGCCTAAATCCTCTGGATATACCCACAAATAATCAAGCAGGCAGATTGGAGCAGACAATCTTTTAGCAACTCTCTTAGGTTGAGTACGATCTACATATACTGTTCGATATCGCTCAACATATACTTGTTTTTCTATAACTGGTTGATTTTGAATTATAACTGTATTCGAGTTATTATTCACATTCTGATTAACATTATAACCCTGAGCATAGCCCATGATGGCTAATGAGATACATGAAATAACGCAAATGAACTTGGAGCCAGACATCATAGTATTAGTATTTAATGTCAACTTCTTCAATATACTCTGAATTATTGAAATACGGTTTGCTAGAGTCGTAATAGCAACGTCCATAAGAATCCGAAAACAATGTGCCACAATTACAATCGTGATAGACTGGTGATTTTGAGATTGTCCCCTGTCGTTCATTATAGATTGTAACCCCCCGCGACTCAATTTTTATGAATGTAGGACTCTCATAAACAATCCAGTAATACTGTCCGTCATAAAGATAAGTGAAAGCATTTCCTCCTTTATTGATACGTCCAAAAAAACACCTACGGTCAGCCGGCCAATTCTTGCGAGAATATGGCGACACATCCTGAAATTTGCTTTCAAAACGGACCGGAGCATCATAGAACAACAGCAAGTATATCGCAAGGAACATCTGAAATTTGCTTTCAAAACGGACCGGAGCATCATTTATTACCAAGTCACAAATTCTGGATTCCTTCACCACAGTTCCTCCACTATTGTATTTTATTATACGATCGATTCTATCATTATTCCACTCTATTGTATAGAAGAAGGAATTCTGTTTTACATTAGTCAATCTGCCATTTGAGTATGTACATTCTATAGTGAAAGCAGGTGTTTCACTACTCTTAGCACTAACGCCAAATGAAGTAGTAGTCGTATACCATGAGTATATCTGGCTCGAATTAACACGCTCAGATAAATATAAAGGAACATTTAAACATCCCCATAGCTTTAAGTACTACAATAGTGTTTAAAGCTCTAGTATCCTTATTTGTCGGGGCCTGACCCTCTACAATTAACGGACATAGTTTCCATAATAATGCAAATGCTAAAAAAGCAGCGACTGTTCTCTTCATCTTACTACTTACCTAGTTATATCCCATCAGGCTCGTCGGTTTTAGTTAATTTGAACAGCGCAAAATTAAAAAAACAAACTGATATACAAACATTTACACCATAACAAGATTTTTGTCACAAGCGTAACAGATTTCTTTCCGAAACTGTCAAATTCCATTTGACAACCGTTTGCCTTCCCAATAATCAGAATACACCTTAAAGAAATTGCAATCCAAAATGTCGCAGAGTCTTGAGAGGATTTCCATATTCATCCATTGGCATTCGAAAAGGTGATAGACATTCTGCCCCGAGCAGCACAGCTTTCGGGCAAGCCACGCCACGGTGCGTTCCTGCCGAACGAGTTCTTCTTTAATAAGATGACCGATATGTGGGGCTTCGTGCGCGGGCATTGTTGGGTTTTAGACATGAAAAAAGCGTGGAAATTATCTCTTGCTTGACATCCAGGGTTTCCACGCCCCACGCACCACACAAGTATTCCACGCCGTGCCACGCACGACATTTAATAACTTGCCCCTGATGCATTTGTCCTCATAAAGAGGACGTTGTGGAAAATTTGGATGCCAAGAACTTGCTACAAACGCTATTTTTATTGGTTATTTATTCTCTTTGTTATTTTGTCCTATAGTTACTCGATTTATTACACAAATTATCTGTCATTTACTATCTCAACGTCTCCAAGAAATCGGAATATTTTAAAATCGGTATACCTTTATGCACACCAAGTTCTGTCAAATCCTTATCGCCACTTACAATAAAATCAACAGGTACACTCTCGGCCATCGAAAGAAGATACAAATCCTTGATATCACGTATAGGCGATTCACTCTGAACTGTGATATCTGTTACCAAACAAACATCATACACCATCTCAAAGAAATAGAACCGCGTTTCCTCGGATATGAGTTTGTCGAACTTCGGTCGCGCAATAACCGTGCGGATTTCCTCCAATAATTGTTCACTGACATAAACCTCAACATCTTGCCGATTGAGAACTTCAGCCAAGGATGAAAGTCGTTTACCAATCATAAACGAAATCCACAAATTTGTATCAAATAGAACCTTCATTTGCCGTAACGCACCGCATTAACTTCTGCCGCAATTTCCTCATCGGTCATCGAAGAAGTTTGCGGACATGACTTGATGAATTTCTCTATCGATGAACGGCGTGGGCGCACTTTCCATCCCATCCGAGCAAACAGTTCCTCCATCAAGCTGAAATCACTCCGTGGAATTGACACTACATAATCTTCCATCTCTTATAGTTTAATTGATTTATGCTGCAAAGTTACAACTTTTTCCCAAAAGAAACCAATATCCCAAAGAATTCCCTATCTTTGCCAATCATAAATTTTGAATTTTAAATCTTAAATTACCGATTATGCAAATCACAAAAAATTACATCGAAGCCAACAAGGATCGTTTTCTGGACGAGTTGTTTGGCCTCATCAGAATCCCTTCCATCAGTTCGGAATCGGCGCACAAACCCGATATGATCCGCTGCGCCGAATACTGGCGCGACGCCATCCTGGCCGCTGGTGCCGACAAGGCCGAGGTGATGCCCACCGAGGGCAATCCCATCGTCTATGGCGAGAAAATCATCGACCCGAAACTGCCTACCGTCTTGGTTTACGGCCACTACGACGTGATGCCCGTTGACCCCATCGAACTGTGGCACACCGACCCGTTTGAGCCCGTCATCAAAGATGGCAAGATCTGGGCTCGCGGCGCCGACGACGACAAAGGCCAGTCATTCATGCACGCCAAGGCCTTCGAAACGATGGTAAAAACCAACACTTTGCCTTGCAACGTGAAGTTCATGCTCGAAGGCGAAGAGGAAATCGGCTCGGGCAGCCTCTCGAAGTGGGTCGTGGAATACAAAGACTTGGTCAAGGCCGACATCATCCTCGTTTCCGACACCTCGATGATTGGTACCGACGTGCCGAGCATCACCACGGGACTGCGCGGCTTGGCCTATTGGGAAATCGAGGTCACGGGCCCCAATGCCGACCTGCATTCAGGACTGTTTGGTGGCAGCGTCGCCAACCCGCTCAACACTTTGTGCGAGATGATTGCCAAGTGTATGGACGAGAACAACCACATCACCATTCCGCATTTCTACGATGACGTCATTGAATGCTCCGCCCGCGAGCGCGAACTGCTCAATATGGCGCCTTACAACGAGGACGACTACAAGAAGAGCGTCGGCGTGAAAGCCTTGCTCGGCGAGGAAGGCTATACCAAGATTGAAAGAGTCGGCATCCGCCCGACCTTCGACCTCTGCGGGATGTGGGGCGGCTACACGGGCGAAGGCTCCAAGACCGTGCTGCCTTCGAAGGCCTACGCCAAACTCTCCTGCCGTCTCGTCCCCAACCAAGACCACGAGAAGATTGCCGTTTTGGTGAAAGACTACCTCGAAAAGAACGCGCCCGACTATGTGACCGTGAAAGTCACGCCGCTGCATGGCGGACAAGCCTACGGCTGCCCCATCGACCTGCCGGCCTACAAAGCCGCCGAAGCCGCCTACATGGACACCTACGGCAAACTTCCAATCCCGATGCGCTCGGGCGGCTCCATCCCGATTATCTCGACCTTCGAGAAAGTGCTAGGCATCAAGAGCATCCTGATGGGCTTCGGCCTCGGCGAAGACGCCATCCACTCGCCCAACGAGAACTACCGCCTCGACCACTTCTACAAAGGCATCGAGACGATTATCGCTTTCTATCAGCATTTTGCTAAGGGTGGCGAGCTTGTTTAAGTGATTGAAAAAAAACAATTATGAAGAAGGAAGGGCTTTCGTTGTCCTTCCTTCTTTTGTTTTCCTTTTCATTTCCCGCTCTTCCGCCTGTTGCAGTCGCGGCAGAGCATCTGGCAGTTGTCGGCGATGGTGCGACCGCCGTCGCGCCACGGCGTGATGTGATCGGCCTCCATCTGCTCGATGTCGAAATGCTGGCCGCAAATAGTGCAGATTCCGTTTTGCCTTTCGTAAACCTCGCGCTTCATGTTGCTGTCGAAAGCACGGATTTCGAGATGGTGTTCATCGTGGTCGAAAACGTAGATGTAGATGCCCTTCTTTTTCTCCACGTCACTGTCGGCCATCAGTTGCTTGATTTCGGCTTCCAAGGCGTTGGCATCCCAATTCTGTTCGTAGTATTTGGCGTACAGCGTTCCCCAGTCCAAGCCCTTCATCTCCTTGCGGTAGAAGGGGAAAACCGCTTTCACCCAATTGATGACGCTGCTGAAGTGGTTCCACAGTGCCACTGCATTCGGGTCGTGCTGGTGGTTGCCCATGTAAGCCTCAATGTTGTTGTTTGAAATCCTGCGGATTGCCGTTTCCAAATACGCTTGTCGGTTCACTTCTCCCGAAACATACCGGCTGCCCAAACCGTAGGCCGCGCAGTTGTTCCTGCTGAAATAGCGCTTGGCATCGCTCACCCACGATCCAGCGTAAACGGCGTTGCGCAACTCCTGTTCGGTCAGTTCCTTGCCCGCGATGTTGATGGTCTTGAACCATTTCAGTTTCTCGCTGTCGGTGCCGCTACAGATGTAGACCTGCAACTCGTAGTTGAGGATTTGCTCCTGCTCATCGGGCTGGAGGTTATGGAAATAGCGGAACATGAACGCGAAGTCGCCGTTGACGTATTGGCAGATGGAGATGGTGCGTTGCTGGCCGTCGATGATTTCGTAGGTATTGTCCTCGCGCACGGCCCAATACATCACGTTGAGCGGAAAGCCGTTGGTGAGTGTGTCGATGACGGCGTCGCGTTCTTTTTCACCATACACGAACTCGCGTTGGTAGGGCGGGCGCACATCGAGGTGGCCACCGTAGGCGCACACGCCGTTTTCGTTGTTGTCCGCATAGCCTTGCGTCAGCTCGCGGACGGTGATTTTGTGTAGTTCTATTTGCATATTCTGTTGTGTTTTAGTGCAGGGACTTTCGTCGCCTGCTTACTGGTATGTCGCCCCTACGAGGCTGACTCCTCCGCCGCCATTGATACCGTCGCTTCACTGGCATAGGGCAATGGGATGGGCTGCTTGCGACGGATGAGGATGCGGGAGAATTTCTCCTTTCCATTCAATATCGGTTTTGCCAAATCGTATTCACTGTCACAACCGTGGTTCAAAATCCCCACAATTTCAAATTGATCAGGATTATATTTGTCCAAAAACGTCACAGGCACACCCATCAAATATTTATAGCATCAAAATTATCATATTTTGGATATTCTTCTTCATTATACAATTTGTATAGAATCAAATCTTCATGGCGTTTTTGAATTTCGAGATTAGTAAACCATGTGACACCTGAAACTCGAATCATTCCTTCTCTGTGGTCTCCTGCAGTAGCAGTGTCTTCATATTTACTGATAAAATGAGCTGCTCCGCCTTTAAATCCATACCCTAACCACAAGCGATTTTCTTTAATCAAAGGAAAAATCTCTTTATAATGAATCGCATTTTGATGTCCCACTATCACAAACTTCTTCTCATTCTTCATCAATTGCGCCACATATTCCCGAAACAGCGAAAACGGTGGATTCGTCACCACAATATCTGCCTCTTTCAAAAGTTCGATACATTCTTGCGAGCGGAAATCGCCGTCCCCTTTGAAATAATGGATACCGATTTCCTCCGGGTCGGGCACGCGGTTACCATTGCGGTCGCCATAGTATTCCAGCCAAATCGCCTGCTCCGAATCGTTCTGGCTGAACAAATCACGGTTTTGGTTCTTATAACAAGTGGTAATCAGTTTCTTCAAGCCCAACTGCTCGAAATTATAGCTGAAATAATGGAAGAAATTGCTCACACGCGGGTCATCGCAGTTGCAGAGCACCGTTTTACCTTTGAAATGCTCCTTGTAGTGCCTCAGCTCGTTTTCAATATCAACGAGTTGGGTATAAAACTCGTCCTTCTTGGCGTTTTTCGCCTGATTCAGATTCTTGTTGGCCATCGTGATTGACAGTTTTCGCACGGCTATCAATCACTTGGAATCGGGATAAACGAAAGGTGCAGGCCTTTCTATCGCATTCACGAGGAGCGTCGGTTGAACCCCGTTGCCTCACTAGAAATTTGCCCACACCTAATTCGGTGTGAGCATTAACTCTATGTGAGACAACGGAACCAATCGCTTCCGTGAGATTGCTTTTATCCGATTTCTTTCAAATCAAGAGTTTCCGACGCTTTTGTTTTGAATGCGAATAATAGCTAATGCTTTGGTTTACAATATGTTATTTTAACAATGCGCTATATGCGCTTGGGTCATTTTTCAGTGTAGTTTGGTTAGACTTTTCTCTTTTTTTATCGCCCCAAAGATACGGCTTTTTTTGAAAAGTCAAGAGAAACGTGTGTGTTCTTCTGTCGCAACACCACAAAACGAAAGCGTTCTTGTGGTATAATTTCGTGTTTATTCCACTAAGAATTGAAAATTTCAAGGTTCGTAGCGGAATAAACGCATTTTTGGCAAACCTCACCGACCTCGTCCAAAACAACAATCCGCCTTCGACCTTTGTGGCTGGGTCGAAAGACGGATTGTGCGAGTTGAAGATTCAGTCGATTACGTGCTGATAAAACGTCTCCTCCTGAAAGTTCTTGATACCATCTTTCAGGAAGTTCACAAAGGCATCTTTGTCCAAATCGTAGGCACGAGGCTTCATCAGCAAATTGCCGTTGTGGTCCATCAGGCAGTAATAGGGTTGGGCGTTGGTGCCGAACTTCGAGATTTGGAAGTCGGCAAACTTGCGGCCAATGGTCTTCTTTTCCTTGCCGTCATAGGTTGATGTGTACCATTCCTCCTTCGGGAGTGAGGTCTTGTCATCGACATACAACGCGCAGATAATGAAATCGTTGCGCAGCATGTCCTTCACACGCGGGTCGCTCCACACATTGGCCTCCATCTCGCGGCAATTCACGCAACCATGACCCGTAAAGTCAATGAAAATCGGCTTGTTGGTGGCTTTGGCAGCAGCCAAGGCTTGGTCATAGTCGAAATAGCCTTTAAGGTTATGCGGCAAGTGGAACAAATCGGCGTACTTGGGTTCTTCGGTAAAGGTTTCCGTAGCAACGGCTTGCTGTTGACCTTGCGGTGCCACGGCCATATTGGCAAACTTGGCATCCACATACTCGATGACCTTCTCGCTGTTCTCCTCGATGATTCTATTCAAGTCAAAATCAAGAGTTTGCTTGGGCGGCAGATAACCTGAGAGGGCCTTCAACGGAGCTCCCCACATGCCTGGAATCATATAGATGACAAAAGTGAAGTCGACGATGATGAGGATGAGCCGGAACACGCCCAATTCCTTGACTTCCTTCTCGCCCTTGAAGCGGATTTTTCCAAGGAGATAGAGTCCCAACAGGGCAAAGCAGACAATCCAAATGCCGAGATAGACCTCGCGGTCGAGCAGGTGCCAGTGGTAGGTTTGGTCGGCCACGCTGAGGAACTTGAAACCTAACGCGACTTCTATGAAGCCCAACACGACCTTCACCGAATTGAGCCAACCGCCGCTCTTGGGCAGACGTTGTAGCAGGTTCGGGAAGAAGGCGAAGATAGCAAACGGCAAAGCAAAGGCCACGGCGAAGGCGAACATCGTCACGATGGGCGCCCAGAACTCCCCCGAGGTCGATTTGATGAGCACCGTACCCACGATGGGACCCGTGCAGGCAAATGACACCAAAACGAGAGTCAAAGCCATAAAGAAGATACCTCCTAAATTCTTGGTACTCTGCTTGCTATCGCTCTTGTTCACCATATTGCTGCCCAAGGTGATTTCGAAGGCGCCGAAGAACGAAGCCGCGAAAATCATGAACACCAAGAAGAAGATGATGTTCGGCAGCCAGTGTGTGGCTAACCAGTTGAAGATGTCGGCAGTGACGCTGTTACCACCCACCAACCAAGTCACGATGATAATGATGGCAATGGGCAAAGTATAAAGCAACACAATGAAAATGAAGTACATAAATGCCTTGAAACGACCCTCCGCCTTGCTTTCGCCCTCGCCGTGCATGAAGAACGACACGGTCATGGGAATCATCGGGAAGACGCAAGGCGTGAGCAATGCCGCGAAGCCCCATAGGATGGCTTCGAGGATCATGCCCCAGATGTTCGATTTGGCACTTGCATTTTGTTCAGGTTCAGCGGCCTCAATCACAGCGGGTTCCGAGCCGTACATCAAGTCGACATCCTCGGTCAGCGAGACGCATTGTCCGTCCTTGCAAGCCTGGTAACTGATTTCGCCAGTGATGGGGAAACTGCCGTCCTTCAGTTTGCGGAAAGTCTGGGCAAACGAGGCCGAGCCAGAAAATTGCTTGTACTCCGTCTCAAAAATGTCATCGTAGAACAATGGCGCGTCAGTGAGGTCGCGCACCTCGCCCACCGCCTCGAAAAACTCAGAAGTTTGAATGTCGAACACAGTTGGCAGCGGTGCCGAGTCGGGCATCTTTGTGGAGTAAATGTGAAACTGGGGATCGATGGTGGCCGTGGCGACCAAATCAAACTCGTTGTCGTTGAGGTCTTCAATGGTGAACGCCCACTTCACAGGGTCAATGATTTGGGCTTGAACCCGCATCGGCATGACGGCAACAAAGGCCATCAGCAGGTAAAAAAACAGTCGTTTCATATTGATACAATTATTTGTTATTCAATGATTGTGATTTTGCGGCAAAAATAGAAAAATTTCGCACTTCTTAGCAAATTTAGTCTGCAAGAGTGCAAACAAAGACATTTTTTGCCGAATTTGTCACCTTAAAGCGGTCGTCAATGCGGTGTCCGACCACCCAAAGGATATCGCTTTCGGAAGTGGTCAGTATCCAAACCGATTCTTTTTGCGATTCCGTAAACTTTTGATCCACAAAGAAATCGCTCAACAACTTCGAGCCTTTCATACCCAAAGGATGGAAACGGTCGCCGTGCCGCCAATGGCGCAAAATGAGTGGGAAACGGATTTTGTCGGCATCCAACATTGCGACATTCGTCGATTTGTTAATAACGAAATCTGCAGTTTTTTCGATTCTTGAAAAACGCAGTTTTATTGGCTTCTCAATGCACTCCTCGCCTGTCCCAATTTGGATTTCCTCGTCCACAACGGATTTGATTTCAGAGAGTTGCAACTCGTTTCTGCCAATCACGAGTTGATGAGTCGGAGAAAAGTATTTGTTCCCGACACCCGTTTCCAACGCCTCGAAAATGAAATGACATTGGTCTGTATTAAAGCCGTATTGACGCAACCATTCAAAAAGCAGTTGAAATGAGGTATGAGGTAAAGTTTGAATTTCACCTTCTTTTTTGACGATATGAGATAGTTTTTCTTTCACCAATTCACGATAGAGTTCGTTTTCCGAGGAAAGATGCGCCAAGGATTTGTACAGACCTTGTCGGGCTTCGGGCTGGAGTTCATCGAAAACGGGCATCAGTTGGTTGCGGATTTTGTTGCGCAGATACACCGATTCGGCATTGGTGTGGTCGTCGCGCCAAAGGATTTGGTTTTCAACGGCATACTGATGGATTTCCTCCCGAGAAGCCCAAAGCAAAGGCCGAATGATTGCCCCATTTTGCGGGCGCATTCCTTTCAGTCCATTGAGGCCTGCACCGCGCAACAGGTTGATGAAAAAAGTCTCGGCTTGGTCGTCGGCATGATGTGCCACGGCGATTTTGTCGTAACCTAAATGCTGCCGCAGTTCCTCAAACCAAGCGTAACGCAAGTCGCGGGCGGCCATTTCGATGGAAACACCTTGCTCAGCGGCGTATCGCTCCGTTTCGAAATGTTTCACGAAGCACCGAATGTCATTCTCTTCCGCAAAATTGCGCACAAAATGCTCGTCACCATCGGATTCCTCGCCACGCAAATGGAAATTGCAATGCGCCACCACAAAATCCACCTTTGATTTCAGCAGAAAGTCCGCCAACACCATCGAATCGCTCCCTCCGCTGAGGGCCAAAACGACTTTTTCGCCCTCGGCGAGCAGATCACACCTATTAATATATGCCTGGAATCGGTCGAGCATGGTCATTTCTTTTTCTTCACCGAGAAGCCGAAGCCGCCGATTTTCTCGCCCAGACCGTAGTATTTGCCGTGAGAATAGGCCAACGGCTTGGCATGGTTCAGTTGGAAAGCGCCCGTGCCCTTGTCGATGAGTTTTTCCTCCGCATTGACGGCCACCACCTCGGCGATGAACATGTCGTGTGAGCCGAGTTCCTTCACCTCCACCACCTTGCACTCGATGCTCAGCGGCGACTCGGCAATCAAGGGAGCCTTCACCACCTGCGCCGGCTCGGTGTGCAGGTGCATCTGCTTGAATTTGTTGTAGTCGCGGCCCGAGCGCACCCCGCACCAGTCCGTGGCAACGGCCAGTTCCTCCGTCGTCAGGTTGATGACAAACTCATTGTTTTTCAAGATGATGTCGTGCGAATGGCGTTCCTTGCGGACGGAGATGTAGCACATTGGCGGGTCGGAGCAGATGGTGCCCGTCCAGCCGACGGTGATGATATTGTAGTTTTCCTCGCAGTCGCCGCAAGTGACCATCACGGCGGGCAAGGGATAAATCATCGTTCCGGGTTTGAAAGGGATTTTCATTTCAGTTGGCAGTTTGCAGTTGTTCAGTTAGCAGTTAGGAGCTCACACTCCGAGCTGCTTTCGATTTAGGTGCAAAAATAACGATTTTTCCTGTCATCTTGTGGGGAATGACTCGTTTTTGTAATTTTGCAGACTGAAAACAAGAATACCATGTTAGCTGAACAAACCGCATTGAATCCAATACAGTTGCACCTGCTTGAAATGTTCAACCATTGCGACGATGAAAAGATGATGCTTGAACTGAAAGAGGTGTTGGCCGAGTTCTACGCCAAACAAGTTCAAGAAGAAGCCAACCGCCTTTGGGACGAAGGCACACTCAACGGAGAAGCCATTGAACGGATTTTGGAAGAGCATTGGAGAACGCTTCATCCATCGACAAGCATTTCAATGTTTTGAAAGAGATCGGTTTTCCGTATGTAAAAGTGATGAGAATACAGGATTTTGTCCAACTATAGTTGTTTTTGTTCAAATCCTCTTATTACATTGAGAACTTTTCTCACTTTGGGCAAAAGTTTTAATTATAAAAAGTATATGTAGTCCACTTGCGGCAACTATAAAAAATCCCGCCCAAACGAGCGGGATTGTCATTTTGTATTGGTTCATCGTGTGGTGCTGTAGCACAATACGATTGCTCTAGTTTGCTCATTTAAACTGATAGCACCATAACGGGAATCCAGGCACTTTGATGACAGAGCCATCGCTCATCTCTCCCGTGCTGGGGTTATATGTGTAGAACCCAGAGTCATGCTCGCCCCATACCGAGAAGAGCAATAGGTCATTGTAGGGTGATACATGGGTGGCGTATGCACAGGTGCGTGGGATGGGCAACTTTTTCACTGTTTTTGCATAAATGTCAATCTCGACAGAGATGACAGAACGGTCGCGGGTCCAGTTGGGCATGGAGGGGTTAGCCCAGTAGTCGGCAATGTCCAGCAAGCCGTACAACTTGCCGTTGCCGAGGTAGTGCGTGGAAGCCAGCCAGACGGTTTTTCCAGGCTCTCCATCGATGACTTGGTCGTTAAAGACCCAATTGTATTCTGGATCGATTTCTTGTGTCCCATTTTTGATGCGGAGGATGCCCGTTTTGTATTTCGGGTCCATGGAAAAGGCACCTCCAGCGACATAGTAGATATCGCCCCGTTCATCCTTGAAGCAGTTTTTTTGCACACCATATGGATAGCCCGCGCTAGTCAAGCCCGATTGCGTCTCATTGAAATACTTGACGACCGTATCAGCCTCCACGTTGATAATCAGAAACTCAATCATAGGGTCACCCATGGGTTGATGCTGCATGTTGGTCTGCCATAGGGGGACATACATCAGCGTTCCGTCAAAAAAGAATGACCCAAAGAAGGGAACGGATACGCCTTCTCCAGCATACTCGCTTAGGTCAATCTCTCTGGTCATGGTCATGGTTTTAGGGTTGAAAGTCAACAGTTTTCCAGTTCGAGTAGCAAGATATCCTTTTTCTTCAGAATAGATTTTTCCGTGGGTGACAAAACTGCTGACTGGCACCTCAAAGCTGCCAGCCTTCCTTAGGGATCCATCGGCTTGCTTGGTCCATTTCTGAAATGTGTTGGATCCATTGTAGTCGGGAATGGTATAGATGTCGTTTCCGGCGACATCCATGGGAGGCATGCCAAAACCGATTTGGTAGGCTTGGGAGTTGTCAACTGTTTTCGGGGTGATTCCATCGATGACTTGCATCCAGGAAGTGCCCGAATAGCCATCGGGGTTGGTGACCATGGAAACGATGGCAAGGTCTTTTTTCCCTTCATCGGGATCAGGCTTCGGGTCCTTTTTGCAACTCGATAGGGAGAGGACTGCAACGCAAACGAAGCCTGCCATTAATAAAATAGGTGTTGTCTTCATTGTTGTGATTTTAGTAAGTGAATAACTGTTTTTTATTTTAATACGTATCGTATCCGAAGGGAGAACGTCCTTCCAGGCAACGGATAATTGAATTCGCTGAACAGTTTGGCGTTGGTGATGTTGCCTGCTTTGCCAGAAACGATTATCTTGCCCTGAAGGAGACTGTACTCGATGCCTAGGTCGAGACGTAACGACCGTGGGATGCTGCGCTCTTGGTGGACGCTGAGCTCAAAATCATAATAATATTGCTCGATGAAGGCCAAGTCGGCAAACATTCGGGTGTTGGTGTTGCGCAACCCGAAGATGTTTTCCTTGTGATATTCCAGTCCCACATTGGACATGAAATAAGGGATGTTGGGAAGCCGCAGTCCGTAGGTGGCACTGGGGACTTGACTTAAAGGCTCGTATTTTCGCATGTCGCGCAAATCTTGGTAGGTCACGTTGAAATAGCCGTAAAGCCACGATGTAATATCAGCCTTCACTTCGGCTTCTACGCCCAAAGAACGCATGGCACCGAAGTTTTCATATTGGGTTTGAACGATGTTTCGGGTCTGTCGGATCATGTCTTTCAAATAACTTCCGAACAGGTTGAATTCCACTTGAAGTATTCCGTTGGAAGTGCTTTTGTCCCAAAGGGCTCCAAGATTCAGGTTTAGTCCACGCTCGGGCAGCAAGTCGCCCGCAGGAGCAATCAGATATCCATCGCCGATCAGTTCGGTTTCGGTAGGAGTTCTCACCTCGTAGGCGGCTGAGACCTTGCCCATCCAATATTCGGAGAAGCGGTAGCGTACAGCGTCGCTCACGCCAAAATGGTGTTTCTCCAGATTGACGGACTTCTCGAGATGCCCTGCCGTGAGTTCACGAAGCTTGGTGTCCATCGAATAGAAGTAGTATTTTCCGGTAAGGGAGTTGAGCAGTCGGTCGTTGGGCGACTTGTAATCATAGCTGAGGCCAGTCACTATGGTGTTCATGTCGCTGTCGTAATTGGTCTTATAGCCTAAGGCAGCATCTTTTAAGCTGTCAATGGGAGTCGAGTGGACATAGGTCTGCAACATGTTTAGGTTGATGACATGTTGAGCGGAAATGAGATATTCCAAGTTGAGTTTGGTGCCAACGTGCTTCTTGTTGATGCTGCTGTTGGATGGGGCAATGCCCATCTCACCGCCCAAGGGATGTACGGGATGATAGGGCTCCATTTCCCAATTGTAACGAAGCATGGCCGTGTCAAGGAACTGGTATTGGGTTACCGCGTATGCTCCGTCAAAGTCCATGTCGAGACCTTCAATCAAGAAATCTTTCTTTTTCATCTCAGTGCCAAACACTCCTCCGATGGACTTGCTGTGGGCTTGCCGTATGTTGGTGAAGACCCCTTGGATTTGTTTGTTGTTTTTCACCCCTTCCAGTTCAAACTTCCACTCGTCGAAATACCATTTGCGCGCTTTCAGACTGATGGAACCGGCCATGGCGTCAAACCGATCGTGGTCACGTTTGATGGTTAGATCCTGATGATAAGGCGACTTCATGACGTAGTCGTTGTCGGAATGGGTGAAAAAACCGCCGACACCGAATTCGATTCCCGCCTCGGGGAGGTTGCGTTTCAACACCGCCGTTGCCTTATGGGTGTTGAAAGATTCGATGGTGTAGGAAACGTCGAAATAACGGGGAGGATACTCTTTGATGACCACGTTGACGGCGCCGCCCATGGCCGACCCCCCGAACTTGGCGGGGACTACGCCTTTGTAAATCTCAATTCGATCGATCATACTCACAGGGATGTCGTTGATGTCGATGAAGTCCGAGTTGTCGTTCATGGGTGCCTCGTCGATGAAGAAGCCGATGCGCTTTCCCTCCAGTCCCCTGACGGAAATGCGTGAGGCGCTGCCCACCCCGCCTTGTGAGCGAATGGTGACACCCATTGTCTTATTTAGCACATCCGTGACATCGCTCACCGAACCTGCCAATTGAGAGGAGGAAAGGACAGTTATCGGCATTGCCTGCTCGCGTAGTTTACGGGCCTCTGTCTTGGCAGCAACCACAACTTCATTCAGCGATTTTGATTGAGCTTGCAACCGAAAGATTCGCTTTTTCGTTTCGCTTTCTCGTAAAACAATTGTTTCCTCCCTATCGTGATATCCCAAATGCTTCACGGTTAAATGAAACGTCCCTGCTGGCAATCTTTCGATAGAAAAATCGCCATTAAATCCGGCGACAGCCCCGCTTTCCGTTTCCCGAATGTAAATTGTAGCTCCCGCTAAAGGCTCTTCATTTCTGTCATCAATCACTAAGCCTGTAATGCGCCCGTTCGTTTGCGCTTGAACGGAATAAACCGATAGAAAGCATATCGATAAAACCGCACAATATGTTTTTGTCCATTTCATAAGTAAAACAAGTTGTATTTTGAACTGCAAAAATCGCCATTATGAAACAGACTATTCTTACCCATTAATTGGTATTTTTATGCTATATATTACCAATTAAAGACTAAGAAGCTGTTTAAAAATGAGTAAAACAGTATTCTATGCGAACAAAAAAAGTTATATAAATAATTGATAATCAGTAGGTTAATTTAACATTTATCCATATCTTTGTGGTTTCCAATCATTTAGACATGAATAGAGGATACCCAACTAACCTTACCGATTACGAGTGGCAAATATTGCAAAAAAAAATCTGGAACCCACGCCAAGAAAGAGAAAACATTCTCTCCGAGACATCATGAACTGCATACTCTACATCAACAAGACTGGCTGCCAATGGCACATGACTCCGAAAGACTTTCCGCCGCATAACATTGTGTTCCACTACTTTACGAAGTGGAAGCGCGAGGGCGTCTTCGAGGACATCACGGACACACTGCGCAAGAAGCTTCGTGCCGCGCTTGGCAAGGATGAGTGTCCGAGCGTAGGCATCGTCGACTCGAGTTCCTATCCGAATCCTCCGAGTCCATGATCCAAATCGCCTTCTCAAAAATCATGCTTAACAAATTATCGAATTGAAACTTAAACAAACTCTAAACATTACAACAAAAGTTATGGCAAAACTTAACACTCCCGTCCAATACTCAGGATAGATTGTAATATCGTATCCATCAGGATTCGGAATGGCCTTTTTCTCGTTGTTGTTTTTCCTTGTTTTGGTCATTGTTGATTGATCATACTTTATGAAAGCAATATGTCGAGAAAATAACCAATAGCATCCTGCAATAAGTCAAGATCTTGCTTGATGACACCAAAACAACCTCGCCATCAATATCAAAATAACCATGAGCAATATGATTTCTGATGCCAGTCACATCTTCCCATGGGATCTCCGGGCTTTCTATCAACAGTTTTCCATCAGTCATTACATCAATCTGACGAATGCCTTCACCAATTGCTTCAATCAACATGCAACTGGCAGCAAGCTTTTGCATTCCTTCGGGCGACATATAATAATCGTCTGCCGTCTCTATATTGGCATTCCATTCCTTGAGTTGCTTAGTGGCATTCTCAATTTGCTGAAAGATGTTTATTACCCTTTCCCGTTTACTTGATGACGTAAATTCCATCGCGATTGATTTCTTGTAATAAATAAGGATTCATGTGCTTGTGCATTCTCACGACATCCACCGAACAACCCAAAAGACGCTCAAGAAATCGTTTCAATCGAACCATTAAATAGGCTTTTGGTTCCATTTCAACACACACGTCAATATCGCTTCCTTCCATCTGCTCATCACGAGACACCGATCCAAACAGACGAAGTGAACGAATTCCATAATTTCTTCTCAATTCATCCTCTTGATTTTCATTAAGTTTTATATATTCACCTTTTGTCTTCATATCGCAAAAATAAACATTTTTTGAAAATGTGTAAAATGTCTAGCAAAGAAAATGAAAAAAATCCCGCCCAAACGAGCGGGATTTTTCATTCCAGATTGATTTACAATCATTCAATCGTCCATGTCGATCCGCTGTTCAGCAGGTCGTCCATGTTCTTGATCTTCGAGGCGGCCTTCTCGTTGGCGATGACCTCTTCGAGGCTGTCGTTGAAGGTCGGAGCCTTCACGTCGCGGATGACACCGATGGCAACGGGGAAATGAGGCGGCATCATGTGTGCCAGCATCATGTGGATACCCGTGTCCTCGGTGGTCTTGTCGTGGACGAGCAAGTCCTTCTCGGTGACACCGTTTTCGCCAATGGTGACGACTTCAAGATGGTTGTCCTTCAGCATGATACCCTTGTCGCGGTTCTTGCCGAAAATCAACGGCTGGCCGTGGACGCACTTCACTTGCATGTCGTCGCGAACGTCTTTGCCAGTGATGTTTTCGTGCACGCCGTTGGAGAAAATCATGCAGTTTTGCAGGACCTCGGTCACGGCAATGCCATCGTGCTTGTACGAATCCATGAAGATTTCGCTCAGTTCCTTCGGGTTGATGTCAACGCCACGAGCAAAGAAAGTGGCCTTGGCGCCGATGGCGAGTTCGCCGGGATTGAACGGGTCTTCGTAGGTGCCTTGCGGCGAGGTCTTGGTCTTCGTGCCACGGAAGGTGCAGGGCGAGAACTGGCCCTTGGTCATACCGTAGATACGGTTGTTGAACAAGATCAGGTTGATGTCGATGTTACGACGGCAGGCGTGGATGAAGTGATTGCCACCGATGGCAGTGCAGTCGCCGTCGCCAGTGATCATCCACACGCTGAGGTTCGGGTTGGCCAGCTTCACGCCAGTGGCGGCAGCCGCGGCACGACCGTGGATGCTATGGAAACCATACGTGTTCATATAGTAAGGGAAGCGCGAGGAGCAGCCGATGCCGGAAACGACAACGATGTCTTCCTTCTTCTTGCCCAACTTCGGGAAAATGTCTTGAACGGCCTTCAAGATGGCGTGGTCGCCACAACCAGGGCACCATTTCACCACTTGATCGCTTGCAAAATCCTCTTTAGTCAGCATGACCTCTTGATCGTTATTCTGATTTTCCATAGTCGTATTATTTTAAAAGGTCGTTAAACTTAGCCTCAAGCTCGCCGATGGTGAACGGCAGGCCCATCACCTTATTGAATTGCTCGCACTTGTACTCAGGATAGTTCATGCGCAGGTACTTGGCGAACTGGCCGCGGTTGATTTCGCAGACCACAATCTTCTTGTGACCTTGTAGCACTTCCTCAGTGTTGCGCGGTAGCGGCATGATGTAGTCGAAGTGGGCGTGAGCGATGTTCTTGCCTTCTTCCATCATCTTCTCGACAGCGGTGCGTACCGTGCCAAAAGTGCCGCCCCAGCTCACCACAAGCAGGTCGGCGTTCTTGTCGCCGTAGACTTCCTGCAGCGGAATGTCATTGGCCACGCGAGCGATTTTCTCCTCGCGGAGTTCGGTCATAATCTGGTGGTTCTCAGGATTGGTGGACAAGTTGCCCTTGCCGTTTTCCTTTTCCAGACCACCCACGCGGTGACGCAAGCCAGGCGTGCCCGGAATGGCCCATTCGCGGCGGAGCCATTTCTCATCGCGGCGATAAGGCATATAGTCGGGGTCGTTGGCTGTGGCCAAAGGCGGGGTGATGGTCGGTAGGTCGGCCATGCGCGGGATGCGGAACACCTCGGAGCCGTTGCCCAACGAACCGTCGCTGAGCATGATGACAGGCGTCATATGCTCCATAGCGATACGGGCGGCCTCGAAAGCGGTGTAGAAGCAACCGGCGGAACTGCGGGCAGCGATGACTACAAGCGGAGCGTCGCCATTGCGGCCGTAGAGGGCTTGCATCAGGTCGCTTTGCTCCATCTTAGTGGGCAGACCCGTCGAAGGACCGCCACGCTGAACATCGATGACGACTAACGGAAGTTCGGTCATCACGGCCAAACCCAAAGCCTCGCTCTTCAGCGAGAGGCCAGGGCCAGAGGTCGTCGTCACGGCCATGCAGCCCGTGTAGGCGGCACCGATGGACGACATGATGCCGGCGATTTCGTCTTCAGCCTGATAAGCCTTGACGTTGAGGTTCTTGTATTTCGTCAGTTCGGCCAGAATGTCAGTGGCAGGCGTGATAGGATACGAACCGAGGAAGATCGGGCGGCCCGACTTCTCGCTGGCGGCCATCAGGCCCCAAGCGGCGGCGGTGTTGCCCGTGATGTTGCGGTACTTGCCCTTTTCCAGATCGGCGGCCTCCACCTTATAAGTATTGGTGAAAAGTTCCCAAGTGTCGGCATAGTGGTAACCGGCATCGAGGACGGTGCGGTTGGCCTTGATCACTTGGTCCTTGCCTTTGAACTTGGTTTCGAAATACTTGTAGACGGTGTCGAGTTCGCGGTTGAACAGGTACATCACAATGCCGAGGGCAAACATGTTCTTCGATTTCAGCATCGACTTGTTGTCCATGCCGAAGTCCTTCAAGGCCTCTTTGGTGAGTTCCGAGATGGGGGCCTTGATCACCTGATAGTCGGCCAAGGTGCCATCCACGGTCGGGTCGGCGGCATAGCCAGCCTTTTCGAGAGCCTTGTCGGTCATCGAGTCGGAGTCGAAGATGATGATGGTTCCAGGACGGAGCCAACGCATATTCGCCTTGATGGAGGCTGGGTTCATGGCCACCAGCACGTCGCAAAGGTCGCCCGTGGTGTGGACTGGTTTGTGTCCGAAATGCACCTGGAAACCGCTAACGCCAGCCACCGTGCCTTGCGGCGGACGGATCTCGGCTGGATAGTCCGGGAAAGTGGCGAAGTCGTTTCCAGCAAATGCTGTTGAATCCGAAAAGAGATTTCCGGTAAGTTGCATACCATCGCCCGAGTCGCCCGAAAAACGGATGACGACATGTTCAAGGGCTACAACCTTACTTTTTGCTGTCATAATTATTGAATTAAGTTATTACATCAATTGATTGATTTCTAATAGATTGACTATTTCGATATTTTCGTCTCAATGATTCGGCAAAAGTAAGCAATAAAAAGGTGCAAACTGGCAGAAATCGCTTTTTATTTTTCACTTTGGCGCAAAGTGATTTTACATCTGATTATCAACATATTGCAAATATTTCTTATTTAGAATGTGTAAAAATTTCAAATTTGGGCGCATTGGAATGAAAGTTGTAGTATTTTTGCCGCTTGAAAACTCAAACAAAACTCTAAAATTAAAAACATTATGGCTTACAAAATCACAGACAGCTGCGTTGCTTGCGGCACATGTATCGACGAATGCCCTGTGGGCGCAATTTCAGAAGGCGACATCTATGTCATCGACGCTGACGCTTGCGTTGGTTGCGGAACCTGCGCCGGCGCTTGCCCGAACGAAGCAATCGTTGAAGACTAATCAAAAAGAAATGAAACTGCATTAAAAGAGAAAAAGCCTGCCAAAAACAGGCTTTTTTTGATTTTTTTTGCTGTTTTTTGAAAGTTTGGCAAAGTATTTGCTATCTTTGCCACAGTTCTTTGAAGAAAACACTCTAAACAAAATAACTCAAGTTTAACTAAACACATTAAAAAATGAAAAAATTAGCTTTGGCACTTGCGTGCCTCGTCAGCGTTGCTTTCTTTGCAAGCTGTGACCCCGTGGTCGAAAACCCGGAACCCTCAATCCAAGTTCTCCAACAAGAAGGTTACCTTCAGAATGGCGATGTCGTTGATTTGTCACCTGACACCCTCTACTTCGGTTTCACGATGGCTTCCAACAACGAAACCAACAAGGAACTGGCCAAGTTGACGGTCAAAGTCGAAACCTTCGACACCGAAGGCGCAAGCATCGAATCCAGCAATTGGACTGGCGACAATGGTGAGGTACTTACTGGTACATCTTACACCTACACCTCTGGCATCTATTTTGGTACTAGAGACATCATTGGCAGAGCCGTCATCACGGCCACTGTGACCGATGCCGCTGGCGAAACTGCCACCGCCACCATCCAAGTGAGCCTGAACGAAGCCGCCCAACAGCTGATTGGATCCACCTTCACTTGGTATCGTTTGGGCAGCACCATCACAGGCCTTGACGAGTTTGGCCTGAACTGGAGAGGCAACTATCCCAGAGACACTTATGCCAAACTTGAACCCAAGGATGGCGTGAAACTCTTCATCTTCCATTCTGAAGACTGGACCAATGTCAACACCGATGTTGAAAAAGCTGCTCTGTTCAACAACGCCCTTGAGATCATGACTCCTGCTGACAACTACTTCAATGTCAACGTCACCCAAGCCAACATGACCTACGACGATGTTCTGGGCACTGTTATGGCTGACGGTACTTGCCACCTGATTCATGTCACCAATAGCCACGCCGAAACCGTGACCGGCCAAGGAACTGCCGTCACCATCACTGGCGAAGCCAAATAAGGAACTCAAGTCCTAAAAAACACGCAAAGGCGTACCGTTTTGGTGCGCTTTTGTTTTTACCATCAAGCAAAAATCTGGGCGGAATCGAGCAAAAAGCCATCGAATCCGCCCATATTTGATAAAAAAGTGGGCGGAATCGAAGAAAATTTCATCGATTCCGCCCAAAATGATTATCTTCGCGCCAAAATTGACTCACTATGGCAACCTTAATCGGAAGAGAAAAAGAAACCGCGTTGCTGCGGGAATACATCGGGTCAAACCGAGCCGAGTTCATCGGCCTTTACGGACGGCGGCGCGTCGGGAAAACTTTCCTTGTCAACCAAGTGCTGAAAGACCAATTGGCCTTTTCCGTCTCGGGGCTGCTCTACGGCAAAAAGTCGGAACAAGTGTCGGCGTTCCAAATCGCATTGCGCGAATACGGCTATGAGAAACCGCTGTCGTCCAATTGGTTGGAGTTGTTCCACGCCTTGCAAGAACTGATGACGCAGAAACTCAAAAACGGCCAACCCTGCATCCTCTTCATCGACGAACTGCCTTGCTTCGACCGGAAAGGCGGCACTTTCGTCAGGGCCTTGGGGCAGTTTTGGAACACTTGGGCCTCGTTGCACGACGAGGTGAAACTCATCGTTTGCGGCAGCGCCACTTCGTGGATGGTCCGCAACATCATCAACAACCGAGGAGGACTCCACAACCGCCTGACACACACGATGCACCTCTCGCCCTTCAGCCTAAAAGAAACAGAAACCTACCTGATAGCCAACAATTTCCACTGGACGCGGCTGATGATTGCCCAAGCCTATATGACCTTCGGTGGCGTGCCCTTCTATCTCAGCCTGCTGAAAAAGGAAGAAAGTCTGGCCCAAAACATCGACCGGCTCTGTTTCAGCAAGGACGGCGAACTGGCCACGGAATACGAATCATTATATAAATCGCTGTTCGACAATGAGAAACCCTATTTGCAAATCGTCACGCAATTGGCCGCCAACAAAAAAGGTCTGACTCGCGTAGAGCTTACCAAAAAACTGAAAATCAGCGACAACGGACACCTCAGCAACCAGTTGGAGGACTTGGAGAACTGCGACCTCATCCGTTGTTATCACATTCGCGAAAAGAAAGTGAAAGCCACGGGCGGCATTTTCCAACTCACCGACTTCTTCACACTGTTCCACCTCACTTTCGCCAACAAACAATTCGAAGACAAGCAATATTGGCAGCACCATCTCGGCACGCCCACGCTCAATACTTGGTACGGACACGCTTTCGAGCGGCTTTGCATGGCGCACATCCCGCAAATCAAGAAAGCCCTCAAAATTGACGGCATCGGGACAGAATATTACTCGTGGCGCAGCAAGGCAGAAAACGACAAAACCCAAATCGACCTCATCATCGAGCGCGCCGACCGAATGATCAACCTTTGTGAAATCAAATACAGCGAAGGATCGTATCTGCTTGACAAAGAAGAAGCTGAGAAAATCAGGAAACGCCGCACCACTTTCGTGGAACAGACGGGAACACGCTGTGGCATCCTTCCTACCCTCATCTCCACCAATGGGGCTTCGCAAAACAGTTATGTTGCCGAAATGGCTTGCCAACTCACCTTGGATGACTTGTTTGAATAAAAATCCGGGCGGAATCGAGCAAAAAATCATCGAATCCGCCCGGATTCGATGTAAAAATGGGCGGAATCGATGAAGTTTTCATCGATTCCGCCCAAAATGTTGGTTTGTAGGGCCGCTCGCCGCGGCAGAAGCCAAAGTCCCAGACGCCGCTGCCACAACTCGACAGCCCTACAAGATCATTCCGCCAAGGCGTGGCTAATCTTCCGATTGATTTGAAGCAGACGTTTCTCGTCCAACTTCACCACCTTGCGGTCGTAGGTCATCAGGCCGTTGAGCTCGGTTTCGCAATCGGTGGTTTGCGTGTAAACCGCCGCCGAAAAACCTTGGAACACCATCTTATACAATTGCTCGGCGTATTCCACATAAGTGTCGGTCACCTTTTCCTCCGTGTCGAATTCCACATAGCCCCAGCCTTGGTCTTTCACCCAGGTATGGCCTTCAATCTTCCTGCCGATGCCGCCATATTCGCCTAATACCGTGGCTCGGGTCGGGTCGTAAAGGAACATCTTCGGCTCGGGATAGTGGTGCAAGTCGAGGATATCGCCGCACTGGTAGAAATTGCCGCCCGAGGCCGGATTGACCAAGCGCGTCGGGTCGAGTCTCTTCGTCATTTCCACGATTTCGGGCGTCTTGAACTGTCCCCACGACTCATTGAACGGCACCCAAACGCCGATGCAAGGCACCGATTTCAGGCTATTGATGATTTCCGTCCATTCCTTTTTGTAGCACTCCTCCGATTCAAGCGTGCGCAAGCTCTCAGGGCCTTGGTAGTATTGGGTCGTTTGCCACTCGGGACCACGACCGCCGCTAGGCATATCCTGCCAGACCATCATCCCGATGCGGTCGCAATGATAATACCAACGGGCAGGCTCCACCTTGACGTGCTTGCGAATCATATTAAAGCCTAAGTCCTTGGTTTTCTGCACATCGTAGGCCAAAGCCTCATCGGTGGGTGCGGTGTAAAGTCCATCGGACCACCAACCTTGGTCGAGCGGGCCGTAGTGGAAAATCGGGAGGCCGTTCAAGGTGAGGCGGACGATGCCGTTTTCGTCGCGTTGTGTGCCAAAACTGCGCATCGCGAAATAACTGTTCACCGCATCAACCTCTTTTCCTTTACGCAACACGCTGACTTTCATATCATATAGGAAGGGATGGTCAGGCGTCCAACGCAGGAACTCCTCTGGCATATTCACCTCCACGGGCTGCCCATTGATGGATTTGCCTGAAGCGACCAACTGACCTTCAAACGACACTTCCACTTGATAGAGATCGTCCTTCGTCGGGTTGGAGAAATTGACCTCCACGCTCACCGTAGCCTTGTCGAAATTGGGCGTTGTGACCAGATTCTCAATGTAATCCTCAGGCACCGACTCTAGCCACACCGTCTGCCAAATGCCCGTCACCGATGTATAGAAAATTCCCCTCGGCTTGATGACCTGTTTGCCATGCGGGATATAGCTGCTGTTAGTCGGGTCCCACACGCGGACGACCATCGTGTTTTGCTTGCCTTGCAAGGCTTGGGTGATGTCGAAGGTGAAAGGTGTGTAACCGCCTGTGTGCGAGCCCACTTTGATGCCGTTCACCCAAACATCCGTCATCCAATCGACGGCACCGAAATGCAGCAAGACGCGACCGTTTTTCCAGTTGGAAGGCACAACAAACGTCTTTTGGTACCACAAGGCGTTGTCGGGTCCGACCTCCTTTTGCACGCCCGACAGCGCCGACTCGATGCAGAACGGCACAAGAATGTCGCCCTCAAACTTCTCGGGACACTTCTCCCCTTTCGGCGTGATGGCGTATTGCCAGAGGCCGTTGAGGTTTTCCCATTCGGGGCGCACCATCATCGGACGCGGATACTCCGGCAGGGCGTTCTCAGGCGAGACCTGCGAAGCCCATTCCGTCTTGATTTTGTCGCCAGCAGGCGCGTATTGGGCAAAAGCCATGTTTGTCAGAAGCATTGCAATAACCAATAGTTTGTTGTTCATTGTAGTAATAGTTCTTTTGTTCTCTGGATTGCTTCGTTCGTTCCTCACTCGCAATGACGGTAACGGTGACCGGTGCCGTCATTGCGAGCGAAGCGAAGCAATCCCTTATTCTTCATTCATTTCTTTCATAAACGCATCGCAAGCCGCCAACAAACCATGTACGGCACTCGGAAGCAATTCAGCCATATTAGGTTCAGTATCAAGTTGTTGCTCATAGCAAAGCCACACCGAGGCGCCTTTCTCCTTCCCGTCTTCGTACTCGTAAAGGACAGCTTTCACCACCTTGAAATTCCAATTCACATTGTTGCAGGCCATAATCGCCTTGGCGAAATGCTCGTCGGAAACATCAAACACGCCAGGCAGAATGAGGCGGAAAAACATCGGGTCGTCAGCATCTTTCCACAATAGGAAATTCCAGCCTTCCACATTGAAATTCAGGCCCAAATCGCTCTTTTTGGTTACGATGTCTTGCGATTTAAGGTATCTCGACACCAGCCCGCCGACAGTCATCACACTCAATTTTTGTTGAAACCAATGCGGGTCTTGGTGGAATAGGTCGGGTTCTTGTATTTCAGCACATCAATGAGGATTTTTTGCGAAATCGGGACATCGTTGTAGGCAGCAGTCATGGCAGCCTCGTTCACTGCCTCCGTGATGTCGCCCGCATTGAAGTCGTCAGACATTTTGGCCAACTCGTCGAAATCCAGTTCCTCGCAAGGACGGTCCTTCAGATGGTCCATGAAAATGTCCTTACGCGCCTCAAAGTCAGGCTGCGGCACGAAAAATACGCGGTCGAAGCAACCAATGCGCATGATGCTTTGGTCGATGAGGTCGGGACGGTTGGTGGTGGCCACCACGAGGATACCTTTCTTGGAACATTCGTTCATCATCCCGTACAAGGCCGAGATTTGCGGAGTCACATTCTCCTCGCCTTCGGCATTGGGATTGGGCGCCAAGAATTCCAGCTCGTCAATGCAGATGACAAACGGAGCCTTGATTTCGGCGGCATCGAACACGCGCTGCAGGTTGTCCAAAACGCCTTCCTGATAGATATGCCCCATCTCGGGACCACGGATAATCGTGTAGTGGAATCCCAATTCCTCGGCGAAACTACTCAACACCAAGCTCTTGCCACATCCAGGAGGGCCATACAACAACACGCCGTTGATGGCAGGCAGCCTGTACAATTTCGCCTTTTCGGGATTGTGCAAGGCAAACAGAACCTCTTTTCGGAGTTGCTCTTTCAGTTCGTCGCGACCCGTCACATTGTCGAAGCCGCTACCCGAGCCTTTCTTGAAGGTGATGATTGGACCGTTGTTTTCTTGATCTTCACTGCTATCTGCGGTAGGTTGTTCAAGATTCTCTTCCACAAGTTGTGGCATCAGTTGTTGCAAAAGTGCCTGCGCAAATTCGGCAGCCGAAGCAAAACGGTCGTCGGGCTTCAGCGCCAAAGCCTTCTGAAGAATGGCTTTCATATAGTCAGGAATCTTTACCTCTTCGGTCTCAAGCACGAGTTTGTGGCTTCTGGCCTTCCTAATGGCCAACTTGAGTGCCTGTTTGTCCGAAACTTTATTGCCCAAATCCACCTCCCACGGCGACTTGCCGAAAATCAGGTAGTACAGCAGCGCGCCGGTGGAGAAAATGTCGCTTTTCACCGTATAGACCGAGCGGAAAGTCTCGGGCGCGCGGAAGAAAGGCATCAGGTCCTCGACGGGGAAAGTCGGGCGACCTTTGACCATATAGGAGATGTGACCCAAGTCGATGATGGTCGGCATCAGCATTCCGTCTTCCAACTCCTGAAGGATGATATTGGACGGATGTATATCGTTGTGTATCAGTGCACAGGAATGGATAAACGACAACCCTGACAACACGCACAGCGTGATTTGCACGGCATCTTCGAGGTCGAAACGCCCATCCTGATTGATGGCCTCGGTCAGCAAAACGCCGCGATAGAACTCCGTGACAAGGTAATGATAACTCGCGTTGCCCTTTTTCACTTCGCCGTTATCGACATAACGGACGACATTGGCGTTTTCCTCCCTGTTGAGTTCCTTGCAGAGCTGGATTTCATAGACTTCCTTGCCCTCGAACAACTGTTCGCGCGGGATGCTGCGGAAGTCATAGACCTTCATAAAATACATCATATCATCTGGGCCAAGCACCGTATATGACTCAGCCACAGCACCTTTCTTTATAAACGAGTGGATGACATACTTGCCAATCTTCTCCCCTTTCTTGAATGTTTGCATAAGCGTAGATTTTGAATGGGCAAAGGTCACGAAATTATTTGAAATGCGCAAGGGTATTGGGAAAAATTCTTGCGCCCCAAAAATCGGGGTGGAAAAATGACAAAATCAAGGTCAAAAACGGATGGAAAAATGACAAAAACGAGGATACTTTTGGGTGGAAAAATGACAAAATTTTGAATTTTTGTTTTGTAATTACCAAATAATGAGTAATTTACAAATCATAGTCATTTTGTGCAAATAGAGACACCTAATTGTCGGTTTTTCACTCAGTCAACAGTTCTTCTATCCGCTGAATCAGTTCCTTTGTAGGCTCTACTATCGTATCAATCTCTTCTTCAGTAATGGAATAATAGCAGTTGTAGTCTCCTTTTTCGCGCAGTTGTTCCATTCTCGACAAAAAAAGCGCCCAATCTTGATGCTACTTTTCCTGCCTTTACGAAATGAAGTCCGAATTGGGTCAAGAGGCCATCATGCGTATGTGCGACCAATTCATTCTTAATGAGTAAGGCTTGAACTGCATGATAACAAGCATAATAATAACGGTTGGAAGCGATGTCCCAATACTGCTTGTCTGCACATTTCATCCGCTTGTTCAAGGAATCGATGTGCCTTCTCCATTTGCAGGTTTACTACTATGCTCCGTTCTTCGTCAGTCAGTTTCATGCCAAGGGTATTGCGTCGTCAATGACATTGTGATAAAATGGTGTGAAACTGCTTCCCTCCCATTCTTTGGCCGTGTACATGACAGGGTTGATGTACTCGCCAATTTCCCAACCTAATTCGCGCAATGGATAAGAGACCGTGTCGTAATCCTCGGGCAAAAGCCTTTCCTTGTCAAGAATGATGAGGATGTCCCAGTCCGAACCAGCATGGGCATCGCCTCTCGCCCTTGAGCCATAAAGCAAGGCATGACCGCCCGAAGGCAAGTTCAGCAACAAGGTCTGCCTGATGTCGTTAATCACTTTTTCTTCCATTGCCATTGATTTCAGATGCAAAAATAAGCAATATTTTCAAATCAAGGCAGGTCTTACAATTATTTCTTTTGCAAAGCCAAAATGTGGAAAAAATCTTGGTTTTTATGCAAATCATAAAATCCGATTTTCAGATTTGCATAAAATCGGGACATGATAAAGGAGAACCATTGGGTTCTCCTTTATCGTATTCATTTGATTTACAAATTTATGCGTCGATGTTCGCGTAAGTGGCGTTCTGCTCAATGAACTCGCGGCGCGGACCCACTTCGTCGCCCATCAGCATAGAGAAGATGTGGTCGGCCTCCATCGCGTTCTCGATGGTCACTTGGCGCAGGGTGCGGTGTGCGGGGTCCATCGTGGTTTCCCAAAGCTGCTCGGGGTTCATCTCACCCAGACCTTTGTAGCGCTGCACATCGTAGCCGCCCACGGTGCCGTTCTTGGTCAGTTCGACCATAGCCGCAAAACGCTCGTCGTCGGTCCAGCAATAGCGAATCGGCTTGGTGCCGCGCTTGATGAGGTACAACGGCGGCGTGGCGCAATACACATAACCGTTCTCGATCAGTTCGCGCATATAGCGGAAGAAGAAGGTCAGGATCAGCGTGGTGATGTGGCTACCGTCCACATCAGCATCGGTCATGATGATGACCTTGTGGTAGCGCAACTTCTCGAGGTTCAAGGCTTTGCTGTCCTCCTCGGTGCCGATGGTCACGCCCAAGGCGGTGTAGATGTTCTTGATTTCATCGCTGTCGAACACGCGGTGTTCCATCGCCTTCTCCACATTCAGAATCTTACCGCGCAACGGCAGGATGGCTTGGAAGTTACGGTCGCGGCCTTGTTTGGCGGAACCGCCTGCGGAGTCACCCTCAACGAGATAAAGCTCCGTCTTGGCAGGGTCGCGGTCGGAGCAGTCGGCCAACTTACCCGGCAGGCTGAAGCCTGCCAAAGCGCCCTTGCGCTGCACTTTTTCGCGGGCGTTGCGCGCCGCTTGGCGTGCTTGGGCGGCCAGCGTCACCTTGTCGAAGATGGTCTTGGCTTCCTTGGGATGCTCCTCCAAATAGTCGGAGAGCTGCTGCCCCACGATGGAGTTGACGATACCCATCACCTCGTCGTTGCCTAATTTGGTCTTGGTCTGACCCTCAAATTGTGGCTCGGGCACCTTCACCGAGATGACCGCTGTTAGGCCTTCGCGGAAGTCGTCGGGCGAAATCTTCACCTTCTGTTTCTCTAATTTTTCGAGCAGACCGCTCTTCTCAGCGTATGCATTGAACGAGCGCGTCAGGCCCGAGCGGAAGCCTTGCAGGTGCGTGCCGCCTTCGATGGTGTTGATATTGTTGACATACGAGTGCAGGTTTTCCTTGTACTCGTCGTTGTATTCCAAAGCAATCTCGACCGGCACGCCGTTCTTTTCGCCCGTGATGGAAATCGGCTCGGGGATGAGTTTGGTGCGGTTGGCATCGAGGTAGTCGATGAAGTCGATGAGGCCGTTTTCGGAATAGAAGGTCTCGCTGCGGAACTGGCCGTTTTCGTCGGGCTGGCGCTCGTCGGTGAGCATAATGGTGATGCCGTGGTTGAGATAAGCCAACTCGCGCATACGGTTGGCGAGGGTGCTGTAGTCGTATTCCGTGGTTTGGAAAATCGAGCCATCGGGCGTGAAGGTGATGCGGGTGCCGTTTTTGTCGGTCGTTCCCACCACTTTCACATCGTAGAGAGGCTTGCCGCATTCATATTCCTGCTTGAAAATCTGGCCTTCGCGATAGACCTCGGCGGTGAGGTGAGTGGAAAGCGCGTTGACGCAGCTGACGCCCACGCCGTGCAGACCACCTGAGACCTTGTAGGAGCCTTTGTCAAACTTACCGCCAGCGTGGAGCACCGTCAAAACGACCTCCAAGGCCGAGCGATGCTCTTTGGGGTGCATTCCCGTGGGGATACCACGGCCGTTGTCGAGGACGCTGATGGAGTTGCCTGGCAAGATGCGGACATCGATCTTGTCGCAATAACCCGCCATAGCCTCGTCGATGGAGTTGTCCACGACCTCATATACCAAATGGTGCAAGCCACGGAAATGGACGTCGCCGATGTACATAGCCGGGCGTTTGCGCACGGCCTCCAAGCCTTCGAGAACCTGTATCTTACTGGCACCATATTCTTCGCTTGCCAATTCTCTTTTTTCTTCTTCAGTCATTTTTGGATAAAATTACGGTTTTTCATTTAAAGATGCAAAGATACGGTTTTTCTTGATACGCGCAACCAAAATTCAAAAATTTTGTTTTTCACCCAAAACGGCTCTACAAGGCCAAAAACGGGCAATTTTCGAATATGACCGAATTTTTACGCACGCAAGAAAAGAAAAACCCCTTCAACGAGAAGGGGCTTTTCGTGTCGTTTAAGGCCTTTTCAGAATCTCAACTTCACACCTGCGAAAAACTGAATCCCCGTGACGGGATAATTATAATACAGTTGGTACTTCTGATGCGCCACATTGTCGAGCAGGGCAAAGGCCGTGATTTGGTCGTTCACCTTGTAATCGGCACCGAGGCTGAGGTCGAAGACATCTTTCAGTTTTTCATGTCCCCAACCCATCCAATTTGAGTCAAAATCATCTTGAATCAAGGCATAGCGTCCGCCTTGGTAAAGGAAAGTCGAATTGAAAGAAAGTTGGTCGTTGAGGGCGTAAGTCAGTTTCAGTTTGGCTTCCGTCGTCGGGCGATACCAAGCATATTCCTCGGTGGTTGGCTTGCAGTTGTTGTAGGCGAAGCCCAAGTCAGCGGTAAGGCTGTTGCGCAACTTGACGCGAGCATCGGCCAAGACGGACACGGTCTTCGTTTCGTCGTAAACCAAGTCAAACTTATTGGCAATCACTTTATTATCGAAAAACTCATAGTTCAGCATATAGAACAAATCATTGTCGGTATGGCGATAGCGCACGCCCAAATGCAAATCAACGATTTCGGCGATATTCGTGCGCACGCCGCCTTCAAAGCCGAATTTCACATTTTGCGTCCTAAAAGCCCCAAAACTATGGTTTGGCAAAACATCGTAGAAAAAGAACGGATTTTCTTCAATTATTTCACTAAATATCAATAATTTACGACCACCACTCAAACCTGCATAAAACTCTAATTTCTTGTTTAAGACGAACAGGCTGCCGCTAACATCGGGACGAACACCCAAAAAGCTGTCTTCAGGCAAAACCCGAGTAGCAGCATCCAACTTGACACCCATATGCAAACGATAAAACTCGTCTTTCATCTCAAAATATGGATTAACCTTGAAGTAACCCCGATTCTCCAAAGCCTCGTCTGGCGAGAAGTTATCATACTGAAAACCCAGATCCAATCCCACCTTTTGCGGATGGCTCTTGTCGCCCCACCAGTTTTGGGTGTAACCGAGACCATAATCCAATCCAACGAAGTGTTCCTTTGCGCCAAACTTATCGAAAGTGTATTGATAATCAATCCCTCCCGAATGGCTCAACTCGCCCACGCGGGTCGTAGTGGAGACTACATCGAGATGCGCACCAATGGTATTGTAGGTCTGGCGCGGGCAATATTGCTCAATCTCCGCATCCGTCAAAGGCGTTTCAGCCAAATTGACACCATAATAATGGCACATGTCGTTCTTGTAATAGACCCCGCCATCCACCTGGAAGCCGTCGAACTTGCTCGTCGTGAGATTGACCTCGAAAGCGTTGTTCATATAACCCGAAGGCGCGTAGTCCTTGATGTTGAACCACGACGAGTTGTGCTTCACGCCCACACCGAGGCCCAAGGTCTTGGTCAGCATGGAGTTGTGCTTGTAGAGGAACAACGGCGAGAGGCGTGTCCCGATGCCAGCCATCAAAAAGTTCTCCGTTGGGGTGACCAACTTGTCATTCTTTGCGGCAAAGGCTGTCGGGGCGATTTTCTCCAAGTCGAGGGCAAACTTCTGGTTGGCCTCCTTCGGGTTGACTTCCGAGTTGGGGAAGGCATACGAAGGCTGCGGCGTTTCGGGGTTCAGCAGGAGTTTGTCCACTTTGTTCACTTTGGGACGGTACTTGCCCTCCACGGTCACTTGTTCGTCGTGTTGGGCCGTGGCGGTGAGGGCCATTAGGGCCAGGGTTGTTATGAGGATGTGTCTTTTCATATTCGTTGTTGCTAGGTGCAGGGACTGACGTCGCCTGCTTACTGATGTGTCGCCACTACGGGGCTTTTTATTCGGTTGCCGTTTTTGTCGGCAGGGGTTTACACCACCTGCCTATTTTGCTGTCGCCCCTACGGGGCTTGGGTTAATCCATTTCTATAGGTTCAATGCCGTTGCTGCTGCCTACTTTCGGTTCGAGGCGTTCCACTTCGGCGAGTTTGGCGCGGGCTTCTTGTTTCAAGTCGTTGCCTTTGTAGTTGTCGATGACGCTGCGCAGGGTTTCCTTGGCCTGGAAGAAGTTCTCCTTGGCCACATACACGTCCGCCAGCGCGACAAACGACTTCGCGACCCAATAGTCGTAGGCCGAGAAGTTGTCTGAAAGATCGAAGATCTTGTTCTCGGCTTCGTCGTACTTCTTCAGCTTGATGGAAGCCACGGCGGAATAATAGGCACTCTCGGCGCCGTATTCCGACTTGTCGTTGCGCGCGCTCTTGTCGAGTTTCTCAATGGCGGCGCCGTAATTGCCCTTCTCGAAATACGACTTGCCCACGATGTGGTTGATTTGGTTCACCTGCTCATCAGTCAGGTCGCGGGAAACGCGCAAGTCCTCTCCCATTTCGATGGCCTTGTCATACTTGCCGAGGAAGAAGTTGCTCTTCATGCTGCCTTCAAGGGCTTCGAGGCGCTTCAGTGGTTCCTCCGTGATGCGCGACAGGCGCTCGTAATACTCGCCCGCCTTGGCGTAGTTGTCCTTCTGGTACTCGATGCGCGCCATCTTCAAGAGGGCGTTGTCGGTGTAGTCGTTGTCGGGCTGCGACAATATATAATTAAGGTGTGTGACGACTTGATCCTCGGTGCCCACCTTTTCGGCGCATTCGAGGGCGTAATAATGGGCTTTCAGTACGTAGGCACCATTGCGGAAGTTGTCGAAGTAGTACTGCAATGCGGTCTGGGCTTGCTGGTAGCGACCGTCTAAATAGAAGTTCTCCGCATTGGCGAAGGCTAACGAATCCTGTTGCGTCACTTTCACCTGACCGCCGTTGGCGTTGACGTAGCCGAAATATTCATCCAACTTGTTCTGTTCCATGTAGATGCTGCGGATGATGCTCAAGGCCTCGCGCGACTCATCGGTGTTAGGATAGGTTTCCACAAGGTTCTTCAAGTTGGTCAAGGCTTGGTCGTACTGGTTGTTGTTGTAGTAAATCATGCCGACTTTCATCATTGCTTGGCGCGTGTAACTTGAGCGCGGCCTGTCCTTGATAAGCCTACTGAAGTTGGCAATGGCAGAGCGTTTGTCGCCATGCACGAGATAGGTGTTCCCGATTTCGAACAGTGCCTGCTCGTAATAAGGTGTGCTCGGATAGGCTTGCACCAAGTCGTTCAGCATCGCAATCTTTTGGTTCACATTGCCTTTTGCGCCATAGCAAAGCCCTTGCTGATAGAGGGCATAGTCGGCGTTGCGTTTGCCAATGCGGGTGGCCAAGTCGTAATAGTTGATAGCCTGGTCGTAACTGCGTTCCATGAAGAAGCAGTCGCCGAGGCGGATGTAGGCATCGGTCTTGAGGTCGTTTTGGCTGTCGTCGACCAGACGGATGAAGCTATAGAAACGCTCCTCGGCAGCACTGTAATCGGGCTTTTGGTAATAGATGTAGCCCAGGTCGTAGTCAGCGAGGCTGTATTCCGGCAAGCCTGAAGCTCCATCCATCTCCTTGAATTGGGTCAGGTATTTATTTGCTTTCGCATGGTCGCCCAGCTGGTAGGCCGACTCACCCATCCAGAAGCAGGCCGCCGCCTTGTTGGCTGCCGACTGCTTGCTGTTCATGATCTTTGAAAAATACACCTGTGCCGTGTCGTAGTTGCCTTTCTGGAAATTGTCGATACCCGTTGCGTAGAGCAATTCGTTGTAAACTGTCTGCAATTCCGCGCTTTTCTTCTTCATCGCTTCGAGACGCTCGAGGGCTTCATCGTTTTCTTTCGCGTTGAGCAGCAAATAGATAGCCATCTCTTCCGCTTCGGCTTTGTGCTCCGACTTGGGATGCTCAGCGATGAAATTGTCGATCAGACCCACCGCCTCGTTAAACGGGTCGACACCAGGAATGAGGCTCAGTTTGGCGTAATCGAAGAGGGCTTCTTCAGCAAGCTCCTTGTCGAAGCCAGCGGAATAGGCGTTGTAGAACGCGCTTCGGGCGTATTTCAGCTCATCTGTTTTTGCATAACAAGAACCCAAATAATACGAAGCGTATTGCGCCAGGATGTCGTTGTTGCCCGCAATCTTTTGCAGGTCGGCGATGGCATCCTTGACACTGCCTTTCATCATCTTGCTGACACCCATCTGGTAATAGGCCTCGCGTGAGACTCCATGGGTAAGGTTGCGAGTATAAATCTGATAATATTCAAGGCATTTGTCGTAATTCTTCTGCTGGAAATAGGCATCGGCCACGATTTGCGCCATCTCGGATTTGCGTTTCTTGTCGGCTTGCTGGATGTAGGCTGGTCCTTCCTCGATGACGGATTGGTAGTCGCCTTTGAGGTAGTCGATTTGCATGATGTAGGCCGGCACCACCTTGGCGTAATCGGAATGGCTACGCAAACGGCGGAAGTTGTCCAAAGCCTCGTTGTATTTCTCCTTAACATATTGTATATGAGCGTAATAATAACGTGACGGTTCCTGATATTTGCCTTCGTTCATCATCAGGCCGTGGAAGAGCGGCATCGCTTTGTCCAACTCACTCGACTGGAAATAGGCATAGCCCATGCTAAACTGCATCTGTTGCGCCTCGTCGGTGGTGAGTGAGGTGGCATCCGTCTTTTCGTAAATGGCCAACGCATCCTTGTATTTCTTGTTTTGGAACAAATTATTGGCATAGAGGAAGTTGGCGTGCTTCGCCCAGATGCTGCTTGGGTTGTCGTTCACGAATTGGATGACCTTGGCGGAGCCGTCGGCATGACCGAGATACAGCGCGCTGACCGCCTCGTAGTATTGCGCGTCCACGCAACGCTGCGACTTGGCGTCGTTTGCCAGCGCACGATATTGCTCGAAAGCCGACAATGCCGCGCCAAATTCCTGGTTTTGGAACAAGACGATGCCCTCGTTGAAAAGAGCTTCAGGCTCGTAGGCTTCGATATGCTTTTGTGCTGACAATGAACCTGATACAAGGCAAGCCGCCAGCATTGTCAGAGTGATTTTAAGTCGAGAACTCATACTTCGAAATTTTTGACGAAAATACACTTTTCTATTTTTGGTTCGGCAAAAAAGTTCAAATTTCGTGCCGAATCGCTTTTGAAAACGTTTTTAGGGTGGTTTTATTATCGTTTTTCGGCGTTTGGTGAGCAAAAAAGTCGTACTTTTGCAGCCGGATTCGGGTTCTTCAGCCGAAGATTAATAGGGAATCCTGTGAGAATCAGGAGCTATGCCCGTAGCTGTAAGTTCAGCAAAGGTTGACGGCACCATGTCACTGATATTCGTTATCGGGAAGACGCCGCCGATTTGAACAAGCCAGAAGACCTGCCCGACTCCGTATGAACGGCTTTCGGGAACAAAAGTTTGTGAAATATGAAGAAACAATATCAAGCAGTTACGGCTGAAGAAGCCGTCAAAGTCATTAAGTCGGGCGACCATGTCCACATTAGTTCGGTGTCGAACGTGCCGCAATGTCTGGTCAAGGCCTTGTGTGACCGCGGTAGGGCTGGCGAATTAAAGAACGTCTACATCCACCACCTGCACACCGAGGGTGCCGCGCCCTACGTCAATCCAGAGTTTGAAGGCATCTTCCAGCACAATGCCTTCTTCGTGGGCGCCAACGTGCGCGAGAGCGTGCAAAAAGGCTTGGCCGACTACATCCCCGTCTTTCTCGGGGAAACCTCAAAGCTTTATCGCGAACGTTACATCAAGTGCAACGTGGCGATGATCCAAGTGTGCCCGCCCGACAAGTTCGGATATGTGTCGTTAGGATCTTCCGTCGACGCCACATTGGCCGCCATGGAGAGTGCTGAGTTCGTCATTGCCGTGGTCAACAAGCATGTGCCGCGCACCTATGGCGATGCCTTGGTCCACATCAGCAGGATCAACGTTTTCGTTGAAGACGACTCGCCCTTGCTCACCGTCGACATGCCCGAAGCTAATGAGGTGGAGAAAACCATCGGCCGCTATTGTGCCGAACTCATCGAAGATGGTGCCTGCCTCCAGATGGGCATCGGCAGCATCCCCAACGCCATCCTCTCGTGCCTTCACAACCACAAGGACATCGGCATCCACACCGAGATGTTCAGCGACGGCATCCTGCCCTTGATTAAAAAAGGTGTCATCACGGGCAACAACAAGAAACTCGACAAGGGCAAAATCGTCTCCACTTTCGTCATGGGCTCGAAAAAAATCTACGACTTCATCGACGGCAACCACGAAGTGCTGCTGAAGGACGTGGAATACACCAACGACCCATTTATCATCGCGCAACAGCCCAAGATGACCTCCATCAACTCAGGCATACAGATTGACTTGTCGGGGCAAGTCTGCGCCGACTCGTTGGGCGAGCGCATCTATTCGGGCGTGGGCGGGCAGATCGACTACGTCTACGGCTCGTCGCGCTCAAAAGGCGGCAAGGCCATCATCGCCATGCCGTCCACCACGCGCAAGGGCATCAACAAGATTGTTCCGGTCTTGGACTTGGGTTCGGGTGCCGTCACCACGCGCAACCACATCCACTGGTTCATCACGGAATACGGTGCGGTCAACCTCTATGGGCGCTCATTGCAGGAACGGGCCAAACTCATCATCTCGGTGGCGCATCCGCAGTTCCAGGAGCAACTGGACGCGGCTGCCTTCAAGCGCTTTGGGCCGCATTTTCATTATTTGTGGAACACGCTCGGATAATAACGCCTTTACCGTCATGGCGGAGGAACATCCGCCATCTCCTGAGCACGAAGACGGTACCCTTTCGCTCATGAGATTGCAGGGCAAGCCCGCAATGACGGTTAAGGCTTAAAAAAGCACAACAACCATGATAAAAGACATCAACTTCGTCGAAATCTTCAGCTCGTTCATCGTGATGGCGGCCATCATCGACATTTTCGGGTCGATCCCGATCTTCGTGAGCATGAAAGAGCAAAACAAAACCATCAAGGCGGGGCAAGCCTGCCTGACGGCTTTGGGGCTGTTTTTGGCTTTCTTCTTCGCGGGCGATGCCCTGCTGAAACTGTTCGGCATCGATGTGGCTTCGTTTGCCGTGGCGGGCTCGTTCGTGCTGTTCATCCTCGCCATTGAGATGATTTTGGGGCGCGAAATCATCAAGAACGAAGGCGGCAAAAGCGGTGCCAGCATCGTCCCCATCGCCTTCCCGTTGATTGCCGGTCCTGGTGCCCTGACCGCCCTGCTTTCGTTGCGCGCCGACTACGCCATCGTCAACATCCTTATCGGATTGATTCTCAACATTCTTATGGACTACATCGTCATCAGTCAACTCGACAGAATCCAAAAACTGATGGGCGAAAACCTGATTTTCATTTTGCGCAAGTTCTTCGGCGTCATTTTGTTGGCCATTGCCGTGAACATGTTCGTCAACAATATTTCGGTGATTATTGCCAGCGTCCCGAAATAACGGAGAAGGCAACCCGATGCGGATTGCCTTCTCTCACCTTAAATAACCTTGCTCTATATCAATAAACCATCACCTTCTGCATCAGGCGGTTGCCTTCACTGAAAATGGTAATCACATACATTCCCTTGGGCTGATTGCCCAAGCTGAGGTGCGTCTCCTGACCGTGAGCTGTTCCTCTAATCACTTCCTGTCCTACCACATTGTAAACCACATATTCGAAGCCATTAGCTCCTGCAACACTGAGCGCCAATTGACTCTGGGTCGGATTGGGATATGCGCTGACATAGGCCTGAGCTTCCTCAACACCCTCCACAATAACCAAAACAACATGCACCTCGAAATCGACATAAAGCCCGTTGCTAGTGGCACGAATGACGAGAGTTATCTCGTCCTCTTCGTTCTGCAAACGATTCAAGATCAATATTTTATTTCCCAAAGTCGCTGAAAGGTAGGCTTCATTGGAATTGGAAAGGAGGCTGTATTCGATCAGTTCGTCAGGGTCGTCGTCGTCAGTGACCACGCTATTTAGGTCGATTTGAACCATTTTGGGAAATTCGTCCATAATCACATCGGGAATCGGGTTCACGACATAGGGCGACTGGTCGGTCACACGAATCATGATGACGTGCACGTTGAAATCGACATGCTGGCCATTGCTCGTGGCACGCATCACAAGGTCGGCTGTTGCTTCATCGCCCGTCAAGCGACCGAGAATCATATCCGTACCATTGACTTGCGCCACCAAAGCGGTCGTATTGGAATTGGAGAGTACACTGTAAACGATACTTTCATCGGGGTCGTCAGGGTCGGTGACCACGCCATCCAAATCGACATGAATCGTTTGCGGATACTGCTCAAACACCACATCGTCAACAGGATTGAGGACATACGGGGGCAGGTCGGTTGCCGCATTCATCACCACGTGGACATTGAAGTCGACCGATTGCCCATCGCTGGTGGCCCGCATCACGACATTGGCCGTGGCCTGATTGTGGTTTTGGCGAGTCAACACCAGAATTCTTCCATCCATCGTAGCCGTCAAAGCATTGGTATTGGAGTTGGAAACGATACTGTAAGCGATGTTCTCATCGGGATCGTCGGGGTCGGTGACCACACCTTCAAGATTAACTTGCAGAGTTTGCGGGAATGTATTGAAGACAACATCTTGCACCGGATTGACAACATAAGGTGGCAAATCGACAGATGCCCCACCATTGAAGTCATCCATGCAGAAATACGCCGGCGTAATCATGCCGCCATAGTTCTGTTTCGTGGATTCGAGGCCGAAAGAAATGCTGGCCACCTCACCCAACGGGCTGAGGTCGAACCATTCCCAAGTGTCGATGATGTAGTCGTCCTCTGGATTAGAGAAGCGATAGTCGGCGAGATAGAAATCCAATGTGCCGACCGTTTGGCCGTTGGCGTTCTTACCCGTGGCTGTCAGTTTAAACCAGTCGGGATCGGTACCATTCGTCCCACCAAAAGGCGTCACGGAATAATCGCCTTCCAACATGTTTTGGTAGGCCCACAAGTTGTTGGTGACATAACAACCCGTCACGGTATGCGACTCACCGTCAGCGGCATAGACCTCAGTCTGGGCACCGTAGGTATACGCCACGGCATATTGTGAAGAGCCGTCATAACCAACACCCGTTACAGCAGTGTACTGCGCACCCAAGCCTGTTTGGTTCAAGTCGGTATGGTTGGAAGTCGTGAATCCGCCCCAGAAATACTCAGAATAATAATTGGTAAAGACCCAGCCGCCACTCAGCATCTCGTTGTTGCCTTCCTGCGGCTGCCAATAGCCGTTGGAGCCTACTTCAACATCCTCGAAATGAGCAATATCCACGTTGACAGCAACCTCCACGCCCGACACGCTGACATTCATATCCGCATATTTGCCATTGCTCGTAGCACGAATCACTAAAACTTTGTTGGTGAACGCATTAGGAGTAGTACGGCTCATCTGAAGCATATCATTCTCATCAATCGAGGCCGAAATCTCGCTCGGACATGTCTGCACGCTGTACTCCATCATCCAATTGTTGTTGTCGGGGTCATTGAAGCATTCACTGATGTCGAAAGAGAACGATTGTGGATAATTGTTGAAATTGATGGGAGCCAACGGACTGACGACAACTGGCGGCAAGTCCTCGGCGACGCATTCCACCGTGAACGAAGTCTGCACCGACTGACCATTGCTGGTGGCCTGCAAGATGACGGTCGCCAAGCCGCCCGTGGCAAGCAGGCGTTGCACCTGCAAAGTGCGATTGTTCAAGGTCGTGCCAACCAATGACGGGTTGCTGTTGGAAGCCACAGTAATAACGATGTTCTCATTCGGATCGTCGGGGTCGTCGAAAGTGTTGGTCAAATCAACCGTTTGGCTATCAGGAAACGTCTCAAAGACAATGTTGCTGATGGGATTAACCACGACGGGCGGCAGATTGGCACCGCTCTCGTACTCATCAGCACCGGCGCAAGGCGTATTGGAGCGTTCCTCGCCATCGATGTCGGTCGTCACATAATCCAAAGGATGCGCCACGGTGAGACCGTTGGCACTGGTGATGTGCAAGTCATTGTTGCCAACAAACTCGGGCGTGCAGGTGGCAGAATGGGTGTCGAAACCCGTAGCCGTCGTCCAATCACTCAAAGCGGCACAATCGGTTCCCGCATAAATGCCTACATTGTTACCGACGAACGAAACGCGATTGTAGTCGCAAAAACGATTGGCCGAAGCATTGTTGAAGCGGAAAACATAGCCGCTCGTTTCGTTGACGAACAAGTTGTTATAGGCATAAAAATGTTCCCAATCCTTTTGCACAAAGAGGTTGCCGCCCGAGCCCGATCCGCTGCATTTGGCCGTGTTGTGGGCAAAATAGATGTAGTCGCAATCGGCATTGTCGAAGGAATAGCACCAATTCGAGGTGGCTCCCGTTTGCAGGTTGACGATGTTGTTGCGGATGATAATCGGCTCGGCAGCTGAGCCCGTGCAAGGACGGATTTTCATCACCGTCGCGTATTTCGTCGGGTGGTTCACGGTCATCACATTGTTCTCGATGAGGCAGTTATAGCGGCAGCGGAACACATCGATGGCGTTGTAGTCGGTGTGGGTGTCGTTGTCGATGATGTTGCCTCTCAGCGTCAGGTGATCGGTGAAGGTGGCGTAGATGCTCTTGCTGCATTGGTTGGTGAAGGTGCAGTTTTCCACCAGCAGGCCGTCGTTGTATTGCGCCATGCTTTGGCCTTGGTAATACAAGCCGATGAAACCGTTGACGAACTCGCAGTCCACGAATGCGTTGTCGGTGTCCATCCAGCCGCCGCTGATGCGTTCCACGAGGTTCTTGTCGTTGTCGGTGTTGCTGGCGTCCGACAAGCAACCCACAAAACGCACGTTTTGGAAACGATCGTTGGTGAGGCCGCCGCGAAGCACCGCCACACGGGCTCTGTTTTCCGACGTGGAAGCCAAGGTCATGTTCTCGAAGGTCACGTAATCGGGGCCATCGAGAGTGAGGGTGACGTTGGTCGTGTAGCCCGCGTTGCTGGTCACCACAACTTGCTGGTTGTCGGCACCCATTCCTCTGAAAATGACGCGGTTGGTTTCGCTGGTGCCACTGATGTTGTTAAGGGTGACATACTCCTCGTAGGTGCCAGGAGCCACCTCGAAGACGACTTGGCCCGAAACGCCAGCTGAGAGCGCCGATGCCGCCGCACTGAGCGAAGTGAAGTCGGGATTTTGTGAAGCATCGGAGTTGATGATGTAAGTGCCTGACAGTTGCGCACTTGCAGCAGTCGCCGAAAGCAGCGACAGGAACAAAAGAAGTGTTTTTTGCATAACTTGCTGATTATTAAAAATTTACCAATACTGCAAAACCGTCGCAAGAAACGATGCGTAATTGCCGCGCTTAAGCGTCGCCCTTGTTCCCGAAGGCTTGCAATGAATTACCCTGTTTGGCAGGTCTTCTGACTCGCCCGAGTCTGCCGCCTTCCCATCCGGATGAGCCTGGACAGTGGCTTGGTTTGGCAGACCTTACGCGGGCTTACAGCAGCGGGCACTGTTGCCGATTTGCACGGCATTCCCTTAACCAAAACGGTTGCAAAGATACGGCAATTTTCAAACCGACAGGACCGTTTCGCGAGAAATCTATCAAAAACCCGCAAATGTCTCTCAATAATAGTCTGATTTTAAATGATTTCGAAATCGATTTCCTTCGGATTTCTATGCGAAGCATACCCTCCTCATACAAAAAACGTCCTCTAATAAAAAGAGGTTCCGAGAGGAACCTCCTAAAGTGTGACTCAGGCGAATAAGCGGGATTCTGTTCCCCTTGCGGGGCGACTGTCATTTCTCTAGGCCTGCGGTCGCCCGCAGGCTCAAGCGCCCTACCCTGAGACGACGGACGAGCAGCCCTCTCGAAGCCCGAAGGCTTCAGTGTCTCTATACTTGGACTTGCAGCCCATAAGGTTTACCTCGGCGGAATGTCGCCACCCGTCGCGTGAGCTCTTACCTCGCGTTTTCACCCTTACCCCTTGACCCTTCGACAAACTCAGGGCTCAGGGCGGTATGTTTCTGTGGCACTTGCTGTTGCCCTTTCGGGCACCTTCCTGTTAAGAAGTATGGTGCTCTGTGCTGTCCCGACTTTCCTCGCGCCGGCTTTCCCGACCCGCGACAGTCTGCCTGAATCGCGGTGCAAAAATAGGGAATTTCCTTGGCGAATGATTGTTTCCCCGAAGAAAATTGAAACATTTTGCGATTTTACGCATATTTCAAAGAAAACATTTTGCGATTTTACGCATATTTCGGGAAAAACATTTTGCTAAAACAATTATTTCAGTATCTTTGCATCGATTTTGTTAAACATCAAAGGCTATGATATTCAAGAGAAAACTCTACGAAAGAATGTTACAATGGAAGCAATCCTATGAAGGTTCGGCATCTTTATTGATAAAAGGTGCAAGACGAGTGGGAAAATCCACATTGGTGGAGGAATTTGCTAAAAACGAGTATGAGACATACATTCTGATTGATTTTTCAAAAGCCTCGAAAAAAATCAATGCCTTGTTTGATGACATGAGCGACCTGAATTTCTTCTTCATGCACCTACAACTGGAAACGGGTGTCAATCTGATCGAACGCAAATCTGTCATCATATTTGACGAGGTGCAACTGCAACCACTTGCACGACAAGCCATCAAGCATTTGGTAAAGGATGGAAGATATGACTACATCGAAACGGGTTCTCTTTTAAGCATCAAAAAGAATGTGCAAGGCATTGTGATACCAAGCGAAGAGACAAGTCTGACCTTGTACCCTATGGATTTGGAAGAATTTTATTGGGCGTTGGGCAACGAAGCCACCCCTGCTGTGCTTCGGCAGTTTTGGGAATTGAAACACCCTCTAGAATCATCGCACAGAAAAATGATGCGTGATTTACGGTTGTATATGCTGATTGGCGGTATGCCCCAGTCCGTTGAGACTTATCTGGACACCAACAATTTGCAAAAAGTTGACAACAAAAAACGTGAAATCCTTGAACTCTATGACAACGATTTCAACAAGATTGATTCGACAGGCAGGGCTTCACAATTATTCGCAGCCATTCCCAGGCAACTGACCAACAATGCTGGGCGTTACCAAATTTCGAGCGTTTTGGAAAACCAAGATGCCCAACGCGTGGCAAGCGTGGTGGCTGATATGGCCGACAGCCACACCATCCTACTCGCCTATCATACCAATGACCCAAATGTGGGGCTTCCAATGACGAAAAATATATACCGTTACAACATGTATCTCGCCGACACGGGCCTTTTTGTCACGCTTGCTTTTCGTGACAAAGTGTTTACGGAGAATGTGATATACAGCAAATTGTTGAGCGACAAGCTGGAAGCCAATCTCGGGTATGTATATGAGAATCTGGTTGCCCAAATGCTACGCACAGCTGGCGACGAGTTGTTTTACCACACTTTCCCAACCGACAATAACCACAATTATGAAATCGATTTTCTATTGTCGAGAGGAAACAAGTTGTGCCCCATAGAAGTGAAGTCATCTGGCTACAAATCCCATAAATCGTTAGACAGTTTTTGCGCGAAATATGCTTCTCGTATTAGCGACAGATACTTGATTTACACCAAAGATTACCAAAAGGACGGCGTAACCATTTGTTTGCCAGCGTATTTCACACCTTTCTTATAACACCTTTTGTTTGCAACGGCTTTCTTCGGCATGGGTTCACACCGCCTACTTAGCCAATCTGTCATCCCCACATCGCTCTAATTTTAATTGCCAAAAAAAAGACATCATCATCTATCTTTCCCTGTCATTTCATCCCAGCAGCAATCAATATAATCTTTCAAACTATACAGGGCAGGGGCTTCTATCTCTCCTTTCCCGTCTCTAATGGCATAGAACTCTCCGTTTTTCACGGCAAATAGCAAGTACATGAGTTGTGAATAATGCCCTTGATACACCGTAGGCTTATCTATCACCGAAGGATAAAAAAATGCGCAGTCTATCTGCCCATTTTTGTATAATTTGGCAATGTAATGATAAAGGTTTTCATCATCATAATAGTATCTCTCCAAAAGATTACTTTCTGAATAATAGCGGTATACCATGTCGTTTTCGCTTTCGTATACTATGATGTGTTCTGGAACAAAATAGTGCCCAGTCCATAGCTGATATGAATTCTTTTGAAGGTTTTGCAATTCATATAAATCTTCAAGAAATGCCACCACTCAGATAATACTTCGGTGTAATTCTCGACTCCTCGATGTCGTTGTCTTTAAGATGAGTATGGTAGATGACATAAACATTTAAGCTTTCTTTCCTTTCACGCAAACTATCTACAGATTCAACAAAACTATCAAATCTTGCATAAATTTTCTTGAGGCAGGCAGTATCAATCAGTTTTTCTACACTTTGCGCTTTAAGTGCGATAGGAAATAACGCTGCGAGCAACAACAAATAACGGCGTATATTATTCGTATTCATATCATCATATGGTTTTGTATTAGATTGCAAATATAAACATTTTATTTACTCACAACACAAAATCGATTTTTTTCTGCATAATCTTTGATATTTACCGCTTCAAATCCCATTTCGCAGCACAAAAGCAACATCTCTTCCCCCATTCTTTCGTTGATTTCGAACCAGACTTGGCCTTTGGGCGTCAGTTGGTTTTTGGCCAAAGTCAGGATTTGGCGGTAAAACAGCAGCGGATCTTCATCGGGAACGAACAGGGCGTTCTGCGGTTCCCAATCAAGGACATTGGGTTCCATCGCTACGCGCTCGCTGTCGCAAACGTAGGGCGGGTTGCTCACCACCAAATCGACAGGCTGGAAAAATATCTCGGACTGCGGGTGCAACACATCATCGAGGACGAAATGCACCTTGGCGGCATTGCGCTCGGCGTTTTCCCTTGCCGTGGCCAAGGCCGCCTCCGACACATCGAAGGCAAAAACTTCGGCCTCAGCGAAATGCTTCGCCAAGGCGATGGCGATGCAGCCTGAGCCTGTACCAATGTCCCAAATGCGGATGGGCCTTCCCTTAGGCAAGGCCGCGCAAATGCGCTGTACCATCTCTTCGGTCTCGGGGCGGGGAATGAGCACCGAGGGCGACACCTTTATTAATAGGTCGCCGAAATGCACCACGCCCGTCACATACTGCACTGGCTCGCCCGCCAGCAGACGCTCAACGGCGGTTTTCAGTTGCGCATACAGGATTTCCTCGATGCGCAACTCCGGATCCATCAGTTGCCTTTTCAGGTCGATGCCGAACAGGTCTTCGAGCAAGATGCGCATCAGCTGATCCGCCTCGCGTTGTGGGAAGGTCGCTGAAAGCATCTCGACGAAATGGCGTTTGGCCTTTTGTAGATTAAATCCAATCATTTTTCCGATTTGGCAGCAAAACTAAGGAAATTTGCTTATTTTTGCAGCATTGAATAAGAAAATAAGACTATTATGCCTGAAATCAGCAAGTTTTACGGAATCATCGTAAGCCTATATTGGTACGACCATAATCCGCCTCATGTGCATTTCACTTATGGTGAATACGAATGCAGCATTAGCGTGTTCGACCGAGTGGTGGATGGCGAGGCCCCTGCAAAAGTCATTGCCAAAGTGAACGAATGGATGAACCTGCATGAAGCAGAGATTCTTTCTTTGTGGGAAAAGGCTCAAAAGGGTGACAAACTTGGAAGAATCGAACCGCTCAAAGAACAAGGAGGATCAACAATGTTGAAAATCGTTGATGCTGAATATGTTAAAGAATACGAACTGCTGATTACCTTTAACGATGGAAGTCGCAAATTGGCCGACTTGAAGCCTTACCTCACTGGCGAAGTCTTTAGTGAGCTATTAGACCGTGAAAAGTTTGTCCAATACGGGCTAAACGGTTACACCATCGAGTGGGTTAACGGCGCCGACCTTGCTCCAGAATTCCTCTATGACATTGGCATAGCCGCCTAAAAAGTCCGCCGGATGATATACCTGATTCTCGCCATCCTTTGTTCCACTGGCGTTTTCGTCGCGATGCGCCTCTTCGAGCGTTTCCGCCTCGACAACCATCAGGCGCTGATGTGGAACTACGTCTTTGCCACGACCACGGGCTTCCTGATGTGCAAGCAGTTCGACACCGTGCCGCAACTCGTCGCCGAGCCGTGGTTCGGCCTCTCGCTGCTGACGGGCTTCTGGTTCATCTTCACCTACCTGCTGATGGCCGCCTCCACGCAACGTTCTGGCGTGACGGTCACTTCGCTTTCGAGCAAACTCTCTGTCGTGTTGCCGACACTTGCCGGCGTGGTGCTATTCCATGAAACATTGGGATTGGTTCCCGTTTTGGGCATCGTTTTGGCTTTGGTGGCATTGGTATTGGTGGTGGGCGGGAAAGGAGATGCGGCGAAAGGAGACGCAAAGCATTGCGTCTCTACAAGCGTTAAAGAGTTGTCATTCAGCCTATTACCCATTCTCATCTTCTTCGGCACGGGCACGGGCGACATCCTGATGAAACTCACCGAGCGACGCAACGCCTCCGACGATATGGGCTTCATGATTGCCTTCATCTATTTGATTGCCATGCTCTTCGGCCTGGTTTTGGTCGGTTTCGACCTCATCCGAGGCAAGTCGAAATGGGGTTGGAAAAACGCCCTCGGCGGCATCGTCCTTGGCATCATCAACTTCTTTTCCACCTATTTTGTCTATAAATCAATGCGTTTGTTCGACAACGTGGTGCTCTTCCCCATCTACAACATCGGCGTGGTGTGCCTCACCGCCCTCTCGGGTTGGCTGCTTTTCAAGGAAAAACTGACTTGGAAGAACTACCTCGGCCTCGCCATCGCCATTATCGCCGTACTTCTCATCACCGCAAAACCATGAACAACGACACCTACAATATGCTATCCGCCCCGGGCGATGGGCTTTACAAAGAGAAAGGCAGCAAGTTCATCGCGCAGGCCTTCACCGTGATGAGCGAGGATGAAGCCAAGGCCGCCATCGCCGACATCCGCAAGAAGTACTTCGACGCGCGGCACCATTGTTTCGCCTACATGATTGGCCCCGACAAGAAAACCTTCCGCTCCAGCGACGACGGCGAGCCTTCGGGAACGGCGGGCAAACCCATCCTCAACCAAATCCTTTCTAAAGACATCACCAACGTGTGCGTGGTCGTGACGCGCTATTTCGGTGGCATCAAATTGGGCACTTCGGGACTCATCAACGCCTACAAAACGGCAGCCCGCGATGCCCTTGACAATGCGACGATTGTGGAGAAAACCATAAACGAAATTTACTGTCTCGAATTCGCCTACCCTCTGATGAACGAGGTGATGCGCATCATGAAAGAGGAAAATCTGGAAACGCTGAATCCGCGATTCGAAATGGACTGCTATTTGGAGTTTTCAACAAGGAAAATGTCCGCTTCAAGAATTTCCGAGCGTTTCCATAATTTGTTTGGGGTAAAAACAACATATATCAAAACGATGTAAATCAACTATTTACAATGGTTTCTGATCTTCAAAAACAAAAAATCTCGTATTTTACGAAAAAGAAAATTCAAAATCAATAGGTTTTTGATTTTTTTATGAACAATTAATCCTATATCTTTGCAAGGTCAAAAATAGCCGAAAAAATCGGAGACTGACGACAGTCTTTCCGAATTAAAAAAAGGTTGAACGACAATAAAATAATAGGTTTTTCTGATGACAAACGACCATGTGGAAATATGGAGCAAGTGCCTTTCTGTGATTAAAGACAACGTCACAGAGCAAAACTATTCGACATGGTTCGCGCCCATCGTGCCGCTTTCGATTGAAGGCAAGACGCTCACCATCGAAGTGCCTACCCTTTTCTTCGTGGAATATCTCGAAGAGCACTACATCGACTTGCTGCGCACCGTCATCAGACGATTCATCGGCGAAAAAGGGAAGCTTGACTACAAGACCGCCGTCGACAGCAACAACAACGCCGGCAGCATCACCCTACCAAGCGCCAACCGCAGTTTCCCGAAAAACCCCATCGGGCAGCCCGCCCCACAGCGCCTGTCCGAAGTTCCCCTCAACCCATTCGTCATCCCTGGGCTGAAAAAACAACAAATCGATTCGCAACTCAACGAGAACTACACCTTCGACAACTTCATCGAGGGGGAATGCAACCGGCTGGCGCGTTCCGCCGGCTTGCAAATCGCAAAGATGCCTGGTAAAACCTCTTTCAACCCCTTGGTCATCTACAGCGGGACAGGATTGGGCAAGACCCATCTATGTCATGCCATCGGCTTGGAAACCAAGCGTTTGCACCCCGAGAAAACTGTGTTATACGTGCAAGCCGAGCAGCTTTCGACGCAATATGTGACCGCCAACAAGAACAACAACCGCCCCGATTTCATCAACTTCTACCAGATGATTGACGTGCTCATCATTGACGATATCCAGTTTTTGGCGGGAAAGCCAGGCACACAGGATGTTTTCTTCCACATTTTCAACCATTTGCAACAGAACAACAAGCAGATTGTCATCACCAGCGACAGGTTCCCGTCCGACTTGCAAGGCATGGAAGACCGACTATTGTCGCGTTTCAAGTGGGGCCTGACTGCCGATTTGCAGTTGCCCGACCTCGTGACACGCACCTCCATCATCAGGGAAAAAATGCACGACAACGGCATCACCTTCCCCGACGAAGTGGTACAATACATCGCCACCAACGTGCGAAACAACATTCGCGAGCTTGAAGGCGTGATGAACTCGCTTATGGCGCAATCGGTGTTCAACAAGAAGGCCGTCACCATCGAGATGACCCAGCAAATCATCGATCGTTTCGTGCGCAACACGGTCAAGGAAATCTCTGTGGAATACATCATCAACACCGTCTGCGACTATTTCAAGATCTCGCCTGAGCAGATGGCCCTCAACACACGCAAACGCCAAGTGGTGCAGGCACGCCAAATCGCCATGTACCTGTCGAAAAAATACTCCAACGCCAGCCTCGCCTCCATCGGGCAACAATGCGGCAAGAAACACCACGCCACGGTGCACCACGCCTGCAAAACCATCGCCAACCAGCTGGAGACCGACAAGCAATTCAAGGTGATGTTTGCCGACATCGAGAAGAAGATTGCCTTGTCATAACTCACAAATCCCTCATGACCAACAATTTCGGAAAACTCTATCTCGTGCCCAACCTGCTCGGTGCCACCAAGCCCGAACAAGTGTTGCCCAACGGCACTTTGACTGTTGTGAAACGACTGAAACATTTCTTGGTGGAAAACACGCGCACCTCACGCCGCGTGCTGAGTCGCATCGGGATGGACAACGCCATCGACGACATCGAGTTCATCGAACTCGACAAGCACAACGCCCACAACCTCGACCTGATGGAATACCTCGGTGCCTGCCTGCAAGGCGAGGATATGGGCCTGATGTCGGAGGCCGGCACGCCCTGCGTCGCCGACCCAGGCGCCTTGGTCGTTGACTTGGCGCATTCCGCTGGTATTCTGGTGGTTCCTTTGGTCGGCCCCAATGCGATGATTCTGGCCTTGATGGCCTCGGGCTTCAATGGACAAGCATTCGCCTTCCACGGCTACCTGCCCATCAAAAGTCCCGAAAGGCAAAACGCCATCAAGGACTTGGAACGCCGCTCGATGGCCCACAACGAGACGGAGCTGTTCATCGAGACGCCCTTCCGCAACAACGCCATGCTGCAAGACCTTTGCAAGAGCCTCCACCCTGCCACGCAACTTTGCATCGCCAGCAACCTTACCTGCGACGACGAACTCATCATCAGCCAAAGCGTCGGGGAATGGAAGAGCTACAAAGGTGATTTGAACAAGAAGCCCGCTGTGTTTTTGATTTACAGCGAGGCGAGAAGAGGGTTTCAGAGAAGGAAGAACCAATAATTATCGTTGATTTTCAATTAATTAAAAATCAAACCAACTATCTTTTTTGTATTATGCAAAATAGATAGAGGTTTTTATACAAATACAAACAAAATGATAGTAAAGGCATCTATAAAAAACCGCCAACATACCATCATCTTCTCATCGCTTCCTCAATCTCCTCCACCTCCACTGGCAGGCTTTCAAACAAATCGAGAGGCTTTCCATTGGTGATAAGCAAATCGTTCTCAATTCGGATGCCGATGTTTTCCTCGGGGAGGTAGATGCCCGGCTCAAGGGTAAGTATCATGCCCAGCTCAAAGGGGATGAATGCGTCCAAATTATCGTGTGTATCGAGACCAATATGGTGTATCACACCGTGAGGCAAGTATTTCTTAACTAACGGGCGGTCGGAATCCTGATGCTTGACATCTTCAGCGGTAAACAACCTCAATCCTATCATTTCCTGTTCCATCAACCGACGTGTAGCCTCATTAATGTCGTTAATAGTGTTCCCAGGAACATAAAGCTTTTCCACCTCCTTCATCACCCGTAAAACCTCCTCATAGCATTCGCGTTGACGAGGTGTGAACTTGCCGTTGATGGGAATGGTACGGCTCAAGTCGGAGGAATAGTTCTTATACTCGCAACCCACATCGAAGAGGAGCAAGTCACCATCGTTGAGCAACGCTTGGTTTTTCGAGTAATGCAGGCTACAAGCATTTTTGCCCGAGGCAATGATGGGCGCAAAAGCATTGCCATTTGCGTTATTGTACTTAAAGACGTATTCCAACTCGGCTTGCATCTGATATTCGTACATCCCTGGTTTCACGGTAGCCATACAATGGCGGAAAGCATCTGCCGTGATGTTACAGGCGTGCCTGATGAGTTCGATCTCCTCTTCCGACTTCACCAAACGGATAGCGTTCAGAATAGGTGCAGTGCGGCCATAGCTATGCATGGGATAACACTCCTTGACATCTTTGTTGAACCTTTTTTGTATGGTTTCAACGCCACATTCATATTTCGGGTATTCATATGTATTGAGGAAGATGGTCTCACAATAGCCCGAATAGGCCATGGCGTTCAGCACGGCATAGAACGAGTCGCTTCCCATTACGGTTTTGATGCCCGAAATGGCAGCTGCATGGCTTGCGTCAAGCATCTCGCCCTCATAGATGGCCTTTGCCTCATTGTAAGGTTCAATGAAGAGCATCTCGCGCATGGATTCATCAGGATAGTCGGGAGCTATCACGAGAAGAGCATTCTCCACCTCAATTCCGGTCAGATAAAAAAAGTCTGACTGCTGACGGAAGGGATAAAACTCGTCGCCATTGCGAGGCATCGATTCGTTAGCCGTAAAAAGAGCGATGGATTTGGGCGGCAGTTGTGTCGTAAAGTTGGCCCTGTTTTGGGTAAACATACGATTGGCAACTTGCGCATTAACAAAATGATGTTGACCCACACATGCAATAATGGTCAAAGTGACTACCAAAACAATTTTTCTCATACTAATGGACGTTTTTGATTCACAATATTTTCATTTTCATATCAATCGACTTTCCTGCTGAATATCAACAATGCAACAAAAGTAAGCAATCCGTTTACAATCAGAATCTCGAATCCAAATTGATAACCGAACAATAACTGCTTCGAGTATAGTTTCAAGAGATAACTTATGATGGGCGAAGTAACGGCGATATATGGGACTGCTTTGTCATTGACTTTCCTTCCTTTCACGAACATTCCAAATGTATAAAGGCCCAACAATGGCCCATAAGTAAATCCAGCGATGTCGAAAATCCTGTCAATCAACGACTGATTGTGGAACGGACGAAATGCGACAATGACCAACAAATACAACAAGGCAAACCCCACATGTATCAGCTTCCTATATTTGACAATCTGTTCTTCCGATAAGTTTGATTTCTTGTCGAAATGCATGAAATCAAAACAGAATGTTGTCGTCAAAGCGGTCAAAGTACCGTCAGCACTTGAATAGCCTGCCGCTATCAGTCCTAAAACAAATACGATGGCGGTAAACTTACTTAACGAAAAAGCTACCGAAGGGAATATCTTGTCATTCACCACAATGCCAGATTCATTCGTAGGCAACACGAAACCTGTAGTTTGCGCATAACAAATCAATGCTGCTCCCAAACAGAGAAACATCAAACTTGCCCCGACAAACAAAACACTCGATGTAAGAATGTTCTTTTGTGCATCGCGCAGATTTCGGCAAGTCAGGTTCTTCTGCATCATGTCTTGGTCGAGGCCGTTCATCACAATGGTAATGAACATTCCGCTTAAAATTTGCTTCAACCAAAACTTGCCATGCGTCCAATCGGTTTCAAACACCTTTGTATAACCTTTGTCAGATGCTGATTTCATTATTTCTCCAAACGACATATTCAGGTTTCTTGAAATGATGACAAAGGTGAGAATTACCGCCAGCAACAGGAAAGTGGTCTGCAAGGTGTCGGTCCAAACGACGGTCTTTATCCCTCCCTTAAAAGTATAGAGGAGGATGATACAAATGAATATCACGGCTGGCACCCAAAATGGGACGCCCCAACTTTTGAACACAAACTCATAGAGGACGAACACCACAAGATACATCCGCAGTGCCGACCCAAGCAAACGAGACAAAATGAAAAAGGCTGCACCCGTTTTTTCAGACCTCGGTCCAAACTTCAGCTCAAGATAGGAATAAATCGAAGTCAGATTTAAGCGATAATACAATGGTAAGAGAAGAAACGCAATGACCACATAACCAATCATATTGGCTACGACAAAACCAAGATAGGTGAATTGGCCCGTGTAAACGCCATCTGGAACCGACATGAAAGTGACCCCTGAAAGAGACGCTCCTATCATGCCATAGGCCACGAGAAACCACGGCAAGTTTCGGTTTCCTCTGAAAAAAGTGGAATTGTGTCCGACTTCTTTGATGTAAAATAAGAAACGACAAACAGTAATATGGTATAGACCAAAAATACTACAAAGATAACGGATGCATTCATAATTCGCCGAGAGTTACACTATTTAAGATTGCTCACCTCTGTCACAATGTTTTTCGTAAGTCTCACCAATTCTATCATTTTTTCCACACAGCACCATTCATATACACTATGTTCGGCTTGCTGACCACTATAGATGCACGGTCCACCAGAGAGTCCTTTGGCAACCATCAATGCACTTGTGGTGCCAGCACGCAAGTCAACTCCTTTCATCAATATGCCAGTTTTTCCGACGGCTTTTTCAATGACTTCAACTGACTTGGAATGCATATTGTAGGCTACGTTCTCATACAACATTCCATCGAATTCCTTGATTATCTCCACATACGGAAATGCTTCCACGGTCTTGCGATAGGCCTCGTCAAGGTCGTTCCTGTATCTCTCACCATCGGCTTTGTCGAAGTAGCGAATGCGGAATGCTATGCGAGCATCATGAGGATTTTGTTCGTTTGGCAACTGTGTATCCATTTGGTAGCATTGGACATAACCTTGTCGGTCTTCCGAATTAGTCGGATGTATTTCAGGCGGAAGTTGTCCAATAAAATATCCCATTGCCGTGTGCGCATCGGCAAATTGATATTTCTTGGCATGAGAAGGATGCACCAAGTTTTCTTTGAAATAATACGATCGGGTTTCTGCCGTGAAATTGGATTTGCTAAACTCTCCATAATCTCCGCCATCCACATCAATTAGGATGTCTGGGACTTTGTCGAAATAGCCCATATCCATGTAATCTTGCACCTTACCGACATTCTCATTTTGCCCAAAGCAGAAATAAACGTCACCATGTTTGAATTTCTTATCGTTTACCATTTGTTCGATTTGTGTAACCAAAAAATTGCACAGCCCGTTTTGCAGTCGGCTCCAAGTAGTGTGGAACCATCCGAAGTAATGATAGTCTTACCGATGAGGTCTTTCAAGTGGCGGTCTTCAGGTCTGTCTGGGCTTAATACGATACCATGCCCCAAATTGATATCACCTCCCCTATAGTCATAATGCACCTGAGGATCAATGCCTTTACCATTGGCTTCGGGCGTAACATCCATGTGAGCCATATAAAGTAAGGAAAGCACTTTTTTCTTGATATTCGATGGCACTTTGACATAAATGCAGAAGTCTGGCGACTTCTTTATTTCAACCTTTGTTCCTTTGCAAATTCCCTTCAACTCGTCATAAATGTAACGCGCAATTTGCATTTGTCCTTCTGTCATCGGGAAAGAATCCGGATCCTCAACATATACAGATTGCGATTCTATTCTGGCATAACTCAAAAAACGATTGAGGACATGATCCACGTATGCTTTGCTTGTATCTGAGAAGATTGGCTGTGGTATTGACAGTACCGGCATAGGTTGGGCCAACATAGACATTAATTCTTCGTGCTTACGCATAGTCGTTTCATGCTCGCGCATAAGTCGATTTAGGCAAGTGTCCTGAATCGGGCTTACAGGGAGCATCGGGGCGATTGGTATTTGCCTTTTGATATTGTTTTCAGCATTTTTAATCGCTTGCCTTCCGTTTCCCAGTCCTCTTAATCCTTTTGCAACAGACTTTCCCACTTGCCCCAATTGAGCATAGGATGTTCCCATGATGGCCATAGCCGCAATAATCAAAACGAATCTTTTCATGTTCTTGTGTTTTTAGTGATAATTTTACGAATTGTTCACACCGCAAAATTATTACTAACGTCAATACTCTCGATGGTTTCGCTGTCCCCTGCTTGGCTACAGGTTATACCCAAAACGGGAACACTATTCATTCATTACTTGGCTAATATCATAGAAGAAATCGGGTTCAAGAGCCTTGGAAGCGCGTTGGATGGTATCGCTGTTGAGGTGCTGCTTCTCAAAGATTTTGTAGATGTTGGTGCGGTTGCAATGCATCTTCTTGGCAAACCAATTTACGGTTCGCCCCTGCTCGTCGAAAACCTGCTTGATGATATGTCCCACATGAAAATCCGCCATCCGTCGTGCATAAAGTAATATCGTGAACTTCTGTTTGAAACGGAGGTTCTAGCAGACCTTATGCCACAACGAAAAAGCTCACGATATATACACGCGAGCATTTCCACTTTCTTGATGACATATTGAAATTTGCTAGATTCCCGTTTCACAAAGAAAAGCGAAAACGCTTTTTTATAGTTTTATGTTTATGATGTCAATGTTTGGTTAGTTCTATCAAATCTGTTTAGTTAGACAAATGTTTTATTGGTGCAAAAATAATAATTCTCTCTTAATTTCATCAAGGAATCCCTAAAATTCGATGAATCTGCAACGAAAGCCGCCAATTCGGATGATGCATCACGGCTTCCACACAAGATTTCATGTTGGCCTGGCGTTGCTTTTCGTCCTCGCAAAAACAAGGCTGCAAAAAACGGTGTTGCGCCTCAATGTCGTCATATTGCGCCAAATCCTGACCAAGATAGACGACTTTCAACTCATCGCAACGCCTTAATACACATGGCTCCATGTTGCCACCTTCGAAAGCCGCTTTCGGTGACAAAGTCACCCAATCCAGATTTGTTGGCAACGGCCTCGTCCCATTCGTCTCGATGGCGATTTTCTTGCCCGTTTTTTGCTTCAGTTCCGCCACAAAAGCCTCGTCGATGAACAAGGACGGCTCGCCGCCCGTCAACACGACGAGCGGAGCCAACGAGAACTTATTCACCTCATCGACAATCTCTTGTAGCGACATCATCGTACCTTCTTGGTGTTGCGTATCGCAAAAAGCGCAGTGCAAGTTACAGCCGCTGAAGCGCACGAAGACAACGGGAGTGCCCGAGTGGAAGCCTTCGCCTTGCAGGGAATAAAAAATCTCGTTAATCTTGTACATTTTTTGGGTTGCTTTGCTTCGTTCCTCGCAATGACAGTCGTTCCTCCTCGCAATGACGCAAAGCGAGTCAATCAAAGTTTTGCGTGGCGTCGTCGGCAATATAGGAAGCCTTGTTGTCGCGCGACTCCCACACATCGGCACGGTAGCAGTTCGGAACCGTGTCCACAATCCACTTGGCGAGGTTTTCCGCCGTCGGGTTGAAGTCGAGGACTTCGTTCATGTTGGTGTGGTCTATCTTCCCGTGAATCAGTCGTTTGATTTCGGTGAAGTCGCACACCATGCCATTGTTGTCCAATTCCTTGGCGCAGCAATACACGTTCACCTTCCAGTTGTGGCCGTGAAGGTTCTCACACTTGCTCTCGTAATCAAGATAGAGCTGGTGGCAGGCGGATATTTCTAGGGTTTTTCTGACGTAATACATTTTCAGTTATCAGTTTGTAGTTGTTCAGTTATCAGTTGTTGCAGGTCGTTGAGCCTGTCGAAACCCCGTCTTGATTTTGGTCGGCCTTCGACAAGCTCAGGGACCTTATCGTTATAATTCGTATTCGGTATGGTCTTCGATTCCCGCCTCCCGAAGCGCCTCAATGCGTTCGCGGCAGGTGCCGCATTTGCCGCAATGCTTCTCGCCGCCTTTGTAGCATGAATAGGTCTCGCTGTAGTCCAAGCCCAAGGCCTTGCCATGCTCAGCGATTTCCTTTTTGCTCAAATTGGTGTAAGGCGCAAAAACGGTGATATTCTCATACGTTCCCGCCAACATCGCCTCCGACATCGCCTTAACGAAACTCGGGCGACAGTCTGGGTAGATGGAATGGTCGCCGGCGTGGTTGGCAATCATCACGCGCTTGAGGCCATTGCTCTCCGCAATGCCTGCCGCGATGGCCAACATGATGCCGTTGCGGAAAGGCACTACTGTCGATTTCATGTTTTCGTCGTCGTAGTTGCCTTCGGGGATATCGTCGGCGGTCATCAGCAGCGCGCTCTTGAAATAGCGGTGCATAAACTCCAGCGGGATGACGATATGCTTGATGCCCAAGCGCTGGCAATGCGTGACGGCACAAACGCGCTCGCGACCGTTTTGCGTCGAGCCATAATCGAAAGTGATCGCCAAGGCGATTTCGTCCTTGAACTCGTAGAGCATCGTGGTCGAATCCATGCCACCGGAGATGATGATTACTGCGTCCTTCATGATGAGGTAGGAGTTAGGAAGTAGGAATTAGGAGTTATGAAAACTGGCAAGAAGGCGTTGCTTCACCATGTCCTGATGCTCGGCGTCGCCGTAGTTGGCAAACGGTTTGATGGAAATACCACCGCGCGGATTGAACAAGCCAATGACCTCCAAATACTTGGGGTTCATCAGTTTGACCAGGTCCTTCATGATGATGTTGACGCAATCCTCGTGGAAGTCGCCGTGGTTGCGGAAGCTGAAGAGATAGAGTTTCAGGCTTTTGCTTTCCACCATCAGCGTGCGCGGGATGTAATTAATAATAAGGTGTCCGAAGTCGGGCTGACCTGTCTTGGGGCACAATGAAGTGAACTCGGGGCAATCCAAAGTCACAAGATACTCGTTATCAGGATGTTTATTTTCGAAAACCTCCAACACCTCGGGCGTATAGTCATAACTGTAGTGCGTGTTTTGATTGCCCAACAAGATCACGCCTTGCAATTCTTGTTCGTTTCTTGACATACAATTGATATTTGCGGCAAAATTAGGAAAAAAATAGAGACGCAAAATTTTGCGTCTCTACAATATTTGTTTCAGATTTGCGAAAGATTTAACTTCGTTAAATGCAAAGCATTTGTTTCCGAAACATCAGCAGCCTTCCGTCGCCTTCTCCAACTTCTTCATAATCGAGAAAATGAACACGGCGGAGAGGCAGCACAGCACGACGAGCACGCCCCAGACCATCCACAGCGGCATTCCAATGCCCCAGATGCGGGCGATGACGCTGGTGAGGTAGTTGCCGATGGCGGTCACGCAGAACCACAAGCCCATCATCATGCCTTTGTACTTCGGCGGTGCCACCTTCGTGACGAAAGAGATACCGATAGGACTCAGCAACAGTTCAGCAAAAGTCAGGACGAAATATGTGCTAATCAGCCAATTGGGCGAGACCAAGGTACTGCTCACGCCACCTTGCGCTTTCAATTCGGCCGGACTTGACAACGGGAACGAGGCGAAAACCAAAATCAGGAAGCCGAGGGCGGCGACAATCATGCCAAGGCCGATTTTGCGCGGCGAGGAAGGCTCCTTGCCTTTCTTGGCCAGCGCACCAAACACCGCCATCGAGACAGGCGTCAGCGCGACCACGAAGAACGGATTGAACTGCTGGAACTGCTGCGGCAATACATTGATTGGGTCGGGCATCGTCCTATAAACCACCCATGCCATAATCCACATGAAACATGTAACGCCGCATAAGATGCCTCGGTTCATGGGTTTAGTAGCCTGAGCAGCCCCGAACATCGTATAAATCGAGATGGCCACCAAAGTCAGCGACCAGATGTTGAAGCCAAAGCGCGTAAAGCCGCTCACGGTACTTTGCGTGTAGTCACGGGCGAAATAAGTCAAGCAAAGGCCCGCCTGCTGGAACGACATCCAGAAGAAAATGACCACCACGAACACCAGCACCAACGCCGTGATGCGTTCACGGGTCTGCTCCTTCGAGAGTTCCTCCACATGGACCGTGGTGCTCTCCATCGTCTTGGCCTGCTTCGAGTTGACATCCGCGTGCTTGAACCACTTGCGGCAACTCAAATAAATCGCCATCGAGAGAATCAGCGAGAGGCAAGCCACGCCGAAACCGTAGTTGTAGGCACCCGACAAAGCGTCAATGTAATGGTTGGCAAAGCCAGCCAAGTCGTTGATGCTGCCGCCTTGCTGCACCGCCAAAGCCTCGAAAGTCGAGAGCGCATCGGCAGTAATCGTTCCGTCCAGATATTGGTGCGCCAGCGAAGGAATCTGCGGCACATAGCTGAATCCCGCCTTGCCGAGGAACAAATCCGTCACCTTGGTGGCGGTAATAGGCGCAAACATCGAGCCGATGTTGATGGCCATATAGAACAGGCTGAAGCCGTTGTCTCGGAAGGCGCTGTACTTAGCTTCGTCGTAGAGGTTGCCCACCATCACCTGCAGGTTGCCCTTGAACAAACCCGTCCCGATGGCAATCAAAGCAAGTGCAGAAAACATGGTGACTTTGGCCGTAGTGCTTGCCATCGGCACCGCCAAAAGCAGGTAGCCGAGAAACATGACCACGATGCCGGCGCGCACCATTTTGCCATAGCCGAAGCGGTCAGCCAACATACCGCCGATGAGGGGCATGAAATAGACGCATCCGAGGAAAATGCCGTAGATGTTGCCCGCCTGCGCCTCATTGTAGCCGAACTTGGCTTGCAGGAAAAGCACGAAGATCGCCAACATGGTGTAGTAGCCGAAACGCTCACCCGTGTTGGCCAATGCGAGGGCATAAAGCCCTTTGGGATGACCTTTGAACATATTTTTGAGTTTTTATTATTTGCCGCAAAATTAGCAAAATGTTTGCAACCGACACAAAAAAAAGCCGACATTGCTGCCGGCTTTTCGTATTGAGTTTTCTATAGTTTACTTCGCTACTCTCTCAAGCCATTTCAACATGCCGAGCATGATGGACATCGAGACAAGGCAAATCAAGGCGAAGACGCCCCATGTCATCCACTGGTGCGGGAACGCGTTCAACATTCTGACGCCAAGGAAAATCAAGAGGTTGCCAATGGCTGTTGCCGACAGCCACAGGCCCTGGCACATACCCACCATGTGGCGTGGTGCAATCTTCGAAACGAACGACAGTCCCAAAGGCGAGATGAACAACTCGGCCACCGTGAGGAAGAAGTAAGTCACAATCATCACCCACGGCCCCGTCTTCATGGCCATCTTTTCCGCTTCGGGAAGGGCCTTGAACTCGTTGCCCGACGGATAATTGTGAGCCACGGCAATGACAATCAAGAAAATGTAGGCACAAGCGGCGATGAACATGCCCAATGCAATCTTCTTAGGCGTTGAGACCTCCTTGCCTTTACGGGTAAGGGCGGCAAAAATCCACATGACGATAGGGGTAAGCACAATCACGAAGAACGGATTGATGAATTGCAGGATCTCAGGCGGAATAGCACTGGTGTCAACGAAGTCGCGGGCAAAGATGGAGAGTGACTGGGCGTTTTGGTGGAACGACAACCAGAAGAACACGGCAATACCCAACACGGCATACAAAGCGGCCATACGCTGCTTGATTTCCTTGGCATCGGCTTGACGTTCGGCCTCGGTGTATTCTTTCACATCGGTCTTGACTTTCTTTACAGGATTCGGCAAATTGTGCTTTACTGCTATGAAGATGGCCAAAGAAATCAACATGGCAACCACCGAAACGATAAAGGAGTAATGCACGCCCGTGTTATACACTTGCAGGTAGTTCTGGCAGAAGCCCTGAAGGTTTTCTGCGGCACCGGGATAGCTCTGCGAAAGGGCCGAGAGGTTGGTCATGTCGTTGCCTTCCATAGTGTTCATGAGGAACTTATGGCACAGACGCGGAAGGTCGGCGTTATAGACCAAATCCTTGGTCTTCAAGTACCAATCGCGGATGATGGGAGCCACAAACGGGGCAATCACGCCGCCGATGTTGATGAACACGTAGAAAATCTGGAAACCGCTGTCGCGCTTTTCCTTGGCCTGCACCAAAGCCTCAGGACCTTTCTTGGCGGCCTCGGCCTCGAAGTCGTCATACAACTGACCCACAATGGCTTGCAAGTTGCCCTTGAACAAGCCATTGCCGCAAGCGATGAGCACCAAGGCAATCATAGCGAGGATGAACGGGAACGACATGACATTGCCGCCATTACCGAACACGGGAATGGAAAGCAGTGCGTAGCCGATGGCCATCACGACGATACCCGAAATGATGGTCTTCTTGTAGTTCTGCGTACGGTCGGCAATAATACCCCCCGGAAGTGCCAACACATAAATCAGGAAATAGAACACGGCAAAAATAAGGCCGGATGTTCCGTCGGAGAGACCGAACTTGGAGCAGATGAACAGCACCAGCACGGCGTTCATGATGTAGTAGCCGAAACGCTCGCCCATATTGCTTAATGCAGCGGCAATCAAGCCTTTAGGGTGCTCTCTCTTGGCCTTGTTTAGATAGAAGATCAAGAAAGGGATGACGATGATTAGGATCAGGACAAAAACCACCAACGTCCTGTGGTTTTGCCAAAGATTAGATAAAATACCCATAATTTATGAATTTAATTGTTGATGAATTTTCGGATCGTTTTCTTTAGCGGACAAAAATAGGAAAATTATCAATGCAGACAGAAAAACAATGGAAAAAAGATGGTGTCTGTTCTCTATTTATCCAAATAATGTCCCCGCATCGAAAGCACCATCACAAGTATGGCTTCCTGTTGGATTTCATAAACGATACGGTCCTTTTGGTTAATTCGGCGAGACCAACAACCTGCCAAATCGCCCGATAATTGCTTGGGCTTTCCAGTGCCAGTAGTGGGATGTTCGGAAATCTCGGTCAATAAGCGACTTATCTTTCGTTTCGAGGCTGCATCACCAAACGCTCTCCACCATTCCAAATCGCGTTGGGCGGTTTCGGTGAATTTCAGTTCCATAACTCGTCCACGCTAATGGTTTTGCATTTTCCTTCGCGAGCTTCTTGCTGGCTTCTCTTAATCTTGGCCACGAATTCGGCATTGTTGGCTTCTTCGTCAACAATCCGCACCGCATCAGAGGCCTTTATCAATTTTATCAACGCCAATGCAAACTTGTTGCGTGGATTGTATTGTAGCGTAATGGTTTCCATCATTTTCTATTTGTTTTTCGTTGCAAAAATAACCATTTTCCTCAAATTACGGCCAATGGAACCAAAAAATAAAGATATTTGCACAGACTTGCCTCAAAAATGACTATTTTTGCGCTTCATTTTTTAGAACTATGGAAATCAGCAGCAAATACAGCCCTTCGGAAGTTGAAGGCAAATGGTACGAGCACTGGACGGACAAGAATTACTTCCACTCCACGCCCGACGAACGCGAACCCTATACCATCGTGATCCCGCCGCCCAATGTGACCGGCGTGCTTCACATGGGCCACATGATGAACAACACGATTCAGGACATCCTGATTCGCCGCGCCCGCATGCAAGGCAAGAACGCCTGTTGGGTGCCCGGCACCGACCACGCCTCCATCGCCACCGAAGCCAAAGTGGTGAACAAGCTGGCGCAACAGGGCATCAAGAAGACCGACATCAGCCGCGAGGAGTTCCTCAAGCACGCTTGGGACTGGACCCACGAGCACGGCGGCATCATCCTCAAGCAGTTGCGCCGACTCGGTTGCTCCTGCGACTGGGAACGCACCTCGTTCACCATGGACGACATCCGCTCGAAGAGCGTCATCCGCGCTTTCGTTGACCTTTACAACAAAGGATTGATTTACAGAGGAGTGCGCATGGTCAACTGGGACCCAAGAGCCCTCACTGCTCTCAGCGACGAGGAAGTCATTTTTAAGGATGAGCATAGCAAACTGTTCTATCTTAAATATTATCTTGACCAAGAAAGCCAAAAGCAGGCCTGTCAACAGTTGGATGACGTCATCGACCGATTTGTATGCGAAAGTGGTGATGTTTCCGAAGAACTCCCGACATCACGGAAAATCACATTCCCCGATGGCCGTGTCATCACTTTTGACGAAGATGAAAAAGGCAACAAACGATACTATGCAGTGGTGGCCACCACCCGCCCCGAGACCATCATGGGCGACACGGCCATGTGCATCAACCCCGAAGACCCGAAGAACCAATGGCTGCGCGGCAAGAAAGTCGTGGTGCCGTTGGTCAACCGCGTGATTCCCGTCATTGAGGACGGTTATGTGGACATCGAGTTCGGTACGGGCTGTCTGAAGGTCACACCAGCCCACGATGTGAACGACTATATGTTGGGCGAGAAACACAACCTGCAGAGCATCAACATCTTCAACGACGATGCCACCTTGAGCGAAGCCGCTGGAATATATGTCGGCATGACCCGCGAGGACGTGCGCAAGCAAATCATCATCGACATGAAGGAGGCTGGACTGTTGGAGAAAATCGAGGACTATAATAATAAGGTGGGCTATTCGGAGCGCACCAATGTACCCATCGAGCCGAAACTCTCCATGCAGTGGTTCCTCAGGATGGAACACCTCGCCGACATCGCGCTGAAGCCCGTCATCGACGGCGACATCAAGTTCTATCCCTCGAAATACATCAACCTCTACCGCCACTGGCTGGAGAACATCAAGGACTGGTGCATCAGCCGCCAATTATGGTGGGGGCATCAAATCCCGGCCTACTACCTGCCCGAAGGCGGTTTTGTAGTGGCCGAAACCAAAGAAGAAGCCCTGAAACTCGCCATCGAAAAGTCAGGAAACAAGAACTTGACCCTCAACGATTTGAGACAGGACGATGACGCTTTGGACACTTGGTTCTCGTCGTGGCTGTGGCCTTTGTCGCTCTTCAACGGCATCCTCGACCCCGAGAACGAGGAATTCAAGTACTACTACCCCACCAACGACCTCATCACGGCGCCCGACATCATCTTCTTCTGGGTGGCCCGTATGATTATGGCTGGCGAGGAATACCAGAAGGAAGTGCCATTCAAGAATGTGTATTTCACTGGTATTGTGAGGGATAAGTTAGGCCGCAAAATGTCGAAATCTCTCGGCAACTCCCCCGACCCGATTGAACTCATCGACAAGTTCGGTGCCGACGGCGTGCGTATGGGCATGATGCTCAGCGCCCCTGCCGGCAACGACATTCTCTTTGACGAGTCGCTGTGCGAGCAAGGCCGCAACTTCTGCAACAAGATTTGGAACGCTCTCCGTTTGGTGAAAGGCTGGAATGTAGACGAAAACGCCGCCCAACCCGAGGCCGCCAAGATGGCCGTGAAGTGGTTCGAAGCCCGCTTCAACCAAGTGCTGGCCGAGACCAACGACAACATCGACAAATACCGCCTTAGCGACGCATTGATGGCGATTTACAAACTCACTTGGGACGACTTCTGCTCGTGGTACCTCGAAATGGTGAAGGCCCCGCAAGGCCAAGGCATCGACCGCGAGACCTACGATGCTACCATCAAGTTCTTCGAGAACCTAATGCTGCTGTTGCACCCCTTCATGCCGTTCATCACCGAGGAAATCTGGCACGCCATCGCCGAGCGCAAGGACGGCGACGACATCATTGTCGCGCAGCAGCCGCGCTTCGACAGGCTCAGCGACCAGGCTGATGCCATTCTCAAGCAGATGGAGTTCACGCAAGAAGTCATCAACAATGTACGCAAGGTGCGTTCCGACAAGAACATCGCCTTCCGCGATGCCATCCAACTCGTGGTGAAAGGCACGGCCAACAAGGACTTCGACTGCGTGATTGCCAAGCTCTGCAATGTGAGCGAAATCAGCTATGTGGCCGAGGCTCCCGCTGGTGCCTTCGGTTTCTTCGTGGGCAGCACTGAGTTCTTCGTCCCGCTCACAGACAATGTGGATGTGGAGGCCGAAATCAAGAAACTCGAAGAGGAACTGAAATACGCCCAAGGCTTCTTGAAGAGCGTTGAGGGCAAGCTCTCCAACGAACGCTTCGTGAACGGTGCCCCTGCCGCCGTAGTCGAAAAAGAACGCAAGAAAAAATCCGATGCCGAAGCCAAGATTGCCGTGATTGAGCAGCAGCTGGCGGGGCTGAGAGGATGATTTTTCAACTAAAAAACAAATCGGGCTTCATCAGTGATTGGTGAAGCCCGATTTGTTTACATATAATCCCCCCCTATGTTATCATCACTCTCGTTTTTCATATTGTTTTCTTTTTGACCTCATTGGTTTGTTTTTCGATGTGATTTTTGAGGAGTTAGTTTTATTATTACTCCTTGAGGTGTAATTTCTAGTTGATTTCGCTTTAGTTTTGTATAGCCAGAGATACTACTCACCAAAGAAGCAACACCCATCGCACCTGCTGCAACCCAGAATACGATAGCACCTTCTTCACTGCGTTTGTATATAGCAGAACCTGCAAAGGCGAGTGCTCCAGCACCTAATCCTAAGCCAATAGATCTCGATTCGCATTTTTTGAATTGCATTATTTGGTTATTTAGAGAAACATAATCCTCCATCAATTGTTGATAATTGAGTGTGTCCGAACTGTAAGTTCTTTTTTCTTGAGCTCTTAAACCGACGACAACGGTCATTAGTAAGATAATTAATAATGCTTTTTTCATAACATTGCCCTAAATTCGTCATCGGGCGCAACTTTTGGTTGGCGGACTCCCGAACGCCGGTTTTGAATCTGATTTTGAGAGACACATAAAAAGAAGCGCGGGAATCAACTTTGCTTATCCCGCTATCGAGGCTCTCGCATTGCCTAACTGTGAAAGATAAGCAATGCTTTAGCCCACGCTTTTGGTATGAATGTTTAAACAATACAAATACCAAAACCATGGACGATAAACATTGCGCTATCACGACACAGTTTAGAATTTGCGAGATTCCGATAGCCGCGAATAAACGCCTGTTCAGCGTCTTAATAATATGTCTGCCGCCCAAGGACAATCCTCAAACGACAGTGCAATTATAGGGAAAATGGTTACAAACAAGCAAAGAATCCGAAATTTTTTTCGGAAACGGATTTCTCAGCAAAGAAATCATGGATAAGTTGTGCAACCATGCCTCATTCCCCATGTTTGCGCAGATTATTGATAAAACTCTGGTGAAAAATCATAAAAACATCAATTTTTTCACAGAGTTTTATAAAAAATCGTATTTTTGCCGTGTAAAAACGAAGCGATATGGAACGGAAAGCAATGGCCGAATTGGTCAAATGGAAAGACAAACCGCACAGGATGCCGCTCATTGTGAACGGCGCAAGGCAGGTGGGCAAGACCTATATCCTGAAGGAATTCGGGGAAAGATATTTCGAGAACACCATATATGTGCATTTGGAAAACCAGATAGCCGTGTCTGCCATTTTCGATGGCGACCTTACGCCGAAAAGACTGGTGCAATATCTGGAGGCCGCCTACAATCAGACGATTATGCCTGAAAAAACGCTGATTATCTTCGACGAAATCCAAAGCAATGAACGGGCTTTAATGGCGCTGAAAGTGTTTTGCGAGGAGGCACCACAATATCATGTGGTGGCAGCTGGAAGCCTGCTTGGCGTGGCCGTCAACCGCGAGAAATATTCTTTCCCCGTCGGAAAAGTCGATGAAATTAACCTCTACCCTCTTGATTTCGAGGAGTTTCTTTGGGCGATGGACAAACGATTTTTCGCCGAGGAAATCAGGAGTCATTTTGCGGATAGTATGCCATTTGAAAACGGCATTCACCAAATGCTGATTGAACTCTACAAGCAATACCTCATCACGGGTGGAATGCCCGCTGTAGTAAAGCAATTCGTTGAAACACAGCATTTCACCGATATTGTGGACATTCAAAGCCGCATCGTCAACGAATACTTGGCGGACATGGCGAAATATGCCACGCCTGCAACCTCGGTAAAAATCAGGGCTTGTTACAACTCCATCCCTGCGCAGTTGGCAAAGGAAAACACCAAGTTCCAATACAAAATCGTGCAACGGGGCGGCAGTGCCACACTATTCGGCGAGTCCATTGACTGGTTGGAATCGGCGGGCATCGTGCTGAAATGCCAAAAAACGCAACACGGCTATATGCCTATTTCTGTTTATGCCGACCTCTCCGACTTCAAGCTCTATATGGCCGATGTAGGCTTGCTCACTATGAAATCAGGCATTTCCTACCAAACCATACTTTCCACTATCGAGCAGGACAACAGTTTTCTTGGTGCTTTGGCAGAAAACTATGTGGCTCAACAGTTGATGGCCAATCGCGTCCCGCTCTATTACTGGAAAAACGACAACACCGCCGAGGTTGATTTCGTGCTGCAAACCGACAACGGCATCATTCCCGTTGAAGTAAAAAAAGGCAAACGCAACAAAGCCATCAGTATGCGGCAATTTGCCGGCAAATATGAATCGCCTTATTCCATACGGATTTCGCAAAAGCATTTCGGCTTCGACAACGGCATTAAAGCCATACCACTTTACGCCGTGTTTTGCATATCTAAATAGAAAACTCTGGGAAAAAATCATAAATTTATGATTTTTTCCCAGAGTTTTATCAAATTATATGTAGAGACGGTGTGCACAGCGTCTCTACAAGCAATCAAATCATTTGCAGCCCTCGCAGCCGCCATCGCAACTGCCGCCGCAGCCTGCACAGCCACCATCGTTGAAGTCCTCGTCGGTGGACTCGCGCACATCGAGGATTTCGCCCGAGAAATGGAGGTGCTTGCCTGCCATGTCATGGTTGAAGTCCATTTTCACATGGTTGTCGCCGATTTCGCGGACGATGCCGGCAATCGGGCGACCGTCGGAGGTCTGCATCATCAGCTGGGCACCGATTTTCACGAGGTCCATCAACACGCCATTTTGCATGAACATGTTCTTGTCCAAGTCCATGATATAGTTCTCGTCGCGCTCGCCGTAGCCCTCTTCGGGGGGTAGGTGGAAGGCGTACTTGTCGCCAGGTTCCTTGCCCATCAGGTTTTCCTCAAACTTGGGCAACAGCTGGTGCATACCGAAGATGCACACAAAGGGGTTCTCTTTCGTGGTCTCCTGCAAAATGGGACCGTTTTCATCGTTTTCGCGCAAGACATAGGTCATTGTCACGACGGCTTGATCTTGAATTTTCATTTTTTCAATTTTATGTTTAACAATTGATTTTCATTTATTTAACTACGAATTTAACGAATCATTTTTGAGAATTATTAGGATGCAAGCATCCAAATCGTACGAATCTACACAGCAGCAAAATTCGTAAAAATAAGCGGCTTGCCCGCAAAATTCTCTCGTCAAAATTCGTTTCATTCGTGTAATTCGTAGTTTATTATTCCTAGTATGCCCCAAACATCTTCCGCAGCAACCACTCTATCGTAGCCAAGCCGAGCAAGACGAAGAAAATCCACTTGGAATGGATCAGGTCCTCGAAGCGGCTCTCGTGGTGCTCGACGGAGGTGATGCGTTGGTCGTTATGTAAATCTTCGGCGAGTTGCTGAAGTTGTTTTGCGGTATAACAGTTGCCGTTGGTCAGGCGGGCGAGGTTGCGCATTCTACTGACGTCGGCGGTAAGTTGTTGTGCCTCAATGCCAATCGCCACCACACTAAAACTCCCGCTCACACTGATAAGCCGCTCGCCCATCTGCGTTTGCACCTTATATAAATAAAGGTCCTCAGGCAACAAACTGGCGTTCAGCTCGTAGTCGTGGTCGCGCTTGGAGAAGGTGTAATCGTAGGTTTCATTGGTCAACTTGTTGACAATCTGGATGTTCAAATCGGGCTCGGTGACTAACTCATTGTTCGGATTGCGCAATTCGGCGGTGATGATGACAGGCTCGTTGCTGTAATAGGTCTCCTTGGCGTAAATCGCAGAGCCATCGTTGGCCGACAACAGCAAGTATTTCAGCGACTTGGAGAACATCTCGTCAAACACATCGTGGTTCTTCGATTGGTAATATTCGAACAGCCGCCAACGCCACACATTGGTACCGAACAAGAAAGCCATCTTGCGTTTGTCGCGAGCGAAACTGAGCAATGGCAGCCCCGACTTGATGCCCATCACCTCTTGCAGAAGCAAGTCGTCGTGCGAATGCAACGCATTGATTTCCAGATGAGGCAATGCCAAAGGTGGATATTTCGCGATGAGCTGTTCGGCTTTGTTGTCGAAAGTGAAGGTCGAGAAGGAAGGATTGAGATGCGCCTTCACGTCCATCAAGGTGTTGGTCGCGCCGGAGCGGAACTCAAACACGCCTTGCAACTTGTTTAGGTAATCCTTATCCGTCTCATTGCCAACGACAAACAGAACGGGCAACTTGGAGTTTTTGTCCAACTGCGCCTTCAGCGCGTTGAAGTCGGTCTTGGCCGATGGCACCTGATGTAGGATAACCAAATCGTAGTTACCGAACTCGGGCAAAGGCTCCTTCCCGAAGCGGAAATCCACCTCATAATTGTCGTTGAGCACACTGCACAAGGCCGCCAAGTCGGGATGCGGCGAGGCCGCCACACACAGCAATTTGTATTTCTGGTCGAGGACTTCGACGAAGATATGTCGCACATTGTTAAGCAGCTGCTCCTCCCCTTCTACCCCTCCAACCTCAATGTCGATGGCCATCACGCCTTTCTTGGTGGCATCGAGCATAAAGTCGATTTCCTTGGAGAAGCGGTTGGATGGGATGTCGATGTCGCGCTTTTCGATGACTCGCCCGCCTTCCTTAAGCGCCAGTTGCGCCTTGCGTCCCGCCATATCGCGCGCCGACAAGGTGACGCGGACGGGGAAAGTGACGCCCAGCGACACCACCTTATTATAATGCACATCGCGGATGGCAAGGTCGGGATAAGACACCGTGTCGCCCAGCACGACCGTGTGGATGGGGTACGGGAAATTCTCGGCCAACAGTTCCGGCTCGAAGCCTCGGTTGTAGATGCCGTCAGAAAACAATAGCACCGCGCCAACATTACGCTTGTAATATCTTCTGTCCAAAGACTTTAGCACCGCCGACAAGTCCGTCAGTTGGTCGGAGAAATCGAGTTGGTCGAAGTCGCGCATTTCCTCGCCGAAGACATACTCATCCACTTGGAAATCAGCGTTCAAACTCATTCGAAATTGTTCCAACTGTGTGCGATAGTCGTTGCGGTAGAACGCGGAATCCTTGCACAAGGCCACCGATGCGGAATTGTCGTGCGCGAGGACAATCGTCGGAGTCTCCACCGAACTGAACTTCTGCCGAATCAGTGGGTTGAAAAGTAGCAGGGCCACCAAGGCGACCATCATTGTCCGTAACGCAAACAAGATGATTGTCAATGCTTTGCCATAGTATTGCTTCTTGTTTCGGACATACAACGCCGCCGCCGCCGCCAAGCCCGACAGCAGCGCCAATGCCAACATCCAAATGGGGATTCCGATAGTCATTTTGAGTGGTTAAAGATTGCAAAATTAGGAAAAAAAGTAATTGTCAGTCTTTCTTCGGGACGATTTTCCAATAGCCGTTTTTCGACGATCCAATCCATTCAATGTCATATTGCTCGCGCAACTTGTCAATATCGCGACGAATAGTACGCTCCGTCACTTTCAGTTTTACGGCCATTTCTTCGGCACTGATGTGGGTATTGGCGAACATAAGTTGAAGCACTTTCAAGATTCTCGGAGCCTTTTTCACACCCTTGTTTTGGGTGACATTTTGGGTGACATTTTGGGTGACATTTTTTCGATAAATTACCACTCTAAAGTCTTCATCCTGAATAAATTCTGGCGATTTCAAACCTGCCTTTTCACAGGCGGAAACCAAGTCGGTGGTTTCTGTCCCCATCCGCTCAATGTAACCAGCGAGATAAATCGGGTTGGCCAAAACGGGATTAGGGGGCAAAGAGGAATGAAGTTGCTTCAGTTTTGCCGGCGACAAACCGAAAGGCAATGAGCCAGGATTCCACACCTCAAGCCGGTCGCGGAAAAGCATGACCTGGACACTGCCATTGCTCGCATAGTCACGGTGGGTCACGGCATTGACGATGGCTTCGGTGACGGCTTCAATAGGGATTTCGTAATTCACCTCGGTGGCGGCAGAGGTGTATCGGGGCGCGACACGGGCATCAATGTGCGACATAACAAACCCGACCGCATGGTCTATCATCTCGAAAACGCTCCCGTGAAAGACCTGGTACGAAAGGATGGGTTTGGTCATCACATTGGTGGGAAACACGGCGCATTTCACTTCAGAAGTAATGAAAAACCTTTGAGGGTCTTTGGCGAACAGCAACAGAGCCGCATTGGTAAGCACGCCCGATTCAGAAATCAAGTTGAGATGAGTCAGTATTTGAGGAATGTTTTCGGGCAAGTAAGGTATGGGGAAACTGCGTTTTGCCTTGGCCAGATTGACAAAGAAGCGTACCTTTTCGGGGTCAATGTCATCCATTGTGGCTTGACGGTTGAGAGTGGTGTCGAAAGGCAGCAGACGAAGGTATTCCTTCTCCTCAAGATACCTGACCACTGAAGCATAAACCGCACTTCGCAATTCTTCGTAGTTGGAGAACGACTTCCTGACCACATCTTGCTCGGCCTTGGCAACGAGGGCTTTCTCTTTCGCATGGCGCGAACTAGTTTGCTTGATGAAAATCAAGCGGTGGCGATGATGGGTGGTAGCCGTATCGTATTCGCGCTCGGTGGGCGAAATGCCAGAAGCATCTTCGTAGCCGTATTGTTCGCCAAACAAGCTCAAATAGATGTCGCATTGGGCGGCTTCCGTCAGGTAGGCTTGTTGCGCAGTAAGGTCGATGGCGGGAAGTTCCTCGAAATTAAAAGGAGCAAAGAAACGACCCAACAAGGCATCTTCCCTAATGTAACGGCAAAGAAGCTGACGCTCACCCGCAAACTCACGCTGCACACTACTAATAAATACCTTGATATTGGCCATTTTTCTTCTTTATTGATTGTAATTGCTGCAAAAGTAAGAAGTTTTCTCCAAATTCGTCTTGCCTTTCCGATTTCTTTGTATCTTTGCAGCGGTTCTTAAGGCGGATTCTATGCCGCTGACATAAAAGAAACACGAAGCGTTATGCTCGTCTTGTGTCCGTGAACGTGAGAAATTTGCAGGCAAGTGAGTATAAGGGTTCGCGCGTTATGCGTGGACTGTTATAGTTGCAACTTCCTGCAAAGGTAATTCTCACGACCTACGGACAAAGATTGTGGTATATCAGTGCCACGCTTCTTTCATTATTTCGTTCTTTGGGGACTGAAGAACAAACAAAAAAATGTAAAAATGAACGAGAATGTACAAAAATTCATCGAAAGAAGAAAGAAGGAATTAGCAGAAGAGAGGAAGAAACTACTTGCTGCGGTCCCAGAACTACAAATTAGAGAGTATGCCGCTGCCGATCTTAGAGTAAGTAATGAGGAATACCCGAAATGGGATACGGAAAAAAATCAGCCTTACAAAATTTTAGCTTATGTTGATGTTAGCGAAGATGATTTTGAAGCGATGAAAAAGTATCTCTCTCATGATGAAAATACCATGACAGAAGATGAAGGGATAGTAAAGCCGAGCAATGCTGCCGACAAAACTCTTTCTATACTTGCAATAATCTGCTTAATCCTTGCTTTTGTAGGGCTGATTGTCGGCTTTGTTGGACTGAAAGATGTTAGTTTTAGTTGGTGGAATCCAACCACATTAATTATTGGTTTTGGCGCATTTGTTTTGTTTTTCTTTGAGTGGGCGACACTTCGTTTACTTGTCAACATTTCAGTTCGTCTTCGTCAAATCAATAACAATCTAAACAAAACGTTATGAAAAAAGCTTCTTTAGTTGGATTGATTGGTGTGATAATTCAAATAGTCCACACCTTGATATGGTGGGTGATACCGTATTCTTCGAATATCTTACATATAATTAACCCTATTGGTAGGATCCTTAGTATTGCTGCTTATATTTGCATCGGTTACTTTTTCTTGAAAATGTATCAGGTGTATAAAGGACGATAGTCAAAGGCTATTCTGAATTTGTAATCCAACGACTTATATTCCAACAATTACAATTCGAAACAGCAAACCCATCAAGAAGGCGCGGCAGGATTGTCGCGCCTTTTGTTTTGACATTTTTTGGGAAAGGATTTCCATATTTGAAAAAATGTGTAATTTTGCGCTATAAAAATGAATTTGTGATGGACGCAGTTATTGACACCATAGAAGAAATTAACCTAGCCACGATGCAGGATGAACTAACCCCCGAACAGCGTGCCTATTGGTTGGAATCCATTGAACGCGATATGCGCAATATGGACCACCCAAAGAAGTACATCACTTTGGAACAGTTTGGGCAAGAATTGATGGCCGCCGTTAGAAGCAAGATATGACTGAGAAAAAAGTCATATTGAGCGGAACCGTCCGATTGGACATCGGGGCTATTTCCGACTTTATCATCCGCGTTTCACGGCCTGAACATGCCGAGCGCTACACTCAAAACTTGTTGGACGAGCTGGCGGATTTGAGTTATTTAGCAACCACGAGACCAGAGTGTCCGTTGAAATTGCCGAAACGCTATCATCCCCAGGCTAAGACTTTGCCAATTTGCAGACGTAAACTGACCGCAATTTTTCACGTTGAAGGTGATTTTGTGATTGTTGATAAGATTTTGCCTTCGTCTTTGATTATATACTGATAAGATAAGCCATCTTTTTCGTACCTTTGCCATCAAATTATTGATGTATGAATAAGCCGTCCTCAAACCCTTCTGCGATTTCAAATGGTCTCCGATATTTGGAAGACAGGGGATGGTCGGAGCTTATCGACTCCCGATGGACGCTTGATGTGCGAGAAGAACTGGAGCGGTCAGGTCTTGGGCTGACGGAAAATGAGATTATTGAGGTCTGCAATGTTGTTATCGTGCCCGAGCCCGATTGGGACACAAAAGAACGGTTGGGGTTCACAAAATGGCCGATGCAACAAGACCAAATCAACACATCAATAAAGTACAATGCTTTTTCGGAGCACACGCTTCAACTGATCGACAATTATATAAACGACATACAAAATGGATCGACAAACTTTTCTCGATACACTATTCCAGAGCATGCAGGACTCTGCAAGGCAGGTTCGGCTCTTATTGGGGCGTCCATCGTCGCAAGCTACGCGAGAACAAGCCTTGAAACAAGTGGAGATGCTGAACGCGGCCAAGATGGCCCAAGCAACTGGCAAATAGACGCCAAGCAAGAAGTTTTCCATTAATGTTTAGAAACCATGAACACCCTTTCGGTCGTCATCATCACTTTCAACGAGGAGGAGAAAATCGCGCAATGCCTTGATTCAGTGAAGGCTGTCGCCGACGAAATCATCGTCGTGGACAGCCATTCCACCGACAAGACCGAGGCCATCTGCGACGCTTACGGCGTGAAGTTCTTCACGCAGGACTGGCTCGGCTATTCCGACCAGAAAAACCTCGCTGACGACCTCGCCACATGCGACCTCATCTTCAGCATTGATGCCGACGAAGCCCTCTCCAACGAGTTGCGACAGTCCATCCAAGCCATCAAGGAGCGCGAAATTGCTGACAACGAAGTATTTGCCATGAACCGCCTCAACAACTACTGCGGTCGGTGGGTGAAGACCTGCGGACTCTATCCCGAGACCAAGATTCGCATCTGGCGGCGCGGCTTCGCCCAATGGGAAGGCCTGATTCACGAATGGCTCAAGTTCGGGAGCGAGCCGAAGAAAACGCTGCTGCATGGCGACCTGCTGCATTACTCGTGGGACACGCCCGAGGCCTTCCGCAAGCAGCTGTTCCACTTCGCCGAATTAGGCGCGCAATCGTACTACGAGCGAGGCAAGAAAACGGGCCTCCTGCCGTGGCTATTCAGCCCAAGCGTGAATTTCTTCCGCACCTATATTATGAAAGGCGGCTTCCTCGACGGCAAGACGGGATTCTACATCTGCCGCACGATGATGCAGGCCAATCGACACAAATACAATCTGTTAAGAAAGAAACTAAAAGAAAAACGATGATGGGACAACGACAACAGAGCCCTTACCGTCATAGCGGAGGAACATCCGCTATCTCCCAAACGCGAAGGCGAAATCCAAGCGGCAGGGAGATTGCGGGTCAAGCCCGCAATGACGTCAAGGCTCAAGATTGCGACCAAAACAAAAACGAATACCATGGATAAATCATTTGAAGAAGAAATAGAACGCACGGTGGCGGCACTGAAGGCCGGGAAAACCATCCTCTACCCCACCGACACCATCTGGGGCATCGGCTGCGATGCCACCAACAGCAAGGCCTGCGACCGCATCTACGAGGTGAAGCAACGCCCCGCCAACAAGAGCCTCATCGTCCTCGTCGATTCCGCCGAGCGGCTGAAGGACTATGTAGTAGACGTGCCCGCCATCGCCTACGACCTCATCGCGCACGCCTCCAAGCCTTTGAGCATCGTCTTCGCCCAAAGCAAGAACCTCGCGAAAAACATCTCGGCCGACAAGTCGGTGTGCATCCGCGTGGTGAAAAACGAGTTCTGCCAAGAGGTCATCCGCCGCCTCGGGAAGCCCATCACCTCCACCTCGGCCAACCTCTCGGGGCAGCCTTCCGCGATGATTTACAGCGACATATCGGAGGAACTGAAAAAGGCCGTCGACTACGAGGTGCAGCTCTACCACGACAGCTTCTGCAAACCCAAAAGCTCGACCATCATCAGGCTCAACGAGGACAACACTTTTGATATTTTGAGGCCGTGAGGCATTTATTCGGAAAAAATGATTACTTTCGCGGCAAATAAACAAAACAATTATGACTACAGAATGTAGGATTAAACCAAGCCCAGATGGATTTCCTTCGTCTTTTGGCACACTTTACCACGGAAGAGGAAGTGAAGGAATTAGAAGTGAAGGAATTAAACGATGTAGTATGCGAATACTATGCCCGAAAAGTGGACGAAGAAATGGATCAATTGTGGGATGAAGGCAAATGGAGCCAAGAGAAAATCGACAAAGTATTGAACGAGCACTTAAGGACACCTTACAATGCCTAATCCCTTGAGAATAGTGCTTGACACGAATTGCCTCATTGCGGCACTTTCGCGACACAGCGAATACTATCCCGTTTGGAAAGGATTCCAAACAGGCAAATACATCCTTTGTGTGTCAAATGACATTTTAGAAAAGTATGAGGAAATCATTGCACAAAAGACTTCTGCCTCCGTCGCAAGGAATGTCATTAATTTGCTGCTTAAGAGCAAAAACGTCGAATTAATCAATACCTATTTCAAGTTTTGGCTTATCGAGGCAGACCACGATGACGACAAGTTCGTGAATTGCGCTTTTGCCGCCAGTGCCACTTATATCGTTTCCAACGACAAGCTTTTTGACATTTTGAAGAACATATTGTTTCCCAAGTTATTCGTATTGAAACTTAAACAGTTTTTGGATATTCTCGAAAATCACAATTAGCATCATGAAAATCAAGTTATTATTAACCAATGTATTGCTATTTGCAAGCATTATTCTTTCCGCCCAAAACCAACCCCAGAAACCCCAAACCAAGGCGCAGATGAATGCGCAGAAACTGGCTACCACGCTGTATCTCATCGAGAATTTCTATGTGGACACGGCCAACACCGACAAGGTGACGGAAGACGCCATCGTGGCCGCACTGAAGGAACTCGACCCGCACTCGGCCTACATCTCGAAAAAGGACGTGGAAAAAGCCAACGAGCCGCTGGTGGGCAGCTTCGAAGGCATCGGCGTGACCTACCAACTCATCCGCGACACCATCACCGTCATCAGTCCCACGGCGGGCGGCCCATCGGAAAAGGTGGGCATCATGACAGGCGACCAGTTCATCAAAATCGACGGTGAGGAAGCCTTCGGCAAAAAGATCGACAACGAATATGTGCAAAAACGCCTGCGCGGCAAAAAAGGCACCAAAGTCACCGTGAGCGTGAAACGCGGCAACGATCCCGAACTCCTTGACTTTGAAATCGTCCGCGACAAGATTCCGCTGAACAGCATCAACGCTGCGTATATGCTTGACGACCATATCGGCTATATCAAGCTCGACCGCTTCGCGCAAGAATCGGCGCAAGAGTTCAGGGAAGCCTTCGCCAAGCTGCAAGCCCAAGGCATGGAGTCGCTCATCTTCGACCTGCGCGGCAACACGGGCGGCTACCTCAACACCGCCATCGAGCTCGTCGACCAGTTCCTCACCGAAGACCGCCTCGTCGTCTTCACCGAAGGCATCCACTCGCCCCGCCAAGAATGGCGCAGCACTCCCGCCGGAGTTTACACTTCCGGAAAACTCGTCGTCTTGATTGACGAAGGCTCGGCCTCGGCCAGCGAGATCTTCTCGGGCGCCATGCAGGACCACGACCGTGGTGTCGTCATCGGACGGCGCTCATTCGGCAAAGGCCTGGTACAAAGACCCTTCAACCTGCCCGATGGCTCGCAAATCCGCCTCACCACCTCGCGCTACCACACGCCATCGGGACGTTGCATCCAACGCCCCTACGAAAACGGTGCCGAGGATTACGCCAAGGAAATGACCAAGCGCCTCGAACACGGCGAATACTTCCACGCCGACAGCATCCACTTCCCCGACTCGTTGAAGTATAAGACCGACGGTGGTCGCACCGTTTACGGCGGTGGCGGCATCATGCCCGACATCTTCATCCCCGTCGACACAGCCTACAACAGCAAGCTATACACCAACCTCGTCCGTAAGGGCGCAATAAACCGATTCACAACGGATTACGCCCTCAAGCACCGCGATGAAATCAAGGCCGAATATGACGATTTCAAGAACTTCAACAAGACCTTTGAAGTAGGCGACAACCTCGTTCAAGGGTTGAAGAAAGCCGCCGAGGAAGCCAAGGTGGAATGGAACGACGAGCAGTTTGCCCACTCCGAGAAATTCATCCTCCTGCAAGTGAAAGCCTTGATAGCCCGCAATGTTTGGGAGACGCAACAATATTATGAGGTGATGGCCAAGGAGGACGCAGGCATCAAGAAAGCCTTGGAAATCCTGGGCAGCGAAAAGGAATACAAACGCATTTTGAAAGGCAAATAAGCCTTTTTGACAATTTTTCGGTCCGATTAATGCACATTTCCCGAAATTTTTTGAACAGACTTCGGGAAATTTTTCTATTTTTGCGGGTTGATTATCGGTGCCATTCATGGCACTCATATAATGAACAAATTAGTATTAACTTAATGTTTCAACAATGAAAAGAGTACATTTACTCACTGCAGCTTTCCTCATGATGGGAATGCTCATCGGCTCGCAAGCCAACGCCCAAGGACGCATTGAGCTTGGCAGAGCCCAGTCTGCGCAACAATGCGCCAATGTGACCGATGCCGGCTTCACCGCCAGCTTCAGCTTCAGCAGCATCGATGCCGCTGAAGTCGCCAATGAAAAAGGTGTGTTCTCCACCCTCAAGATGGACGGCACCTATCCCTCGGGCAACGTGGGCGACCCTTCGCTTCCCGCTGCTCACCAATTGATTGCTTTGCCTTACGGTGCCAAGAACGTCACCGTTGAAGTGAAGAACTACAGCACCACGACCTATCGTTTGGCCGACTTCGGCATTCACACCGTGATGCCTCAGCAAGCTTCCGTCCGCAAGGACCAAAAGCCCGAAGACATCGTGTTTGCCTACAACGAAAAAGCCTATGCCTCAAGAGCTTTCAGCAACCGTCCCGTTGCCGAGCTTGAGCTTCAAGGCAACCTGCGTGGCATCAGCGTTGGCTCACTGACCATCAATCCCATCAACTACAATCCTTCCGAGAACGCCATCACGGTTTATAACGACATCGAGGTGGAAGTGCGCTACAACGACTACGACAAAGGCGCTGCCGAAAGCGAGTTTGTCCGTACTTTCAGCCCCTATTTCGCCAGCATCTACAACCAAATGTTCAACTGGCGCGATGACGTGTATGACCAGCACCCCGACCTTTGGCAATCCCCTGTGAAGATGCTGGTCATTGCCGACCGCATGTTTGAGGAGTGCATGCAGGAATGGATTGATTGGAAGACCACGAAAGGCTTCTACATGGACGTGAACTTCACCGACGAAATCGGTAGCAATGCCTCTGCCATCCGCAGCTTCATCCAAGACAAGTATGCCACCGATGCCCCCTCCTTCGTCATCATCTTCGGCGACAAGGAGCAAGTGCCCGCTTCGGCCACTGGTAGCGAATCACACTGCGTCACCGACCTGTATTACGAAAGCGTCGACAACGACTATTACCCCGACATCTTCCACAGCCGCATGTGTGCCCAGACCGTGGAACAAATGCAAAACATCATCACCAAGACTTTGTGGTACGAGAAAGTGCAATTTGAAAGCCCGAACCGTGGCACCGAGTATCTCAGCAACGTGCTGCTCATCGCCGGTTGGGATGCCAGTTGGAATCCTACCGTCGGCAAACCTACCATCCAATATGCGATGAACTATTATTACAACGAGGAACACGGCTTCAACAACGTATACAATTTCCTCGGACAGCCTTACAACAACCCGTATGCTAGCCTGAACACGGGTGTTGGTTTCGTCAACTACACGGCTCACGGCAGCAACAGCGGCTGGGCTGATCCAGGTCTGAACGTCAGCGATGTCAACAACCTCACCAACGAAGGCATGCCTTTCCTGGCCATGGGCAACTGCTGCGAAGCCGCCGACTGGGGCATATCGGGCACTTGCTTCGGCGAGGCCATGATTCGTGCCAACACGAGGGCTGCCTATGCCTACATCGGCTCCTGCCCTTCCACCTATTGGTATGAGGACTATTACTTTGGCGTTGGTGCCACCAACACCCACGGCGGTGCCGTACCTACCGTTGAAGAGTCCTCGATTGGCGTTTACGATGCCGTCTGGATGGACGACACCTATAACACCGTCGCCTCCATGTTGTTCGTCGGCAATCTGGCCGTTTGCTATGCTCACGCCGGCAACTACCAAACCCACAGCAGCCCGACCTATTACTGGCAAGCCTACCATGTGTTGGGTGATGCTTCCGTGATGCCTTTCCGCATTGAACCTACTTACAACACGGTGAACCATCTGCCCACCCTGCCCATCGGCTTGGACTACTACACCGTCAGCGCTGATGCCGGTTCATACGTCGGCATTTCGAAGGACGGCGTCCTCTATGGCGCTGGCCTCATCGGCGAAGAAGGCACTGCCGACATCGCCATCGAGCCCATCACTTCTGGCGGCGACGTTACCATCTGCGTGACGCACCCCAACCGTCGTCCCTACATCGCTGTGGTTCCTGCCGCCGCGATGAATGGTGCCTACGTCTCCGTCGACACTTACACTCCTGCCAATGCCCACGTGGGCGAACAATCTTCGATGAACATCACCGTGAAGAATGTGGGTACGCAACCCACCAGCGGCACGACCAACGTCACCCTGACTTGCGACAACACCGACCTGACCATCATCAACGGCACTTCCAACTTCGGCACTTTGGCTCCTGACGCCACCATCGAACTGACTGGTTTCACCTACAGCATCGCTCAAGGCGTGGCTGACGGCACCCGCTTCACCATTATGGTCAACGCCGTTTGCGGCAACGACGCATGGGAAGGCAAAGTCTATGTGACCGCTGGCGAAGCCGTGTTGGAATACGCTGGCATTGCCCTGGGTGGCGGATTCGTCCCTGGCGAGACCCTGACCCTGACCGCTGCTTTCAAGAACGTCGGTCACTACATGGCTACCAACGCCATGGGCAGCATCGCTTCTACAAGCAATTATGTCAGTTTTGAAAATGCCACCTGTGAAGTTGGCACCATCGACCCGAGTGGCGTCGGCTACTGCGTGTTCAATGTCACCGTGGCTGCCAACTGCCCCGAAACGGAGCAAATCCCGCTCTCCTTCACACTTAACGCTGATGGCGGCCTCGTCGCCGAAGGCAACGGCATTTTGAAGAACAGCTGCAACGTGGTCTTCGACCTTAGCGACAGCTACGGCGACGGATGGAACGGCAACCAACTCGTTGTGAACTTCAGTGATGGTACGCCTTCGCAAAACATGACCGTTTCCAACGGATTCAGCGAAACCTATACCCTTGAAATCGGCAACGGTGTCGTTGTCAGCATGAGCTGGATCAACGGACAATGGACTGAAGAATGCTCCTTCACGGTTCGTTACGAAGGTGGCGATGTCATCTACCAATCCTCAGGCCTCGGTTCCGGCTGGACGCATCAATTCACCTGCAACTGCGGTGGCGGCACCACTTCAGTCTACAATCCTGTCGACAACCTGACCGCTGCCATGCAAGGCAACACTGTCACTTTGGACTGGACGGCTCCCGAAGGCGCTGTTTCCTACAGCATTACGCGTAATGGCATCGCTTTAGGCGAAGTCACTGAAGCCAACTTCACCGACCAAGTGATGACCGAGATGGTTTACACCTATTGCGTCACGGCTGTCTATGCCGACGGCGGCGTTTCGGCACCTGAGTGCGTCCAGGTGGACTTCACGACGGGCATTGAGGAAAACCTCGAACAAGTCAGCATCTATCCTAACCCTGTCAACAGCACGCTGAACATCGAAGGCGGCAATGCCCAGTACACCTATGCGATGTACAACGGCATGGGCCAGCTGGTGGCCAACGGCACCGCCAACGGCAACACGCAAATCAACGTCAGTGACATGACCAAGGGCGTCTACTTCCTGCGTCTCACCACGGGCACACAAGTGCGCGTGGACAAGGTGGTGGTGAAATAATAATTTGAAATTTTCCGACGAGAAAGGTCGTCCGCAAGGGCGGCCTTTTTTTATTTACTAACCTGATGTTTTTACATTGATTTCCAGAAATATTGCTACCTTTGCACCAAAATCAAGATGACATGGGTACTTTTATCAACATCGGAAATGTTGGTTTCCAAAGAATTAGAAACAGCGAATATATTGACAAGTCGAGGCTTATCTCCATTGTGAACAATACTCTTTTCACAGAGCGTAGCCAAAGTTGCGTCACGCGCAGCCGTCGCTTCGGCAAGTCGGTGGCAGCCAAGATGTTGTGTGCCTACTACGACCACTCGTGCGACTCGCGCAACTTGTTCGCCGACCTTGAGATTGCCAAAGACCCTTCATTTGAGAAACACCTGAACAAGTACCCCGTCATCTATCTCGACCTGACGAGTTTTATCTCCGACCGTAACGACGACAGCATTGTGGACCGAATGGATGCCGCTCTGCTGGCGGATGTCGGCAAGGCCTATCCCGATGTACCTATGGAAGCGGGCGACAGGCTGATGGACTTTCTGCTTCGTGTGATTGAAGCCAAAGACCAGTCGTTTGTGTTCATCATCGACGAATGGGATGCCATCTGTCGGGAATACGCTCCTGACACAACGGCAATGGATCGCTATGTCGGTTGGCTCCGACGGATGTTCAAGAGCCAAGATGCCGTCCGCGTCTTCGCAGGCGTTTACATGACGGGTATCCTGCCCATCAAGAAATACCAAACCCAGTCGGCACTCAACAATTTTATCGAATACTCAATGGTGGAGCCAGTGGATATGGCTCCGTATTTTGGCTTTACCAAGGACGAGGTGAAGAGGCTTGCCGAGAAGCATCACATGGATTTCGACGAGTTGGAGAAATGGTACGACGGCTACCAGATTGGCGACGAACTGTCCATTTTCAACCCCAACTCGGTCATGCAGGCACTTCGGGCAAGGCGATGCCGCAGTTTCTGGGCGGCCACAGGTGCCTACGACGCGGTGGCGCACTATATCTCAATGAACTACGAAGGGCTGAAAGATGACGTGGTGCGGATGCTGGCCGGAGAACGTTGCCCGGTTGATCCCACAGGGTTCCAAAACGACATGTCAATCATCCATTCCAGGGACGATGTGTTTACCGTACTCATCCACTTGGGTTATCTGTCGTACGACTGGAAAGAGAGCGAGTGCTACATCCCCAACCGCGAAGTGGCGGGCGAAATGGTCAACGCCGTCAGGTTGAATAACTGGAGCCATATTGCCGATGCACTCGAAAAGTCAAAGCAACTCGTTCAGGCGACGCTCCGTGGCGACGCGGAAGCTGTAGCCCGTGGCGTGGACGTAGCCCACGACGAGAGCACCAGCATCTTGAACTACAACGACGAGAATTCGTTGGCCTGCGTGCTAAGCATTGCCTATTACTATGCCTCCAACAACTACATCATCCATCGGGAGTTGGCCACGGGCAAAGGCTTTGCCGACTTAGTGCTCATTCCGCGCAAGAATGTCGACAGCCCCGCCATTGTCATCGAGTTGAAATACGACAAGGCTATTGATACAGCCATTGAGCAAATCAAGCGTCGGCAATATCCCGCCAAAGTTGCGCAGTATACTGATAACTTGCTGCTTGTGGGAATCACTTACGAGCGTAGCAGCAAGCAGCACCGTTGTAGAATTGAGCGATTTGAGTGACTTTGGGTTAAAGTCCTCGTTGTTTTTTGATTGACTCGTAAGCCGCATTGATTTCCTGGAACTTCTTCTCGGCGGCTTGGCGCACCTCCTCGCCAAGGTTGCCGACCAAGTCGGGGTGGTTTTTCTTGGCCATGTCGCGGTAGGCTTTCTTCACCTCCTCGTCGGTGGCCGAAGGATCGATGCCGAGAATCTTGTAGGCACTGTCGGTCTCCTTGATGAACATCGCCTTCACCGAATTGAAGTCGCTGGCGGTGATGCCCATGTAATCGGAAATCGTGTTGATGACGCTCAACTCCTCCTGCGAAATTCTGCCGTCGGCATTGGCGATGCCAAACAGGTAATGAAGCAGTTGCAGTCGAGAGGAATAATCCATGTAGCGGCCCACCTGCTGGCTGACTTCATAGAGGTTGTAGTCTTTGGCGAGGATTTCGCGCAACATCTTGATGTAGTTTTCGGCGCGTTCCTGACCGAAGTTCTGCAAGAAGAAACGCTTCACATAGTCCAGTTCCGAACGCTTCACGGCTCCGTCGGCCTTCATCACGGCAGCTGATAGCACGAGCAACGTCACGTTGAAGTCGCGCTTCTCTTCCGTATTGCCAAATTGCTCGTTCACCTCTGAGCGAATCACCCTCGGGCTGTTGCTCGAGAAAAGGCTTCCGATGGCATAGCCGATGATGCCTCCAATGGGGCCACCAAATGACCAGCCCAAGCCCATCAATATCAGCTTCAAGAAAAATCCCATACTCTGTTTTTCAATTTGAGATGCAAAAATACACAAAATAAGCGATTCACGAGAATATTTTTCCACCAAATGCCATCCAGCCAAAAAGTTTTGTATATTTGCGCCTTTAATCGAACAACAAACTCTTTAAATTTTCAACACATGAAAAAACTATTTTTATCCCTCATGTTAGCGGCCGTGTCAGCAATGGCATTCGCCCAACAGTGGACGACCATCAGCAAGAGCAATCCTGCTGGTCCTGAGGTCAAGTTGATTTCGAGCAGCGAGAAAGAAGTCGTCGTCGACTTCACGCTGGGCGGTTTCTACATGACCAGAGTGAGCACTCCTAACGGCGAGCAGAATGTCATTTCGGTCCCGAAGATGGCAACATCGCTCGATGCCGGTGCTCCTAACCTGCCTCACTTCCCTGTGCCGGTCCTCATTGGCGACATGGCAGAGATGGATGTCAACATCATGAATGGCGAATACACCGACTTCAACGTCGAGGTGGCCCCTTCGAAGGGCAACATCAGCCGTCAGATTGATCCCAAGGATGTGCCTTACACCTATGGTGAAATGTACAGCCAAAACGCTTTTTATCCTGCAACCCAAGCCGCATTGGACGCTCCTTACATCCTTCGCGACTGCCGTGGCCAAAACATCGTGGTGACGCCCTTCGCCTACAACCCCGTGACGAAGACCCTCCGCGTGTATCACCACCTCACCATTAGCATGAAAAAGGTGAGCGACAATGGCGAGAACCCCATGGTCAACCGCAAAAAGGGTGACATCAAAGTGGATGCTGAGATGCTGCAATCCTACCAACGCCGTTTCATCAACTACGGACAAAACGGAGCCAAGTATAACTTCGTAATCGACCGTGGCGAAATGTTGGTCATCTGCGCTGACCAGTTCATGGCTGGCATGGAAGAGTTCGTTGCTTGGAAGAACCAATCGGGCCGTCCCACCACGATGGTGAGCGTCTCCGAAGCCGGTGGCAACAACGACACACAAATCAAGAGTTACATCCAAAACTTCTACAACGACCCGAACCACAACCTCGTATTTGTCCTGTTTGTCGGTGACTACGACCACATCACGCCCCACTCGGTAAGCGGTGAACGCTCCGACAACTGGTTTGCCCAAATCGTTGGCACAGACCACTACGACGACGTTTTATTGGGTCGTTTCTCGGTGCAGACCGAAGCCCATTTGGCCAACCATGTCAACAAGGTGCTCTACTACGAGCGCGACATGCCCGAAGGCCTCACTTGGGTCAACAAGGGCTTGGGCATCGGCGCCATCGGTGCCGGTAGCGGCCACTATGGCGAAGACGACTACCAACACATCGACCTCATTCGCGATACGCTTGAGCACTACACCTACGAACACGTTACCGAACTTCACGGCGGCGGCGGTGCCACCACCACAACCATCAGCAACGCTATTAATGAAGGTGTCAGCATCATCAACTACTGCAACCACGGTTCGGAGACCAGCTGGGGCGTGGCCAACTACAGCAACAGCCACGTCAACGCCTTGGTCAACGACTACATGTGGCCCATCAACTGGTCGGTGGCTTGCCTGACTGGTAAATTCAACTATGGCGGTGCTAACGGCGAATGCTTTGCCGAGGCTTGGATGCGCGCCAGCAACAACCAAACTGGCGTCCCCACGGGTGCCATCGGCGGCATGTTCTCCTGGATGAGCCAACCTTGGATTCCACCTATGTACGGCCAAGACGAAATGGTCAATGTCCTTTGCGAATGGCGCGAAGCCGACAAGTTCAACCACACCTTTGGTAGTGCTTCCGTGAACGGCAACGCAAACGTTTTGGACATGTCAGGCAGCCAAGGCAACGACACCCACGACACGTGGATTTGTTTTGGCGACCCGAGCTTGATGGTTCGCACCGACAACCCGACGGGCATGAACGTCAACATCGCTCCTGCTGTCCTGATGTTAGGCATGACTGAACTTGAAATCACCACCGAAAACACGGCTTACGGCATTGCCACCCTCATGATGGACGGCGAAGTGATTGCCTCAACCAACATTGTCAACAACGCCGCTACACTGAGCTTCCCCGCAATGAGCAATGTGGGTAATGCCACCTTGACCGTGATGGGCTACAACAAAGTGACTGAAGTCATCACCGTGGAAGTGCTGCCTGCCGAAGGCCCTTATGTCACTGTGGCCAGCTACGCACCTAACTTTGCCCCTGTCAACCAAGAGACAAGCCTGAGCATGATGTTCAAGAATGTGGGTGTTGACCCAACCAATGGCAACACCAACGTCGCTTTGACTTGCGCCGACAATCGTTTGAGCATCCTCAACGGAACAGCATCCTTCCCAGTACTGAATGCCGACGAAACCACCTCCCTCAACAATGCTTTCAGCTTCATCGTGGCCGAAGGCGTTGAGGACGGCACCCGTTTCCAAATCGACATCGAAATGACCGACGGCAGACAAACCTGGGCTGGCAAGGTCTACATCACTGCCGGACAAGCCATCCTCAATTATGCTGGCACCAACTGGGCTGGCAGCTACGTTCCTGGCGAAACCGTGACCTTGGTCGCCAACTTCAAGAACGTGGGCCACTATATGGCCACCAACGGCATAGCCACCATTTCATGCGACAACGAATATGTCACCCTCCTCAATCCTGAGGTGGAGCTTGGCACCATCGATCCCGAAGGCATTGGCACCGCTGTGTTCAACATGCAAATTGCAGCCAACTGCCCCGAAACCATGGTCATCCCCGTGAACTTCGCAATGCAAGCCGACGGCGGCCTGACCGCTGAAGGCACATTGACGCTGAAGAACTCATGCAACGTCATCTTCGAACTGAGCGACTCCTACGGCGACGGCTGGAACGGCGCCAAACTGACAGTCAGCTTCGACGACGACACGCCTTCGATGGACCTCACTTTCAGCTCTGGCCCTTCTCACACCGAAACCATCGAGATTGGCAACGGCGTCCACGTCACTTTGACCTGGGTGCGCGGCAGCTACGACAGCGAATGCTCCTTCGTCGTCAAGTACGAAACGGGCGAGCAAATCTATGAAGCCAGCAACCCGTCGCCTGGGGTGCTTTATCAATTCGACTGCAACTGCGCCAGCGGCAGCTCCTCTGGTGTTTGCGCCATGGTCTCGAACCTCGAGATGCAAATTGCAGAGTCCAACATCACGCTGACTTGGGACAGACCCGAAGATGCCATCAACTTCATCATCTACCGTAATGGCATCGAAGTGGGTCAGACCACCGAGGCCTCTTACTCGGAAGAGACGATGCAAGCCATCTACTACACTTACTGCGTCGTGGCCGAATACAACGACTGCGTCTCGGCTCCCGAGTGCATCATCGCCGACCTCACAGATGTGGAAGAGCTTGCTGGCGAGTTCAGCATCTATCCCAACCCCGTCAATGACATGCTACACATCAGCTTCGGCGATGCCGAGTTCAGCTATGCCATGTACAACGGCATGGGTCAACTGGTGGTCAGCGGCACCGCCAACGGCAACCACGAACTCAACGTGAACGGCATGCAGAAGGGTGTTTACTTCCTTCGCCTCACCGCAGGCACGCAAACCCGCATCGAGAAGGTGGTGGTCAAATAACCCCCACCCCATTTCACAAGCAAATGGCTGTCTGACATCTCAGGCAGCCATTTGTTTTTTGTCTTGGTTTGAACCGGCGATCAAAACTCGTGATAAACGCCTTCGCCTACGATCACCGAAGTGGCATTGAACCAACCGATGGCGTCACAATTCGAAAAGATATTGGAAAACATGGCCGGGAAAGCCCCCATCACTGGATTGACCCCGATGGCCAGTTTTTGTCCCACAAGGAAATACATATAGTCTCTTGAAATGCTGTAAAGCTTCACCTTCACCACGTCGCCTTCGTGCATATACACCTTGTTCATGATGCCGACGGGAACCTCGATATTGCTTTGCAGCATTTCAGGACCATTAAAATAATAGCCCGCATAACCCTTCATCGGAAAGAGATTGAACAGTTTGGAAGGACGGTTCTTGAATCTGGCTCCGTTCAGATACAGTTCCACGTTATAGACGATGGAAGAATCCGACAAGGTCTGGAAATAGGGACATACACAAACCGCAGCATCATCGTCGACAAGGGGGATGTTGTTTTCATCGAGTTTGGGCAACAGTCCAATGGAATCAATGCCCGAGGCGTTATTCGACATCTTGGTGTCGGCATACATGCGCAATGGCCTCGAATACAGGTCGTTTTCCGTCACGTTTACCTCCAGATGATACCAGCGATTTTTCACGCCCGCCACCGAGTCGGAAAGATAATGCCCTGGCTTGTTGGGCTGTTCGTAAAACCAAATCGTATCCCCGTTGCTTTCCACATAAACCTCGGCTCCTGAAATCATCTCCCGCTCCTCCGAGTACAGCTCAGAAGAACAGCTCAAAATGACTTCGTGGCGCTTGTACTCATTGGTGATTGAGCCTTCGATTACCGGTCTTTTGCGACCTTCAGGAATGTCCATTGCAATATCTTCGGTGCAAGCCATCGCTGCCACCAAGGGGAATGCCACCAGACATCGGGAAAGAAGTCTTTTCACTGTCATTAGATATTTCTATTTGGCATTTTCAATTCCATATAAAATCACCGCCCATCAAAAACCACAGAAGCTGAGACCACAGAAGCCGTATAGAACCAACCCACGGCCTCGCCCTGAGGCTGTATGTTGCTACTCACATTGGCTGGTGCCCCAAACATTGGATTACTTCCCAACGATGCGACAATGCTATAAATGTAGTAAATGTAATCTGGTGAGATACTAAACAAATCAGCGCGAATCGTGTCGCCAGGCGTCAGGGTCGACCTGCGAAAATAAGCGATAGGGATTTCCTTGTTCTCTTGTTGCATCTCAGGCCCGTTGATGTAATAACCGGCATAGCCACCTATCGGTATTGTCATGCGCTGCGAAAGCGTGTCTGAAAGGATGGAGTCGTTGATGGCAATTATGGGCATATAGACAATCGTCGGGTCGGGAAGGCTTTGGAAATAAGGATAAAGCCACTCGATTGTGTCACCAAAAAACGTGGTCGGTACAGTGTCGTTACCTCCGTTGAAATGCTTGAGCACCAAGCTGTCGATGCTTTCCACATTGTCGGGCACCCGACTCTCGGAAAACAGATGCACCATGTCGCCATTGGCTTCAGGCACATCGATACACAAACGGTATAAGGTGTTTTTTTGGGCCGCCACCAAATCGGTGAGATAATGGCCTTTATTCTCTTGGTCCTCAACATAATAAACCGTATCCACCCCGTCTGTGACATAGACTGTAGCCCCGCTCACCATCTTGATTTCGTTTGCATCATAAAAGTCGGAAGTGTAACTCAAAATAGCTTCATGATGCTTCAGTTCGTCGGTGAACGAAGCCTCTACGCCAATCATCGGGTCGCCCTCTTCCACATCGATGACGATGTCCTCAGTGCATGAGGCAAAGGCAACAAAAATGGCAAAGACCAACAATTTATGCAACTCTTTCATAAGGCTCAGAATTTGAAGTTATAGGAAATGGAAGGCACGGCCGAGAAGAGATACATGTTCTTGGTGACAATGCTGCCATTCTCGCCCTGGTCGAAAGTAATGGCCCATGTGTTGTGGCGGGCATACGCGTTATACACCGAGACATTGATGTCGTGCTGCCAGCGACGTTTGGTGTCTAGTTTCCCCAGCTTGCAGGTAAACGAAAGGTCGAGGCGATGGTAGTCGGGATAGCGGCTCTCGTTACGCTTGCCGTTGTAAACCGCATAAGACACCCCGTTGATGGTATATTGACCATATGGGAAGGTAACGGGTTGTCCCGTATTGTATATCCAGTTGGCAGCCAACGAAATACGCTGTGTCACATCATAATTGGCTACAATGACAAGATTGTGCGGACGGTCATACGGCGAGCGATATTCCATGCCAAGACTGATGCCTGGAATTGTTCGGAAAGTACGCGAATAGGTGTAGGAAATCCAGCCCGTAAACTTGCCGATGTTTTTCCTAACCAAAAACTCGGCGCCGAAAGAACGTCCCTTGCCCGCACGCAGTTCACCGTCAATCAACAGATAGCCGTAAGTGATGGCATTGTCCTTGAAGTCGATGACATTCTGCATGTTTTTGTAATACACCTCCACCGAAGACTCAATGGCGTCGTTGTCGAAATTGCGGAAATAGCCGAGCGCAAACTGGTCGCATTTCTGCGGCTTCACGTTGGGGCTGGTCGGGAACCATACATCGAAGGGCAGGCCGCCCGTTGCGGAAGAGGCCACTTGGGCATATTGCACCGTGCGCGAATAAGAAGCCTTCAACGAAGAATGTTCGTCCAAACGATACATCACCGCCACTCGAGGCTCGGGATTGACCACCGTATTGAACACCTCTCCCTTGCCGTAATGCAAGGTGTCGGCAACGGTGTAGATGACGGAATCAAAAGTAAAGAACTCCTCTTCACCAATATTTTGGAAACACGAAAGCCTCAAGCCTGCGCGAAGGGTGAATCGAGGCGTGGGTACATAATCGTGGGTGAAATAAACGGCATGTTCCAAAGCCTTGCGAGCCACCGACTTCGACTGATCGACGCCAAGATATTGCGCCAAGGCGCCGCCACGGTCGTCGATTTCGCCTTGCAGATACGACTGGATACCCGTGGTCAGGCCCAACTTCGATGTGTGGCGTCCGTTCCAATGCATCGCCATGTCGTAATTCAAGCTGGCCGCATCGGTGCCAGCCTTGATGGCGAAGTCATAAGGACTATAGTTGATGTCGATGCTATAACGATAACGTGAGCCAATCAAGGAAAAGTTGGACGTGAGGCGGTCTGAGAAGATGTGGCTCCAGCGCAAAGTCGCGCTACTGTTGCCATAACCCAATCCTATCATTTGCTGCATGTTGAACTCGTCGTGACCGTTGTAGAAGGAAAGAAACAGGCGGTCGTTCTTGCCCAACGACTGGCTCACCTTGGCATTGATGTCGTAGAAATTGATTTTCGACTTGTCCAAATCCTCGCCGAGGAAAGGCAAGACAAGACCCGCATAGGTCCTGCGACCAGCCAAGAGCACCGAAGTCCTGTGGTCAAACAAAGGGGCCTCAAGCATCAGATGGCTGGTCACCAAGCCAACGCCACCTTGCACTCCCAAGCGTTTGGGCATCTCGTCTTTCACCGACACATCAAGCACGGATGAAAGTCGTCCACCGAAATTGGCGGGAATGTCGCCTTTATAAAGCGTGGCATCCTTCACGACGTCGTTATTGAACACCGAGAAGAACCCGAGGAAATGCGAAGCGTTGTAAATAGGGGCACCGTCCAAGAGAATGAGGTTTTGGTCGGTAGCGCCGCCGCGCACACTGAAGCCCGAAGAGCCTTCAGAAGCCGACTGCACACCAGGCAGCAGCGTCATCGACTTGATGACATCCACCTCGCCCATCAGCGCAGGAATCTTCTTGATGGTGATCATATCCAGCGTCTGCACGCTCATCGCCATCGCGGTCACATTGCGGTCTTTGCGTTCACTGGTCACCTCCACTTCCGAAAGCTTTTCCGATTCTGGGTGAAGTCGCATGTTGAGGGTTTGGGGCTTGACCGTCACGTTCACCGCCTTATTGAGCGTAGCATAGCCGATATAAGAAACGCGCAAAGTGTGCTCGCCCAAAGGCAAATCAAGGGTGTAACGTCCACGATCGTCGGTAGTGGTGCCCATTTGAAGTTTTTCCTCGTAAATGGAAACGCCAATCAAAGTCTCGCTCGTTTCAGCGTCCTTGACCACACCTGAAACTTGCCCCCGTTGCTGCGCCAAAGCATTGAAACCAAACGCAATAGCACAAGTCATTAGCAAAATAAGCCTTCGCATCTTCTTAAATTCAAAATTTGCGCAAAGGTAGAAATTTATTGATAAGTAGAGGAGCAAAATTATATCATAGTTTTCTTGCAATCGCGAAAAAGCATTACCTTTGCCACAAAAATATTCCAACCATGAAAAACATCATCTTCACCCTTATCGTTGCCGCGCTGTTCTTTGCGGCCTGCACGGAAGAAAACCATCCGAATGGCTTCGACGAAAAAGCCGCCCTCGATTTCCTCTACGCCTATATGCCCGTCGGCGACAGCGTGGACTACACCGAAGACTATTACAAGGAAAGCGTGCACTACGCCTTCCGCGCCAAAAACGAGTTGCCTTGGGGCGCGACGGTTCCCGAACGCGAGTTCAAGCACTTCGTGGTGCCCGTGCGCGTCAACAACGAGGGCCTCGACCACTTCCGCAGCACCTATTACGAGGAACTGAAAGCCCGCGTGAAGGACTTGTCGCTCTACGACGCTGTCCTCGAAGTGAACCATTGGTGCCACGAGCGCGTCAACTACAAAGGCACCGACAGCCGCACCAGTGCCCCGATGTCCACCATCAAGACCTCGTGGGGACGCTGCGGCGAGGAGTCGACTTTGCTGGTGACAGCCTTGCGCACCGTCGGCATCCCAGCCCGACAAGTTTATACCCCCCGCTGGGCCCACTGCGACGACAACCACGCTTGGGTTGAGGCTTGGGTGGATGGCCAGTGGCATTTCCTCGGCGCCTGCGAGCCTGAGCCTGTCCTCGACTTGGGTTGGTTCAACGAGCCCGCCTCGCGCACTTTGTTATTACACACGCGCGTCTTCGGCGACTATGACGGTCCCGAGGAAGTCATCAGCCGCAACCGTAACTACACGGAAATCAATGTGGTGGACAGCTATGGCAAGACCGCCAAAACGACTTTTACCGTGGTGGACGAAGACGGAAAACCGCAAACCAACCTGCCCGTAGAGTTCAAGATTTACAACTATGCCGAGTTCTGCACCGTCGTGAAAAAGACCACCGATGAGAACGGCCAGACTTGGCTCACGGCCGGTTTGGGCTGCATGATGGCCTACGCTGCCAAGGACGGCAAGTTCGGCTACCAAGTCTTCAAGTCAGGCGAAAATGAGAATGTCACCATCACCCTCAACCACGAGGAAGGTCAAAACGACATCTTCGAATTCGACATGGTGCCACCCGCCCCGACCAGCGTTTTGCCCGAAGTCAGTGCGGAAACGCGCGCCGAAAACGCCCGCCGCATCACCTACGAGGACTCGATTCGCAACGCATACATCCAATCCTGCAAGGATGCGCAACGTGAGCTGATTGCCAACACGGGCAACAAGACTTTGTGCCGCATTTATGAAAAGACCTGGGGCAACTACCAAACCATCGCCGATTTCGTCAAATACGCACAAGGCAAAAACCAGGAAATCAAGGCAGTGGAGTTGCTGAGCAACATCACTGACAAGGACTTGCGCGACGTTACGCTTGAAGTCCTGAAAGACCATTTCGACCACACGCCCGACCTGACTTCGTCCATCGTTTCGATGCCTCCCGAGCTGTATGCACAATACATCCTCAGTCCACGCATCAGCAACGAGAATCTTGTGGCTTTCCGCAAGGTGTTCACCGAATTTTTCAATGGCGAAGAAGCCCAAAAGTTCCATGACAATCCGAGTCTTTTGGTCGATTGGGCAAGACAAAACATCAAAACTGACGACGAACTCAACCCGCAACGCATTCCGATTTCGCCCCTGGGTGTGCTGAAAGCCAGCAAGACCGACCGCCATTCGCGCGACATCTTTTTCGTGGCCATGGCCCGGAGCCTGGGCATCGCCGCACAAATCAACCCCGTGAACGGCAATGTGCAATATTTTGACGAGAACCAATGGATGAACGTGCAATTTGAGCAAGAAGCCCAAACCGCTGCTGGCACGGGCTATCTCGACATCCATTATGCGCCTATCGCCGCCGCCTCCAACCCGAAATACTACACGCACTTCAGCATCAAGAAGTTCGACGGCAAAAGTTTCCGCCTGCTGGCCTACGATGCCAAAGACCCTGGTATTGACGATGGTATGCTGTTGTCGAGTTTCGACCATCCAACGCCTTTGGATGAAGGTTTCTATATCCTCACAGCGGGCACCCGTCTCCCCGATGGCAGCGCCTTGACTCACAGTCAGTTCTTCACCATCAAGGCAAACGAGACCACCCAAGTCGACCTTGTTCTGCGCGAACCTGACGCCAGCGTCAAGGTCATCGGCGACTTTTATTCCAACAACCGTTTTACGGAAGCTGAGACTGGCGAGGAATACAACTTCAAGCAACTGATTGGCGACGAATATTACATCCTTGGTATCCTCGACCAAGGTAGCGAGCCTACCACCCACGCCATGCAAGACATCAGCGCGTTCCGAAACGACTTCGAGGAAAGCAGTGTACCCTTGGTGTTCCTTTTTGGCGAACAAGACAGCTATGATCAATTCAAACTGAAGAATTTCAATGAGTTGCCGAGCAACGTCACCTATGGTTTCTTCACACAGGAAATCATGGACGAAATCACTAGCAACCTGCACCTCGACAACACCAGCCTACCCATCTTCATCATCGCCAACAACAACAGCGAGGTGGTTTTCACCAAACAAGGCTACACCATTGGCTTGGGCGAACAACTGCTGAAAGTGATGACGAAATTAGAATAAAAAAATGTAGAGACGCAAATTTTGCGTCTCTACAAAGCATCTTGAAATGAAATCGCCTACAGCTTGCGGGCGATTTCTTTTTCGGTATAGCCCTCGATGATATCACCGACCTTGATGTCGTTGAAGTTCTCGATGTTGAGGCCGCAGTCCATACCGGCGCTGACTTCCTTCACATCGTCCTTGTAACGCTTCAAGGAGCCGAGCAAGCCCGTGTAGACCACGATGCCGTCGCGGATGACGCGGATCTTGGTGTTGCGGGTGATCTTGCCGTCCAGGACCATGCAACCGGCGATGGTGCCGACCTTGCTGATCTTGAAGGTTTCGCGAATCTCGAGGTTGCAGGTGACCACTTCCTCGATTTCGGGAGCCAACATGCCCTCGATAGCGGCTTTGATCTCTTCGATGGCCTGATAGATAATAGAATACAGACGGATGTCAATCTTCTCATTTTCGGCCATCTTACGCGCTTGGGCGGTAGGACGCACGTTGAAGCCCACGATGATTGCATTGGAAGCCGAAGCTAACATGATATCCGACTCGCTGATGGCACCCACCGACTTGTGGATGACGTTGACCTGCACCTCCTCGGTGGAGAGTTTCAGCAAGCTGTCGGCCAGAGCCTCGACGGAACCGTCCACGTCAGCCTTGACGATGATATTCAGTTCCTTAAAGTCGCCGATGGCAATGCGTCGTCCGATTTCGTCCAAGGTGATGTGCGGGCTGGTGCGGCGCGTCTGCTCGCGTTGCAGCTGTTCACGGCGGTTGGCGATGGCCTTCACCTCATGCTCGTCGGTCATCACGTTGAAGGCATCGCCGGGCATGGGAGCGCCATTCAGACCAAGCAACAGCACGGGCGTGGACGGACCTGCCTCCTTAACGGGACGGTTATGGTCGTCGAACATGGCCTTCACCTTACCGTAAGTGGTACCAGCCAGCACCATGTCGCCAATCTTCAGCGTGCCGCTCTGCACCAGAATCTTGGCCACATAGCCACGTCCTTTGTCCAAAGCCGACTCGATGACCGTGCCTTTGGCCAAGCGCTTCGGGTTGGCTTTCAAGTCGAGGAGTTCGGCCTCCAGCAACACTTTTTCAAGCAAGGCATCGACGTTGAGACCTATTTTAGCGGCTATCTCCTGGTCTTGGTACTTGCCACCCCAACTCTCGACGAGGATGTTCATATTGGCCAATTGTTCACGAATCTTGTCGGGATTGGCAGTGGGCTTATCGATTTTGTTCAAGGCGAAGACGATAGGCACGCCGGCGGCCTGGGCATGGTTGATGGCCTCGACGGTTTGCGGCATCACGCTATCGTCAGTAGCGATGACGATGATGGCCACATCAGTAATCTTGGCACCACGGGCACGCATGGCCGTGAATGCTTCATGACCAGGCGTATCCAAGAAGGTGATTTTCTTGCCACTTTCGGTCGTCACTTCATAAGCACCGATGTGCTGAGTGATACCACCGGCCTCACCCGCCACCACGTTGGTATTACGAATGTAGTCCAACAATTTGGTCTTACCGTGGTCGACGTGACCCATGACGGTGACGACAGGAGCACGAGGCACGAGGTCTTCCTCAAGGTCGGTCTCCTCCGTTTCGGCAATAGCCTCTTGCACATCGGCACTGACGAAATCCACTTGGAAGCCAAACTCCTCGGCCACCACGGTCAGGGCTTCAGCATCGAGGCGTTGGTTGATGGAAACCGGCATACCGAGGCTCATGCAAGTGCCGATGACCTTCACCACAGGCACGTTCATCATCGTGGCCAACTCATTAGCCGTAACGAACTCTGTCACCTTCAGGACTTTCTTATCCTCCTCTTGACGCATCATTTCCTCCATCATGCTGCCCGCCACCTGCTGACGTTTTTCGCGGCGGTGCTTGGAGGTCTTCGACTTGCCCATAGGAGCGAGACGAGCCAGCGTGTCCTTGATTTGCTTCGAGATTTCCTCTTCGGTCAGTTCGGGCTTCTCTTCGCGTTTGCCTTTCTTGTCTTTCTTGCTGGGTTTCGGGCTGTCCTTCGGGTTTTTCTTGCTGTTATTGTTGGCATTGTCACCACCTTGCGACTTCTGCCCTTTGCCTGATTTGCCACCATCCGACTTCTTGCCACCTGCATTCACGTTTGGTCCGGTAGGATTCTCCGACGAGCCTTCCGGCTTGCCACCCATGATGCGTTTACGCTTCTTTTTCTTCTTCGAATCGCCCGACTTGCCTTGTCTTTTCTCATCAGGCAGTTCCACCATCCCCAAGACCTTGGGGCCTTGCAGTTTGGGGGCTTCCAACTTGATGACTCTTGGCTCGGCGGGTTTCTCCGTCTCAGGTTTTGTGGCAATCTGAGGCTTTGGTTCCTCTTTCTTTGGGGCAGGCTTCTGCTCCTTAGGTTTCTTTTCCTGGGCTTTTTGTTCTTTCGGCCTGGTCGGTTTGGCTTCGGAGTTTTGTTCCTTCTTGCCTTTTTTCTTACCCTCCTGGCGAGACTTCGGTTCCAAGTCGATCTGACCCAGAATCTTCAGCGAGATACCCGAATTGTTCTCTTCTTTCGGCTGTTCCTCCTGAGGCTTTGGAGTCTCTTTCTTAGGTTCAACAGGGTCTGGCTCCGTTGGGACAGGCTGTTCTGCCGGGTTCTCCTCTGTCTTTTTCTCCACTTCAGCGACCGAATCGGTTGGTTGGGTCGGCTTTGAGGTCTTTCTCAATGGCGATGATATCGTGTTCGAACGGATAATCACCTCGTCGTGGTCATCATCCTCAGCGACTTTTTGCGTTTGCAATGCCGAATCAACGGAAACACTACCACCTTTATACGAGAGGTTGCCCAATTTCATGGCCTCGTTCTTCACTTCCTTCTCGCCCTGATATTCCTTCACGAGCAGCTCATACATCGGCGATGTGAGCTTCGTGTTGGGTGACGGATCCACCTGGAAGCCCTTCTTCGCGAGGAACTCCACGATGGTATCCTTACCCACATTGAATTCTTTTGCCGCTTTCGACAATCGAATCGTAAAATTAGTTTCTTCGGACATAGTTTCTTTCCTTTGTTTCTCGTTTATTGTTTATTGCCTTGGCATCATTCGGCATCTTGTTCAAATTCGGCCTTCAGGATGCGGAACACTTCCTTGACGGTCTCCATTTCGAGGTCGGCACGGTTGGCCACCTCTTCGGGGGTATACGACAGCACGTTCTTGGCCGTGTCGCAACCCATCTTGATGAGCGAGTCGATGACCCACTGGTCGATTTCGTCGGAGAATTCTTGCAGGTCGACATCCTCTTCGGCATTGTTGGCCTCGCTGTTGCGGTAAACGTCGATTTCGTAACCCGTCAGCTTGCCAGCCAGCTTGATGTTGTAGCCACCCTTACCAATGGCGAGGCTGATTTGGTCGTTCTCCATATACACATTGGCCATCGTATTGTCGCTGCTGAGGATGATGTTGGTAATCTTGGCAGGACTCAAGGCACGCGTGATGAACAAAACCGGGTTGGTGGTCCAATTGATGACGTCGATATTCTCGTTGCGCAACTCGCGGACGATGCCGTGGATTCGCGTTCCCTTCATACCGACGCAAGCGCCGACGGGGTCGATACGATCGTCATACGACTCGACGGCCACCTTGGCGCGTTGGCCCGGCTCGCGGACAATCTTCCTGATGGTAATCAAACCGTCATAAATCTCAGGCACTTCGGCCTCGAGCAAGCGCTGCAGGAAGATTTCGGAAGTACGCGACAGGGTCACCACAGGCGAGCCGTTGACGCTCTCTACGCTCTTCACGATGGAGCGAAGCGTATCACCTTTTTTATATAGATCGTAATCGCCTTTCTTGCCCGCATTCAAATCCGCAGGGATTTGTTCGGACTTCGGCAAAATCAGTTCGATGCCTTCATCGTCGACAACCACGATTTCGCGTTTCCACACGTGCTGCACTTCGGCGGTGATGATTTGGCCCACCTTTTCCTTATATTTCTGGAAGATGTTTTCCTTTTCGTACTCGGCCACCTTGGTCTGCAGGTTTTGACGCAGAGCCAGGATGTCGCGGCGACCGAAGTTCTCGATGCGCAACTCCTCGTTCACCTCTTCGCCCACCTCGAAATCGGGTTCAATCTTAATGGCGTCGGAGAGTTTGATTTCGCGCAACGGGTCGGCCAGATTGTCGTCCTCAACCACGGTGCGGTTGTGGTAGATTTCGAAATCGCCCTTGTCGACGTTCACGATAATGTCGATGAAGTCGTTGGTGTCGCAATCGAATTTCTTGTTCAACATGCCACGGAACACATCCTCGATGATGCGCATCATGGCTTCGCGGTCAATGTTCTTGAATTCCTTGAATTCGCTGAAAGTTTCTACTAATTTGTAGTTGTCCATTTTTGTATGTTGATTGTTTATTGTTTGCTCCTTATTGATTGCGCAGGGATTAAAATCGCCTGCTTGAAATCGGGTCGCCCCTTCAGGGTTGTTAGAATATAATTGCCGGTTTGACCTCCACTTTTTTGCGTTCGAGAGCCAAATTGCTTTGTTCCTCAACGGCTTTCTTCTTCGAGGTCTTCTTCTGCGCGGGTGCAATTTCCACCTTCTCGGCATCGAAGCCAACAAGTTTACCTTGCAGTTTGCCCATCTCCTTGGCCTTCACTTCCACATCTTTGCCCACATATTTCTGCAACTGGCGATCCATCTTCAAGGCACCCGAAAGGCCCCACGAGAGCACGCTCAGTTCATAATCTTCCACATCTCGGTCCAATTTCCCGTCGATGAAACGGCTCAATTCGGCGCAATGGTCGATGTTGACGGCCGTATCAGAGTCGATGTAGACCTCAATCACGTTGCTGAGCTTCACCTTCACTTCCACCAAGAATCGGTCGGTGCCGGTTAGGGCTTCTTCGCAAAGGGTTGCTATTTGTTCTTTTGTTATCATTAGTATAATGTTGGTTTGTCGTTTTATTTATTCACATTCAACCCCTCTCTCAGTCGTCATGGCGGAGGAACATCCGCCGTCTCCTGAACTATGGGTATAGCCTCTTGTTCAGGAGATTGCGGGTCAAGCCCGCAATGACGACTAAAGAGGCAAACCCTATTCCAAAACCCAATAAAAAAACCTGTTACTCAAAGTAGCAGGTCTTTTCTTCCACCTCAAGTTGTCGAGCAAGGATTCGAACCTTGACAGGCAGAACCAAAATCTGCAGTGCTGCCATTACACCACTCGACATTATTCGTTCCCGAATGCGGCTGCAAAAGTACAACAATTTTCAATACGTGCAAGCATTTTTTTCATTTTTTCAAAAAAAACTTCATTCGCCATACAAAGAGCCGATTTTTGCCGTTTTTCGTCAAAGGATAAGCCAAAAAACCGTATTTTTGCAAATTAAATCAAATGCAAAGAACAACATATAAAAATATCAACACTATGAAAAAGATTAGTTTAATCATGGCCTTGCTGCTTTTGATACTGTGCGTACCTTCATCATTTGCACAAGGCGAAAAGACCTTGAAACGCAAGGTGGCCATTGGCCGCTTCACCAACGAAACCCAATACGGGAAGGGCATCTTCTACGACCGCGAGAACGACCCCATGCGCAAGCAAGCCATGGACATTCTCTCGTCGAAACTGGCCGCCAGCGGCAAGTTCATCTTGCTTGAACGCGACGACCTGGATGTGATTGTGGCTGAAGCAGGCAGCGACATGAAGAAAATAGGCGCCGACTACATCATCCTTGGCTCCATCACCCAATTCGGACGCAAGACCGAAGGCGACGAACGCATTTTCAGCTCCACCAAGACGCAAACCGTTGAGGCCGCAGTAAACGTGCGCCTCGTTGATGTAGCCTCTGGCCTCATCATCTATTCCGATGAAGCCAAAGGCCAAGCCGAGACATCGTCCAAAACCACTTTGGGTCTTGGAGGCACGGCTGGCTTTGACGCCACGCTGAGCGACAAAGCCATTTCGGCAGCCCTCACCCAACTCGTCGAAAACATCATCAACAAGTGCATGGACAAGCCGTGGCGCGGCTATGTGCTAACCATCGAGGACGGCGACTACGTCATTTCGGGTGGCGCGTCGCAAGGCATCACCCATGGCACCAAGTTCGGCTTATATAAGAAAGGTAAGACCGTCAACAACCCGCAAACCGGTGCCAACGTGGAATTGCCCGGCAAAAAGATGGGACAGGTGACCGTGACAGCCAACTACGGCGACACTCCTGAGACCGAAATCTCTTTCGCCACCTACGAAGGCGAGAAAATTGACGCAGAACATCTTGACAACTATTATCTAATGGAGGAATAAACGATGAAAAAGATCATCATTGCAAGTATCTGCCTGTTTGTGGCCACGCTTTTCAACTCTTGTGGCGTAGGCAATTATACCGTCACTTCGGGCATTGAGGACGAGGCTGCCATCTGCTTCACGGCATCAAGCGCCTACGACATCAACGTCGGCATCGACGGACAGCCCTACCAGACTTCGACCATCAAGGACATTGCGCACAAGACCCGCCGCGAGATAAAGAATACGGCCAAACGCGCCATAAAGACCACGCCTGGCAGGCACCAAGTGGTGGTGAAACGCAACGGTCAAACCGTTTACTCAAAAGAAGTGATGCTCTCGACCGGCGACACCAAAATCATTGAATTATGAAGAAAATGATAGTCGTTCTGGGCTTGAGTCTGTTGCTGGGTTCGTGCACGACCAAGACCTACCTCTACAACTGGGGATCCTATCGCAGCAGCAAGGGTGCATCGGACTATGAAGTTACGATGTATGACTATTACCACACGCAAAGCCCCCAAAGCGTTTGCGCCCTGCTGTGCCAATATGAGTACATGGTGAAGCATCCCGGCGGCACGCGAGGCGTGATTCCGCCTGGCATCTGCGCCGAGTATGGCTACCTGCTGCTTCAAGCCGAAACCGCAGCAACCTTCCTTAGCCACGCAACCAAGAAGCAAAAGGAGACCTACGGCCCGATGGGCGACTACGGCCCCTTGTTTCGCGAAAAGGGTATGGAGATGCTGCAAAGAGAGATGGAGCTTTACCCCGAATCAAGCGTTTTCATCGAACCACTTATCCAGAAATTCAGCCATCAATAAGCCATGAGAAAGACCATATTCATCCTATTGGCGGCCTGTTCCGTCATGTTTGCCTCTTGCACCACAAAAAAATACACGCGAGGCCAACTCTACCCAAAAATGTACGAGGAAAAGCCCGTGACACTGCTTGTTATGCCTCCCATCAACAACTCCAACAACGTAGAAGCCAAGGATTTGCTCTACACCTCAATCAGCCAGCCATTGGCTGAGGCCGGATATTACGTCATCTCACCCCATTTGGCCATGGAAATCTTCAAGTCAGAAAGCGCCTACGACGCCGAGAATTTCATCGACCAAAACGTGGGAGCCTTCGGAAGGGTGTTTGGCGCCGATGCCGTAGTGTTTTCGGTGATTGACGAATGGAAGAAAAAAGGGTTCGGCATCGAGACCAAGATTTCGTACATCGTGAAGTCGACCCGTACCAACGAGGTGATTTTCGACCGCACCTGCGACCTCTATCTCGACCTGAGCGACAACAATTACTACGGTGGCGGCTTGGTAGGATCCTTGGCCAACGTCGCCGTTTCGGCCATCAACACTGCCGTCACCGACCACATCGTGGCCGCCCGACGCTGCAACGAGTTCATCTTCGAGGACATCCCTCAAGGCAAATACAAGCCAGAGCACTTGCAAGACCAAGAAACTCCCGCTGGAAATCAAAACGCAAAGACAACCGTCAAACAATAATCCATCATGACATTCAAAAGGTTAAACAACATCACAGGATGGTTCGCTGGACTGATTGCGACCATCGTGTACTTTCTCACGCTTGAGCCAACGGTGAGTTGGTGGGATTGCGGCGAGTACATTTCAACGGCTTACAAACTGCAAGTGGGTCACCCGCCTGGGGCACCACTGTTCCAAATGATTGGACGCTTTTTCTCGCTCTTTGCGGGCGGCGACGTTACCAAGGTGGCCATGATGGTCAACGTGATGTCGGCCATTTGCAGTGGCCTCACCATTGTCTTCCTCTTCTGGACCATCACGATGCTGGCACGCAAAGTGTGGATGAAAGACGGCGAAGACGCCCCGTGGACTAATAAAATAGGTGTGCTGCTGGCTGGCTTCGTCGGCGCAGTGGCCTACACCTTCACCGAATCGTTCTGGTTCAACGCCGTGGAGGGCGAGGTCTATGCCATGTCGTCGTTCTTCACTGCCGTCACGTTTTGGGCCATCCTGAAATGGGAACAAGTGGCCGACGACCCGAAGAGCACCCGATGGATCATTTTCATCGCTTTCCTCATCGGCCTGAGTATCGGCGTGCACTTGCTCAACTTGCTGTGTATCCCCGCATTCGTGTATGTGGTCTATTTCAAGAAATGGGAAAAGACCTCGTTCTGGGGCTTTGTGTTGGCTGGTGTGGTTTCGGTGGCATTTCTATGGTTCATCAACATGTTTCTCGTGCCGCAAATCGTCAACTTGGCGGGCAAGACAGAGTTGCTCTTTGTCAACACCTTCCATGCACCGTTCAATGTGGGCACCTTCGTTTATTTCGCCATCATCATCGGCCTCATCATTTGGGGGCTATGGTACTCCACCAAGAAAAAGCATGTGATTGCCAACACCGCCATCCTTTCGTTTATGTTCATCCTGATTGGCTATTCCTCATTCTTTATGCTGGCCATCCGCGCCAACACCAATACGCCCATCAACGAAAACGAGCCCAAGGACGCGCCTTCGATGCTTTCCTATCTCAACCGTGAGCAATACGGCAGCTGGCCTTTGCTCTATGGCCCTTACTACAACGCTCCTGTCAGCGGACTCAAGGACGGCAACCCCATCTATGTGAAGGATAAGGAAGCCGGTCGCTACGTCATTACCGACGACAACAAACAAAGCAGGCCCGACTATCCTGCCGAGATGAAAACCCTATTCCCACGCATGTGGAGCATGCAGAGAGGCTCGCATCAAGAGATGTATGAAAGCTATCGCAAAAACGAAAGAGGCGTAGTCACCGGCACGCAGGTGCGTATCAGGAACTACCGTGGCGAGACCGTCAATGTCAACAAGCCCACCTTCGGACAAAACCTGAAGTTTTTCATCAACTACCAATGCAACTGGATGTATTGGCGTTACTTCATGTGGAACTTCGTGGGCCGTCAGAACGACATAGAAAGCCAAGGCGAGTTGAGCCATGGCAACTGGCTAAGTGGCATCAACTTCATCGACAGTGCTCGCCTCGGCGACCAAAGCAACATCCCTGCAAGCCTCCAAAACCCAGGTCGCACCACCTATTACTTCCTGCCGCTCATCCTCGGCCTCATCGGCCTTTTCTGGCTACTCAAGAAAGACCTGAAACAGAGTTGGATTATCTTCCTGCTGTTTTTCCTGACCGGATTGGCCATCATCATCTACCTCAACCAAACGCCTAACCAGCCTCGAGAGCGCGACTACAGCTACGCTGGCTCTTTCTACGCCTTCGCCATTTGGATTGGCTTCGGCGTCATCGCCCTCATCGACTGGATCAACAAGCTGCTGAAGAAAGAGACCCTGATAACCGTTGTTGCCATCGGCCTGATTTGCTTCTTGGCCGTGCCTTGCAATCTGGCTGCCAATGGCTGGGAAGAGCACAACCGCTCGGGAAAGACCTCGGCCCGCGACTGGGCACGCAACTACCTTGCGCAGTTGCCACCCAACGCCATCATCTTCTCGCGTGGCGACAACGACACCTTCCCCATGTGGTATGTGCAAGAAGTGGAAGGCTTCCGCACCGACGTGCGCGTGTGCTGCTACATGCTGTCGAGCGGCTATTGGTACGTCCACCAGATGGGACGTAAGGTGTACGATTCGGAGCGCTTGCCCCTCACCCTAACCCCGAAGGAATACAACAACGGCGTCAACGAACAGATTCCCATTGAGGAAGAGGAATACTTCAAAGACAAGCGCGTGGAGTTGAACCAAGTCATCGACTTCCTGCGCAATCCCAAAGCCGTGAAACGCTTTATGGGCACCTCCTACAATTACATCCCTTGCCGCAGCGTGAAGCTCACCGTCGACAAAGAGGCTTGCATCCGCAACGGCATCGTGCCCGAAAGTATGGCCGACCGTATCGTCGACGAAATCGATTGGGACATCAACGAAAACTGGATATACAAGAACGCCCTCATGCTGCTGGACTTCATGGCCACCAACAACTGGGAACGCCCCGTGTACTTTACCTCGTTCAGCGACATGTCGAAGGTGCTAGGCATCGACAAGTACCTCCACATGGAAGGCCTGGCTTACAGGTTCATCCCCGTTGAGGCCGAAGACTACGTGAAGGCTTACCGTAGCGGCGTGTATCGCGAAGGCAGCTTCGACCTACTGATCAACAAGGCCAATGAAGGCACTGTCAACTGGGGCAGCCTTAACCAAGACGGCGTGGTGCCCGACCGCGAGAGCGTGCGCAACATGAGTTATGCCCAACTCGCCTATTCGCGCTTGGCACAAGCTTTAGTCAACCACAACCAGTTCGACTCGGCCGTCATCGTGATGGACAAATTCCAAGAGTTCTTCCCCAACGAGAAATTCCCCGCTGAACTTCACACTTACCATTTCCCTGAAATGTACTACCGCTGCGGCGAGACCGAGAAGGGCGACGACTACCTGAGGAAGTTGGTTAACAACTACAGCGAGCAGGTTGTCTATTACGGCGGCATGAAGCCCAAGTTCAGGGAGTATTACGACGACGACTTCGGTGAGGCGATGAGTCTGCTCAAGCTCTTCGGCGACGTTGCCAAAAAGTACGGACGCACCGAATTGGCACAAGACATCTCTGACCGTATGTCGGACTATCTGATGAAATATTACTCGGATTGACGTTATTAAAATCCCAAAACAAAACCAGCGTTCGGAAATTCCAAACGCTGGTTTTCATTTTGTGTTTCCCAATTCAAGCCTCTGATTCCGTTTCCTTCCGATTGAAAAAGCTCCAACCAATCATTGCAACGCCAATAACAACGAACGGAACGCTGAGCCACTGTCCCATGTCGAAAGTCATGTTTTTCTCAAACTCCACTTGCACGTTTTTCAAGAACTCGATACAAATGCGCGAGCCAAAAATGATGACGAGGAAGGTGCCGAACATCAGGCCGGGCTGCTTGTGACCGAGGTCGCGCTTGTAGTACATCCACAGCAGGAGACCCATCGCCACGAGGCAGAAGAAAGCCTCGTAGAGACCCGTCGGGTGGCAGGGCAACCACTCGCTGGGCGGGCAAGGTGCATTCCACGCTTCGCAAGCCGTGTAGTTGTCGAAGGTGCCGCAAAACTGTTCCGTCCCCCGCAGAAAGACGAAGCCCCATGGCAACGAAGTGGGCGTGCCGTAAATCTCGTGGTTCATCACGTTGCCCAGACGAATCAGCGCCCCAACGAGGCACACCGCCACCACAATGCGGTCAAGAATCCATATGTAGTTGATGTGCTGAAGTTGGTCTTTCTCTTTCTTCGATTTGTTGTAGGTACGCACATAGATCCAAAGGCCAATCAAGATGCCGATGGCACCGCCGTGGCTGGCCAAGCCGCCTTCCCAAACGGCCAACATCTTCAACGGACGGGAGAGATAATAGTCAGGCTCGTAAAACAGGCAGTGACCAAGACGTGCACCTACCACGGTGAAGAGCAGCATGTAAATCAACAGTTTGTCCATCGAGTCGTCAGGCATGTGCTCGCGTCGGTAAATGCGTCGCATGATGAAATAGCCAAACAAGAAGCCCAATGCCCAAAACAGGCCGTACCAACGGACGGAAAGACTCCCGACGGAAAACAGCACGGGATCGACGTTCCAAGTGATGTAATTCAGTAACATGATGTCAAATTTTTCGGCAAAAATAAGACTTTTTTCGATGCGTAAAGAAACTACGAATTATACGAATAAAACGATTTCCCTATTCGTAAGAATTGGTGCAGCTTGCTGCAAAATTCATACGAATTGTCTTCGCAGCAATTAGTAAAATTCGCAAAATTCGTAGTTAAACTACGGGCATAAAAATGAAAAATACAAAAATAAAAAATGCTTTTTGTTGATTTTGTGCGAGTTAGACAAAAAGAGCGAAAATTAAAAAGTACAAAATGCTTTAATTTTGCTTTAATGGATGCCGGGGAACGGGGCCTGTTTCGTGGCCGAAAGTTTAATTGGAGCCGCTGTGGGTTTAATTTTCTGACCTAAAAACGACAAAATTCCTTGATTTTATAGGCTTTTAGACCATTTCCCCGACACCACGAAAATGGTGCGCCACACACGCCTTTTGAAGGGTCTTTGAACACCCTTTGAAAGGCGTTTTTTCATGCCAGATCCAACGGTACTTTTTACCAAAAAAGTGGCTTTGGACGGACAAATGGACGGACAAATGGGCGGACAAAACTCGAAAAAAAAAGGCTCGACTTCACCCACATAATACAGCAAAACAACGCGAGTTGAACCCTATATGATTGTTTTTTCGCAAATAAAAATCTATGTATTTTGTTGTTATTCAATATTTTATGGTTGTATTATTAGATTTTTTCGTATTTTTGCCGCAAAACTAACCTAAAAAAGCAATGGAAGCATTCGAAGAAATCATTGAAATCAGGAAGAGAGACTATATTGATCCCGAAGCAAAAAGCATAATCAGTGGCAGGATCGTAGCGCAAGAAATCACCGTCAGCCAAAACGGGGAACGCCTTTTTGAACAATACAAAGGCATTGACCTTGTGAACGGCTGTCGGGTAAAGACTTTCGTGGATGATTTTTTAGAGCGGTTTAATGCTGTTCCATCCGCCGAAAAAACTCCCCACGACACCGGCGATGTTGTTGGCGATGGTGGAGATTGTTTCTATCTTATCTCCAACCGACGGCTTCAGTCGTTCAATCTCAAGCAGAAGTTTCTGCACTTCCTTCTGAAGCACCTCTTCCTGCATGGTAAAGCCGCCACGGTTGAGAACATCAAATGCCTCTTGGTGAACAACCAATGAGAATGAAGGTGCCGAGTGGCGATAATTGAGGTCGCTAATCAATCCGTTCCTCTCGAAATACTTGAGAATAGATGCCACGGTTTGTGTGTCAAGCCCCGACTGTTCGATGATCTCCTCCCTGCTTATTCCGATGGAAATTTCGGGGACGATCTCTTCGCTACATAGCAGTTTGAGGACAATGTCTTTTTCTTTATAGGTGATGTTCATTGTAAGATACTATTTTAAGGTGTGGTTTAGGCGTAGTTAGCCAGCAGCAGCGGTTGCCGTATCCTCGTTGGTGTTCCCCCCCGCCATCACAGCTTCGAGCTTCTCATCCAAAAGGTCGATGATTCTCTGCTGGTCGGCTACTTTTTCGCGCAATAGCCTGACAACTTCGTCACGATCCGGCGGAGCGGTGTCGCTCATCACGGAGGTGTCCCGGTACATGGAGCCTTCCCCTGTGATAAGCCAATTGGCATCTATTTCCGTGAAACAGGCGAGAAATCTCGCAATATTATCCTCGCTCATCCCATTATTTTGGTCAAGAACGCCCCTTGTTATACGAGTTTTCTTGTAAAATTCGTATTTTGTAAGTCCTTTTAATTCAATAAATTGTAAAATATTTTGCTTTACAATTGATTTTTTAAGCGATTTTTCTTGCATATTAAACGAGATTTCTTGTATATTTGCAGCGTCTTTCAATTTGAAAGCGGCGACAAATATACAGAAAAAATGAAAATGATAAAGATTAACCACGGAGGCCGAAAGCAAATCATGAAGGCACTGGACACAACCTACCCTACAATTAGAGCTGCGCTGAACTACGAGTGCGACACCGATATCTGCCGCAAGATTAGGACTTACGCCCTGCGCTCACTCAATGGAAAAGTACTTGAATACTAACCAATAAATAAGGAGAAAGAAGAAATGAACAAACACAGAGACAATGCCTACTTCGAGGCAATGGGAAAACGGATTGAACAAGGTGAGAAATTCACCGAGGGCCAACTTGAGGCCTACTGGACATGGTGGTACAGCCGCAGCAAGGAAGAGATCGTCGAAGACGGTCACCTGTGGGGACGCGATGTCCACGACTTCATTCAGACCATGAAAGAGGCCAAGGTTGAGAGCTTCGTCACCATCGACCGCTCCACCGGCCTGATGGAAAACCTCCACGGCTTTGCTGCCGAGGGCTGCACCATCGACGCGCTCTGCATCGTGAAGGCCGACAACGAGTTCGACAGCGACAAACAAGGTATCAGAATCAAACTGTAAGGAGGGAACGCCATGAGACACAGCCTAATCTACATTATCGACATGATCCAGGTGTTCGGCCTCGCTGCCTTTGCCCTGGTCTGCATCATCGGTGCCATCGCCAACAAAGCGTGGTGGCATATTGGAACGGCGGCCATGCTCTTTGTGTTGGCCGCTGCGTCGTTTGCCGACGCAAAAAAGGAGGAGGCCGAGCAGAACGGAATAAACCTGTAGGAAGACCACGACCCCTACCCTGAAGAATAAGACTGACGAGGATGGTAGCGCGGTAGGCCGCTGAACGGATGGGAGGAGCACTTCAAACGCCTCGGTAAACTGTTGGGTTCGAGTCCCAACCCGCGCACAAAGAGAAAACAAGAGAAATGGAATACTACAACAACATACTGACCGTGGAAGCCGGATGGATGATTGAGCAGGGCGTGATGAGTAAGGCAAACTACGAAAAGCTTGGACAGCGTGGCGATATCCAAGTGGTGCGTCGCGCCTGCCGCAACACACCCGCTCTGGTGGCCTACGACTCAATGCCCGACCGATATAAGCGGGCCATCGTGGAGCGCGTCGGAGATCCTCGCAAGGAGGCCAGGCAGAATGTGCTGGAGGGATTGATTGAACACTCGGCGACGGCCTCTGAATATTTCGAGAACTACATGATTGACGACGACCGTCACCTGCCCGCCGACAAACGGAGGGAATACTATACCAACGCCATCGTGCTCGACGGTGTGCGCCGCCTCATCGAAGGCCGCAACTCGAAACGCAAGGCCCTGGGCAACCGGGCGACGCGCTTCTGGGACGAGATAAGCGATGCCGTGCAGGAACTCGACCTGACGAAATGGCCCCACACCCTTCCCGCCAACGCCCGCTCGTTGGAGCGCAAATACCAGCGTTATCTCTCGGAGGGCTTCGCCAGCCTCGTCCACAAAGCCTACCAGACTGGATCTAAGAATGCGGCGAAGGTGGCCGACGAGAACCAGAAGGCAATGCTTGTCACCTTCATGTCAGACCCGCGCAACCTCGACAACGAGCAGGTTGCCCGGCTCTATAATATGGTGGCCCAGCAGATGGACTGGAAGGAAATCACGGCCTCGGCGGTGGCGGTGTGGCGCGACAAATGCGACGACCTCATCTTTGCCCGCCGCCACGGTGCGGAGAAATACCGTGCCGGACGCGAAATGCAAGTGAAGCGCAGCGCACCTACACGCCCGCTGCTCTTCTGGACGATGGACGGTTGGGACGTGGAGCTGCTCTACCAGAACAAGCCGGATAAGGGTGCCACGACCTACCACAACCGCCTGACGATGGTGGTGGTGCTCGACGGATGCTGCCGTTATCCCATCGGGTTTGCCGTGGGCCACAACGAAAGCCCCGCCCTCATCCGCGAGGCCCTGCGCGACGCAGAACGCGAGACGCAGCGATTGTTTGGACGCATGTACCGCGTCGGCCAGCTTCAGAGCGACCACTTCGCCATGAAGAACCTGACACCCACCTATCAGACCGTGGCTGACAAGGTGACACCGGCCCGCGTGAAGAATGCGAAGGCCAAGCCCATCGAGGCGTGGTTCAACTATTTCAATAAGAAATACTGCCAAATGCAGACCAACTGGAGCGGCTTCGGCATTACGAGCCGCAAAGAGCTCCAGCCAAATACGGAATACATCACCAAATACAAGCACCAGTTCCCCGATTTCGAGGGTTGCGTGAGACAGATCGTCGGATTCATTCAGGCCGAACGCGCCGAGCTGGAGACCGCGTATGTGGCCCAATTTGAGGCCGAGGGCCTGATTGAGCTGAAGACCGCCCAATATCTGATGGCCTTCGGGGAAAGCACCGGCGAACGCCGGTACCTGCTGCAAGGGTGCGGCATACGCTGCACCATCGGCACCCGCAAGATGGACTACGACTGCTTCGACACCCACTTCCGCAAGTACCCGTCGACGCGCTGGCAGCTGCGCTACGACCCCGAAGACCTCCACTATGCCGTGGCCGTCAACGAGGACGAGAGCCTACAGTTCACCCTTGAGGAGAAATACATCCAGCCGATGGCCTTGGCCGACCGCAAGGAAGGCGACGCAAGGGAACTCCAGCGCGTGATGGACTTCAACCGCCGCAAGGAGCAGGAACTGATGGACGAACTCACCCCGATGGAAGACCGCGCCCGCGAGCTGCTGGAGCAGACCACCCTGAGCAAGCTGCTCATCACCGACAGCCGGGGCCAACACAAGCTGCCCAAGGCGAAGGCGAGGCTGGCGGCTGCCAACGCCGAACTGGTGGAGGCGGAGGAGACCGGCGACAATTTCTACGACATGTACTAATCATTCAAAAATAGAGAGATATGGAAGACATCAAGAAACAACAAATCGTGAACGCGCTGCGCAACTACTGCGAGCGTTACGAAAGCCAGGCGAAGGCGGCCAACTCGTTGAAGAATGTGAGCGCGGCCACCGTGAGCCAAATGCTGAACGGAAAATGGGAACTCATCAAGGACGACATGTGGCGCAATGTGGCGGCCCAAATCGGCTGGAAGGAAGAGAAATGGAACGCCGTGGCCACCCGCGACTTCACCACCCTGATGCGCATCCTCGAAGATGTGCAGGAAAACGCCCTTGTGATGGCCGTGACGGGCGACGCGGGCAGCGGCAAGACCTTTGCCCTGAAGCAATACACCAACGCGCACAAGCAGACGTATTTGCTGTGCTGCAACGAATATTGGAACCGCAAGGCCTTCCTGAACGAGCTGATGCAGGCGATGGGCCGCGACGCAGCCGGACTGAGCGTGAACGAGATGATGCTTAACGCGGTGCGCTACCTGAAGATGCAGGAAGCCCCGCTGCTCATCCTCGACGAGGCCGACAAACTGAGCGACAAGGTACTCTATTTCTTCATATCTCTTTATAATGCCCTTGAGGGCGAATGCGGCCTGCTCATGGTGGCCACGAGCCACCTTGAGCTCCGCATCCGAAAGGGAGTGAAGGCCAACAGGAAGGGCTACAACGAGATCTGGAGCCGCGTGGGAAGGAAGTGCGTCACCCTGAAGGGCGTGAGCGCAGCCGACATCACGGCGGTGTGCGAGGCCAACGGCGTGACCGACCCAAGGGACATCGACATCGTGATCAATGACTCGGAGAGCGACCTGCGCCGTGTGCGCCGCAAGATCCACGCGATACTGAAGGGAAAGGAGGCCGCGAAATGAGAACCACACCGACGAAACTGCAGGCCGACGACAAGCGCACCCTCAACCAGAACCGCAGGCTGTATTGGCTCCTGAACGAACTCGGCCTGAAGGACAGCGTGGCCGACCTGGTGAGCGACGAGACCAACGGGCGCACCACCCACACCAGCGAGTTGACCTTCATCGAGTGCATGAACCTCATCCGCAGGCTGGAGCAGTATACCCACAAGCCACAGGAGAAACCCACACCACAAAGCAAGCAGAACCGCATGGACAAAAAGCGCAAGGGAGTCATCAAGGCCATTTGTGCCTACGGCGAGCTGTGCGGAGTGAAATACACGGTTGACTACGCCAAGAGCATCGCCACACGCGCTGCCGGGCGTGACAGCTTCAACGAGATAACTGAAGGCGAGCTGACCCGCATTTACAATGAATTCTGCCGCAAGCAGACGGCTGCAAGGGCAAGGACAGATTTACCCATACTTAAACACAACTTTTCCTTGAACTGATGAAACGCGCCCTTACCATAACCGACATTCGGAACTACAAGACGAAGACCTACCTGCTCGACGGCGGCCTTGACTTGGCCCTTGGCGAAGTGGAACTCACCGGCAGTTGGATCGTGTGGGGAGGGTCGGCAAACGGTAAGACGCGTTTCGCCTTGCAGCTGGCCAAGGCGTTGGCCAAGCACGTGCGAGTGGCCTACGACAGCCTTGAGGAAGGTTTGAGCCTCTCGATGCAACACGCCATCGAGGACGTTGGCTTTGCCGACGTGAAGCGGAACTTCGTGCTGCTCGACGGCGAAAGCATCGACGACCTGAAGGAGCGGTTGCGCAAACAACGGTCGCCCAAGGTGGTCATCATCGACTCACTGCAATACACGGGCCTCACCTATAACGAATACAAGCGGCTGCGCGACGAATTCCGGCAGAAGCTTTTCATCTTCATAAGCCACGCCGACGGCCACAATCCCAAAGGAGCCGTGGCCGATTCGGTGAAATACGATGCTTTCGTGAAGATTTTCGTCGAGGGCTACCGGGCCTATCCCCAGAGCCGTTTCGGTGGCGGCGAGCCATACACCGTTTGGCCTGAAGGCGCGGCGAAATACGGACACACACCAATAAACACTATTCAATAATCACTTAAACAGCAATAAAAATGGCAAATCTCAACAAAATGAGCAGAGAGAAACTGCTGAAAGCCGGATTCAAGTTTATCCGCTTGACCGACTACCCGTGTAAGGACGGGATTCACTATCAGATTAGATTCTGCGACAGCGACGACTTCGTTTGGAAAACACTGAACACCTACAACACAAAGGCTGCACGGGAACGGGCCGCTGCGGAACTGATTTCCGACGGGCCGTATTTGCTCCTGGAATGGAATAAGGAAGGAGGTGAGCAATGAAACAGAAAGTATATGTTGCCAGCAGCTGGCGTAACGAACATCAGGAGTCGCTTGTGAAAGAACTGCGATTGCTGGGCTATGAAGTCTATGACTTTAAGCACCCAAACGACGGCGAGGGCTTCCAGTGGAGCCGGATTGACGAGAACTGGCAAGGATGGAGCATGAGAGAGTATAGGGAAGCTTTGAAGAGCGACCATGCACGATGCGGATTCAACCGGGATTTTGATGCGATGAAAGCCGCCGACATCTGTGTCCTTTGCTTGCCATGTGGCAGAAGTGCACACCTTGAAGCTGGATGGATGAAGGGTGCCGGAAAGAAGGTGATTGCCATTATTCCTCCAGGCCATAGAATTGAACCCGAACTGATGTATGGTATGTTGGACGGGATTGCACTTTGCATTCAAGATCTTGTGAACTTACTGAAAGGAGGCCAGCAATGAAAACACCGGGACATTTCATCAAGTGCGTGATATGCGGCAAAACGAAGGAAGAATTTGGCAACAATGCAATGCCTGTGGCCAAAGGTTTATGCTGCGACTCATGCAATAGAGAAGTTCTACTGGCGAGGCTCGACGCGGTATTCAATGCAGAAATCTTCGGATAAATGGACGGCACATTGTTCAACATAGAAGACTATACCGACGAGCGTGTGCGCCGTATCATGCAGGGCAAAACGTGCAGAACATGCGACAACCGTGTGCGGCACGACTACAGCAAAAGCACCTACTACTGCAAAGCGCATGAAAGCGGACGCACCGCCAATGGCCTCCTGAAGGTAAAAGCCAACCAACCGGCTTGCATACGATACACCAATAAAGACAACCAACAATAATCACCTAAAAATCATTCAAAATGGCAACAAGACAGAAAAAGACCCTCATTCAGGGCATCACGGCTGAACAGGCCAACGACGCTTTCGCCAGCTACGCGAAGGCCGACGCACAAATCAACAAAATCAACGCGGACATCGAGCTGCAATGCGCCAAGATCCGCGAGAAACGCGCCGACGAACTGACGCGCCTCAGCGATGAGAGGGAGAAAGCCTTCGACACGCTGCAAGCTTACGCGGTGGAGAACCAGGCAGAACTCTTCACCAAGAAAAAGAGCCTCGAAATGACGCACGGCACCATCGGGTTCCGCACCGGCACCCCGAAGCTGAAGACCCTTAAGGGATTCACCTGGGCGAGCGCACTGCAACTGGTGAAACAGTTCCTTCCCGGCTATGTGCGCACGACGGATGAGATTGCAAAAGACAAGCTGCTTGCCGACCGCGAACTGAAGGAAGTGACGGCAACGAACCACGAGAAGCCCATCACCATGACCGAAGCGATGGCTGAATGCGGCATCAAGGTAGACCAGGACGAGACCTTCTTTGTGGAACCCAAGAAGGAGGAGGCCGCGTGATGGCTATCGTAAAACAAAACCACGAGATTTGGGCCGTGTGCCCGAAGTGTGGCTGCGAGTACGACCGGCGCGTTTGGGGCGACACCTGCCCCAAATGCGCACGGCGCACGATGGACGAGATAAAAGACGCGAGACACGCGACGACGAGAGTGCGAGTCATCGACCAATGCCAACAAAACCGAAGACAATGAACGACATGGAAGGCATAATGGACACGGTGAGCCGGATGCGGAAGACCGACAAGATCAAGCTGGTGAACCTCATATTGGCAAGCATAAAGGACAATGCGAGCGAGCCGCCTTCAGGCCCTGCCATGCCAGTGTTTGAGGCCCTGACGGTGTTTGAGGAAACCTACCGGCAGAGGAAGGGTGTGAGCTATGCCCCTAACGGCAAGTTCTCGGCAGCCGACTTCAAGAACATGAAGGAGCTGCTGCTGAAGATAAGCGACCGGCTTTCGGAAGGCGGCACTGAATTGGTGACGGATGCGCTGCGCATCGGCAGCCTGAAGATGTTCCTTCAGGCGGTGTGCACGATGAAGAACCAGTGGTACTTCGAGAACCGCTTCAACCCCTACGGGCTGAACCATGACTTCGAGAGCATCTATTCCAACCTCAAAAACAACAGCGACCATGCAAGACGGAAAGCAGCTTTCGACTATCTCTAATCCCCCTGCCCCCTTAAAAGGGGGAAACGACGTGGCGGTTCCGACAAGGGAACGGCTACAGAAATGCCCTGTGGCTCAGCGGCTCTACGACAGGACTGGCGACGGCCTTCCGCTGGAGGCTGTCGCCGTGGTGGCCGCAGCCGACCGCTCAATCACCACGGCCACAGAATCGGTGAGGAGCACGGGGCAGGTGAGCGTGAAACGGTTTGCCAAGGACTTCGAGGAGCGGACGCTTGCCGCCTTAGTGCTGACCCACCTGAGCATCGTGGAGGACATGATGAACGTGGCCCGACCGCTGAAGCCGGAAGCGATGGCCATGCTCTCGAAGGAGGTGACACAAATGCTGGTGGAGGACGACATGGACTGGAACCTGGCCGACATCCAAATCGTGGCCGACCGACTGGCCAACGGCGAGGTCGGGCAGGTTTATGGCGGGCTGAACAAGGCAATGGTGATGAAGGCTTTCACCGGCTACATGCGTGAGAAATGCGATGCCTTCGTCGCACTTCGTGAGGAACAGGCCAGGGAACACGACTTCGGCAGCTTCGGGGCCGAGCGGGGCGGCACGTCGCGGCTGAAGGAAAGGATGAAGAACCTTGCCGCACTTGCGGCATACAACGAAGGAAATTTCAAAAAGGACACCAAAACTAAAGAGCAATGAGCAAAACGAGAAACTACAAGTTCGACAAGATAGAGATTTGCCGCAACTGTCTTGGGATGGGTGTGGTGGACTCCCTTTTGCCGTTCACAACGAAGCAATGCCCGGTTTGCGAAGGCAGCGGGCGCGTGGACAAGACAACCGAAATCACCATCACGGTGGAACCGCACAGGGAGGGATAGACCATGGGCAGGAAGAAGCGTTACCGTAGCACCAAGAAACGGATGAAGGCCATCCGGGAAATCGTGGAGGCGGAATGGCAGCCTGGCGACCAGAGCCGGTGCTACGCGGCCATCTGGAGGCGGCGTATATTGCCGGAGTTCGGCATCTGCTACAAGACCTTCCTCTCTTACCTTGGCGTTCCCCCTTCGGAGCTGGAGGAGGAGCCGGAAAAGGCCGACCCCAACCAGCTGAGCCTGTTCGACCAATGTATAAACGACCATTAAACACAACCTAAACAACCATCAAACAACAAAAAGGAGCTTAGACTATGAGCAAGAAAACAAGAGAACTGAACGCGAGCCTGGCCGAGGGCTATACCTCGGAAGGCTTGGAGAAGGACGGAAAGAACTGCACCTTCGTTGCCGAGTTCGACGGCCTGACGGCCAACACACCGGCGCACCTTGAGCAGTCGGTTGACGGTGAGACTCCCTATCAGGAGATTCCCGACTCGGCCACTACGCTTGAGGCGGGACAGACCGTCCAGAACTGGAACGACGACATGCTGCCGAGAGGGACGATGCTGCGCATCGTGGTTGGCAGCGGCGAGGGAACGATTGTCAACATCAAACTTTTGAGCAATGGATAAGGCGATCAACTTAGGAGGGAGAAAATCGGGCGGCAGCTTCAATCCGAAAGGAACCTACGAGGATCTCATTGCGGGCGACCTCGTTTCGCTGAACGACCGCGTGACCGTGGCCGGTAAGTTTGTCATCCGCACGGCAGCCGGTGACGAGAGCATCGAGAGCGGCAAGGATGCCCTGCTGCTTGAAGTCATTGGCGGCAGCGGCAGCCTCGAAAGCCAAGCTTTCAAAATCAACGCGCTGCGTTGGAACGGTGCGAACCAACTCGACCCGGAGGCATGGGCAGCCGGTAAGACGAGCGGCTACCTGACCGGGGCCGTGGCTAACGGCACCATCGGCAGCGGCACGAACAAGCTGTGCATCATCCGCTGCCCGAAATGCGAGGCTGGTGCCTGGGGCACGGCTGAAAAGAACAACGGCTACCTGCTGACCGACCGCAACGGGAACAACCTGAAGGCGGGCGACGGTACCATCGTGGGCGTGTGGTATTGTGCCACGCTCCCCGCTTCAGGCAGTGAAGTGGCCGTCGTGACGGAGCACACCTTCGCGGGCCATACGGAACGCTTCTACCTGCCCGACGAGGGCTATATGATTGTGGAGGTTGCGGCCTCTGCAACCTTGGCTGACATTTCGGCACACCTGGCATGGAGCAAGGAGTACGATGTGTTCAAGGAATATGTGGCCCCGGTGGAGCTTGTCTTGGCTGTGTCGGCCCTTACGAGCAAGTTCGACACGGAGACCATCAACGGTAAGACCTGTCTCGTTCTCCGTGGCATTGAGCATGGCAACGGCGGCATCTTCGACCGCATCGTCATCTATGCCGAGGGTGGCGGCACCTACGAGCGCAACATTGCCCAGCAGCTGCTGACCGGCCTGACATGGACAGAGACCGAAATCGAGGGCGAGATAGTGGAAGGCGAAGGCGAGGCCACAAATGGCTACCGCTACACGGCTTCGTTGCCGACCTCGGGCACCTACGCGGCCCTTCGCGACGGCCTCATCCGCCCGGACGTGGAAGGCATGACCCTCGACGGGCTGACGCTCGTCTACGACAGTGCGGAGCAAATCACCCCTTCCATCGCCTTCGCAGGTAAATACGTCGACTACCAGATGGCAACGCCAATCACCGGCACACACAACATCGACCCGACGGGCAAACCCGCCGACGACATGGGCACTGAAGAGGTGGTGGGAGGCAACGAGGCCACGGGCACCATCGTGATCAGCTACATGCGCGGCTTCAAGGACACGATGAGGGCCTTGGCCAACGCCTTCAAGGACCTGAAGGAGCAGTTTGAGGAGAGCGAGTACGCCAAGCCGCTATACTGCGTGGGCGCATGGCTCGACAACGCCCACACCGCCAGCCCCGCCGACCAAGACAACCCCGACGCAATGGCCGTCATAGGCAACCGCGACTGGGCTGAGGATTGGCGGCCCGGGCTGGTCGACATGACCGCCGTGGATGGCGAAACCGTCAAGACCGGCAAGGAACTGCGGAAAAACAACTGGCTGCGTGACATTCACGGCAATTTCGCGCCTGTGGTGGGCATCACCGAGGCGATGCGCGACGAGTGCATGGCCAACGCGCTCTACACCGACGCGGCCTGCACCGAGCAATACTGCGCCGCCGGAGCTTTCGACCCCGTGGCGTTCCTGAAACTGTGCTCGATCGAGACTGTGGACAGCGTGAAACGGATGACGCATCCGACGCTCTACAAGGCCGTGGACACCGAGGTGGGCCACTACCTGAAGCCATGGGAGACCACCGAGACTAAATACGGTGTCTTCGTGGGCCGCAAGGATGAAGTGTACCTGCTCGACAACGTCGTTGGCTCCAGCGGCAAGGAATGGAACGGCATTCTGGGCGCAAACGCCAACGTTTGGGACGGGGTGGACGTGAAGACCTTTGCGCTGAAGCCCACGGGCATCTGCCCATCACCCCCGACGAGCATCGCCGAGGACGGTTTGAACAAACTGCGCCCGTTCTTCTTCAACTACCCCGCTGCCGACACCTACTCCAAAGGCAACGCCGGAGCCTCGGGATGCAGGATGTTCCGCGAGAACGGCCACTACCGCACCAACAACATCAGCCAGATTGGTACGATGACCAGGGCACGCAACAACAACCATGACACCACTTCGCCGTTGCCCGTGTCCGAAGGCGGCTACCACGCCAGGAACACCTTCCTTCGCTGCGTGGAGACGGCCTTTGGGACGAAGAACCTGTGCATTGCATCGAGATTCGGCAGCGGCGTGTCGAGCGTCGATGCCTGCAACAGCGAGGCCACATGGGAAGCCAACGGCGGTATGCGTTACAAAGCCGTTGGCTCGGACGTTTGGGCCTATCGTGCATTCTCGGCCAGCACTGGCATCTACTATGGCACGGGCGAAACAAAGAGCACGACCAACGCGAGCAACTGGCTGAGCAGCTACGGCCCTCTGAGCAAGACCCTCGAGGCCCAGATTGCGGTGTCGTTCGCTGTGGAGTTCGGCATCGCGGCAGGCGAGCGTTTCCTTTTCAACGGCCACGAATGGCGTTACGAGAACCCGACCCAAGCGGGCACGTTTGCGCCGAAGACCGTGGCCGATGGCGAGATGAATTGCCGTGTGTACAAGATTGTGACAGGCACGTTCACGGGCTATGCCAGTGCAAGCGCGACGGAGACGACCGACTACGAGATAGAGGTTTGCGTCCGCACGGGCCTGATGCTTGGCTGCGACATGAGCGGCGACGGCGGCCCCTATTGGGGCGGTGGCTGCGAGATTGTGGGCCAATGCGAGACCTCGCCTGCATCGGGCAGCTTCGGACACGAGCTGAAGGTGTACGTGGAACCCGAACAGGAACAATGGGTGAATGAAAGCAGATACGCCATCAACATCGGTGAGAAGTATGCCTTCGAGGACAAATACGCGCTGGCGGGCAGCATTGTCACGGTGGCCAACGGCTATGCCCGTCGCCGACTGCCCCACACGCCGTTGCCGGCAGCCTTGGGTGCATCCTACCAGAAAGGCGATTGCGGCTACTGCTACGTGCAAAACAACTGGGGCGCGGCAGGCAAGAAGACGCGAGTCGGTGTCCGTTCAGGCACCTACGCGTACAACAGCAATCTGTCGGCGCGGTATCTGAATGCGTACACCTCCGCTGGCAATACGTTCAGCTACTCTTGCGGTTCTGCTCAAGTTCGATGGAGACTGCAATAGGGTGCAACCCCGTGCAACGGCTGCAAGGGCCATGCAATGGCCCGCTCACACAACCGCCCTATGGGGCGGTTTTTTTTTGTTTTTGAAAAAGGAAAAACGCTATTTTTGCCGCGTCGTAGCGTCCAAGTCCGGCATAGTGACCGAGACCTCTGAAGGCGCGAGGACAAAGTTCCCTTAATGTGGAACGAGGGTGATGGGCGAGTCGGTGTCCGTTCAGGCAACAACGCGAACAACAGCAATCTGTCGGCGCGGTATCTGAATGCGAACAACTCCGCTGGCAATACGAACAGCTACTATTGCGGTTCTGCTAAAGTTTAGAGCAAAGAGAAAAAGAATGCGCCCGTCACCCGTGCCCAGAAGCGGCAGACATACAAGACCAGCCGGTGGATATTGGAGGCCGGTGGCAAGGTTGGGCTGAGATGCCCGATGCTTGCCGACTGCTCAAACTTGAATTTGAGCCATGAAAGTGACAAAGGACATAGTGCTTGCCGCGATGACCAATGCGGCCAAAGGCCACTCCAATAAAAAAGAGGTGGAGCGCATGGTGGCCAACGCGGAAGCCTATGCCAAGTCCGTCATGGCATCGATAGCCAATGGCGGGTACAAAAAGCATCTCAAATACAGGAAACTCACCAAGCGGAACCCCAACGGCAAGGAGCGCAAGATAGACAGCCCCTTGCTTTTCACCTTTGTTTTGCAGTATCTTTTCATCCTGTTGGCCAAACCATATTACGACTGGCACGACAACAAAAACGGCATCAACTGCAAGCACGGCTGCGGCATCACCTCATCAAATAGGAAAAACTCTGTCATCCGACGGCTGAAGCGTGTGGTGTATGATCGGCGCGACCTGCACTATTGTGTCATCATAGACCAGCGGAAATGCTACGACCACATCACGCCCAAGGTTTTCCGCAGAGAGTTCCGCAAGCTGACGAATGACCGGGAACTGGTGGAGTTTGGGATTACGGTAGGCTTCGTGGAAGGCCGCCTGCCTATCGGAACGCCGACCTCGCCGCTGATGCACCACATTGTCATGCTTGAGTTTGACCAGTGGAGCAAACAGGCGGCACCGTTTTCGACACGCTACGCTGACGACTGCATCTTTGCCACCTATACACGGGAGGATGCCAACCAACTGAAATGGCGGGTGCAGAACTTCTGGTGGTACAAGTTGCAGATCAGGGCCAAGGCATCGGCCATCAGGCTGCAACCGCTGACCAAGGAGGTGTCGTTTTGCGGCTATATTGTCCGCCGTAACCCTGACAAGGACGTTGCCGACCACAACAAGGGTTACACGACGCTCCGTCAGAACATACGCGCCCGCGCCTCACGATGCAAGAAGGACGACTCGTGGGCGAGCTATTACGGCCTTCTGCGCCATGCGGACGGCTACAACCTAATGAAGAAAATAGAACAGAAAATGAAACTCAGAGAATTAACGCAGAAAATCAGAATCAACAGGAGCCTTGACGCTCCCAATGTGAACCCAAAAGACTTGGCGGGGAAACAGTTCACTATCTATGATTATGACATCAAAAGCGACAACAAGGGAACGCCGAACTGGATCAAGTGTCTCATCGGTATCGAGGAAAAGGACGAGGAGGGCAACCCGACAGGAAGGATGAAGGCTTTCGAGTTCCACGGCAGCTACATGTACATTGTGGAGTTTATGACAATGGCAGAAAAGACCTTTGGGAAACAGAACATGCTGCCCTTGGAAGAGATGGAGATTGAGAACCAATGCGGCTACATCTTCAAGGGCAGCACGAACCAGATGGAGTATATCACGACCGGGGATTAGGATTGTCCCGGATGCGGGTCGAATTCGATGGCGAGGTTGACCGTGTCAACGGCGAAGGTGGCCACCTTGTATGAGAGATCCTTCAGGTGGCATTGGTAGGTCTCTATGCTGTCGACAAACCGCTCATGGTCGTGGTTGACACGGGACGCGGTACGGGTGAGGGCGTTGAAGTTGCCGATGACTTTCGGGTTTCGCGGGTCGTCGCTGTTGTCCTCGACGGTTCCGTGTTGCCCGTGGAGCTGCCGGAACAGGACAGTGGGGATGTCAAGGTATTCCAACGCGATGGCGCGGACTTTCTTGTCAATCACATCGGCTGCGGTGTTGGCGTACCATGGTGTGACGATATGAAGGCAGATAGTGAGGTCGGCATCCTGAATGTGTTGGCCATCGGTGCGCCACTGGATTTCGTTGGGGAACTCGACGAATACGGCAGGCGTTTGGAAGGGCGTTTCCTTCTCAAGGAACTCGACCTGACGGTTCCAGAGGTCGCAATGTTTGAACACGGGCCTTGGCTTGGGTTGTTCGTCGTTGATGGCGAGAAGCTTCTTTTCGAGTTCGAGATAGAGGTATTTAATCATTGCTGTGCGATTTGATTGAGTTTTTCTTCAAGTTTTTTGACAATAAGTTCGTTGAGTTCTGGGTGTTCGCCCATGAACTGGCGGCGGGGCATGGTGAAGCCGCTGCCGCGCCCTGCGCGGAGGCCCTCGTTGTGAACGCGCCCGTAGGGTTCCTTTGAGCCGAATGTGGACGGGTTTGTCCAGATGGTGACAGTTCCGTTGGCGGCCTCACGGATTTCGATGGATCGGCCCAGGTCGCCGGTGTCGCCGGTGAGTATCTTGCGGGTGGTTTGGGCCGGGTGGTGCTTGGCGGCATAGGTGTTGGCCTTGGTGCCAGGTGTGCGGCGTTGCACCTCCTTCCACTTGATGCGGCCCCATGCCTGGTTCTGGAAGTTCTTCTTGAACCAGCTGACGGCCACGTTGCCCACGATCATGAGGCCATAGCGGTCGAAGAGTTCGCCGAACTGTTCCCTCATTTCGTGGATGCGCTGCTGGAATTGTTCAGGTGTCATTTTTTTTTCAGTTTTTTGTTGCATTATTCAAAAGTTTTGTATTTTTGCAGTCGTAAGTCATTCAAACGAGAGCGTGGATTGTAGTTCCACGAGGCAGTTTGGATGGCTTATTTCTTTATATCCACCAGAACTTTCGGGCTTGTTGTGATGCTGTACAGGTTGAGTTCTCCTTCGTCGTTATAGTTCACGATGATATAGTTGTCCTTGCCGCATAACTGAGTCCTGAATATCTTGGAAACTCTACCGTTGTACATGGTTTCCCCCATATACTCGGCCTTGCTTAATATGTCAGAAATGTGTCGAATCATTTCGTTTTTTGCAAGATAATCGTCATGGTTTTGATTCAGGAACTCCTTGATGCCTCGTCTTGAGATGTTGATTTCCTCTTCGATACCGGGATTCCTGACGGGATTTCCTCTGACATGCTCCAATGCCCAATTGAAGTTCTCTTTCCACATCGTTTTCAAGACGAAGTGCTCCACGTCCCTTCCTGCCTTCTTTACATAGGTGCATTCGTCGGTGAAGATCTGGCCGGTTTCGGCTGGGTTGCCTTCGAGTCCACGGGCGAGCCGGTGCTTACAGGTTTGTTGTACATGGCCGCCACACCCTATCAAGCGACTGATCCAAATACAATCGACGACAACCCCCAAAGCTGATGAAGACGATAACTGTACAATCGGGACAATCCCTTTGGGACATCGCGGTGCAGCATTGCGGCACGGCAGAAGCGGCACTTGATATGGCCGCACTCAACGGCCTTCTGCCGACCAGTCAACCCAAGACTGGCGAAACAATCATTGTTCCTGAAGTGGAAAACAAGAAAGTGGTGAGGTACTATGCCGAACACGGCGTAGTACCTGCCACAGCATAAAACTGGCAGGGCATAGAAAAGGCCCCCGCCTCCAAAGTCGGGCTCCTACCCCCGACAATGACAAAGGTGCCACAACACCACGGCAGAGGCCGTATGCCTCTCGGTGTTGTGGCACCTTATTTTTGTAAATGTAGGAGACCGCAAAAATAGACAAAAAAAGACAACCTAATACATACAAAGATGGAAAACAAGAAGAAAAGCTACACCTACCACCCGCAATACGGCATTGTGGTAATGTGCACAGACGAGCAGAACCAGATCGACACGTTCAATCGTCTGAAGGAATTGAACCTTGGTCTAAAACTTAAAGTTGTAACGGTATGAGAATCGAAATCAACCACACCTGTGAGGACTTCACCAGCTACAGGGCAGAGCGCGTGAAGTCCCTGTTCAACGCCGAAACGGGCTACCAATGGCAGCACGCGGCAGAACTGCCCATCGAGAACATGGACTGGCAAATTGGCCTCATCGTCGGGAGGTCGGGAAGCGGAAAGAGCAGCATCGGAAAGGCGATGTTTCCGGGCGTTCCGCTCTACGACCTTTATGCCGGATGGCACGAAGACCGTCCCATCATCGACGACATCTGTCCCGATGGCGACTTCAACACCGTGACCGGCGCGTTGTCTGCTGTCGGTCTTGGCGATGTCCCGGCATGGCTCCGACCCTTCAAAGTGCTTTCAAATGGCGAGCAGTTCCGCGCAGGTCTGGCCCGCCTTGTGTGCGAACACCCTGAAATCGCGGTCGTGGACGAGTTTACCAGTGTAATTGACCGCCAGATTGCCAAGATAGGCGCGGCGGCCTTCGCAAAGAGCTGGAGGCGCGGCAAAGGCAAAATTGTCCTGCTCACTCCCCACTTTGATGTGATTGAGTGGCTGCAACCCGATTGGGTGTACAACACAAACGAGGCGCGGTTCTACACCCGCGACTGCCTTCGGCAAAGACCTGAAATCGAACTCTCAATTTATCGGGTTCCGGGAACGCGATGGGGTTATTTTAAGCCGCATTACTATTTAGATCTGCCCATGCCCATCGCGGCCCAGTATTTCATCTGCTTTGCCGGTGACGAGCCTGTGGCGCATTTGGCAGTATGTCCCATGTTTCAGGGCGGGCACTATCGGGCAACTCGTTTGGTAGTCTTACCAGAGTGGCAGGGCATAGGTGTGGGCACGGCCTTCCTGAATGAGGTGTGCAGGCTCCATCTTGAGGGCCAAGGGCGGTGTGGGCGCAAGTACACCACATTGTTCCACACCTCGCATCCGCAACTATGCCGTGCCCTGCGCAAGTCGTCCAAATGGGTGCAGGTAAGCGGTGCGCTGAAGTTCGCCGACAAAAGCAAGTCCATCAAGACGCTCAGCCGGTCGGCAATCAATGGCGGCATGAAACACGGGAGCGGTGGCTTTGGCGGCCATTTCAGGGCGGTACAAGGGTTTGAATATATAGGAGACCAGGAACTATGTTAGTGAGGATATTAGGACAGACCACAACACAGGCGTATATCGCCGCGAAGGAGGTCGTGGAAAGATGCGGTTGCACGGTGTTCCATGATTCGATGGAGTATCTGCCAGGCATGGAGATAGACCTGAACATCGCGCCATTGCTGACGGAGAAAATCCCGACTGATGTTATCAAAGAGCCTCGCTTCGGGACGCTCATCTTTCATCCGTCACCGTTGCCGTATGGACGCGGTGCGGCATCCATCAAGTGGGCCTACAAAAGGAATGAAGCCGTGACCGCTGCGACATGGTTCTGGGCTGATGAAGGTCTTGACACGGGCAATATCTGTGAGCAGGAAATAGTCAAGATTGACCACACAATCAAGCCGAGGCAGTTCTATGAGCGTGACATAATTCCAGCCCTTTGTCGCACCCTTGAACGCTGTTTAAGCAGCCTTAAAATAGGGCTTAAACGCGAAGTGAAGCAGCAGAATAAATACGCGACATTCGACCGCAAAGAGGGCTTATAAGCGAAGTGGGCGCATCGAGGAGAATCCGACGCGCCCACTTTTCGTTTTTTTTGTACGATTCATTTTAGAATTGTGTACAATTCGTTTTTGCGATTATAAAACAAAAAAATTCTTTGTCAAGTGTAACTTTTTTCCCAAAACTCCGTATTACCTTTGCAAACGATGGACAGAAGTCAGTACAACCGATGCGTGGAGCAATACGCCGACAGGCTTTTCCGCTTCGCGTTCTCGAGCCTCCGCAACCGCGAGCAGGCCGAGGACGTGGTGCAGGAGAGCTTTGCCCGCGTTTGGGAAAAGGTCGAGACGGTGGATTTCGACAAAGCGAAATCCTACCTCTTCACCACCGCCCACCACGCCATGATTGACGAAATCCGACAGAACCTGCGCACGACACGCATCGACGACATCGCGCCCAATGAACTGAAAGACAAGCGACCCCACTACCCTGACGTCAACGAAATCCTGCACAAAGCCTTGGGCAACCTGCCCGAAGCCCAACGCAACGCCCTCCTCCTCCGCGACTACGAGGGCTACTCGTACCAGGAAATCGGCGACATCACGGGCATGAGCGAGGCGCAAGTGAAGGTGAACATCTTCCGCGCCCGCACCGCACTGAAAAACAAACTGAAAAGCATCGACAACCTCATAGACACCGAGCCATGAACATCACTACCGACAACTACGAAGCCTTCCTCCTTGATTATGCGGAGGGCAACCTCAGCCCCGAAGGGGCGGCAGAACTGCGGCAATTCGTCGCGGCGCAAGGCCTCAACTGGGACGAAATCACTGAAGACTTGCCCCATTTGGAAGCACCCGAAATCGCCTACCCAGACAAGTCGAAGTTAATGTCAAAGGGCCGACATTCAAGAAACAAGGCTCCCGTCATCCCGATGTACGTCAAAATCGCGTCGGCGGCGGCCGCTGCCGGGTTATTGTTCACGCTGGTTTGGAAACCCAATGAGACCTTGCCGAAACAAGAGCTGTTGACCGAGCTGGAGCCTATCAAAACCCAACTAAACCTCACCGAGGAACCGATGCGCCTCATTCCGAGAAGAACCGTTCAATTTGTCAACGCACAACCTATTGGATCTCAACCTATTGAAAAAACGAAAACACAAAATTCCAACATAGAAAAAACCGAATCTTTAGCTTTGGCTGAGTTGTCGCCATTGAAGACCAAAGAAACCGTAAGCATGGCCACCACCGAACCCGACGCCGCGTTGGAAATGAAAATGGAGATGCTTCGCTACCGTTTGGAATCGGATTGGGCTTTTGCAGCAATGGGAAACGCCAATTTTGAGAATGAGGAATTGCCCACTTCTTTCATTGGCAGAACCATTTATCGTTGGAGCGAAGGACGCTATGCCAGTATCAACGACTTGGTGAACGCAGGGCTACACCGCACCAAACAAGAAATCGCCATCGTCACCACCGAGATAGCGATGGAAGCGCAGCAACGGGCGGAGGAACATCTGGCCGATGCGCGGGAATACTGGCAAGCGAAAATGGAGAAATAGATTTTTCACGCAGAAATCGCAGAACTATGAGAATTGGTTGTCGCTTTGCGCCAACACGCTTCGCGTCATTGCGAGGAGAAACGACGAAGCAATCCAGACCCGCCTTTACCAATGGCTTTTGGTCTGGATTGCTTCACTGCGTTCACAATGACGCGAAGCGGGAGTAAATGCTCGTCAATCAGAAAACAATACTGAACCCAAAACTCAATGGATGCGCAGCCTTTTCGTTGCCGAAATTGAAGATGGGAAGCAGGGCATAATTGACGAAGAAGCCCAGGTCGCTGCCTCCAACACGCAACGAGGCATCCAACTTGAATTGGTCGAGCGGCCATGAGAAATAATGCTTGTCCTTCGAGCCGTCCTCATAGCGCACCTTGTTCCACTGGGCGAAGCGCAGCCCCGCCGTCACGCCAGCATCGATGTACAAACTTCCGGCAGGACAAACCTCAAGCATCAGCGGCATTTGCAGAAACAACGCTCCGTATTTGCTGTTTTTGACCGGGTTTTCGTGGTCGATAGGCACCACGGTATAGACCACATTGTCAGGGTCATATTCGATGGTCACGTCGTTGTTCCAGCTGAAGTTGTTCCAGCCGATGCCAACGCCCGTAAACAAGCCCACTGTATGCTTGCGGTTGAAGGCAATGCCCACGTTGGCAATGTTGAAACCGAAATACCAGCTACGCAGCGGGTTCAGTTCCATACCCTCCGTTCCGCCACCATCGGTATAAATGTCAGCGATGGGATTCATCAGCATGTTAAGTCCAGCCTCAAAGCCCTGCCAGTTGGGGATGAACAACAAGCCACGTTCACATCGCCACCGTTTCCAATTACTGGAATACGAGATGACATCTCTTGACTTGCCATCATACACCTCGCCCGTTCCTGTGGCCGTGACGTTCGTCTCGCCACATACCAACTGCGTAATCCTCAAATCCCCTGAACCCATCAAGTCGGCATAGAGCACCTTGCATCGCCCGCTGAGCGCAACATCGCCCGAACCACTCATTTTCACATAGATGGTGTCGTAATCCACCGACATGCACACGTCGCCCGAGCTGAAATCATAAATCGCAAGGTTTTTGCCCTTGAGGATCCCCTGCCCAAAGACATCGCCAGAACCCGTGACATAAAGGCTTTCAAGTTGCTGAATGGCAACCTTATAGTCGCTTGAACCCATCAGAATCACAGCACCGTCGGACACATCATAATTGGAAGTGAACTTGTCGCCGCGCATCAGCGAGAAGCCGTCGGTCACCTGCCGAATACGCACGTCGCCCGAGCCGCACACCTTGACCGAACTCACTTCGGGCTTGCCTTTTTTGGGTAGGCTTTCGTTGAAAGGACGGTTAAAACTCTTCTCAAACTGCTCGCCCCTCTTTTTCATCTCTCGTCCCCATTGCTCCATTTCTGCGCCCCACTGTTCCATGTCGCGCTCAAACTGTTTCCAATCCACAGAGTCAGAAAGTTGCTGGAGCGCCATGCCCAATTCGCGCATCCTTTCTGAGATTTGCTCTTGGAGTTGCGACATTTCGGTCGTGTAGCTTGTCGTTGTGCTATCCTGTTTTTGTCCCTGTTTTTCAGGTTCACCTACTTGCGCCCTCACCGTTCCGAAGGCCAGCAGCAGCATGGCTGCCAAAATCATTCTTGTTTTCATTTTTATTGATGTTTGGATGTTTGTCCGTTTACCACTTTTGACACTTGACCGGGCTTCACTTCTCTAATACTTTTACCGTCATGGCGGAGGAACATCCGCCATCCCCTGTGCGCGGAGATGACAGCCTCGCGTTCAAGGGATTGCGGGTCAAAACCGCAATGACGCTATAAGGACGATTGTGGTACTCCCATTTGAGTGTCAACAACCGTAATACGGAAAAACGGCGAAAAAGTTACAGGTTGGCGTGATTTTTTTTCAAATTTTCATATAAATGCCGCCATATATAAAGGTACATAAAGGATGTTTTCCGTCTTTTCCAAATTGAACTTGCTCATTACCATTACCTTACCAATCTTTTCCGGCTGTTCGCGCAATGCCGTATCCACCGAAGCATGGCGTTGGTATTCGTCGCCCGACTTTACCTCCACTATTGTCACCTTGTTATTTTCGGCCAACAAGAAGTCCAGTTCCTGACGGCTCTTGCGATTATAATAATGCAACTTCCGCCCATGCTTGCGCAATTCGGCTGCCACGAAATTCTCCGTCAACGCCCCCTCGTTGATGTCGATTTCGCCTTGCATCACCTTGAGTTGGGTGTTGTCGTTCCACAGCGCGCAAAGCAAGCCCGTGTCGAGCAGATACACCTTGAAAAGGCTGCGGTTTTCCTCCTGCTCGAAAGGCAATGCCAAGGAGTGCAAGTTGTAGCAAAAATAAGCCACGCCCGCATCGTCGAGCCACAAAGCCGCATCCTCATACTTTTGCATTGAGGCCGTCTGCTCCATATTCTTCAGTATGAAACGCTTCTTCTGCTTGCTGAGTTCGGAAGGAATGGCATCGAAAAAACGCTTCGCCTTGGTCTTTTGCTCGGCTGCATACTTGGAGATGTCGTCGCGATAGCTTTGGATGATCTTCCGTTGCTGCAACAAAGTGGCCGCAAAATCCGGATTATTATTGTAGGTAACCACCACTTCTGGCATACCGCCAACAATCAGGTACTCGCGATAATGCTTCATCATCTGTTCGTGCACGAAACTCGTGACGGGCGACTGGTTGAGAAACGCCTCGCGCAAGGTTTCAACGGCCAACTCGCTCACGCCACGCGCCCACAAAAACTCCTCGAAATCCAATCACTTAAAAACTTGACTATCTTTCTCTTATACATAACAAAAGTAACTCTTTGCAAGTATTACGCCGCAAATATAGTAACTTTTTGCAGATAAAAACAAGTTTTTATAGTAACTTTTTGCAGGTGTTTTAGCAATTTCGTAGTAACTTTTTGCAGGTAAAGTATCCTTAGATTCCATTCAGACAGCGCACACCAAACATCAAATCGGGCGTTTCGACAGGCTCAACGGCCCTAGGTCCCTGAGCCTGTCGAAGGGCCGGCTCAAAAACAATGCGCTTCGTCTGCCCAGCCTCCAAGTCGAAGAAATTGTCCGAGAAGCCGCCCATACCGTTGGTGCAATACACCTGCACCTCCTTGGCAAAGGCATCCGTACTGACTTCGATAACGGTTTGCCCGTTCTCCTTCGAAACCTTCCATTCCAGATGCGCCTTGGGCAATTTCAGGTCCTTTGGATAAGCCAAATAGCAGTAACGCTCGGACAAAAGATTTTCATTTTCAACAAGTTCAAGTTTCACATAAACCGCTGTTTTGTCGGCCTTCGCCAAACATTCAGCCAAACCTTCAATTTGGAATTTCTCGTTGCCATTGGTCGGAACTTGTACATTCATTGCCTTTTCAAACAGCACTATTCTTTCAAAATCGACGACTTTCACTTTCAAGTTGCCTTTCAAGTCGCACATCAAGTCGGAAGTCACGAAAACGCCGTGGTCTTTTGGGTCAAGCGAGAGCAACACGGGCGCATACAAGGTCTTCAACTTGTATTGCAGTGCCTTTTTGTTGCCGTAGTAGTCGATGGACGACCACGAAGTGACGGGCCAAGCGTCGTTGAGTTGCCAATAAAGCGTGCCCATGTTGTAAGGCTTCGCCGTGCGGTGTGCCTCAATCGCAATCTCCATGCCGTAGGCCTGCGAGAGTTGGCTCAAATACACATATTCCTCAAAATCATCGGAATAGGGATAGTATTTTCGGATGAAATCGTCAATCTGTCGAGTGCCGCGCGCGTGTTTTTGGTGCGCCGCGACGACCTCAGCATCCTTGCTCAACGCCTCGCTTTGCGCGATTTTCAGCAAGGTTTGGTAATCGGGATAGCTTTGGTAGCCGTATTCGCTGTTGAAGCGGCCAACCTTCTCGCGATAGATCTCATAAGGCAATTCGCCCCACCAAACGCCCCAATAATGCACATCGCCTTCGGTCAGGCTCTCGGGCCGACCCCAGCCTTTCGAGGGCGAACTGGACCAGTAGGGTCGCGTGGCATCATAATCGGTAACAGATTGAGGCAGAATGTCTTCAAAGAGTCGGTCATAACCCGCCTTGATGGCCTTGTCGTCTTCCTCACTCCAATTCAGTGACTGTTGCCAGCCCCAGTTGTAGTAGCCTTCCGAGATTTCGTTGCCACCGCACCACAAGGCCAACGAAGGATGTGCCCCCAAACGCCTCGCCTGCTCTTCAGCCTCGATTTGGGCATTTTTCAAGAAAGCTTCATCATAGGGATACATCGAGCCAGCGTACATGAAATCTTCCCAAACCATAATGCCCAACGAATCGCAGATGTTGAAGAAGTCGTCGGAGGGATAAACACCTCCGCCCCACACACGCAACATATTGAAATGCGCATCCTTGGCCTCACGAAGCAGGCGCAAGGTGTTGTCGGGATTGACCCAAGTCTCAATCATCTCCTCGGGGATGTAGTTGGCACCTTTGGCATAAAACGGTTCGTCGTTCACCTTGAAATAGAAGGCGCGACCGATACCGTCAGGCTCATCCACCATCTCGATGGTTTTAATACCAGAACATATTTTCTTGAAATCCAAAATTTTATCACCGTCTTTCAGGACTACATCAAAGACATAAAGCGATTGTTCGCCCATTTCGTTGGGCCACCAAAATTGAGGATTGTCGATGATAATAGGCAATACTGTATGTTGACGGCCCTTCGACAAGCTCAGGGACCTTTGCTTTTGCGTAATGGATAAGGTTGCCGAGCCTATCGAAGCACCGATCTCAACAGTAACATCTTTATCCTCAACACTTTCAACATCCAAATGAAGCATCAGTTCTGCTCTCCCTATTTCTGCAGCCTGCGTGACGATATAGGCGTTCTCCAATCTCGCCTCGTTCCAACCCACCAACTTCACAGGCTTCCAGATGCCCACATTCTTGTATTTCGGCGCCCAATCCCAGCCGTGTTGGTAAGGTGCCTTGCGCGAGACGGCATATTTTTCAGGCAATTGGGGCTGATGTTGCTCATACAAAGCCATTTGCGTGCTGTCGTAACGGACGAAATGCACTTCCAAAAGGTTATCCTTCTCCTCCAAAAATGGCTTCACATCCGCTTTCCACTCACGGAATTGGTTGTCGGCAGAGAAAAGCCCATAGCTATTCAAAGAAACTTCGGCGTAGGTGTCGATGCCTTCAAATTCCAATTCAACAACCTGTTTTTCAAACAACTCCTTGTCCACATCGAAATGCAAGGTGTAGTCCCAAGGATGGTCGGAAATCCACAAAAGTTCATTTTCCACCGTACCGAGATAAGGATGCGGGATGATGCCGTTTTCATAAAGGCTCTGCTGCACCACCGAAGGCACCGTGACGGGCATAATACTAATAGATAAGGTGTCGCTCGTGAGCGTCCAGCCTTGGTTGAGGCTTTGCACGACGACATTGGGCTTTTCGACTTTCTGGCAGGCGACGAAAGCAAGCGCAAGGATTAGCAGGGGTATTATTCTTTTCATATCGTTGGATCTTTTAAATTACAAAAACATGGTCATGTAAAACGGCAAATATTGCACTCCTTTTTCTCTCTTGATGTCTTTGGAATAAACAAGGTATTGGTCAAGAATCCTGTCGGGATACTTCTTGAAGAACGCGTCAAGCGAGGCGTGGGTGCTGTAGCCCGACGATTTTACCTCAATCGGGCAGACCATGTTTCTTCTTGCCAGCAAAAAACCGATTTCGTAGTTGCGCTTGCCGTTTTCGGTAGGCCAAATGTGGTAGAACAATTCGTTGCCCGCCGCCCTCAACATCTGGGCCACCACGTTTTCATACAGATAGCCAAGGTTGGTGCTCAGTTTGTCGTTCCACAACTTTTGGTAAATGACGTTTTCGGTGAAGTCCTTGTCTCGGAAGGCAAGGGTGACGAATAGCCCCGTATCAGCGACAAACATCTTGTAACGGTCGAGGTCTTTGTAGAACGACATGCCCGCATTGGGGTCGTTGACGTGATAGGCCATGTTGACCGTCATCGACTCCCGCAAGTCGGCGATGTATTCCGTCATGCGGTCAGCCCTGCCGTTTTCGACAACGCTTGACACCTGATAGCGCGAAGCATTCTTGTTCAACTCGGACGGAATGGCCGCGAACAGCATCGACAATTTTCCTGAATCGTCAATTTTCATGAAATCACCGTCATAAAGATCAAGAATCTCTCTCTTTGTGTTGTCCACTTCAGCCAGATTGTTGGTTTCCAGATATTTGTTCACAGCTTGTGGCATTCCTCCCACAAGCATATAAAGCCGGAAATCGCGCAACAGTTTTCGATGGGCAGCATCTCCCAGCGGCACAGGTTTCTCGCTAATCGAGCGCAGCAAAGGAATGGTGGTCGTGTCGCCCAAAGCCCATCTGAATTCCTCGTAGTCCATAGGATACATATTGACGCGGGTCTCCTCGCTCGGGATGATGATGTCCTTGACATTCTTTCGGATTGAGATTAATGAACCTGTCTCGATATAGTCATAACGTCCGTCGGCCACCAAATGCTTGATGGCCTGCCGGGCCAACGGCTGTCGCTGCACTTCGTCGAAAACAATGACCGAATTGCGCTCATGCAAACTGACTCCATACGCCAGTTGGAGCCGCATAAACACATAATCAAGGTCTGAAATGTCGCTGAACAGATTGAACACCTCTTGCGAGCATTTGGAGAAATCGATCAAAATGTACGATTCATATTCCTGCCTCGCAAATTGCTCGACTATCGTTGATTTGCCAACACGCCTGGCACCTTGTATGAGAATGGCTGACTGGCCCTGACGTTCGGCTTTCCACTTGAGCAGTCGGTCGTATATCTTCCGTTTGAAAGTGTTGATTGACATCTTGATTCCTGTATAATTCTCTGCAAAAATACAAATTTGTCAAAAATCTCTCTTTTTATTTCATCGATAATGTCAAAAATCTCACTTTTTATTTCATTGGAAATGTCAAAAATCTCATTTTTTGCGATGAGACAGTGCTATCAAAACGGATTCAAAATCTTCTCCATTTCGTAAATCAAATCCTTGTTCGACTCGGTCCAGACCATCGTGGCACCAGTCGCGTCCTTTTGGTTGGGATAAAGTTTCTCGTTGAAGCGCGGCACCCAATGCGCCAGCGAAGCGTGGCAATGCACCGCACCCGTCATGTCGAGGATTTCCTTCACATTGCCGAGGTTGATGCCGCCGCCCGGCATGATGCCGATTTTGTCGCCATAGCGCAGCTGCATCTCCGCTATCATCGGGACGCCCTCCAACGCAGTGGGCTTGCCGCCCGAAGTCAGGATTTTGTCGAAGCCGAGCTCTATCAGCTGCTCCACGGCCTCGAAAGGCTTCGCGCAGGCATCGATGGCACGATGGAAAGTGAACTTCAGCCCCTCGCCAGCCTCCATCAAGGCCTTAATCGTCTCAACATCAAGCTCGCCCTTGTCATTCAAGGCTCCGATGACCACGCCCTCGAAGCCGAGTTTCTTGCAGAGCATGATGTCTGTTTTCATCATCTCGACTTCTTCCTCGTCGTAGATGTAGTTGCCCGGTCGCGGCCGGATAAGCACACGCATCGGGATGAAAGAGATGTCGATGGCCTTCGCCAAAGTGCCGAACGAGGGCGTGACGCCGCCCACCTCGAGGCATTCGCACAATTCCACGCACTGGGCGCAGCCGTCCATCGCGTTCTGCAACGACTTGATGCCGTTGGCACAGATTTCCAATCTAATCATAGTCCTAGAATTTTGCGCAAAGATAGTGGTTTTATCGAAAAAATCAGTATTTTTGCCGTTGAAAACAAATCTCGAACCATGTCAGAGAAGGAAATCAACGCTTACCGCCTGACCTCGATGGAAGAACCCACCGACGAGATGCTGGCGTATATCATGCGGGAAGTGGCGGAGGAAGCCAAGGAAAAGTATTCCAAAGCCATTGAACGCTATTTCCAAGAAATCGGAGAAATGTACCAAAAGCAATACGGGAACAACTAATGGTTGAAAAAGGCAAAAAACCGGTATTGATTGTGATTGCGGGTCCCAACGGAAGCGGAAAGACCTCCGTAACCAGCAAAATCCTTCACCTCTTTCGGCGGTTGACAAGGTCGAGTACATTCTCAGAGCCAAGGAAGCAGGATTCTTTGTTCGTGTGTTTTTTGTCTGCACAAACTCACCCATTATCAATGCATCAAGAATTGCGAAACGGGTTTTGGAAGGCGGCCATGATGTGCCCATTGCCAAAATCATTTCGCGTTACCAGAAATCCGTGCTGAATTGCAAGTACATCGCCACCAAGGTTGACCGCACCTATTTATATGACAATTCCGTCGATGATGCCGAGCAGCAGATTCTCATCCGCCTGTCCGACGGCAAAATCGCGAAAAGATATGTGGACGAAATGCCCGAATGGGCTAAACAGATAATTAACGAATAAAAAGAACAACCATCATCAAGAATTAAACAACATACTATAATTTAGGGCTTTACGCTCTTGTTCTCAAACTTAAAATCTGCAAAACTTTTAGACACGAGAATAAGCGAGCGGAAAGTTTGCGTTTTTTAGGCGCAAACTTTTTCGTGCTTATTAGTGTCAACGGCTTTGCAGAGCCTTCAGTTTTAGTAAGCAATCAAACGAAAGGTGAGCGCTTTCTTTCATTGCATTTCGGGCAAGGGCAACGACCTCAAAAACCTACCTACGCCATGAAAGAAGCATCCCAAAAAGACCAAGCAAATTTCCACCTCGGCCAACTCATCAAAGCCGAACTCGCCCGTCAAGGTCGCACGGGCACCTGGCTGGCCAAGCAAGTGCATTGCACTCCCGAAAACATCTACAAAACCTACCGCCAAAAGAGGGTAACCATGCCGCTGCTCTTTGAGATTAGCAAGGCGTTGGATTGCGATTTCTTTAGGGCTTGTTCGGAGTATCTTGAGAGTGAGAAAACAAACTTCTAGTTATGTGTTTGTTGGAAAACAATTCAGTTTTATTGGTAAAATGAGTTAGGTGTAAATTTCTGGAATGGAATGTTTATGTGTAATTTTGCGGTATTCAAAACTTCAAACAAAAGTCTAACTTAAGGTTCTTATGGTAGCAGCAATGCTTTTCGCAGGATTGTTCACTTATTGCTATGGGCAAGATGTGAAGGTCAACATCAACAATCAAGATTATTCATCCAACAAAGATTGAGAATACAGCATCAATGGGATTTGCTCTTCTGAAGATATAGGAGGTGTAGAAATCCAAGGAAAAATAAAATGGGATTTCGAAAGTATGAACTCGTATTACAAATGCCTCTATGCAGTACTTAAGAATTACAACCCATTCACTGTAACAGTACTCTTTGAATATGATTATAATTCTGTTCAGTCTCTTGTGTTGCAAGCAAACGGGACAAAAGAGGTTTACATAAGGTGTGTGGAACCTGCTGTTCATTATCGTAATCCTGAGCCATCTAAAAACACTTCATTTACTATTAAAGGTATGATTGTCAGAAAACTATGGCAATAATACAGTAATCAAGTCCATCAATATGAGTACAAGAACATTCGCGCAGGAGACTATTCAAAAGCGAATAGTAGAAAAGCAAAGGCTTTTGAGGTTTCAGGATTTCGGATACGGAGATGAATATTCAGAGGCTCCATACGATGATTATAATGATTGTCATGGCGATTATTATGATATTTCTTAATGTGACTTCATTTATAGAACAAAATGCCTCTGCTTTATGCTCTGGTATATTATCTGGTGTTATTGTCGGAGTACTATCTTGGTTATTTCGTATGTATAAAAACACTCGACCGTCAATAAGTATTAGTGATGAAATAAGTCATTCGGATGAAGATAATAATTACAGAATTAAAATAATCAATAATAGACTGTCAAACGTTATTATAGTTTCGGCAAATTTTATCATTTCATACAAACCTAAAGATCAAAGAAGTAATTACAAAAACGATCTTGTTATTTGTGGTAAAGCGGATCCTTTGATATACGGGAGGTACTACTCCTATAAATATGAAAAGTCTCATCCTTCGTCCAAGGTTCGAATTAGGCCATACGACACTTTTGTAATAGAGGCAATGCGTATTACTGAAGAAAGCATAAAAAAACAAAACTTCAAAAGAGATAAAAAAATTATATGATAATCAAAAACTAACAATACGGGACTTCTTGAGAGAAGACGAAACGACTCTCGTCACTGCGGTTTTTGAGGCAAGAAACTATCGAACCGGAGTAACTCGTTTGTTTTATCAAACATATACCAAAAACCATATAGAAGAAGGTAAGTTGCAAGACGGGCGATCATTAGAAATCATTTCTCCCCCAGGTGAAAGTTTAAAGGCGGCAGATAACGGTTAATACAATTATGGTCATCATCCTAAAACCCACTTACTCCTGTAACTTCCGTTGCAAATACTGCTATTTGAGCAACGAAACCAAGACCCACAAGGACACGTTCAGCCTTGCTTTTGCCAAGCAAATCGTCCTTCAAATCAAGGACTATCTGAAAAACCCATCCGCGCCAAAAGGTCACCTTCATTTGGCATGGCGGCGAGCCTTTGCTGTGGGGCATCGACAACTACCGTGAGATTTTCGCCTTCATGCAACAGGAGTTGGAAGGTATCAACTACCAAAACAGCATCCAAACCAATCTTTCGTTGGTCACGGAAGAATTCATCGACCTCTTTTTGCAATACAATGTCCGCCCAGATTTTTCGTTGGACGGCACCAAGGCCATCCACGACCAACAACGCGTGGGCATCAACGGCCAACCCACTTTCGACATTATTATGTCGAAACTCGCGCTTTGCAGGGAGAAGGGCATCAGCCCAGGATGCATCGTCGTGGCAGGAAAGAAACATATTGGCCACATCCCCGAACTCTACAACTTCATGAAAGAAAACAAGTTGAGTTTCAAGTTCAACCCCTTGTTTTCAGCAGGCGAGGCCTCCAACCATTTGGACGAATACGGCATCACGCCTGCGGAATACGCCCAAATGTCAATAGAACTATTCGACTTGTGGTTAGACGACAACCAAGGCGAAATCACCGAATCCAACTTCGTGGAGATTGCCAGCAACATCGTTTCCAAAAAGACCACGGGTTGCATGTTCGGCAGGAATTGTCAAGACAATTTCCTTGCCATTGCCCCAACTGGCGATGTGATGCCCTGCGGTCGCTTCTGCGATGATGACTTGCTGCAATATTCATACGGCAACCTGCACCAGGAAACACTTTCGGAAATACTGCCTCGCATCAAGCAAAGTGAAATCTACAAGCGTTCGGAATACATTGAGAAAGGCAGTTGCAAAAGTTGTAAATGGTTAGACATCTGCCACGGCGGTTGCCTCCACGATGGTTTCCTCAAGTCAGGCGACTTCCGCAGCAAGACTTTCCTTTGCTCCGCCTACAAGAAAATCTTTGCGCATATTGAGAAACGGTTGGAAGAAGCAAAGCTACAACAATAACGCATCATATCAATTATCGACTTTTGTGGCAAATTGATTCTTTTTGTTGCTATCTTTGCAGAAATTTTCCATCCATGAGAGTCAAATTCCTTTTCATCTTCTGTTTTTTGGGATTTTCCGCCTCGGCGCAAAACACCCACATCCTCCCCACCCCGCAACAAGTCGAAACGCGTGAGGGTCAATTCGTTTGGGACGAAAGCGTCGTGCTGACCTACGATGCCTCCGATGCCGAAATCAGCCAAATCGTGACCATGCTCAAGCAGGACTTGGAACAAATCAGTCCGAAGAAGACCTTGTTTTCACGCAGCGTGGTCAAGGGCAGGCATTTCATCGAGATGGTCAAGACCGACCACCTCGGCGTGAGCGAAAACGAGGACCAAGCCTACAGGATGAGCATCAGCCGCAACTCCATCCGGATGGAAGCCACCACCAACACGGGACTCTTCTATGCCACCCAAAGCCTGAAACAACTCTTCCGCTACGCCGCGCTGAACGGCAATGGCGACATCAGCCTGCCCTGCATGGACATCACCGACTGGCCCAATTTTAAGATTCGCGCCTGGCAAGATGACATCAGCCGAGGTCCCATCGTCAAGATGGAGTATCTGAAGCGCCTCATCCCGCAACTGGCTGAGTGTAAACTCAACGCCTTCTCGCTCTACACCGAGCACACCTTCAAGACGAAATGTCACCCCGACATTTCGCCCGATGGTTCCTTCACCGCCGAGGAAATCAAGGAGCTGGAGGACTTTTGCCGTCCCTTCCACATTCAAATCATTGGAAACCAACAATGTTTCGGACATTTTGAGGAGATTCTGTGCAACCCGTTCTACAGCCACCTGGCCGACACCAAATGGAACCTCAACCCCGCCAACGAAGAGACCTACAAATTCCTCGAAGACCATCTTCGCGAGGTAGCAAGGGCCTATAAATCACCGTATTTCAACATCAACTGCGACGAGACGGAAAGCCTTGGACAAGGTTTGGCCAAAGCCTATGTCGATTCCGTGGGAGCCACGACGGCATATTACAAGCATATCAACCGCGTCAACCGAATGCTGCGCCCTTATCGCAAGCGCGTGATGATGTGGGGCGACATCGCCGACTCGCATCCCGAAATCCTTGAAAATCTGGACAAAGACATTTTCCTCATCGCCTGGAGTTATGTGGTCAAGGACGACTTCAACGACTTCCTGAAGCCCTACGTCAATTCGGGACACAAGTTTTTCGTTGCCCCAGGCATGAGCCTTTCGGAAAGGGTGTGGCCGAAACACTATGAGTTTCAGTCCAACATCACCAACCTCTGCCGCGATGGTTACAAAAACGGTGCACTCGGTGTCATCAACACCTGCTGGGACGACTTCGGCGAGTCATTGATTAACAGTGCATTATATGGTCTCGCGTATGGTGCCGAGATGAGTTGGAACGCTGTTTCGACGGCTGAGCGCAATATCGATGCCAACTTTACTAACCATTTCTTTGGAAGCACCTCCGACAAGATACTCAAAATTCTTGACAGCATCTCCGAAATATCCAAAATCGACGACATTGGGAAGTTTAGCGCATTGACTGAACATATTACCCCATTTTACCCATCTCAAATCACAGATTCCACTAGGAAGGCCAACCAATTATTATATGAAAAGCTGGATCATTTAGACCTAATTGAATACTGGGCTACAGTCGGAAAAATCGAAAAAAACAAGGGTATGATAGACAATGCCATCTATTCGATTATGAGGATGAAATGGTGCGCCCTCCGCAATGTTGCTCGTTGTCAATTCTACAAAACATTTCAAGATCCCACAGAGGAAAATGTTGAATCTAGTCGACACATGATTAACGGATTGCTATGGCACCTTCAACAATTGAAAAAAGAATACGTCAAAGTGTGGAACATCGAAAGCCGCCCCTATTGGCTGGATGTCAACATGAAGAAATACGATGATGTAGCACGAGAGTTGCAACAGCTTGAATATCTTCCTTTTATCGAATCCGCAAGCGATAGCCAAGGCAGGGCTACCATCATTCTGCGGACCATTTTTGCCGACAAGGAAATCCATTACACTATTGATGGGAAAGAAGTCACAGCCAACGACTCTGTCTATCAAAAACCCATTGTCTTGGAACGACCTTGCCTCGTCAAAGCGGCCTGCTTCAACGCATTGGGCGAAGCCATAAACGCCGAACGCTATTTCTACTATCACAAAGCGATGGGCAAGTTGAAGCAGCTCAATAGTCCGGCAGGCAACTACCGCCCCGAATATTCGGGCGGCGGCGATGGCGCCCTCGTTGACGGCACCCTCGGCAGCGACGACTACAAGGACGGCCATTGGCAAGGGTTTTACGGCATCGATGCCGACATCGAAATCGATTTGGGTAAATCGACCAAGGTCAACGCACTGAATATCGGCTTTTTGGTCAATGCCCACGACTGGATTCTGCGCCCTGACGAAGTTGAAGTATACACTTCCAATGATGGCAAGAACTACAAGCCCAACAAAACTTTCGCCGTCGCGACTGAGACACCATTGAAAGGTAATCACTCCTTCCGCGAGCGTTTTGAAATGCCTAACCTTTCAACCCGTTACTTGCGCATCGTGGTGAAAAATCCCGGCCTGATTCCCGAAGGCTTGCCTGGAAGCGGTTACGATTCGTGGATTTTCATGGACGAGATAGTGGTGGAGTAATCAATTCCTGACCTTTTTGTAGTCCAAAGCCATCTCGTAATACTGTGGCGCGACCTCAGCACCCGAAAGTTCTACCTGCAGGATGCTGTTTTCCCGAATCAGACTCTTGAGCGACAGCGTTTCGGTGCGCAACTCACCCTCCCGCATATTGTTGAGCGAATAGTGTTGCTCTGCCAGCAAACGGTTTTTCCCTTTTTCAATGACACGCACAACCAGTTCCAAATCCGTCACTTGTCCAGGGCCAAGATTGTGCAAATCAACCTGAAGGGTGCAGTTCGCTTTTTCATAGACGAAAGTCGACTGCGACTCGAAGTGAACGCCTTTGATGAGCAAACTGGGCGTATCGTCAACGGGGATTACCTCTATCTCAGCAGAGCGATAATCCTCTGGAATCTGCCCGATTTGCCAATTGGGCATCGTGGTTTCCATATAATAGTAGCGTTGGCCATGGAACAACAGAAAACGGCTGGACTCCACCTCATCGCAATGCACGCCAAGCGCCATATGCTCGGGCAAGACCAGCAAAACGAAATCCTTGTCCATCTCATAAAGCAAGGCCACCAGCAAAGCCACCTTGTCTTCGCAATCGCCGCAGCCATCCACAAGCGTCTCGACTGGATAACGCAAATATTCATCCACATGCTTCGAATCAGCATCAAACGCATAAGGCAACGACTGCACAAAACTGAGCGCCAACTCAATTTGGTCCTTCTCAGAATGCGCGTAATGGCTAAACTCGTTGGCCAAAGCCCGCATCAAGGGACGGTCATGCTCCGAGAGCATGAAACTGTAGTAATTGGGCGGCATCTCATCCTCATTGAACTTGTAGACATAAGCCAAATGCTCTCGGTCGTTGCGGTAATAATCATACAAATCAGTGCTGATATTCAACGTGATGCTGCATTCCTTCCCTTTGAACTTCCACGAATGCTCCACTTCGAAATAGCCGTCGTATTCGACCAATGTATGAGCAGAGGCTGTAAGACCAAAAAAGGCCAATAATAGGATAAGGTGTAAACGCACTTGCATGGAATAGGTTCTTTTTTCCAAGTTAACGCAAGAATCGTGCAAAAATTGCCTTTTTTGACTATGACTATGGCCTATGGCAGCTTCAATAGAAGTATGACTGTTACCTTCTTATCAAGCTGCCATGCGCCATTTGCCATAGGCCATCTTTATTTTCCCCAATAATGGAAATCCTCCAATTCCTTCAGCAGTTCCTTGACGGCAGCCTCCAACTGTTCGTCCTCGCCAGCGGCCATTTTCTCAGGCGTATTGCGCACCTTGACGTCAGGCTCCAACTGGGTGTTTTCCAACCAATTGCCTTGCTCGGTACGATAACCGATGACGGGCAGGCCGTAATACAAGGATGGGTCTTGCAAGGTTTCCCAAGTCACGCTCGACATGGTGCCAGGCACGGGCATTCCGACAAGGCTGCCCATGTGCTTGTGCTTGTAGACCCAAGGCGTGCCGTGCGCATTGCTGTAGTTGGCCTCGCCGATGAGCATCACCGAGGGCTTGTTGTAGCGCCGCGAAGGCATCACGCAGGCCACACTGTCGTTGATGACTTGTTCGAGGTATTTCTCGCCGCTGAAGAGGATTTCGATGTCCTCGTGCAGACGGCCGCCGCCGTTGAAACGCGTGTCGATGACAATACCTTCGCAAAGGTTGTACTTACCCAAAATCTGCGAATACACATCACGATAGCTGGCGTCGCCCATGCTACGAAGATGAACATAGCCCAAACGACCCTTTGACAATTCCTTGACCGTCTCCTCGTTGTGCTTTACCCAACGATGGTACAGTAGCTCGTTCATCGCGCCATGGCTGATGGGCTTCACGATCTCGTCCCAAGTCTTGCCGCCGTCCTTGACCGTCACGAGGACGGTTTTTCCGACCTTGTTGTTGAGCAAGGGATAATAATCCATTCCATTCGTAATCTCCACACCGTCAACCTTTTCGATGATGCAACCTGCTTGTACCTTCGAGTTTTTCTTGTCGAAAGGACTACCTTCCACCACCTCAGCCACCTTCAGGCCGTCACCTTTGTAGTCGAGGTCGAGGAGAACGCCGAACTCAGCCGTGGCATCGCCTTTGCCCGATGGACGATAACCCGAGCCCGTGTGCGAAACATTCAGCTCACCAAGGATTTCGCTCAGCATCCCCGAGAAATCGTAGTTATTGTTGATATGTGCCAAGAACGGGTGATAGGCTTCCTTCATCATCTCCAAATCCACGCCGTGATGGTCGGTCATGAAGAAGCGTTTCTCGATTTGCAGGAAGACGTGGTCGAACATATACTCGCGCTCCTCGGCCAAATCGAGTTGCATCGTGGCGTCATATTTAATAGGTGTCGACTTGCCACCCTTGTCGATTTTCTGTATATTGCCGCCCGAAAGCAGGAAAATATTGTCGCCTTTCACCTTCAGCTGCGCCCCACCTTGCCCCATCTTCTTCAAGATCTTCATTGACTTTTCGCGCACATCGAGTTCCCAAAGGTCGTAGCCTTTTTCAAACGAAGTCATGAAATAGAACTTCTCTCCATCGCCCGAAAGCGCCATGCCGCTCAAGCTCGACGACATGGGCGTCAGCCGAATGACGCGGTCCTGCAAATGCTCCAAATCCACTTCTATTTTCTTGGTTTCCTTGGGTTTTTTCTCCTTTTTCTCGTCCTTCTTGCCTTTCTTCTTGTCATTTTTCTTTTCTTTGGGCTCGTCCTTTTTCTCGTCCTTGCCGACCTTCTCGGTTTCCTTCAACAAGGCATATTCCTCTTTGCTGAGGCGGAATTTGTCGTAAGCCTCCTGATTGAGGAAAGCAATGCAAGCATCGTTTTGGCTGCCCCACGAAGCATGGGAACGCATTCCATAACGATTTGAACGATAGATGATTGCATTGCCATCCATAACCCATTGCGGACTGCCGTCGATGTAGGCGCTCTCGGTGATGTTGTAAATCTTCATCGAGCCATCGGCCTTCACGATGCCGATGTCGGAATAGGGGTCGCGCATATGCGAAATCAGCGTCAGGGCAAACCATTGGCCATCGGGCGACCACTCGTAGGAAAAACCGTAATCGTCGGTATCGTAATGTTGGTTGCCATCGGTGATTTGCCGCACTTGCTTGGTCGCTATATTATAGACTTTCAATATGTTGCGATTCTCAATGAAAGCAATCTCCTTGCCGTCGGGCGAAAAACTGGGCGCAATGCGCTCCACGCCATCGTTTTCAAACAAAGGCTTTTCGTCAATCAAGGTGGCGTAGGCGAAGTTATAGTCTTCCTTCCGTTCAATGCTGGCCTGATAGAGGTTCCAATAGCCGTCGCGCTCCGAGGCATACACCAAGGTGCGCCCGTCCTTCGAGAAACTTGGACTGCGCTCGGCTTGCGCCGTGTGCGTGATTTGTTTGGTCGTGGCGTATTCGTCCACGCCTGTGACAAAGATTTCGCCCCGCGAAACGAAAGCAATCAGTTTGCCATCGTCGCTCAGCGCGAAATCGCCGACACCCTTGAAGTCTTGCTTCACCAACTGTTCAGGCTCCTGGTCGTTCACGATTTGGATGTTCACCTTTTGAGGCTCACTGCCAATGCGTTGCGTATAGATTTCGCCCATAAAACCGTAGCACAAAAGGCCGTCGTCAGCCACGCTTAAGAAGCGCACAGGATGAGTCGCGAAATGCGTCACCTGTTCCACTTTCTCAAGGTCGTTGGCTGGAGCTTTATAGACATTGAAGTTACCATTATTGCGCTCGCTCAAGAAAACGACTTCCTGATAGCCAGGCAAATAACGTGGGTCACGATCCTCACCGACATTGGTGGTGAGCATCGTATGCGTTTTTTTCTTGGCGTTATAATACACCACATCACGAGCGACAGACGAGACATGATGCTTGCGCCAGACGTTTTCGCTGCCTTTGCGGTCGTAATAGAGGAACGACTTGCCGTCCCTGTCGAACGACATACTACAAACCGGAACGGCCACCACCTGTTCGGGGCGACCGCCTTCAGCCGACACTTTATACAATTCCGTAATCCAGCCCGAGGCAAACTGCACATTCTCCGCTGCCTTCTGAATTTGGGCAGAGAAATAGATTTCCTTTCCATCGGGCGAGAAAGCCAAAGGAATTTCTGAGGCCGAGTTGGTCGTAACACGCTGTGCCACACCGCCTTCTGCCGAAACCGTATACACATCGAAATTGCCGTTACGGTCGGAGGCGAAGGCGATTCTTTGGGCATCGGGCGACCAAATGGGCGAAGTTTCGTACGAGCTGTTTGTTGTGAGTTGCAAGGCTTTCCCGCCATGAGCGTTCACCACATACACATCGCCTTTGTAGCAAAAAGCGATCTTGTCGCCCTTGGGCGAAATCACGTTGTCGCGCATCCACAGCGGTTGCACCGAGAGCTGCCATGTTGCCGCCACGAGAGCTACGAGAAGAAGTTTTTTCATATCAGTTGTGTTTATTGCTATTTCACTCCAAATCGACAAACGGTTTCTTTTTCCAAAAAGAGTTCAAGGACATCACCCGACTTCACCGGTCCCACTCCTTGCGGCGTGCCCGTGAAGACATAGTCGCCTTCCTTCAGCGTGACGAATCGCGAGATGCAGGAAACGATTTTGTTGAAACTAAAAATCATGTCGCGGCTATGGCCTTGCTGTTTCCATTCACCGTTGAGCTTCATCCCGAAAGCGATGTCTTTCTGATTGTTCGAATTCTTGATTTCCTGAAACTTTCCGACCACCGCCGACCCATCGAAAGCCTTCGCTTTTTCCCAAGGAAAGCCTCTGGCCTTGCACTGGCCTTGCAAATCGCGGGCGGTGAAGTCGATGCCAACGGTGATGGTGTCATAATAGCCAGAAGCCTCATTCTCAGCGATATTGCGACCCGTTTTGCCAATGCGAAGCACCAATTCCGTCTCGTAGTGGATTTCGTGGCTGAAATCGGGATAGACGAACGGATCGCCGTCAGGCAGAAGCGCCGTCTCAGGTTTCATGAAAAACATGGGCTCTGAAGGCAAATCGTTGTCCAGTTCCCTGACGTGAGCCAAATAGTTCCTGCCGATGCAAACGATTTTCATTTTCTCCTGAAATTGGTTTGTTTTCCGCCCATGCGCAACTTGATGGCTGTCACTACCTTTTTCGTATAGCGCGGGAAATCGTTCTTCATGATCCAGTCGTAATAGGGCGGCTCGAAACGGAACACGTCCTCCACCCGCTTGCCCTTGTGCTTGCCAAACATGAAGACCTCCTTACCTTCATCATCGAAGATGATCTGTCCGGAGAGGTCGGCATTCTTATGGTGCGCCGAAAACTCAGCCAGCTGTCGCATGTCGTTGGTCGGGCCTTGCGAATGATTCCCCCTTGCGTCCTCATATTCAACGCCTTGATAGCAATCGAGCATGGCGCGAAGCACGTCGTAAGTGGCTTTGGTGTCAGTCATAGCGCCGTGGGCTCCTTCCAACTCGGCATGGCAGAAAAAGCGGTAAGCCCCTTTCAAGGTGCGCGGTTCCATCTTCATGTAGATGTTCATCACATCGATGAAGTTGCGGTTTTTGAGGTCGAAGTCATAATCCACGCGGAGGAACTCCTCCACCAGCATAGGCAGGTCGAACTTCAAAATGTTGTAACCCGCAAGGTCGGCATTGCCGATGAATTGGGCGATTTCCTTCGCCTTGTCCCTGAAAGTCGGCTTGTCGGCCACCATCTCGTCGGTGTAGCCATGCACCGAGGTGGATTCCGCCGAAATGGGCATCTCTGGATTGAGCAACCAAACACGCTGCTCTTCGTTGCCGTTCACGTTGATTTTCAGCACGCTCATCTCCACGATGCGGTCGTGCGAGGTGTTGAGACCTGTCGTCTCCAGGTCGAAAAAGGCTATGGGCCGTTTCAGATTCAGTTCCATAAAACAATCGAATTTGAGTGCAAAAATAATACTTAAAACTCGCAATATTCATTTTTTTCTTACTTTTGCCCCACTTTTCAAACACAAAAAGACCTATTAGAAAGCATTAAATTATTGAAAGACATGATGGAAGAAAACGAAATGAAAGAGAAGGACGGTTTGTTCTCGAAGGCGGTGAAAGCGGGAAAGAGGACCTACTTTTTCGACGTGAAAGCAACCAAGAATGACGAGAAGTACATCACCATAACCGAAAGCAAGCGCCGTTTCGACGAAGGCTTGCAGCGCTTCTTCTACGAAAAGCACAAGATTTTCCTCTACAAGGAAGACTTCGAGAAAGTGGCCAAAGGCCTGACCGATGCCATCAACTACGTTGAGACGGGCGAACTTCCTGCCGATTACTACGACGAGCCCGAGCCGCGCCACTACGACCACGAGGACGAGCCCCGCACCGAAATCGACAGCGCCATCGACCGCTGGTTTGACAATCTGGACAAATAATCCATCCCGATCAAAAACGAGACTTGAGGCTGCGACAAATCGCAGCCTTTTTTGTTCTCATGCAAAACTTTTCAACAATTTCCCCCATTGTTGATAACTTTCCGAAAACTGTCATAATAAAATGCACCAAAAATCGTAATTTTGTAGCGTAAAATAGACCGATATATGGGAAAGATCATAGCGATTGCAAATCAGAAAGGTGGCGTAGGCAAGACCACCACCGCCATCAACTTGGCAGCCAGCCTGGCCGTCCTCGAATATAAGACACTCCTCATCGATGCCGACCCGCAGGCCAACGCGACCTCAGGCGTGGGCATCGACCCTCGAACCGTCGAAACCAGCATCTATGAGTGCATCATCGACCAGTTGAACCCTAAGACCGTCATCGCGGAAACGGACACGCCCAACCTTTATCTGCTCCCTGCACACATCGACTTGGTGGGCGCCGAAATCGAGATGATCAACCTGCCAGAGCGCGAACTGATGATGAAGAAACTGCTGGCGCCCATCAAGGAAGACTACAACTTCATCATCATTGACTGTTCGCCCTCGCTTGGGTTGGTCACCGTCAACTCTCTCACGGCTGCCGACTCGGTCATCATCCCCGTCCAATGTGAATACTTCGCACTCGAAGGGCTTGGCAAGCTATTGAACACCATCAAGATCGTTCAAACCCGCCTCAATCCCAAATTGGACATTGAAGGCATACTGCTCACCATGTTCGACACACGCTTGCGCCTGTCCAAACAAGTCGTGGAAGAAGTCAAGATGCACTTCCAGGACATGGTTTTCAACACCATCATCAACCGCAACACGCGCTTGGGCGAGGCCCCCAGCTTCGGCAAGACCATCGTCATGTACGATGCCAACAGCATCGGTGCCATCAACTATATCAACCTGGCACGCGAGATCCTCGAAAAGAACAACCTATCCACCAAAGCATAACAAGCCATGCCCGACAAGATCAGAAAATCATTGGGCCGCGGACTCGACAACATCCTCGGCAGTCCCGAAACCGACATCACCAGTCGCGACATCAGCGGCAACTACGTGGCTGGAGCCATCGCCGAAATCGACATCAACCTCATCGAGACCAACCCCTTTCAGCCGAGAACGGAATTCGATGAAATCGCTTTGCGCGAATTGGCACAGTCCATCAAGGAACAAGGTGTCATTCAACCCGTTACGGTAAGAAAACTTGGCTATAACAAATACCAGCTCATCTCTGGCGAGCGCCGTTTGCGCGCATCGAAAATGGCAGGTCTCGATAGAATCCCGGCCTTCATCCGAGTGGCCAACGACGAGCAAATGCTAGAACTCGCCCTCATCGAGAACATCCACCGCGAAAACCTCAATGCCATCGAGGTGGCCATCTCCTACCAACGCCTCATCGACGAATGCAGCCTCACACAAGAGGAAGTCAGCGAAAAAGTGGGTAAGAGTCGCAGTGCCGTTGCCAACTTCTTGAGGTTGTTGAAATTGCCCCCAGAAATACAACTCGCCATTCGCGACGGCCACATCACGATGGGACACGCCCGCGCCCTCATCAACATCACTGACAAGGAAGAACAGCTGAAACTCCTCCAGCAAATCATCATGGAGGAAATGAACGTGCGCCAAACCGAGGAGATGGCCGAGAAAGCCAAAGGCAATACGTCCAAGGAGAAAAAACAGACCAACTTCATCCCCGAGCATTTCAAGAGCAAAATCAAGACGCTTTCGCAAACGCTCAACACTAAGGTGAAGGTGAAGCGCAACATCAAAGGTCAGGGCAGCGTCGTCATCGACTTCAAGGACGAAGCTGAATTTGACCGCATCATGGAACTCTTCAACAACAAATAATGCCTGATGCCACGCCGTTTCCTGTTTCTCATCGGCTTGACTGTATTTCTGGGTGTCGGTCGCATCGAAGCCCAAAATGTCATTTTTGACACGGTGGGCAACACCCAAATCTCCACCGACACCATCATCAAGGAAAGGAAAACGGCCAAGGTTCCCAAAACCAAAAAGCCCCACAGTCCCAAGAAGGCCACGCTGATGTCGACTTTTCTCCCCGGATTAGGACAAGTTTACAACGGCAAATGGTGGAAAGCACCCATCGTCTATGCCGGTTTGGGCGGACTGGGCTATCTGGCCTACAACAATTACTACGAATACAATTCGTATCTTCACGCCTACGAATACAAAACGGGAGACTTGCCTGAAGGCACCACCCTCAACCAGCATGAGACCGACCTCGCCAACAAATACGCCGACAGCCAGTTGCAGACCTACAAGGAATCTTACCGCCGTGACTTTGAGTTCTATTCCATACTCACCGCGGCATGGTACGGCCTACAAATCCTCGACGCCTGCGTGGATGGACATCTCTATTCGTACGACATCAGCGACGACCTGAGCCTCAACATCGACCCGTATTTGAGACCGTCGGGACCACTCGCACCGATGCCGCAATATGCCCAAGTCGGGCTATCGTTCAAACTCAACTTTTAATCATGAAAATCGCTTTAATCGGATACGGAAAAATGGGCCACGAGGTGGAGAAAGCCGCCCTCGCCCACAAGCACGAAATCGTCGTCACCATCGACAACCCACAGGAAAGGGAAAAACGCTTTGAGCAACTGAAAAAGGTCGATGTCGCCATCGACTTCAGCCAGCCCGACCAAGTGGTGGGCAACATTCACCGCTGCTTCGACCTGCACCTTCCTATTGTCGTAGGCACCACGGCATGGCAGGACCATTTCGAGGAAATCAAACAGCGCTGCCTTGCCGAAGGACAAGCGCTTTTCCATGCGCCCAACTTCAGCATCGGGATGAACATCATGTTCTTGCTCAACAAGCAATTGGCCAAGTTTGCGGAAAAATATGGTTACCAGCTTTCCCTCGCTGAGACACACCACATCCACAAGCTCGACAAGCCCAGTGGCACCGCCGTGAAACTAGCCAACGACATCCTTGCCGTCAACCACGACTATGACCGTTGGAGCATTGACGTCCCTGCAGGGCACTCCTTATATATAAATGTGAGCCGCGAAGGCGAGGTGAACGGCATCCACAGCGTGACGGCCACCTCCCCTGCCGACAGAATCACCCTCACCCACGAAGCGTATAACCGCCAAGGATTCGCCATGGGTGCCGTGGCTGCGGCCGAGTTTTTGGTTGGGAAAACGGGTGTGTTTGATATGAAAGACCTGATGGCGGAATAAAAGCCATGCATTTATACTAATTCAACCTATTTCATCGTTAATACTGAAATCAATTCAAACCATGTCATTATTATTATTCATTCTCATCGTTCCAGCGCTGTTCACCATCCCGATTGCGTTCTGCTGGAAGCAGTTCGAGGCCGCCGGACAAAAAGGCTGGCAAAGCCTCATCCCCTATTACAACATCTATATCTTCCTGAAAATCATAGGGAAGCATAAGAAATTCTGGTGGTGGTTTTTCATCGTCTTCCCCTACATCAACTTCTTCATGCTGCTGCTCATGCTCGTCGAATTGGGCAAATGCTTCGGTCGTTTCAAGATTTGGGAGGAAGGCATGGCCGCCATTTTGCCATTCATTTTCTTCCCTATCATCGCCAAAGACGACAAATACCAAGACCCAGCCACCACCAAGCGCCCCAAGAAATCGACCGCCCGCGAGTGGTTCGATGCCATCATTTTTGCCGTGGTTGCAGCACTGATTATCAGGACTTACGTCTTCGAAGCCTTCACCATCCCCACTTCGAGTATGGAGAAGTCGCTTTGCGTTGGCGATTATCTGATTGTCAGCAAGATACATTATGGTCCCAAGCGGCCTAACACGCCTCTTTCGTTCCCCTTCGTGCACAACACTTTGCCTGGCAGCAAGACTGCGAAATCCTATCTGGAATGGATCAAGTTGCCGTATCACCGCTATCCAGGCGTCTCGACGATGAAGCGCTACGACCCCATCGTGTTCAACTATCCCGCCGGCGACACGGTGTGCGACATCTTCCAAAGCAGCATCAGCTATTACGACCTCGTGCGCGAATACGGCCGCAAAACCGTTTGGAACGACCACCAGAACTTCGGCAAGGTCATCAGCCACCCTGTTGACAAGCGCGAAAACTATGTGAAGCGTCTCATCGGTATGCCAGGCGACAGCTTGAAAATCGTTGATGGCGTGGTGTTTATCAACGGAGAAAAGGCTTTCGAGCCCGAAAATATGCAGCACAACTACACCGTGGTGACCACCAGCGGCGGCATCAACAAGCAGACTTTGGACAAATACAACATCACCGAAGGCTACCGCACCGCCGACCCCAACACCGTGATTCTCAACATCAGCGCAAAGGTGGCCGACGAATTGATCAAGCTGCCGTTCATCACCTCCGTGATGCGCAACATACAAGCCCCAGGACAAGACACTTCCACCAGCCTCTTCCCCAACCGTCCCGACCTTTATCCTTGGAATGTGGACAACTTCGGGCCGATTTACATCCCGCAGAAAGGTGTGACTGTTCCGCTGAATGTCAACACATTGCCGCTCTACGAACGAATCATCCACGCCTACGAGTTGCACGACCTGAAAGTGGTGGGCAACCAAATCTACATCGACAACCAACCCGCCGACTCGTACACCTTCGAGATGGACTATTACTGGATGATGGGCGACAACCGCCACAACTCCGCCGACTCGCGCTATTGGGGCTTCGTACCTGAGAACCACATCGTTGGCAAGCCCATTCTCGTTTGGCTTTCGCTCGACAAGGAAAATGGCGGCATTCGCTGGAAACGAATGTTCAGGATTCCAAAATAAGGTTTTCCCAATTTATCATATAAGGCAAAACAATCTTACAAAAACTGTAAGATCGTTTTGTTTTTATATGCCAAAACCAACAATTTTGACTACCTTTGCACTTCCAAACGAAGAAAGAAAATGACCGCAGGAAACAACCGTAAAGAGAACACTTTCAAGAAGAAACTAACCGAACCGCAGCCCTTGGAGGAGCTGCACGAAATCATCGAGGCACCGATTGACGAATCGCCCCAAAAAGAAGCCCCCAAAAAGGCCGAAAAGACGCCGAAAAGCAAAACGCCAAAGAAGCAAAAGCCTGAAACCGAGGAGAAAGCCACCGACGGACGCATCAAGCGCGTCATCGGCATTCTGTTCATCGTCCTCGCTGTGTTTTTGGGTCTTGCTTTCATCTCCTACTTGGTAAGCTTCTTCAGTGGTCACCACCAAGAATACGGCTACAAAATCTTCAGTCAGGAGGTCCATATCGAAAACCGGACGGGCAGCGCAGGTGTGTTCTTGGCGCAAACGCTCATCAAGGAGTCATTTGGTATCGGCGCATTCTTCTTTGTTTATCTGTTGGCACTCATTGGTTTATGGCTGACCGACAACGCCAAAATCAAGATGTGGACCCTGTGGAAATACGCCCTAATCAGCTTAGTTTGGCTACCGCTGTTTTTCGGATTCCTTTCGGGCGACAAATGCGGTCTTTCCTCGTGCGCCATCTTTGGCGGTACGGTTGGACTGTGGCTCAACAACATCCTCGAAACCTACACGGGCTGGATTGGCGTACTGCTTGTGCTCATCTTCCTGTTCCTAGTCTTCGCGGTTTACCAATTCAACCTGACGCTCAACCATATCAAGCAGTTGCGCGAGAAACGAGAAGCGGAAAAACGCCAACAAGCCGCCATCCTTGCCGAACAGCGCATCAAGGAAGAGCTTGATAGACAACAAAATGGCAATAACGAGCCCATCGCCGACCCTGAATTTGACCCCAATGATGGTTTTTCTGAACGCAATGATCCTTACGACCATCCCGACCTCCCCCCCATCACCGCCCACATCAAGAACCCTGATTTGGAAATCGTGACCAACGATGGCGAGGAAAAAGAAAGCCAGAAGCCGAAAGAAAACGTATTTGTCAACAAGCAAAGCACTGATACACAAACTACTGTAGAGGACACACAACCACAAAACCCAATCATTTCAGTGGAAACCATTGTGGAAACCGACGATGACGTCAAGCCTACAGTGACCGCTACCGAAAAGCCGAAAGAGACCACAATCGAAAAGCCAAAAGACGCTGAAAACGAGGTGAAATTGGTCATCGAGGACACCCCGAAGGAAGAGACCGTCGAAAATTCACAAAACATTGAACACCACACCATTGACACGCCCTTTGACCCGCGTTATGAGTTGCGCGACTTCAAGTTCCCGACTTTAGACATGCTCAACGACTACGGAGGCAAAAAGTCGGAAATCAACGAAGAAGAACTGAATGCCAACAAAAACAAGATTGTGGAGACTTTGGGCAACTATGGCATCGCCATCGACAAAATCAAGGCAACCATTGGCCCCACGGTCACCTTATATGAAATTGTGCCCGCCGCCGGTGTCAGAATCTCGAAAATCAAGAACTTGGAAGACGATATCGCACTAAGTTTGGCCGCCCTCGGCATCCGTATCATCGCCCCGATTCCAGGCAAAGGCACCATCGGCATCGAAGTGCCGAACAGCAAGCCCGAGACCGTCTCGATGCGCAGCGTTTTGGGTTCCGAAAAGTTCCAAAACACGAAATATGCCCTGCCTTGCGCCATCGGTAAGACGATTTCAAACGAAACCTATGTCTTCGACTTGGCCAAGATGCCGCACATCCTGATGGCTGGTGCCACGGGTCAAGGCAAGTCGGTGGGACTGAATGCCATCGTGGCTTCGTTGCTCTACAGCAAGCATCCTTCGGAACTGAAATTCGTGATGGTCGACCCGAAGAAGGTGGAATTGACGCTTTACAACCGCATTGAACGCCACTACTTAGCCAAACTACCTGACTCGGAAGACGCTATCATCACCGATGTGAAGAAAGTGGTGCGCACGCTCAACTCTTTGTGCATCGAGATGGACAACCGCTACGACCTGCTGAAGGCCGCCGAATGCCGCAACATCATCGAATACAACGAGAAGTTCAAGAAACGCGTCCTGTTGCCCACCGAAGGCCATCGTTTCCTGCCTTACATTGTGCTCATCGTCGACGAGTTCGCCGACCTGATTATGACCGCTGGCCGCGAGGTGGAAGCCCCAATTGCTCGTTTGGCCCAACTGGCCCGCGCCATAGGCATCCACCTGATTATTGCAACGCAACGTCCTTCGGTCAACGTCATCACGGGCTCCATCAAGGCCAACTTCCCTGCCCGTATCGCTTTCCGCGTCATCTCGGCCGTCGATTCAAAGACCATACTCGACCAAAGCGGCGCCAACCAGCTCATCGGTCGCGGCGACATGCTGCTCTCGACGGGCAACGACCTCGTGCGTCTGCAATGCGCCTTCATCGATACGCCCGAAGTTGAAGAAGTCACGCAATTCATTGGCGAACAACGCGGATTCCCAACACCTTATGAATTACCCGAAGTCCCCGAAGAAGAAGGCGACAGCAGCAGCATGGACGATGATGATGGCGAGCGCGACAGCCTCTTCGAAGAAGCCGCACGCATCGTGGTGCAGACCCAGCAAGGCTCCACTTCCATGATCCAGCGCAAGCTAAAACTCGGTTACAACCGTGCCGGTCGCATCATCGACCAATTGGAGGCTGCCGGCATCGTGGGACCGTTCTCCGGAAGCAAGTCGCGCGAGGTGAAAGTCGCCAACGAATTCGCTTTGGAACAGATTTTGCGGGACTTGGACAACAAAGACAACGGAATTTGAAAATGAAAACGAAAAGCATCTTAGCCTGCTTGCTCATTTTATTTGCAACACAGGCAGTTAACGCACAAAACAATGCCGAATCCCTTCTTCGCCTGATGATTGACCAAATCAAGAGTCACAAGAATCTGGAGATGGATTTCAGCTATCAAATCAGCCCCGATGGGAAAAACTTCAGTGAGGCGGAAAACGGTCAGGCTTGGCTTCAAGGTGAGGCCTATAGAATTGAAATGGCCAACCAACAAACCATCTCCGACGGCAAGACTATCTGGTCATATCTCATTGAAGATGAAGAGGTCATGGTCAGCAATGCCACTGACGGCATCGACAACACGCCTTTGAAGATCCTCACCTCTCTTGACGAGAGCTACGTCGCCACCCTCACGGGTTTGGATCCCAATGGAATCGCCACCATCGAACTGGCCAATCCCAAAGGGCAATACAAGCGCGTGACCCTGAAAGTCAACGCAAAGAAAAGCGAACTCAAGAATGCCGACATCTATATGGATGACGGCAGCAAGGTCAGTGTCACCGTCAAGGAAATGAAATTCGACCAAGAATTGGGCGAAAAATTCTTCACCTTCGATGAGAAGAAGCATCCCAATGCCGATGTGATTGATATGCGGTGATGCAATAAAACCCTAATTTGAATGTTTTTATGTAGAGACGCAAAATTTTGTGTCTCTACAACAGAACAAATAATAATTAAACAAATATGAATCTCCTACAAATCCAACAAACAACCAACGATTTGGGCACCGTGGCCGCCGAGGCCGCAACACAACCCACCGAATTCAAACTCTCCATCCTCGAACTCGCCACCAGAGGCGGATGGATCATGGTTCTTTTAGCCGTACTTTCCATCATCGCAGTCTACATCTTCATTGAAAGATACATCGCCGTGTCGCGTGCCACAAAATATGACCATGGCTTTATGGAACGCATTCGTGACTACATGAAAGACGGCAAACTCGACTCAGCAAAAGCTTTGTGCAGAGGCAACTCCACCCCTATCTCAAGAATGATTGAGAAAGGCATTTCGCGCATTGGAAGGCCTTTGAGCGATATCAACCAAGCCATCGAAAACGTGGGCAATCTTGAAATCGCGCAGCTAGAGCGCGGTGTCAGCATCCTCGCCATGATTGCAAGTGCAGCCCCGATGATCGGTTTTCTCGGTACGGTAACCGGGATGATTCGCGCTTTCTACAACATGTCGATGGCGGGCAACAACATCGACATTTCACTGCTTTCGTCAGGCATCTATGAAGCTATGGTGACCACCGTCGGAGGTCTCATCGTAGGCATCATTGCCTATTTCTTCCATGCCATCATCTCGACGAAAATCCAAAAGGTGGTCAATTTGCTGGAAGGCAAGGCTACCGAGTTCATGGACGTATTGAACGAACCCGCTTAAAACCAATGCATTATGGCCATCAAATCGAGAAATAAGGTAGAGCCCACGTTCAACTCCTCGTCCATGTCGGACCTGGTGTTCCTGCTGCTGATTTTCTTCATGCTGACCTCCACTTTGGTCGCACCGAACGCCATCAAACTCATGCTGCCTTCGAGCAACAGCAAGACGATGGCCAAGCAGACCGTCACCGTCTACGTGAACGAACAATTCCAATATTTCGTGGACGAAACGCCCGCCGATGAGCTCCAACTCACCGACCTCATCAACGCCAAAATCGGCAACGACAGCCAAGCCACGGTGGTGCTCCGATCTGACAAGACCGTTCCCGTGCAATACATTGTGAACGTCATTGATGCGGTCAACGAAATCAACAATGCCACCGAAAGCAAACACAAGGTCATTTTGGCCACATCACCTAAAAAATAGGAGATTTTGTCATGGGCAATAACGAGAAGAAAGACAAAGGCATAGCGGCAGCGGGTACCATTGTTGTACATGCAATTGCTTTGCTTGTTTTGTTCCTGATGGCTTTCCGCACGCCTTTGCCGCTTCCTGGTGAGGAAGGCGTGGAGGTTGATTTAGGCATGATGGACCAAGGCATGGGCAACATCCAGCCCGAAAAGCCTGCCATCCCCATGACCGCCCAACCCAAGCAAGAACAGAGCCAAAGCAAGGAAGACCTTGTCACCCAAAACGACGAGGAAGCTCCTGCCATCGAGAAGCCTAAAGTCAACAAACCGAAACCGCAGGAAAAACCTGCCGAAGAACCCAAGCCCAAGGTCGACCAAAGGGCTTTGTTCAAAGGCAACAACAATCCGCAAGCTGGAGGCTCGGAAGGCATTACGGGGCAACCTGGCGACCAAGGAAAGCCCAATGGATTGGCGGGCATCAAGCAATATGACGGCAATGGCGGCAAAGGCAACGGCACGGGTTACGACCTCGGCGGTCGCGGCGCCAAAAGCCTCCATCGCCCCAACGACGACTTCAGCGAGGAAGGCATCATCGTAGTCGACATTTGGGTCAACCGTTCTGGACAAGTCACACGAGCCGAAGTCGCCAACAAAGGCACCACATTGATTAACAACGAGATGCGGCAAAAAGCCAAACAAGCCGCCCTGCGTTCCTCCTTTGCTGCCGACCCTGACGCTCCCGAAGAGCAACACGGCACCATCACCTATACTTTTGTCATCAATCAATGAATATGAGCTACCAAGAAACCCTGGATTGGATGTTCAACAAACTCCCAATGTATCAACGCATTGGAGCCGCCGCCTACAAGGCTGACCTCAACAACACCATCCAACTCCTTCAACTTTTAGACAACCCACACCAGAATTTCAAGTCAGTGCACGTGGCTGGAACCAACGGCAAAGGTTCCACATCGCACATGTTGGCTTCGGTTTTTCAAGAAGCTGGCTTTAAGACCGGGCTCTACACCTCGCCCCATCTGCGCGACTTCCGTGAACGCATCCGCATCAACGGAGAGATGATTCCCGAAGAGAACGTAGTGCAATTCATTGATACTTACAAGGATAAGTTCGAGACCATGGAACTTTCCTTCTTTGAAATGACCGTCGGCATGACCTTCGATTATTTCTCGAAGGAAAAAGTCGCCATCGCCATCGTTGAGGTGGGCATGGGCGGTCGGTTGGATTCCACCAACCTCATCACGCCCGAAGTGAGCATCATCACCAACATCGACTTCGACCACATGAAATTCCTCGGCGACACGAGGGCAAAAATCGCCTATGAGAAAGCCGGCATCATCAAGCCGAACATTCCCGTGGTCATTGGCGAGACCCATCCCGAGACGCAACAGATCTTCATCGACAAAGCGAAGGAATGCGGCAGTCCGATTTACTTCGCCGACCATGTTTTCGACTGCGACAAGATCCATATCGAATCGCAAACCGAACAACAATTTGACGTTTGGAAGAACAGCGAACTCTACATCGAAGCCCTCGAAATCCCTTTGCTAGGCAACTACCAACAAAAGAACCTCACCACCGTGATGTGCGCCCTTGACCTGCTTCGCAACAAGTTCAACCTTTCGGAAGACGACATCCGCGACGGCATCGCCAAAGTCATCCGCAACACGCATTTGATGGGCCGTTGGCAAATCCTCTGCAAAGACCCGCTGACCATTGCCGACACGGGTCACAACGTGGCGGGTATCACCGAGGTGGTGCGCCAATTGGCCGAGATGAGCTACGGCAAGCTGCATTTCGTCCTCGGCATGGTCAACGACAAGGACATCGATAGCGTCCTGCAATTGCTTCCACGCGGTGCCGAGTATTACTTCTGCAAGGCCGACATTCCTAGAGGGTTGGATGCCCATATTTTGGCCGAAAAGGCTTTCGAGATGGGACTGCGCGGACAGGTGTATGAATCCGTCAGTCACGCCTATCGCTCGGCGGTCAACAATGCCCATTTCGGCGATGTGGTCTTCATCGGCGGCAGCAATTTCACCGTGGCCGAGGTCGTATAAGAGATTTATTCTTACCTTTGCGCCAAATTGCATTGCATGTCAAGCAAAAAGCTCCATATTCTCATCGTTTTGCTCTCGGTCGTGTTCATGTCGTCGTGCAGCATCAATCATTTTGTGCCCGAGGGCAAATATCTGGTGCAGAAAAACACGGTCAAGATTGAAGGGGAGAAAAGCAAAATCAGCAAGTCGGACCTTTCCTCCTACATTTCGCTCAAGCCCTACAAAGGAACTTTCCAGACCAAAATGCCGACCTGGATTTACTACAAATGGGAGCGAAATCCGAAAAGCAAGTTTTGGAAATGGATGAATGACAGGTTCGGCAACGAGCCCGTGTATTACGACAAGTCAGGAGCCACCAACTCTGCCAAACAAATGATGCGCTATCTCGACAATGTGGGCTATTTCCATTCAAAAGTGAACCACACGGTGGAAACCAAACGGAAGCGAGCCAAGGTGACCTATCACGTCTATCCCACCCAGCCCTATCATGTCAGCAAGATTGGCTACGTGATCAACGACTCGCTCATCGAAGCCTACATGATGCGCGACAGTGCCAAATTTGAGTTGCACGAAGGAGACATTTACAACGCCTATCACCTGGACGATCAGAGAAGCACCATCACGGAAAGGATGAAGAATTCGGGCTATTTCTTCTTCAACAATGATGACATTTATTTCGAGGTCGACAGCAATTTCATGAATCACACCCTCGAAATCACGATGAAATTGAAGGACAACAAGCTCGCCTATAGGAAATACTACATCCGCGATATTAATATCTACCCTAACTTCAACGTGTTCCGGATGAACGACAAGCCCACCGACTCGGCCAAACTTGTCGTTGAGACTGGCTTGAGGAAACGTACCAATGAATGGGATTTCTATTATTACGGACATCCGCAAGTGACACCCCAGACCTTCAAACATTCCATCCAAATCATCGAAGGGCTGCCTTACAATCTGCGAAGCGTGACTAATACCTACAGGGCATTGGGCAACTTCAAGATGTTCCGCAATGTCAACATTGAATTTGACACGGTTTCGAGCTCACAAGATTCCACCAACCTGCTCGATTGCCACATCACCCTGCAACAAAACGACAGGCATTCGTTCACCGTGCAAGCCGAAGGAACCAATTCCGACGGAGACTTAGGCGTGAAAGGCAGCCTTTCCTACACCAACAGGAACATTTTCCACGGGGCTGAAATCCTCCAACTCAGCCTGAGAGGAGGCTTGGAAGCCCAAAAGCTGATTGGCACCGAGGTCGTGGAAAGCGGTCAAAGCGTGTTCAACACGCGAGAATTTGGCATTACCGCGAGCCTGACATTCCCGAAATTTCTCAGTCCCTTCACCCCTATCACTTTCGCCCGCGACTACCAGCCCACCACCACACTTTCGTTGGGAATCAATAGCCAAGTGCGGTACTACTATTCGCGCTACATCACCACCGCATCGATCAGCTACGACTGGAAGAGCAATTACCGGTTGGGGCAAACCTTCTCACCTTTTAATCTCAATGGTGTGAAAATCGCCAACATCAACCCGGCCTTCCAAGCCTATCTCGATGCCGAAACCAGTCAACGCAAAAAGGCACAATACACGAGCCATTTGCTCTTTGGTACTCGTTATTCACTGACATACAACACACAAAGATTCAACAAAGAGGGCAGTTTCTTCTACATTAGGGCAGATTTCGAGTCGAGCGGCAACCTGCTTTCGCTATTCAATAAGACAAAACTCATCACCGAGAACAACGATGGCTACCACGACATCTTCGGCATACGCTATGCCCAATACCTCAGAGGCAGTTTCGACATCAGGCAACATCTTGATTTAGGCAGCAACAACTGGCTCGTATTCAGGCAATTCATCGGCATCGGTGCTCCCTATGGCAATTCAAAGGACATGCCTTTCGAGCGCAGTTTCTATGGTGGCGGCGCCAACGGCATGCGCGGCTGGCTTTATCGCACCCTAGGTCCAGGAGGCTATGAGCCCGTTTCAGACGACATTGAGAAGAGCGGCGACCTGCAATTGGAATTCAATGCCGAATACCGATTCCCCGTCTTCAACATCGTCAACGGCGCCGTTTTCGTTGATGCAGGTAATGTTTGGACTTTCCATCCCAACGAATCCATGCCCAATGCGGAGTTCAACTTCAATTCCTTTTATGACCAAATTGCGCTTGACGCTGGATTTGGCGTCCGGCTGGACGTTTCATTCCTCCTTCTCCGTTTCGACATCGCCTACGCCATGCGCAATCCCTACCCCATCGACGGCAACTACTGGCGCTTCGGTCAAGGCAACAACATCCGACTGCAAGCTGGCATCGGCTATCCTTTCTGAGCACTTTTTATGTTGAATCGAAGTGAGTTATATGGAAAGTTGGTCATCTCCTTTGGTTTTGAGCCTACTGAAGGACAATCCATAGTGCTCTATCACCTGTCGGCCTTTCTGCTCTCGCAAAAAGAAAACCCTACCTATATCCTCAGGGGATACGCGGGCACGGGTAAGACCACTTTGGTGAAAACCCTCGTGGCCACCTTGCCCGACATCGGGATGAAATATGTACTGATGGCCCCCACCGGTCGTGCGGCGAAGGTACTCAGCAGTTACACAGGGCAAAATGCGTCCACTATTCACAGGAAAATCTATCAAGCTACAACTTTCCCCGACGGGAGCATTCGTATAGCGAGAGCTGAAAACAAATACAAAAACACGCTATTCATCGTTGACGAGGCCTCCATGATTGGCGACCAACATGAATTTGAAAGCACTAGCCTGCTCGACGACCTCCTTAACTACGTTTTCAGCGGAGAGAATTGCCGACTACTGCTCATCGGCGACACGGCACAATTGCCCCCAGTAGAAAGTTCAGAAAGCCTAGCGCTGGACTGCAATTACCTGAAATCAGAGTTTCCCATCACGGCTGCCACCTACGAGTTGACAGAGGTCAAACGACAGGCTTTGCAATCTGGCATTTTATACAACGCCACCGATATCAGGGAATTGCTGAAACAAGAGCTTTACGAATATGAACTGCCAATTTTCCATCTCGAAGGATTCAATGACATCAAACAAATTGAGCCAGAAACGTTTGAGGAGATGCTACACAACACTTTCTCCAAAACTTCTGATAACGAAGGTGTTATCATCTGTAAGTCAAACAAAAGAGCTAACCTATTCAACCACGCCATTCGCGGGCGCATTTTAAACATCGAAGGCGAAATTGCCACGACTGACAAACTAATGGTCGTCAAAAACAACTATTACTGGGCTGAGGGGAATGAGGCCATCAATTTCATTGCCAACGGCGACATGGCAGAAATCCGTAAAATCATCAGGTTTGAGGAAATGTACGGTTTCCGTTTCGCTGATGTAGAGCTCAGCTTCACGGATTACCCCGACGCGCCTAACGTTGAAGCCAAAATCATGCTCGACACACTAAACAGCAATAGTGCCTCATTGAATGACGAGGAAAGCAAACGCTTTTTGGCCGCCATCGAAGAAGATTATATGGACATTCCTAACCGCAGGCAACGTTACAAGGAAATGCGCAAAAACAAATGGTTCAATGCTTTGCAAGTGAAATTCGCCTATGCACTAACCTGCCATAAGACCCAAGGAGGGCAATGGAAGAGTGTCTTCATCGATTCCTCACTAAATTTGAAAGAAACGTTGGAAATAGAAGACCTTCGCTGGATCTATACCGCTTTGACCCGCGCACAGGAGAGGGTGTATTTCGTAAACTTCAAGGAAGAGTTTTTCGGTTAACTACACAAAAAAACCGCGAAGCCCGTCAGTGCTGGCACTGTCGGGCTTCCGGTCAAGGTTGGGCGACGAACTACTTTCCCACGGTCTCCCGCAGTATCATCGTCGCGGCAGGGCTTAACTTCTCTGTTCGGAATGGGAAGAGGTGCGC
>JAFUAA010000048.1 GCA_017460915.1 Bacteroidales bacterium | reverse complement strand
CCCCGACCAAGTTTGTAAGAGTTCTGCGGATAACTTCAAAGTTTTTGCACCTTACATCGATGGTATATATGAAAATGACCGCGATAGCATTAATGACGAGTTCTTCAAGAAGTGCGTCTGCTCGATTATTATATTCGACAAACTCGATAAACTTATCAGTAAAGAAGAATGGTATCCAAAGGGTGGTAACAAAGCACAGATTACACCATATACCATATCCAAATTGATGACTCTTCTCCCTAAAGGAACAGACCTCGACTGGGTAAGCATTTGGAACAAACAGACCTTATACCCAGCTTTGGCTACTGAACTCCTTAGACTAGCATACTTTACTCATCGCTATTTGGAAAAGAAGGCAGATGGCGGTCTTGTGCGTAGTTTGTCTCGTCTTGTTGGAACTTGGAGTGATTTCAAGGCTGTTGAGTTTACATTATCAGATGCTTTCACATGTTCGCTGATATCAAAAGAAGAAACGAGGGCAACAGAACAGGCTGCTAAACGTACTCATAAATTCAACTCCAAAATTGACGCATCCGTTGAAATATTCAAGCTTGGTGCACCATACTGGATGAATATCTATAATGCTCTTACAAAAGAAGAGCTTCTTTCATACGGCGATTGCGATTTCATTAGGAGTATTGCAACCTATATAGGAAGAGGCTCTTTGCCAAGTCCTGCTCAATGTCGCCGACTTCTGAAAGTGGTCGAAAAGGCAGAAGACAAAGGATATATTATGCCATAAAACGTATATGCGCTTAAAGGAATATGAATAACATTGGGACAAACAAAACTGTCCTTGGCCAGATTACCGTCAAGACAAGAGAACTCCAAGAACTGCTATCAACAATAGATAGAAGAACTGCCATTCCAGCTTTCCTTATAATCAGTTATGCTTCCTTGATGTGCCCTGCATACCGTTTTGACCAGTTTGTTTCTCGCGTTAAGCAAATAGCATACCTTATTCGATTGTTATTAAATTCTGATGGCCATTGTGAAATATCTTCTACAGAAGTGGACGAAATCACAAATCTTCTTAATGACATACAAGCACTGTACTGGAAAATTCATGATGATGGTTGTGAACTTACAGAGGACACATTGACAGAGGCACAAAAAAAGATTCTTGTTGCCCAAGCTTGTTTTGCCAATGTACACTATAATACAGAGTTGCTTTACCAAGAACAGGAACTCGATCGTATAAAAAGAGTATTTATGCCCTTTGACAAAAAAATCCTGGAAAACGAAGGATATTCTGTAGAGCAATTGGTGGATTTCTATATTGACACTAACAGATTGGTATTTGAAAGAGCCAGTATAGGAGTGCATAAATTACTTTTGTCTACACATCCGATATCCCACTCCATCAGCTTTATAACCGAAGATTTGGAAGAATCATTCTATATGCCTTTGGATTTGTATGAAGATTTCCTCATTTATCCTCATGATTATACTTTGATTAACCAATCGTTAGCTGAGATATTACTAAAGAAATTTTCTTTGCCCCTTGAAAATCTGCTATATGAGCAAAAGCCTATTTATTATTGTCAGAATGACAACCCTCTAACAAGTAAACCGCTCATAGAGTTTTGCAATGGTGGATATATGCTTTTGTATAACATACAGTTAGCAACAGCAATATATCACTATCATGAAAGGGCCTCCTACATTAGTTCCCGATCATTAAGCAATTCTAAAGCAAGAGCCGTTGAAAAGAAATCCCTACAGTTATTAAACAAATTAGAAAAAGATGGACAATACTATGTCAACTATTGTATAGCCTCTCATGGAAAAGAAAAAGATTTGCTCTTCATCTCACAGGGAGTGGCCTTAATTGTGGAGTGCAAATCAAACAAGCAGATAGAATATTCACGTGATACGGACAAAGCATACTTAACAATAAAACGTAATTTTGATGATTCTATCAAATTAGGCTTAGAACAAGCAAAGGAAGTGGAGTCAGCCTTTCATAGTGGTAGTTGTCTGAATGTCTACAAGAAAGACAGTGATAAGGTTATCGAATGCATTGATACTTCTAAAATAACAGAAACTCATATTCTAATTGTTTCTCAGGAGAGGTATTCACTTATCCAAAACAATCCTGCACTATTATTACATGACAGCGAGCATTGTGTACCATCATGTTTCTGCATTGATGATTTGGAAACAATAATACTCACTTTCTGCCGTTTTGAAAATCCATTCAAAGAATTTTGTGCATATCTTGACTCAAAAGAGCAACTTTCTTCACGTACCCTAAGTTTCGACGAGCTTGACTTTGCAGGAAAATTCTTAACAGATAGGGATGTTGTGGCAGAGTGCATGAATGATAACCATATATATAAAATTGAGGATAATGAAAGCCAATTTTTTGATGTGCTTTACAATCAGTTTAATCTTGGTTTTGACAACGAACTTCCTATACTTGGCAAGCATAAAATAGATGACATGGGGTTGCAGCTATTCAATATCGGGAAAAGGATTGGCTTAGAATTCTCTCCAGAAGAAGAACAAGCATGTCTTGATTATGCTTTAGCAAAGAAAAGTGAAAACAACATATATGCCATAGAGACACTTCGCTACCTACAGAATGATGTAAAAAAAATAGAATAAATCATAAGGATAAAACGTTTAATTGATATGAATATACACGAGACATTCAACAATTTGCGCTACCATCATGAGAACGAGGTGGTGGAGTTCAAGAAGGCAGAGAACAACTTCGACTTTGATGACTTAGGCAAGTACTTCTCTGCGCTCAGTAATGAGGCGAACTTAAGAGATAAAGGTTTTGCATGGTTAGTATTCGGTGTACATGATAAGACTCGCGAGATACTGGGAACGACATACAAAAACAGTATGAAGAGTCTACAGAAGTTGAAGTATGACTTGGCACAGCACACTACCGACCGCAACACCTTTAGGGAAATCTATGAGTTGGAGGTTGAAGGAAAACGGGTGCTGATATTCCAGATACCTGCTACACCTCGTGGTATTCCGATGGCTTGGCAGGGGCATTTCTATGCCCGTCGTGGGGAAAGTTTGGTGGCTCTCGACATGAGCAAGTATGAGGAGATACGAAGACAGACATCTGATTTCGACTGGTCGAAGCAGGTTGTTGATGGTGCTACAATTGCTGATTTGGATGAGAAAGCCATCAAGGAGGCTCGTGAGGGATATAAAGAGCACTATCCAAACCAGAAGAAAGAGGTTGATACGTGGAGTGACGATGTATTCCTAAACAAGGCGAAGTTGACCATCGATGGCAAGATAACCAACACGGCTATATTGTTGTTGGGTAAACCTGAGTCGCTGCACTACATCAATCATATCGGTGAGATGGTATGGCGACTGGCTAGTATGGATAATGTAGGACAGGTGTTCACCATCCCGTTTCTGTTGACGACAACGGAAGTGATGCATAAAATCCGGAACTATCCGTTCAAGATTTTCCCCAACAATAGTTTTCTTCCTGGTGAGGGTATGAAGTATGACAACGAGGTGATTCTAGAAGCCCTTCATAACTGTATAGCCCACCAAAATTATGCCGAGAACGCTCGCATCATTGTGATAGAACGTGAGAACGAGTTGGAATTCAGAAACAGCGGCGAATTCTATGATGGAACTTACGAGGACTACATCACTGGTGAACGTATCCCCAAGAAGTATCGCAACCCGTTCTTGGCCCAAGCGATGGCAAACATCAAGATGATTGATACTGAGGGATTCGGTATTCACAAAATGTTCATGTCGCAGAAAGACCGTTACCTGCCGATGCCTGACTACGACAAGAGCGACAATGATACCGTGGTGCTGACGCTCCCGGGTACCGTTATTGATGAAAACTATAGCTTGTTATTGTTGGAGAATTCAGATATTGACCTCGCAACGACGGTGCTGCTGGATAAGGTGCAAAAAAGTAAGCCTATCAGCGACGAGGCAATAAAGATGCTGAGAAAGAAGGGACTGATAGAAGGTCGTAAGCCTCATCTGTATGTTTCAAAGCAGATTGCGAAGGTCACCAATAAGCAGATTGAATACACCCTAAAGAAAGGTTTCAACGATGAAGAATGCAAGGAGTGGATATTAAAGGCTCTGAATGACCATAAGGTACTAAGTCGTAAACAGATTAATGAGTTACTATGGAATAAACTGCCTATTGATTTCACAGATACTCAGCGTATCAATAAGATTGGGAATTTGTTAATGAGAATGAAACGAGACGGAACTATTAAGGTAGACGAAAAGCGTATGTGGCACCCTGTATAATTTACGCGAGATGAACGTGAGTTTTACGTGGGATTTTATGTGAGATTTTTAGCAGAGATTATGGAAAAGCCCTTTGTTTAGGGCATTTGGGCTTGGAAAATTTACGCGACCTTACGTGAGATTTACGTGACTTGAACGCGACTTGAATATAGACGGAGAGAGAATAAAGTTACCTGAACATTTGGATATTTGAAATATATTGCCTACCTTTGCACCCGATGATGGACCCCGAAACAGGCGGTGGCCCAAAGTCGGGTGCTCTTTTAGGCAATTTATAGCAGAACATTGAGTCCAGAACGGTCTCCAGACCGTAACCCTGATTTTTCTCAATCCTCTGCATCTCCTTTATATAAAGAAATCCTGCGAATTCTTCCAAAGTTACTTTAAATGATATGTTTCAACTTGTGATGGTATCATGCTTTTTCCTATTTTTGCACCCAAATAGCAAAAGGAGGAAAGATGAAAATCGCAGTGGTAGGAGCCACCGGATTGGTCGGCTCGAAGATGCTTCAAGTGCTTGACGAACAGAAAGTTCACATTGATGAATTGATCATGGCCGCCTCGGAACGCTCCGTGGGCAAGGAAATCACGTTCCAAGGCAAGACCCACAAGGTGGTCAGCGTGGACGACGCCATCGCCGCACGTCCCGACATCGCCATCTTCTCGGCGGGGGCATCGGCATCGCGGCAATATGCACCGAGGTTTGCCAAAACGGGTACCTTCGTCGTCGACAACAGCTCGGCTTGGCGCATGGGCAAAGACGTGCCTTTGGTCGTCCCCGAAATCAACGCCGACACCATTACAAACGACACGCGCATCATCGCCAACCCCAACTGCTCCACCATCCAAATGGTGATGGCCTTGGCACCGATTCACAAAGCCTTCGGCATCAAACGGTTGGTGGTGGCCACCTACCAAAGCGTGAGCGGCAGCGGGATGAAGGGGATTGGGCAATTGGATTATGAAGAAGGACGCATTCAATGCGTCCCTACGACACTTGCATATCCGCACCAGATTTACCGCAACGTCCTCCCCCACGCAGGCGATTTCACCGACAACGGCTATACCACCGAGGAAGAGAAACTGGTGAACGAAACCCGAAAAATCCTGCGCGACCCGAGCATCGCCATCACTGCCACGGCCGCCCGCGTGCCCGTCACCGGTGGACACAGCGAAGCCGTCAACGTGGAGACTTTGCAGCCCTTTGAAATCGAGGAGGTCCGCCATCTGCTGGAAGCCACGCCAGGCGTCGTCGTTCAGGACGACCCGCTGCAAAACCTCTATCCCATGGCACGCACCGCCTACGACAAAGACGAGGTCTTTGTGGGACGCCTCCGCCGCGACTACAGCGTGGCCAACGGCCTAAACCTTTGGGTGGTCAGCGACAACATCCGCAAAGGTGCCGCCACCAATGCGGTGCAGATAGCGAAATACTTAATTGACACGATTTTATGAGAGTTTTTCACAACATCATAGAAACCCGCCACATCCCCAACGCCGTGGTCACCATCGGCACCTTCGATGGCGTCCATTTGGGACACCAAGCCATCTTCAGCAAAATGAAGGAACTGGCACAAAGCGTTGAAGGGCAAACCGTTGTAGTCACCTTTCACCCCCACCCGCGTCAGGTGCTCAACATCGACAGCTCCAACCTGCGTTTTCTCACCACGCCAGAGGAAAAACTGGCCAAATTTGAGGAGTTCGGCATCGACAATGTGGTGATTATCCCTTTCACGAAAGAGTTCTCGCGCACGCCCTCCGAGGTTTTCCTCAAGGATTACATCATCGACAACATCAAGCCTGCCTACATCGTGGTGGGCTACGACCATCACTTCGGCAAGAACCGCATGGGCGACTTCGGGTTGCTCAACGACTTGAAGAGGAAATACAGCTTCGAAGTGGAACGCGTTGCCGCACAGGACGTTGAGAACATCGCCGTCAGCTCCACGAAAATCAGGAATGCCTTGGCCGTGGGCAACGTGAAAAGCGCCAACCGGCTGCTAGGCTACACCTATTCCGTCACAGCAGAGGTGGTGATGGGCAACAAAATTGGGCGCACCTTGGGCTTCCCCACCGCCAACCTCGAACTGCCGCGCGAATACATGCTCCTCAACGGCGGCGTGTACGCTTGTCTGGTAGACTACGCCGACAAACAATACAAGGCGATGGCCAACATCGGGCATCGGCCCACCATCGGCGACCGCAACGAAAATCAGCCCATCATCGAGGTGAACCTGTTTGGCTTCGATGGCGACCTCTACGGCAAAAAAATCCGTGTGCAATTCCTCGACCGCATCCGCGACGAGGTGAAATTCAGCGGTTTGGACGCGCTGAAAGCCCAGCTGGAGGAAGACCGCGAGAGAGTGTATAAACTATTGTATAACATTGATTTATAAATATCACAAAACAATCAAAACCAACAAAACTCTTTTTTATGGTGGCGGCTCCACAACCGTGTTGCCGCCGGAAAGCAGCCGGTTGGCGTGCTTTCCATAACTTCAACAAGGTTTTGAAAGTTTGGTAGGTTTTGTGACAAAGAAAATGAAAATATTGCTTTTGGCTATAGGAAAAACGGACGAGGACTACCTCGTCACCGGCATCAAGAAATACGTGGGGCGGCTGGGGCATTACGCTTCGTTCGAGACGAAGGAAATCCCCGACCCGCGCAACCGCAAGACTCTCAGCGAAGAGCAACAGAAAAAGGCCGAGAGTTTCCTGCTGTTGCAGCAGCTGCAACCCTCCGACCATGTCGTGCTGTTGGACGAAAACGGCAAGTCGTACACTTCGGTTCAGTTCGCGGAAAGCCTTGAAAAACAGATGGCTTCGGGGACAAAACGCCTTGTTTTCGTCATCGGTGGGCCTTACGGCTTCGCCCAAGAGGTTTACGACCGCGCCAACGCCAAACTGTCGCTCTCGCCCATGACCTTCAGCCACCAAATGGTGAGACTTATCTTCGTCGAACAGCTTTATCGCGCGTTCACCATAATGAAAGGAGAACCTTATCATCATCAATAATAATTCAGTAACAATGTCGTTTAAAACATAACTGACACGCTTCGCGTCACTGCGAGGCACGAAGCAGTCCATAAAACTGTTTTCATGGATTGCTTCGTCGTTCCTCCTCGCAATGACGCAAAGCGACAAAAAACAAACTAATGAAAGCAATTAAACCTTTATTATTCCTATGCGTGGTCCTCTGTTTCGCCACCTCGTGCAAAAAAGACGTCGACATGACGCTCGTGCAGAAGACCGTACTCGAAAATGTGGATATCCGAGAAATTGAAATTGGCGATGCCTGGCAGGTGACCGTGGTGTACGATTCTATCAACACGTTTGTCGATTTGGAATATTCCGCCTATTTGGAGCCTTACTTGATAGCCAAGATGGATGACACAAAACTCGAAATCGGCTTTTCGGGCATCGTGCGTCCTGCCATCAACTCAACATTCCGTGCCACCGTACATACCGACAAAATCGAAAAGATCGAAGCCAACGCCGCCTCCGAATTGCAGTTCTTGGGACATTTCACCGCCACAAGCGACGACCTAACCATCCGTTTGGAAGAAGCCTCGGTTTGCACTGGCTTGGACTATTCGGGCCACGATTGTAAAGTGGTTATCGAAGACGCTTCGCAGTTGCTAGGCTTTCGCCTGACAAGCACAAACAGCGAAATGAGTGTGAGCGATGCCTCCATCTGCAAGGGCGTGTTCGACGTCAGCTCCCACTTCGACGTCGACCTGAGCGGTGCGTCGCGGCTCATCACATTGGATGGGGCGGCATCTTTCGGTAGCATAAAGCTACAAGACGCAAGCCTGCTTAACATGGCACGAACCGAAGTCGGCACGATGCACGTCGACCTCTCGAGCGCCTCCGAAGCCACCGTCAACGTGAGCGACAGCATGGAAGGTTTGCTGACCGACGCCTCTACCTTATTTTATAAAGGCCATCCGCAACTCAACGTCGACTGTTCCGACGATTCGCAAGTCATCCCGCTCTGATTTTGGCAAGGTATTTGATGAAACCATCCCCGTTGCGCCGAAGCAACCGAATTATTACTAATTTTGTAACCAAATCGAAGATTCAACGAAATTAATTCTAAATTAATACAAAAATGAAAAAAGTAGCATTGCTCATTGTCGCCGTTTTGTTTGCGACCGTCACCTTTGCCCAGTCCAACCTGCCCATCGACCCCAAAACGGAGAAAATCTGCTTCCGCAAGGTCATCAACACGGTAGGCTCTGAAGATGAAGTCTATAACCGCATCTTCAGCGGGTTCATGAACAAGTATTACAAAAGTCCCGCCACCCTGCTCAACCAAAACGACGGGCGCACGATGAAAGGCAAACACCAATTCCAATTGGACAACGGCGACGAAGTGAAATCGAAATGGCCTTGGATTACCTACCGTTTCGTCATTGAAGTGCGCGAAGGCCGTGTGCGCTACACCCTTACCGACTTCATGCAAAAGACCCAAAGCAACCACACCTGTGAGGAATGGATGGACAAGGAAGACCCTCAGTACCAACCTATTTGGGACAGCTACCTGCAACAAATTGCCGCCTTTGCCGAGGATTGGGGCCAGCAGTTTGAGGAAAGCCTTGAGCCCGAAAAAGTGATCGAAGAAGAGGAATGGTAAGCTGAAAAATGGACACTCGCGAACGCATAAAGAAAGGCTTTTCGAAACTTCTCAAGGAAGAGAAACTGAAGCTGATTGCCAACTACTTCGAGAACCCAGGCGAAGTCATCAGCCTGTTGAAGAGCTATTGGCATGCCGACTCGAAACAGCAACAACTCTTTGACGAGTTCAGCGAGAACACCATCACCAATTTCATCATCCCCTACGGCATCTCGCCCAACGTGACCATCAATGGCAAGAACTACATCGTGCCGATGGTCATCGAAGAGAGTTCCGTGGTCGCAGCCGCCTCAGCCGCAGCCAAGTTCTGGGGCGAACGAGGCGGCTTCCATGCCGAAGTCGTCGACATGCGCAAGGTCGGACAGGTGCATTTCGGCTGGAGCGGCGACAAGGAAAAACTCATTGCACTGTTCCCCGAAATCGAGAAACGCCTTTTGGCCGACACCAACAGCATGACGGAGAAAATGCGCAAGCGCGGCGGCGGCATCCTTGGGATGCGCCTCCTCGACTACAGCATGCAAATCCCTGACTATTACCAGATTCGCGTCGAATTTGGCACGGGCGATGCCATGGGCGCCAACTTCATCAACTCGGTTTTGGAACAATTCGGGCATAGCCTGCAGGACTTCTTTGCCGAGCAAAACGACCTGTCCGAAGACCTCCGCAAGGTGGAAATCATCATGACCATCCTCTCGAACAACACACCCGACTGCCGAGTGCGGGTCTGGGTGGAATGTCCCATCGAGCAGCTGGATGGCATCGACGAGCACCTTTCGGGAGCCGAATACGCCAAGAAATTCAAGAAAGCCGTGGACATTGCCCACATCGACGTGGATCGCGCCACGACGCACAACAAAGGCATCTACAACGGCATCGATGCGGTGGTCATCGCCACGGGCAACGATTTCCGCGCCGTGGAAGCGGCGGGCCACACCTTCGCCTCGCGCAACGGTCGCTACGAAAGCCTTTCGTCCGTCACGATTGAAAACGGCATCTTCCGCTTTGAACTGGAGGTGCCGATGGCCTTGGGCACCATCGGTGGCCTAACCAGCCTGCACCCACTTGCCAAAAAGACGTTGGAACTTTTAGGCAACCCCACCGCCCCCGAACTGATGACGGTGGCTGCCACGATGGGCTTGGCCAACAACTTCTCGGCCGTGCGCTCACTGACCACCAAGGGCATCCAAGCCGGCCACATGAAGATGCACCTCAACAACATCCTCAACCAACTCAACGCCAGCGACGAAGCGAAGCGTCTGGCGCGAGAGTATTTCAAGGACAAGACCGTGTCGTATGCCGGCGTTGAACAGTACCTCGATTCCTTGAAAAAATGAACCGTTTCTATTCCCACGGAAAATTTCTTTTGACCGGCGAATACCTCGTCCTCGATGGTGCCTTGGCCTTGGCTTTGCCGTTGAAATTAGGGCAGACACTGTCGGTAGAGACGCGCCAAGGCGCGTCTCTACAATGGGAGGCCCATAGACCCGATGGCCCTTGGTTTTCGGTCACCTTGAGCCCTGAAAACCTCGAAATCCTTGACTGCGACGACCCACCCAAGGCCGAAAAATTGGCGCAAATCTTGAATGCCGTCAAACAACTGAATCCCAAGGCTTTTGAAGGCAACAACCTAAAATTCGCCACACGTTTGTACTTCGACCCGAATTGGGGCCTCGGCAGCAGCTCCACCTTGATTGCCAACCTCGCGCGCTGGGCGAACATTGACCCTTACGAATTGCTGAAACTGACCTTCGGCGGCTCGGGCTACGACATCGCCTGCGCCACGGCGGAGCAACCGATTTATTATCAACTGATTGACGAAAACGCGGTTTGTCTGGATTGCTCCGTTCCTCGCAATGACGCAAAGCGACAGTCAGAACCGACACCAATGGTTGAGCCAGTTGCTTTCAGTCCATCTTTTACTAAGCATTTGTTCTACGTCTATCAAGGCCAAAAGCAAAGCTCCTCGAAAGAAATCAAAGCCTTCCAGAAAAAAGTCAACCCCGCTGATTTGCAGAAGGATATGGAAGCCGTTTCCGAAATTAGCAAGGCTTTGCCCAAGTGCCAGAGTCTGGACGAATTCGCGATGCTTTTGCAATGCCACGAGCGCATCATTGCGCGCTGCATCGGGCAGGAGCCCGTGCAAAAGCGTTTCCCTGACTTCGAAGGCACGTTGAAATCGCTTGGCGCTTGGGGCGGTGATTTCGTTTTGGCTGCCACGGAATGGGATGAAAGCCAAGTGAAAGCCTATTTCAAGGAGAAAGGCTTGGAAGTAGTTTTTGGGCACAACGAACTGGTGCTCAATCAGTAACAGACAGAACACGCATCACACAATTCCTACAATCGAATTCGAGTCGGAAAGTGTTCTCACCGTTGCGGATGTACAAGGGCGTAGCCTTTTGACCCGTTTCTTTGCTGCACATGCCGTTGGCATAACGGATGCAATGGTGGCAGGTCATTAAGGTGTCGGGGATTTCATCGGGGTCAATTTGGATAGAGACGTTGCGCGCAACGTCTGCACAGCGTGTTTCACGGTTATTCCGATGGTTTTCAATCAATTCTTCGGTCAATTTCGACACCAAATCACGTTTCATCTCGCCGATGACGGAGGCGGGAATGAGGCGCGGTTCCGCGAAACGCAATTCCAGATTCACGGGATTGAACACCGTGTCGCCCCATTGCAGGGCCTTCTTGCGGATGTTTTCGGTGACCTTTTCGGGGTTGTTGGCGAGGATTTTTTCGCAATTGATGGCAACGGACGCATTTACGGCGGACGCATTCGATGCGTCCCTATGGGGTGTCGTTGTAGGGACGCACCGCGTGCGTCCGCAAAATTCATAACCGTCTTCCGTTTCGGCCAACATCAAATCAATGTCGATTTTGCGGTTGCCCTTCGAGGCGTCCACCTGTTTTTGCCATTCGAGGTCGTAATTGCGGTAGATTTCCGCACCGCGATAGGCACCGTGGGGCTTGTTTGTAGAGACGCAAAATTTTGCGTCTCTACCGACAGAAACCACATCCGCGCGCAATCCCACCAATTCATTCTCCTGATTCAGGAAACAAAGGCCGTCGCCGTTGTGCAACGTTTTTTCGGTGTCGATTTCCATACGGAGAGGGTTGCACCATGTCACCTCGCCGATGTATTCGCCCATCGATTTGGGCGTAAACGGCGACCCGATGTCCTTTTGCCGACCGTTGATGAAGAAATCGGTGAAACCACGGTTGAAGGATTTCTCAGGGTTGACCTCAAAGGTGGAGACGCAAGATTTTGCGTCTCTACAGGAGGATGGTTCATATTCGGGACAACGTTCGAAGATTTCATCCAATTTCCAGCGATAATACGCCGTCACATTCTTCACATAATCAGCCTCTTTCATGCGGCCCTCGATTTTGAAACTCGTAATGCCCACGTCCATCAGTTCCTCCAAATGCGCGCTGTTGTTCAGGTCCCTCAGCGAGAGCAAATGACGGTTCTTGATGAGCACATTGCCGTCCTCGTCGAGCAAATCCCAAGGCAGACGGCAAGGCTGGGCGCATGCCCCTCGATTGGCGCTGCGGTTGCCGATGCGCTGGCTCAGATAGCACCGTCCGCTATGGCTGACGCACAAGGCCCCATGCACGAAAAACTCCAGCGGCACCGTGGTCTTCTCACGAATCTCTCGAATTTGTTTCAGGCTCAGTTCGCGACCCAAAACGACTTGACTAAATCCCAACTGCTCAAGAAGTTGCACCCTTTCTACAGTCAGATTGTCGCATTGCGTGCTGGCATGAAGCGGAATGGGCGGAAGGTCCAATTCGAGCAGTTTCATATCCTGCACGATGAGGGCATCCACGCCCGCATTCCAGAAGTCGTAGACCAGCTGCCGGGCGCGTTCCAACTCGTTGTCGTAGAGCAAAGTATTCAACGTGACGTACACCTTGGCATCATACAAAGCCGCATGGCGACACAGTTTTTCGATATCCTCGATCGTGTTGGAAGCTTTTTCGCGAGCACCGAAGTCGGGGCCACCGATATATACGGCATCAGCGCCATGATTAATGGCCGCCATGCCCACCTCGGCGTCCTTGGCGGGCGAGAGCAATTCTATTTTTCTCGTTTTCATGCCGCAAAGGTACGCTTTTTCGGCACGAAGCAGAATATTTTCCTATCTTTGCAGTTTGTATTCATCGAAATGAAAAGTCGCACCCAAGTTATTTTGTTCGCCTTGACCGCACTCCTGCTCTTCGCTTTCATGCTGCAACAGGGCATGGGGTTGTTCCATTTCAAGGAATTGAACGGCGTGACCGTGGAAACCATGATGCCCAAGGCCGACTTCGAGCGCTTTTGCGACGGCAGCTTCCAGGCTTCCACCGAAGCCTATCTCAAGCAACATTTCGGTTTCCGCGAACCCTTGACACGTCTTTACAACCAAACACAATGGACCCTTTTCCGCTATGCGCAAGTGGAAGAAGACCAGCGCATCGCCATCACACGCGACAACTGGATCTTCGAACCCTGGACGGTGGAGGAGTACTACCAAAGCCGTGCCTATCGCTTCACCGACGACTCGTTGGAGATGGCTGGGATTTTTGAGGCCGAAGCCCTACGGTTGCTTGAAATACAACAATTGTTGGAGCCCTACGGCACTCATCTTTTCGTCGCGCTATTGCCTGGCAAGGAACAGATTTGCGCTGAGCATTTGCCCGAAAACACCCAATATTTCAAGGAAAAGAAAATCACGGCCTACGATTTCTATTCAAAGCGGCTCAATGAATTGGGAGTCAACAACATCAACCTGGCTGAATGGTTCATGCAGATGAAAGATACGGTGGATTATCCACTCTATCCCCAAACGGGCACCCACTGGAGCAACCTGGCCGCCATTCATTCGGCCGACACACTTATCCGCTACATGGAATGGCTGAGCGATTCCAACATGGTCAACATCAAAACGGCCAGCACCTTCCAGCGCTCCCTGAAACCCGATACCGACCTCGAAAGCCTGATGAACTTGATATGGCCCATTAAGAAAGCACCCAACTATCTGACCGAGGCCTACTATGACTACGACACCACGGCATGGAGGCCACAACTGCTCACCATCGGCGACTCGTACTATTGGAACATCCTCAACTTCACGCCCGTGTGGGACGTGTTCACAAGAGTTCCGTATTGGTATTATTTCAGCACGGCTTATTTCAGCCAGCCCGATCTAAAACAAGACTGCAAAGTGAGCGACCTCAACGTGCTCGACGAAGTGATGGGCTCCGATTTCGTGATGCTCGCCTACTCTACCGTCTCGCTCTACAAGATGAGCAACGGGTTCAGTGAGGAACTGTTGCGGGAGATAAAACAAAAACAAGAACTGACAACTGCAAACTAACTGACACTGATATGACACAAGACGGCAGGACAAGGGACACGAGACGCAGGACGACATACGACATCCTCCTGTTCGGCATCCTCATGGTGGTGCTCTTCCTGCCTTTGCTTCAACAAAAATTGCTGCATATCCCGTTGAGGCCCTTGAACGGCGTGACCCTCGAAGAGGAGCAACCTGAATTCAGCCTTGAGGCCTATCGTTCAGGCGATTATGCCAAGCAGGAAGAAGCTTACTTAGGCAGTCATTTCGGTTTTCGCGAGCCCATCATCAGGCTCTACAACCAATACCTTTGGAACTGTTACAGAAAGACTTATGCCCACGATGTGGTGGGAGGAAAGAAAAACTGGCTCTATTATCCCGAAAGCGTCAGGGATTATTATGGAGAAGAAATGCTACTTTGGCAACCTTCTGTTGAGGAAGCCCGCAACAACTTCGACCTCGACGTGAAATACATGAACTGGGTACGCACCATCCTCAAGGAAAACAACGTGGAGCTTTTGGCTTTCATGGCTCCCGAGAAAGGCGCGCTCTATCCCGAGTACCTTCCCGACCAGATGCCCGACACCTCCACTTTCAATGCTCGCGAATATTTCGAGCAACGCTTCATGGAGACCGACTTCCCCAGCATCGAGATGACGCGCTGGTTCCAACAGATGAAGGACACGGTCAGCTATCCGCTGATTCCACAGACGGGTGCCCACTGGCTGTTTCCTGCCGTTTATGCCGCCGACTCGTTGTTTCGTTTCATGGGCGACCTGAAAGGCGTTGCGCTGCCAAAACTCAACATCGGGCCATTGCACGAAAGTGACAACCACGGTGCCGACAACGACCTGGAGCATCTGCTCAACCTCTTGCTGCCCATCAGGAAACACAACGGATACAGCCCTACGGCCGAGGTCACCGTGACGTGCGACGCCCAAACCGTCAAACCCAAAGTCTTGTTCATCGGCAACTCGTTCATGTGGGGCATCGTCAACCATGTGCATTTGCGCGAAGTGTTTGACAATGTGGAATTTTGGTACTATTTCTCCACCGCCTATTCGGGCGAAGACTTGAAGGAAACCCAGCCCGTTGTCGAACTCAATTTGTTGGAAAAGCTGTTGGATTTCGACTATGTCGTCTGGTTCACCACGGGCAACCAGATGAACAAAGGCACCGATGGCTTCGCACAAGCCGCATTGCTCAACCTGTGTGTGGGCGACAGCCTGCAAAAAGCCATGCGCGCCCACCTTGCCGACTCGCTCAAGCTCGTCGGATCGCCCAACGACCTCTACACCAAGACACAAGCCATCCTGCTCCAGCACCCCGAAATCATCCCTGGCCTGAACGGCGACAGCCTGCCCACCCTGCGCAACCCCGAACTACGCTATGCCCCTTACACCAAGGACATCCGCAAGGACAGTCTGTGGATGGCCGCCTTGGAAACGCAAGCCTTTTTGCGCACCGCCACGCTGAAGACGATGCTCCACGCTGAAGCAGAACACATCATGCAAGGCAAAACGCTCTATCGCGACCAAAAAGACGAAATCCAATTTGGGCAACAATGCCGTCAAGAGGTGGAAAAACTAATGGAACAGATGCGTGGCCGTGAAGAAACCATGAGACAAGTCAAGGAAAAGGCCGAAAAGTTCAACAAACCATTGGAGCAGGCCCTTGAAGACGACGCCAAGTGGCTTATCCGCCAAAAATACCACCTCGACCGCTGCCGCTTCGTCGACGACCCCGATGCAGAAATTCCAATTCCGACATTAAAATAATTACTACTTTTGCAAACTAAAACTCAAAGTTATGGTATTCAGCAGCAACATATTCCTACTCTACTTCATGCCGTCGTTTTTCCTGGTCTATTTCCTCATGCCACGAAAAACGCGCAATTATGTGCTTCTGTTGGCTTCGTTGATATTCTACGCTTGGGGTGCGCCGGAGTTTATCATACAGCTCATTGTCTCGCTCATCGCCAATTTTTTCATTGTCAGGTGGATGTGCAAGACCGAAAAAACATCGGCGAAGAAATGGCTCTGCACCCTTTCCATCGTCATCAGCATGGGGCTGCTGTTTTTCTACAAATACGGCAATTTCACCATGCAGAACCTCAACGCCTTGCTGGGCCTGACGGGACACGCACCCTTGTCGTGGAAACGCATCATGCTACCCATCGGCATCTCGTTTTTCTCGTTCCAAAGCGTCACCTACACGTTGGATACCTATCGCGGCGTCAATCAGCCCTTACGGAAGCTGAGCGACTACATGCTATATATCACCATGTTTCCGCAGCTCATCGCCGGTCCCATCGTGCGCTATTGCGATGTGGCCGAGCAAATCCGCCAGCGCGAATCGACGATGGCCGACCGCTTGCAAGGCTTCTACCGCTTCGTCATCGGCTTGTGCAAGAAAATCCTCATCGCCGACGTCCTTGGCCTGCGCGTCGACCAAATGCTGGGGACCGCCAACATCGATGCTGCGGGGCTCTCCGAAGTCGTCAGCCGCATCGCCAGCTTGGACACGGGCTCGGCATGGCTTGTCGCCTTGGCCTACACCTTCCAAATCTACTTCGACTTCGCTGGCTACAGCGACATGGCCATCGGCCTCGGTCGCATCATGGGCTTCAAGTTCCCTGAGAACTTCGACAACCCCTACAACTCGCGCAGCATCACCGAGTTTTGGCGCCGTTGGCACAAGACCCTGGGCGCCTTCATCATGAACTACCTCTACATCCCGTTGGGCGGCAACCGCAAAGGCCAAGCACGCACCTACCTCAACCTCTGGATTTGCTTCCTGCTGTCGGGCCTGTGGCATGGCGCCAGCTGGAACTTCGTCGTCTGGGGAGCCTTACATGGCTTCTTCATTTGTGCCGACAAGCTCTTCCTCGGCAAGGTGATGAAGAAAATCGGGACGCTGCCTTCGGTCGTTCTCACCTTCCTCACGGTCAACATCATTTGGGTGTTCTTCCGCATCGAGGACATCGGTTTGGCCTGGACCTTTGTCACCCGCATGTTCGCCTTCGACTTCAGCGGTTTCGCCTTTGCGGGCAACGCCCAAGTCTACACCATCATGGCCCTCGCCGCCCTCTTCTCCTTCCTCACCCTGACGGGATGGGGCAAGAAGTTGGAGCAAAAGGTCTACTACACCGACTATAGCGACCGCCAGCACATCTGGGTGTGGATTGTGGCTGCACTGGCCTTCATCTTCTGCGTGGCCGCCCTCAATGCCACCAGCTTCAGCCCGTTCATCTACTTCAGGTTCTGATATTATCCGTATTTTTGCACGTTAATACATAAAAGAAATGGTTTTCAGCAGCAACGTATTCCTCCTCTACTTCATGCCGGTTTTCTTTCTGGTGTATTTCATCCTGCCGAAGAAAATCCGCAACTATTTCCTGCTGCTGGCTTCGTTGGTTTTTTATGCCTACGGTGCGCCCGAGTTCATCATCCACCTCATCGTTTCGGTCGTTGCCAACTTCTACTTGGTGCACTGGATGAACAAGGTGGAAAAGCCAGGACTAAAAAAGCTACTTTGCGGCATCTCAATCACCATCAGCATCGGGCTGCTGTTTTATTTCAAGTACGGCAACTTCACGATGCAGAACCTCAACGCCGTGCTGGGTTGGATGGGTGCCGCGCCGCTCAAGTGGACCAAGATCCTGCTGCCCATCGGCATCTCGTTCTTCTCGTTCCAAAGCGTCACCTACACCTTGGACACCTACCGCAAGGTGAACGAGCCAATGGAACGCCTGAGCGACTACATGCTCTATATCGTCATGTTCCCGCAACTCATTGCCGGCCCCATCGTGCGCTACTGCGACATCGCCGACCAGATTAGGAATCGCGAATCGCTCTACACCGACCGACTGCAAGGCTTCTACCGTTTCGTCATCGGCTTGTGTAAAAAGGTACTTATCGCCGACGTCATCGGCTTCCAAGTGGATCAGGTGCTAGGCCCGTCAAACTACGATGTGCTGACCTCGGCCCAATTGGCCGACATCGCAACCAAAATCGCAACCATCGACTCGACCACGGCATGGATCGCCATCTTCGCCTTCACCTTCCAAATCTACTTCGACTTTGCTGGTTATTCTGACATGGCCATCGGCCTCGGTCGCATGATGGGATTCCGCTTCCCCGAAAACTTCGACAATCCATACGTATCCACCACAATATCAGAATTTTGGCGCCGCTGGCACCAAACTTTCAGCGTGTTCATCAAGCATTACCTCTACTTCCCCTTGGGCGGCAGCCGCGTGAAGACTGAAGCGAGGAAATACTTCAACCTGTGGTTCTGCTTCTTGGTCAGCGGCCTGTGGCACGGCGCGGCATGGAACTTCGTGGTTTACGGTGCGTTGCAAGGCATTTTCATCTGCGCCGACAAGCTGTTTTTGAAGAAATTCAACGAGCGTTTGGGCAGGATTCCGAGCGTGTTTTTCACTTTCCTCATCATCGTCCTGACGCGCTGCTTCTTCCGCATCGAGCGCATCGACCTGTCGTGGATGTTCATCAAGCGCTTGTTTGCCTTCGACTTTGCGCCATTCCACTTCGGCGACAACCCGCATCTCTACGTGACCATGCTCGTGGCGGCTTTCTTCTCGTTCTTCACCCTCTCCAAGTTCGGCCTCAGGGTGCAGGACAAGGTCTACTTCACCGACTACGGCAAACGCGGCCACATCATCGCCTTTGTGGTCAGCATTTTGGCTTTCGTGTTCTGCCTTGGCGCATTGAACGCCAGCGGCTTCAGCCCGTTCATTTACTTTAGGTTTTAATCCAGATATTTCTCTGGCTCAAGGTAGAGAATATAAAAAGCGTCTTCGTCCATCACCTGTTCAAAAGGCTTGTTTTGTTGTGCAGCCTTCTGTTTCAGGCTTTCATACCATTGGCTACTGGAACGCATTTGATCTTTGATTTGCTCCAGAATGGCGCTTACTTTTGACTCATCATCGAGCGACAATTCCACCAAAGCTTGCGACAAAAAACCACAATTGATATCATAGAGTTTCGCGGCGTTGTAGCAAAGCATCACCACATCGGTGTTGCGAAACTCATCCAACAGCTTGATTTGGCTTACGGCAGTGTGTTCCAGGTCGAAAAAGACGGAATTGAAATAATACCAATGGTGATACGTCTTGAAAATCTTGTCCATAGGAATGACATAGCCGAAATTCCAGAAAAACGAGTCCCCAACGGTCAGTAGCCTCAACTGCTGCGCCGTGCTGTCGGGAATAATATCGGTGTGGGCGTAAAGGTTGGAGTTTGGCTGGATAGGCCAAATCAGATTCATGCTTTTCTCCAAATCGTTGTCAGGATACGTGGTTTCGGCCTGAAAAGCAGGGCCTATTTGAATGTTATTCAAGTTCTTTCCCGTCAGATGTTCCATATAGCGAATCATGGTGTCGGCAGCATGGACGCTGGCAATGTCGGACCAATGCAAGCCCGTCTGTGGGAAAATCGGATAATCTACCGAGTCCTTGATTTGTGCAAACCACGTGTTCAAATCTAGGAAGTTGATGCCTCGTTTGGCAAAAGCCTCCCTACAATAATCCACCGCCAACAAGCCATCCTTCATGACCCATTTCCCGTGTTCTGGCAGATACTCAGGGTAGATGACGTCTTTGGAAGGACAGATCATCATAAAACACTTGATGCCTCGATGCTCAAACAAGTCCTGGACTTTTTTCAGCCGATCGGCGTCCTTTTCCAGTTTTTGCATCATGGCCTCATTGTTGTCGGCAAACTCGTATGCCAATTGACGATAATGGTTTTGAGCCGCCATGATGCCAAACAGCCATTTGTCTTTACCGACCACAACATCGGCGGCATAGGTTTTGCGGAAATTCCAAAGATACTGGTTGTATAAACGAATCACCCATTCGCGAAGGCCAAATTGCTCACTCACATATTTCTCCAATTGTGATTGATAGGACATGTCTTTGTACGATTCAAACGATAGTTCGGGTTTCTCCGTTTGGAGTGCAGCACCGTCAAGTTTTCTCAGGTTGAAAGGGTGGGCGAACTGCTGCAACATGGGCATAAACAGCAATACCATCAGCAGGACAAATAGTGCTATGTAAAGGCCCTTGCTCTTCATCTTTCCTCATTTTGCAATAACCAATCTATGTCCTTTTCCATAGCTTCCTCTATTGTAATATGGGTCACTTGTGCTTTTTCCCTAATGCTGTTCAACCATTCCGGGTTACCAATCATCTCTTGCCGCATGCTCTCGCGTCGTGGATCGGCAATCTCCTCCAACACTTTGGCAATGCGGCTATTGCGGCTCGCCGGAACCTCGGTGGCGTTGAACTCGTCAAAATAAAGTCTGGGGGAGTTATAGAGCAAGTATCGGGCGTTGCCCTCAAGTTCCTGTTCCACATCGCCACCGTTTTGCATGGCTTTCTGTTCAATGGAAGCATACCATTCCGGTGTGTTTCTGATATCCTGCTTTATCTTCTCGAGCTTGTCCTGCGGCACGTCGTCATCAAAGAGAATGCTGAACAAAGAACGGGTTAAGAAATGACGATTAAGGTCATACAAGTTACATGGCGAATAGATGAGCATCACAAGGTTGCTTGAGAGTATTTCGCGAAGGATGTCCACTTCATCCGCACCATTGTGGAGCGGATCATCGTGGACGCTGGCATTGTAATACCAATAGTGATGCGATTGGAAGAAATGATCAAGATCAAGGCTGTACATGATGCCTTTGTGATAAGAGTCGCCCACAATAAGCCATTTCGGCCTAACGGCTGTCGTATCGTCATCGATGCTAATGCTGTTGTATCGGCACATGTCGCTTTCAATAGGCCAAAGCAGATTCATCGCTTCTTCAAGGTCGGCATCGAGAAAATGAGCCTTGTCGACATACTCCTCGCCAATGCTCAAATCGTGTATGTTGATGCCACTCAACTTTTCCATATAGTGGAACAAGCTGTCGGCAGCATAGACAACTGCTTGGTTGCTCCAGTGGGATGACGATTTGAGATAGAGCGGGTAAGAGACCGTATCTTTGATATCCATGTAATACTTGGAAAAATCAATATAGTTGATGCCCAACGAGTCGAAAACCGGAGGATAATAATCGATGGCGCGGAGGCCAGCCGGTTGCGAAAAGCCCTTCACTTGTGGCACATGCTCGGCGCAAACCATATCCTTGCCTGGCGCAAGGCACACAAAAAAAGTCACTCCATATTCCTTCAGTACGTTTTGCAACAGATAAAGCATCTTCGCGTCGTCAGACATCTTCTGTAACATCTCCTCGTTACTTCCCCTGAAATCGTACATTGACTGTCCATAGTAATGTTTGATGGTGAAATCATTGAAGATCCAATTATCGTCATCAACAAATATGGACTTGTTCGGCGTATATCGGAACACCGACCACGACAACTGATTGTAAATGCGGGTTAGAGGCTCACGGAAACCTATGTTTTCTGAAAGATACTGTTCTTCTTGCCGTTGGTAGTCTCCAGTCATAAAGCTCTCAACGCTCAACTTGGGCTGCTCCGTGACAACGGTCACACCGTTCAATGGCTTCATCTTAAACCAATGGGTATGCTGCTGGACTGCCGGAAGAACAAGTAGGGCAAACGTCAAGGAAAGTAACACGACATGAAGAACCTTGTGTTTCATGAACTCTGTATTTGTGTTTGCAAAAATACGTCTTTTTTCTATTCCACCACAATCTCATAAACTCGACCTTCAATATCCGTCTTGTTATAAGGTATCAGTCCCTGCTTCCAAACGATGGGCGGCCACCATTCGCTGTAGTGGTATTCCTGCGTAACAATGGCCTTCATCTGATTGTTAGGAATCGAAGTGAACTCGTCGTTCATGTAGCCCATCACCCGCATTTTATCGGGGCTGGGGCCTAGACGCCAAATGATCTCGGTGGGACGCCACTCGATTTCATAGTAATACCACTGCTCTTTGAACTCCTTGTTGCTCATCGGGGCACGCTCGGTGAGGGCCTTGTAGAGGCGATACCAACGCAGGGTCTCAAACTTATTCTCCTTGCCGTAAGGAATGCTGTCGATACCCCACGAGAAATACTTGGGCGAAGGCACGGCCAAGTCCCAATTGGTGCAGCAATACATCACGTCATCGTTCTGCGTCTCATCCATTTCCACTTGAATGCTGTCGGCACGCCTGCCGTAATAGTTCTTCGGCCAAAACCGCGAGGCTTTCACGATTTCAATATCAATTTCGGAATAGTGATAGTCGGGCCGACGCACTGGATTTTCCGAATCATCGTTCTTGTCGACATAGCCGCCCTCCGCCTCATCGTGACGGCGATTGTTCCAGGCGTGGTTATCACTGTAAATCAACCAAAAAGCATAAGTCAAGCCGTTCCAGATGTTCTCGTCGTTGAGCATCACGGGGAACTTGATTTTGCCACGGAACTTGCCGTAAGTGAAGCCCACGCGGGTGCGGATGCCCGTCGATTCCTTATGCAGGTTGCTCAAGTCGTCGTTGCCCGGATTGATTAAGGCAATGTAATCCTTGTTTTCTGAAAGGCGCACGGTTTGGCAAGGCGTCTCGCTCGTCACGGGCCAATTCATCTGCAACTCTGTTGAGTCGAAGCGGTTGCGATTGGCCTCGTAATCGGCGCGTGTATAAGGATTTTCGCCCACCACATCCTGGATGACGGGGATGTTGCGCAAGGTGTATTGTTTACTGATAGAGCTGAAAAACTGCTCGTAAAGCGCTGAGCGATAGAGCGAATCGTCGTTGCCGCAGTTGCAACTCGTGGTGTCGAGTTGGTAACCCATGTTGTTCACCTTCGACTCGTCGATGAAAATGCCTTTGTCAACGGCAATGACCGCCCGTGTCTTCAGTTTCCGTTTCGAGCGAATGACTTTGATGTGTTTCGACTTATGTTGTTCAAACCAGCCGTAAGGGTTCACGAACTGGCCGTTTTCGTCTGCCTTTCCGATAAACTGCACGTTTTCAGGGATTTCACTTAAGCCTACCTCGTCGCAAAGCACAAGCAGGAAGCTATACTCGCCCACACGCGGGTTACGTTTCCAGCGGTGGTTCACCTCGCCTTGGTTCTTGCTGTCGCTGATGACCCAAAGGGCATCCAAATATAGCTGTTGGTCCACATCAACACCATTCTTCTCCGCTTTTTCCATAATGGAAGCATACCATTCCGGCACATTATGAATCGAGTTGATGACCTGTTGGATATGCTCGGGGCTGAAGCTGTTCTCGGAGAGGTTGGCACCATAGTATTGCTTTTCGTCACGCGGGTTGCCCACAATACGGAAGGCATCCTTCGTGCGATGGTGCTCAATGGGCTTGAAGCCAATCGAGGCATCCTCCCAACTGCCGTAGAAATTCTCGCCCGCCAAGGCCGAAGTGTCGGCAAACTTGTAACTTTCGTTCTGGTAGTAAATCTTATAGTACTTGTACTTCCGCGACAAGGTGAAAAACCGAAACTCAAACTGCCCAGAACCATCTTTAGTTTGCGCCATCGATGGCAAAGTGATGCCGTCCAAAACGGCGTTATCCAAATCCATATCGAGGGTGACGGTCTTGTTGCGTCCGAAGTTGCTCATCGGGCGGAAGTAATTCGTTTTCAATAGGAAAAGACCCAAGAGCAGCAAGAGCCACCAATATTTTTTTCTGCTTTCTTTCATAATGTCAATAGTTTTCTCTCAACCAAATATCGAAAAACTTGTCGTAAACCGAATAGACTCCATTCTCTTCGGTGATGAACTCCTTGTCCAACAAGCCGTTGCAAGCCGATTGCACCGTACTCGTCGAATAAATCTTGTGTCGTTTCACAAAGTTGACCGAAGTGATTTTCTGCGCCTTGCCTTCTTGGTTGATGGCCAAAAGCAGTTCTTTCTGTTTTTCAGGAAGTTGAATCATCTTTTCGGCAAAAGTGAAGTCGTTTGATTCGATGATGTTGCTGATGGCTTCTTCCATCTCGGCCAAACCATAGTCTTGCGTCTCGTTGGGCAAGGCATACAAGGCATTCAGCGTCTTTTGCATATACCACGTGATGCCCTCGAAACGATTGTAAAGTTCGTATATCACGCTGGGATTCAGATTTTTGCCCGCCTCAGCAAACAGCCCACAGGCAAACGCGCGGTATTTCTCCTTGTCAATAGGCCCCAAATGCATGACAGAGGTGCTTTGGTAAAACGGATGCGCCGCACTGGTGAAGATGTCACCCATCAGATGGCGTTGGCTGCCAGCGAAGATGAACTTGGTGTTGTGGCAGTTCTGCACGTAGGTCCGCAGCAGGGCTTCCACGTTCTTTTCGGGATACTTGGCAATCTGCTGGAACTCGTCAATGGCCACAATATTAGGCTTTTCCGAATGTTCGAGATAGTCGAAGATTTCCTCCAAGGTGACGTAAGGCTCGCGCAATTCGCCTAACTGAAGGTTGAGTTTGGGCACACCAGCCAAGTCGGTGGTCATCACCAACGACAACGACCTGACTGCCGCGCTGAAACGTTGCAGCCAAAAGGTGCCTTTCGGCGCCAAGGCGTTCACGATGGAACGGCTCATCATATAGACCATCTCGCGCAGCGTCCCCGTCGCGTAAAAGTCGATGAAGAACAGGTTATAGTCTTTTTCCAAGTCGAAAGTGTTGAAGCAATGCTGCACCAGTCCCGACTTGCCGATTTTGCGCGTCGCAATCAGTGCCACATCGTTACCGTTTTCGAGTTCGTGGAGCAGTTTTTGGCTTTCTTTCTCCCTGTCGCAGAAATACTTAGCGGAAACATAGCCTTTGGTGACAAATGGATTCATATCAATTTTACGTAGAAATAATTATGCAAAAGTAATAATTTTTTCTACATAAAAACAAAAATTCCGCCTAATACCTTACAATCCGTTGCACGAAATTCCCGACTTTCAGCACATAGATACCTGCCGGCAACTTAGGATTAATGGTGATTCCGTTACTATTCGGCAAACATGACGCGGCGAAAACTTTTCTTCCCATCAGGTCAAAGATGACAATTTCATTAGCGTCAGAAATATCAGCATCGAAACTGAGATGTATCACGCCTGAGGAAGGATTAGGGTAAACGCATACCTTCTCTACAGCATGGTCGTACAAATCCACAAAACCGTACCAATTCTCCCAAAAGGTCTCAACCCGATGGGAAAGGAAACCATAGATGTACAAGTTGCCATTTTCCCAAGCATCTATCGAGGAAGGATTCCCGAAACGGTGTACGTGACCGTTTACGTTGGGGCGCAGTGTATCAACGATGCTTTGATACAGCGGATATGTGTTTTCGAAAAGGAACATCCCTTCACACAATTCCATCGCCCTCGTCTTGAACGCCGTCTTGAATTGCGGATTTTCAAGCAATTTACCGAACACTAGTTTAGCCTCGGGGTAATTGTCCCAAGCCAACGGTGGCGTATAGACCGCAGCATTGGCAAAGACATCGAAGGTGCTAGAGATGAGCGCGGCATCACCGTCAAAGAACATCCATTTCCATTTGCCGTTGCCTTCCTGCCAGCAGCGCATGTTATTGAAAGGCCAATCCCAGTTAGCAACGAAGGTCTCGAACACCATGTAGTCGATGTAGTTGTCGATGTCAATCAACTCGCAAACGTGCTGATAAGCTTCGTCATCCACCAGAGTTAAGTTTTGGAACCAGTTCAACATTTGCATGAAGTTGAAATTGTTGCCACATTCCACGATTCCATGCCAATCTCCAATGATATTGCAGTTGTCGGGATTGGTTTCAAAATGGTCTTCCAAAAAGTCCTCGTCCATTTTCTCTTGGAGGAAATACACACCCCAATACTCGCCATTCAAATACAAGATGACCGGACGGCTATTCGGCGAAGGCAAACCAAGCTGTAGGGCAAGTTTGTTGCACATGTAGTCTTGTATACCCGCAAAGGGCCAACCAAGAGCAAACGGCTTGAGCACCAAATGATTGTAACTGTTTATCACAGGCTCGTTGAAAAAACTGTATTTGAACCTTTTCTTCCCATACTCCTGACGGGCATAAACCTTCAATCCTTTTGAAGGATAGCGCCGCGACAAGTTGCCGTGTGTCCTCAATCCACAATCCTGATTGATGCCATCGTTGTCAATATAGTCATAAAACTCTATGTGGCACAACCGTTCCCAGTCCCTGCCATGTATGTAATAATTGCCAGTGTGTAGAGGATCAAGGGTGTCAAATCCTGCGCCTGGAACTAATATTCCCGTCTCGTAATCAAACAAATCCAGCGAGTCGGCGCAAAGCGAAACAGTAGGCAAGCCGTGTGTGTCGCAACCCAACGCGCGGATGAAATAGCTGTTGGTCTTCACCGCACTGATGCAGCTGTCGTTTTCGTCGAACACCGCTGCGCGGATGACGATGCAATGTTGGATGGAATCGGGGATGTAAACCAAATCGTCAGGCGAGATTTGGATGGTGTAAATGTCAGACTTGGAATATAAATGCTCATCCAAAACCAACGGGCCTTCGTAAACCGTTGATACCGCCGTAGGCCGGTTGCCGTTGGTGGTGTAACGGATATGGTTTTGAGGATAGTAATTGTATAGTTCCAACGAGAGCACATCCTCATAGAAGCCGCCCGAGGCCGAAAAGATAACCGTGTCGTTTTGCGCCCAACCCAAAAGCGGAAACACAAAAAAGGCCAATAAAAACGTCCAATATGTCCTCATTTGTCAGATTGATTTTCTGCAAAAATAGACAAAAAAACAACCGCCTGCATGACAAGCGGTTGTTTTTTCGTTGTAGAGACGCGATTCATCGCATCTCATGGACAATGTGGTGTTTTTGAGACGCGATGAATCGCGTCTCTACAGGATTAAATCTTTTCCTCTTCCACGCGCAGCGGCTTAGGTTCGCCCTTGCGGATGTCGAGTTCGTCGATGATGTTGGTGGCTCCGGCGTACTTGTCGATGACGAAGAGCACGTAGCGGATGTCGACGTTGATGGTGCGCTGCAGTTTGGGCTCAAAGTTGACGTCGCCGCTCATGGCTTCCCAGTTGCCGTCGAAGGCGAGGCCGAGCAGTTCGCCCTTGCCATTCATGATGGGGCTGCCGGAGTTGCCGCCCGTGATGTCGTTGGTCGACAGGAAGCACACGATGAGTTCGCCGTTGTCGTCGGCATAGGTGCCGAAGTCCTTCTTCTCGATAAGGTCGATGAGGCGCTTGGGAGCGTCAAATTCGTAGTCGCCAGGCACATATTTCTCAAGGATACCGTTGGCGGTGCAGACGAAATCGTAGTGCACGGCATCGGCGGGCATGTAATCTTGGACGGAGCCGTAGCTCATACGCATGGTCGAGTTGGCATCGGGATAGAGGCTCTTGCCAGGCTGGGTGGCGGCGTAGTACTCACGCAGGCCTTTCACGAAGACGTGGTCGTTCTCGCTGACGGCTTGCATGGCTTCGCGATAGCCGCCCATGGCACCCATGATGACTTCCATCATCGAGGTGTTCATGATGTAGGCATAATCCTTGCCGATCTGTTTCGGGTTGGGCTTGGCCAGGAAAGCCTTGATGCTCTCGGGCGTGGCGAAGATGGACTTAGTGTAGACCTCGTCGGCAAAAGCGTCGATGTCGCCCTTGAATTTCTTGTCGATAATCGTGTAGATTTCAGGCAGTTCCTCGGTCTTGAAGGCGTTCTTGTAGGTCTTCAGCATCTCGGCAAAGGTCTTCTTCTCCACTTGCGGGTCGGTCTCGGCAAAGAGGCCGTCAACGTCCATGGCTTGGAGCATCATCAGCGACATCTCTTGGGCGTCCTTGTCCTTGTCGAGATAAGCTTGATAGTAAGAACCAAATTGGGCGGCAATGCCAGCGGGACCGGCCTGAGCCACGAAATTGGGATAATAGACATACTTGGCCACTTCGCCCAAAGTCTTGTAGGCTTGCTTCAGGTTGGGCAGGGCTTGCTTGTACTCGGTCTTGTTGTTTTTGTTCACCCAGTTGGTGAAGTCTTTCTCCAGGGCCACTTTGGTCTCGCTCACCTTGTTCTTGCGCAGCATGGTGATTTGCCCGATGAAGTTCTTCCAGGTGTTGGCCAGGCCAGCGTGGTTGTCGGCATACATCAAGTTGATGTGCTCGTCGGCCTTCATGTACTCTTCCATCACTTCGAGTTGCTTGCCGAAGATGTCGACGATGGTGGGATAGAAGGTGTCCACGTTGTAGTCGATGCCGTAGCTCGACATGTAGCGCTCGGTGCTGCCGGGGAAGCCCCAAATCATAGTGAAGTCGTCCTTCTCCACGCCATCGAGGCTGATGGGCAGGTGGTGCTTGGGCGTCAGCGGCACGTTGTCCTTGCTGTAGGCAGCGGGTTGACCGTCCTTACCGGCATAGACGCGGAAGATGGAGAAGTCGCCAGTGTGGCGAGGCCACATCCAGTTGTCGGTGTCGCCGCCGAACTTGCCAATCGAAGAGTTGGCCACGCCCACGAGACGCACGTCGGTATAAACCTGATAGACAAACATGTAGTACTCGTTGCCCTCAAAGAAGCCTTTGATGACAGGATTGTACTTGCCGTCTTCCGAGGCAGCGGTCTCCATCTCCTTGATTTTCTTGCGGATGGCAGTCTGTTGGTCCTGATAGTCCATGTCGTCGGTGACCACACCGAGGATGTCCTTGGTGACGTCTTCCATGCGGACGAGGAAGCTGGCCGTCATGTCGGGAGCGGGCAGTTCTTCGCCGTAGTTCTTGGCCCAGAAGCCGTCGCGGAGGTAGTCGTGCTCATCGGAGCTGAGCTTTTGCACGGCGCTGTAGCCGCAGTGGTGGTTGGTGAACAGCAAGCCGTGTTCGCTGACGATTTCACCGGTGCAGAAAAAACCGCGCGGCATGGCATCGCTGCCGAGGCCCACGATGGCGTCCTTCAAGCTGCTGTGGTTGATGCTGTAAAGCTCCTCAGGGGTCAGTTGCAGCCCCATCTTCTGCATGTCAACATAGTTCAGGCGCTCGACGAACATCGGGAGCCACATGCCTTCATCGGCATACACGCGACCCACCGAAACCATGATGGCCATCGCGATGATTCCAAATACTTTTTTCATTGATTGATGTAAATTACTGTTATTTAACTTGATATAAAACTATTCAATCGCTAATGAATTTGCAAAGATAGGAAATAATTCCGTACTTTTGCCGAAAATTTCATCCCGTGGAAGACAATTACCAATTAATCACCAAAACCGCCGCTGGCCTCGAAGACGTGCTGGCCGCCGAAATCAAGGCCCTTGGGGCAAAAAACGTGCGCTGCATGCACCGTGCCGTCATCTGCGAAGGCAACAAGGAACTGATGTACCGCATCAATTACGAGGTGCGCACCGCCCTCAAGGTGCTGAAACCTTTCAAGAACTTCTTCGCCAAGAATCCCGACGACCTATATAATAAAGTGAAGGAAATCAACTGGTGCGAGCTGCTCCGCACCGACCAGACCTTCTGCGTTGATGCCGTGACAAGCGGACGCTTCTTCACCCATTCGCAATATGCCGCCCTTACCGTAAAGGACGCCATTGTCGACCAGTTCCGCGACGTCTACGGCATCCGACCCAGCATCAACACACTCAACCCCGACCTGCGCATCAACCTGCACATCCGCGAGGACAAAGCGACGATTCTTTTCGACAGCTCAGGCGAGAGCCTGCACCATCGCGGTTACCGCAAGCAAGTCGACAAGGCTCCGATGAACGAGGTGCTGGCCGCCGGCCTCATCCAGCTCTCGGGCTGGAAGGCCGACTGCAACTTCCTCGACTGCATGTGCGGCTCGGGAACGCTACCCATCGAGGCGGCCATGTACGCGATGAAAATCCCACCCGGATACTACCGCAAGCAGTGGGGCTTCATGAAATGGGACGACTACGACGCCGACCTCTGGCAACGCATCCGCCAAGAAGCCGACGCCAACATCTGCGACTTCGACTTCGAGATTTGGGCCTCCGACCGCTCGCCGAAGGCTGTCGCCATTGCCGAGGGCAACATCAACTACGCCCACTTGCAACACGACATCCACCTGATGAAAAAGGACATGCACGACCTCACCCCACCCGAAGGCGGCGGCATCCTCATCATCAATCCGCCCTACGGCGACCGCCTCGAGGAAGACGACATCGACCAACTTTATGAGGAAATCGGTAGCACACTGAAGCACAACTTCCAAGGCTTCCATTGCTGGCTTATCACCGATGATGCCGTAGCTTTGAAGCACGTCGGGTTGAAGCCTACCGCCAAAATTCCGATTTGGAACGGTCCGTTGGAATGCCGCTTCGTCCGTTTCGACATTTTCGAAGGCTCATTGAAGGACAAGAAGGCTCGGGAAGCTGAGGAAAAAGATTAACGCTTATTAAACAGATTCATCGTCCTATCCGGACCTTGCGTGACGAAACTCTTGATGATTTCGACAGCCACATCAGCTTTTTCGTCGACGACAGGTTCTTCGGAGGCTTTCCATTGGCCGAGGACGAAATCGATTTGTCGGCCACGCGGATAGTCGTCGCCCAAGCCGAAACGCAGCCGGCAAAACACGTTGGTACCCAATTTCTCGATGATATCGGTCAGCCCGTTATGGCCGCCATCGGCACCTTGCTTGCGAAGGCGCAACGTCCCGAAAGGCAAGGCGATGTCGTCGTTGACGACGAGCAGATTCTCAATGGGAATCTTTTCCTGTTGCAGCCAATATTTCACTGCCTTGCCGCTGAGGTTCATATAGGTCGTCGGCTTGATGACGACCAAGGTCTTGCCCTTGTATTTCAGCTCCGAAGTCTGGGCAAGGCGGTTGGTGGTGAAAGTCCCATCCAAATCTTTCGCCAAGCGGTCGGCAATCTTGAAACCGACGTTATGGCGCGTGTTGTCGTACTCGGTGCCGATGTTTCCCAAACAGGCAATCAGGTATTTCATTTTGTCAGGTTCTTTGTTTTTTCTTCCGCGGAAAATCCGTGCAAAAATACGACTAATTAATGACATCTTAAACAACTGATAACTGCCAACTAAAAAAGGCCGCCCGAAGACGGCCCTTCATTATGAAAACAAAAAATCACTCTTCCGTTTCTTCGGTCACAACGGCGCCACGGGCGGCGTTGACGGCGAAAATGACAGTGTAACCCGGAGTAATCGGGGTGACGTTCTCAACGTTGAGATCCTTCACCTTGATGGCCTCGTTGATGTTCACATTGCTGATGTTGACTTTGATGTAGTCCGGCAGGTCCTTGATCAGACCACAGACCTTCACCTTCTTGGCACCCATCTTGGGTTTGCCGCCACGCATCACACCGGCAGCTGAGCCTTCCAAAGCGATAGGAAGCGTAACGGTGATCGGCTTGTCTTCCTTTACGATGAGGAAGTCGGCATGCAGCACCTTGTCGGTCACAGGGTGATACTGGATGTCTTGCAGGATGGTCTTGTACACCTTGCCGTTGACATCGAAATCGATGATGTAGGTCTCGGGGGTGAAGAGAATCTTGGTGAAGTTCTTCTCGGAGGTGGCAAAGTGGATTTGCTGCTCACCAGAGCCGTACATGACACATGGAACCATCTCGGCATTACGCAAAGCCTTAGTATCCTTTTTCCCTACGTTCTCGCGGAGAGAACCGCTCAATGATACAGTTTTCATTGTGTTTGAATTGTTTAATTATTTGTTGTTGAATTGTTTATTGTTGTTTGTAGAGACGCAAAATTTTGCGTCTCTACGGTTTTTTCGTTATTTGAACAAAGAGCTGATGGATTCATACGATTCCACGCGGTGGATGACATCGGCAAACAGCGGAGCCGTGCTCACCGCCTTGATTTTCTTCGAAGCATTGGCTGGCAACGGGATGGAGTCGGTGACCACCACCTCTTCGAATACCGAATTGTCGAGGCGTTCCATGGCAGGACCGCTGCAAACGGCATGGGTCGCGAAGGCACGCACACTCTTGGCGCCATTGTCCATCAGCACCTGACCTGCTTTAACAATGGTGCCAGCCGTGTCGATGATGTCGTCGACGAGGATGACGTTCTTGTCTTTCACGTCGCCGATGAGGGTCATGCTGTCGACCACATTGGCGCGCGAGCGTTGCTTGTGGCAAATGGCGAGGTCGCAGCCGAGACGCTTGGCGTAGGCCGAAGCGCGCTTCGAGCCGCCCACATCAGGCGAAGCCATCATCAAATCGCTGATTTGCATCTTCTGGATGTGATCAATGAAGAGGCTTGAGGCATAAAGGGCATCCACGGGAATGTCGAAGAAGCCCTGGATTTGGTCGGCGTGAAGGTCGAGGGTGATGATGCGGTTGACGCCTGCAGCCACCAACAGGTTGGCCACCAACTTTGAGCCAATGCTCACACGAGGTTGGTCCTTGCGATCCTGACGCGCCCAGCCGAAATACGGAATCACCGCGATGATCTTGTGCGCCGATGCACGTTTGGCGGCGTCAATCATCAGCAGCAGTTCCATCAGATTGTCGGTGGTAGGCATGGTCGACTGCACGATGAAAACGTGACGGCCACGGATGCTTTCCTCGTAAGAAGGCTGGAATTCGCCGTCAGAGAAGACGACGACCGACGATTTACCCAATTCGGCGCCATAAGCTTCTGCAATCTTTTTACCCAATGCGGTAGTGGCTCTACCTGCGAAAATGGAAACGAATCTTCCTGACATAATAATGGCATTTGTTTCGGGCTGCAAAAGTAGGCATTTTCCTAACGCTGACCAACCAAAAAAACAGTTTTTTTTCAAAACATGCTTGCGGAAACGAAAAAAGCTGTATTTTTGCAGCGCGTTTCGCAGAGGAAACCAGTTCTGGTGAGTACACAGAACCATGCCGAAGTGGCGGAATCGGTAGACGCGTCGGTCTCAAAAACCGATGAGGTAACACTCGTGCCGGTTCGATCCCGGCCTTCGGTACTCAAAACCCCTCTTAATCATCTGATTTGGAGGGTTTTTTTGTTTGTTGGGGCGCAAATAGGGCGCAAATTTCAACGGATTATAGTACAGAGATACCTTGTTTCATATAATCCTATAAATCATGGACAGCTTTTCCTCTCTATTGGTAATAAGGTAATAGGTAATACCTGCTGAAAACACTTGTATTTATTGGGGTTTACGCAAATCCATCCTATTACCTACCTGTTTTCTTACTATGGTTGTAGAGTTGTAGGTTGTAGGCTGCGAAAACCATTGTATTTATTAGCGTTTCCGAAAAAACAGCCTACAACCTGCCTCAAAAGAAATACCCTGTCAGGTCTTGTCTGTTGGCCTGCCCCCATCCTCTCAATAACCGAAGTAGTGCAATCGGGCGCATCATCGTGAGCGTTCCTGCCCTCCTTGAGGAATGAGGTCATGGCAACGCTGTAGGCTGGCCATTTCCTCTGCCATCCCACAGGCATCAGCACCACGTTGTTCACGGCATTGGCGTTGGAGTAAATGCGCACCTGCTTGTTCTGTGTCTGAGTAAAGGTGCTAATCCTCGTGAAAGTGTTGCCCTGCTCGCGGCATCGCCTCTCGATGTTCTTTGCGTAAAGTCGGCCTGCCCCGTTGGTGGTGATGTCCATACTCTCGACAAAACCCTCTTCCTTTCCAAGGGTGGAGAGTATGTAGCGGAGCATATAACCGTCGGGGCGTTCAATCCAGCCTACGAAGTTGCCCTTGTCGTCCCTCTCTGGGATGCCCAAGGCCAACACCCTTGCCGAGACAAGGCACTCGTCCACCAATGCGCCACGCTCGTCTTTGAGGGCTTGCATATAGGCCTCGTCCTCCTTCATCCAGTTATAGAGGGTGCCTCGGTTCACCTTGAACACGGCTGCGGTCTTTGACACGTTGCCGCCCGTCTTGTGAAGCACCTCGCGGAATCTCCTTATTGTCGGTCTGTCTTTCATCGTGTGTGCGTGTGTGCGTGTATGTGTTAATTGTTGAATTTCAATCTATCATCTCAAGGACGCGCTCACCCTTGATGAACCTATCGCCCTCCCTTGCCCCAACGAGTTCGACGAAGGCAAGGTAGTTGTCATAGTTGGAGAATGACAGTGTGCAATACGCGGCTTCGTCCATCGCTTGCTGCTCCGCCTTCTCTTCGACCTGTCGCTTCATTTCCTTGACGTGTTGCGTCTTTTCCTCTTGCGACTTCTGCGGCTCAGGATATTCATCCTCTTGCTCCTCCTGTTCCCCGCCGAAGCCAAACAGTTCCGCGCCGATGTCGGGGATGTCGAGGTCTGCCGTTCCGATAAGCGAGCCGATAGCGGCGAGGTCATCAGCACCCAGGCCCACGTCCGAAAGGTCGATGTCGGGGGCATAGCGGGCTATCAGGTCGATGTCGGCCTTGGTGTTGCCCACGGCCATGTAGGTGAGTTGCTCCTTCTCCGCCTTCTCGTCAAGGCTGACCACCTCCACTTTCAGGGTGTAATCGGTGTCGGGTGTGCCGTCGTACTTGTACAGCAAGTCCATCGCCTTGACGCGGCGGTGTCCGTCGATGAGGTTGCCCGTCTGCTCGTTCCAAACGATGCCGCCGAGGAAGCCCACCTTCTGGAGGTTCTTCTTTTGCAGCTTCACGGCTTCTTCGGTGTGCCGCTTGGGGTTGAAGGGGTTGAGGTTAATCTCGCTCCTCTTAATGTTTCGCGTCTCGCTCTGTTTCAGTCTTGTAGTCATACTCGAATAGTATCCTTTCTGTCAATGGGTAGGTTGCAATCACTTTGTCGAGGTCGTTGGGGAAGTTCTCGCGGAGCCATAGCAGATAGCCGATGTCGTTGACCGCCGTCCTTGCCGACTGGTGCGTCCCATAGCGCTCCGGCTTGATGAGGCCGTTGCGCTCGATGTAGGCCAGCACGTCCGAGTTCTTGTAGGTCGAGAGCGGGTAGCACTTCTTTGTCTTCTCGCACACGGCCTCCTGCTCGTATGTCCCCAACATGACGCGGCGGTTGAGGCTGTCTGTCTGCTTGAAGCCGAAGAAAGCCCACTCGATGCCGTACTGTCTCCGTGCAAGGTCAGTGATGTCCGCCAGCGTGACAATCCTCTGCTTGGGGTTCTGCTTGCAGCCGAGGAAACCGTACTTGATGTAGGAGGAAACGGCATAGTGAGGCACTTGCACGAAAGTGGCGTTGGGGTATCGCGTCTGTGCCCACTTGATGTAGCGGTTGATGTGCTCAAGCCCCTTGGTGATGTACATATAGACGCACACCACACGACGGAAGCGCGGGGCCATGAGGTCAAGCATGGCGATGCTGTCCTTACCCGATGCCGAGTGGAACAGCAAGGTCATGTCCGTCCTCCGAGCGATGCCGTCGATGACTTCTATCGCCCTCTCCATGCGCTTAGACTACGCGGCCACCGACGCTGCGGTTGATTCTTTGGCGTTGGCGGGCTCGGGTGCGGCTTGCCGTCACCCTGCCATTCACATAGTCGGCACGGGTGCGGTAGTACTCCGTGGTTCTGCCGCCCTCGCCGATTCTTCTTGCATAGGCTCCTTCCATAATGATTTGGTTTTGTTGGTTAGTAAATTTTGGTTTTTGGTTCTATATGGTTGTGGCTGTCACGGGTCATTCAAGCCCGCGATGGCCCACGATTGCGGTGATGTGGAGGTAGAAGTAGAACGGGATTTCCTCATCGGGCTTGCCCTCGTATTCTTGCCATGCGTCGTCGAACTCGTGGCAGCCGAACTCTTGGGCCAGGAGCTCCGCATCTTCCTTGACGGGCGAAACCGTCCCTATCTCGTCTATCTCGCAGTCCAACGACCATGTGTTGTTGTAGTTGTAGAAGTGGACGAAGCCAACGTCCTTGCGCAGTGGGGATTCCCATTCGTCGCGCCCATCAGCTTCCGCCTTGCGGTTCCTCTCGACCTGCTCTTGGTCGGAGAACATCTTCACATACTTGTGGGCTTTCTGCCCTTAATTCTACGGTCTTCGTGCCTCGGAGGATTTCCAGCGCGTTCTCTTTTCGCATGATGAGCGCGTAGGCTTCGACCTCGTTTCCGTTAATGTTGATTTTCATGGCGTTTCGGTTATTATGTCGCAAAAGTACACATTATTTCTAAAACAAGCGAAGGTTGTAGGCTGATTTTCATTCCAACCTACAACCTTGCTGACATTTACTACTTTTGAGAAGCCGCTATTCTGTTTCCTGGTCGCCTAAGATTGTGGCTCTGGCTTCCAATGCTGTCATAGCGCACCCCCTTTCTGCAACTCGTCCCTCATCTCTTTGAGGTGTTCTATAACATAGCTTATCTCGATGCCCACCCTTGCAAGGTCAAACGTGCTGCCATCGGAGGCCATTATCACCTCTGGGAGCATTTCGGTAAGGGAGCGAATGTCGCATAGCATCTGGCAATCCGCGTTGGTCACATCAAGGTATTCGCGTATCAGCGGGCAGTCCCGCAGGTCAATTTGTTTGTTCATAGTCTGTTATGTATTAAATGGTTAGTAAATTCTCTATTTTGCGGTGGCAAAGGGGCGACTTTTGCAGCCGCCCTTTGCGACCGTGTGACCGCTGAATGAAATATGTTTCGGTCTCATTGATAGTGTTAATAATTGATTTTCCAATTCAAGTTAGAGAAATAGCAGCCGTTGATATTGAACCAGCTGCCAAGCATTGTCACCTCTTTGCCTCGCATGAAGATGAAACGGCTTGCGCCTCGTTCAACGTTCACCCAATCCCAAAGGGTCTTGCTGTCCCATCCGTAGCGATCGAGCATGGGGAGGAAATGGTCTCTGAACCAAGTCTCGCTGTCGGTGCGGTCTCTCGTTGCCTCGATGGGCAAAACGCCGTTGTGGGCGAAGAAAAGACCGTGCGCCTTGTCTTGGAACGGATGGCAGTTCTTCACGCCGATGGAGCCGTGTGTGGCCAAGCGGAAGTGCATGATGATTGCTTCGCTCTCGTCCACCTTGCCCAATTCGGAGCAAAACCGGCTGAAGCTCATAGTATGACGGATTGTGCCGTTTGAGGTGCAAAAGCCCATGCCGTGCCTGTTACGGCGGTAACAAACCGCAAGGGTCTCAATGTCGGGCAAAGGTTGGTTTTCGGGTTTGTAGATGATTACACACATAGTATTGTTGATTTTGAAGCTGTTTTTGTTCGTTTTGCGGCTCTTTGCGGCTGCAAAGGGTACTTATGCCGCCACCCTCTGCAAATCGCTTGAACGCTGCTTGAAATAGGTCTTTTCGGTTTCGTCAAGAAAGGGTATGTTGTCGATTGTGGTAACTTCGCTTGAAAGCCTGTTTTCGGCTGACCACGCCACCAATTTAAGGCAGAACAAAGCCCACATCTTGATTTTCTCGTAGTTGGTCGTGCCGCCGTGCAGACGGAACTCTATCGTGTGATGGCGCGACCACGATTCACAGTTGATTTTGAAATAGCGGTCGTTGCGGAAAGCGTTGCCCACCTGCTCAAAGGTATTTGCACCAAGCAATGTATAGGGATTGAAATAGCGTCCGTTTGCCGTGTTGTGCATCGAGCTTGCATAGTAGGCATCCTTGCGGCTCGGTGCCATGAAGGTGTCTATGACGCTTTCAAGGTAATAGTAGTTGACGAAGGTGTTGCAATATTGCTGTTCGGTGATGTTGCCACCCACATGGATATGCAGCCCCGTTGACTTGTTCACGCTTGCGCCAATCTCGTTGAGCGCATCGCAACAGGCTTTGAGGCTGTCGAAGCCCGTGTTGTCACCTTGCAAGATGGGGGAAACACACTCGACTGGGTCGTTGCCACGGATGGAGCCGTCTTGCACCAGCTTGTAGTAGTGGCGGTTGTCGGTGTGGTTGTATGATTCGCTTCGCATCGCAAGCCCTTGGCGGTAGGCAGCGGAAAGAAGGAGTTGGCGCGGCGCGTTGAAGCACTCAATCTCAACGCCGAAGGTGTAACTGGAAAAGAGTTGGGCAACCTTCTTGCCGTACTTTGCGCCCATCCTCGAAGCGAAGAAAAGCATGTCGATGTCCCGTTCTTTGAGGCCGGTTTTCACAAGGTCGTCTCTCTTTGCCCTCGGTGACTTTGCGGAGGCCATCACCTCTTCAATTTGTTCGTTCAATGATTTCATGGCAGCGTTCATTTTAGGTTAGTGTTAAAGTTCGATTCTGATAAGGTTTGCGCGCTTGTAGCAACGCCATTCTTGCTTCTCGGTGTCGAAATAGACCTGTACCGTGTCGTTCTTGCGGCGGTTGTCGTCGCCAGCGGTGGCAGGCAAAGGCGGCGTTCAATGTGCCGAAAGCCTCTCTAATGGTGCCGTCCACTTTCTGAAAGTAGAACTTGCAGATGCGCTTCGCCATCGCAGCCTTCAGTTTGATGTTGCGCCAGGCGGTCTTCAGTGCCTCGCTCATCGTGTAGCCGTTGCGCTTGACGAAAGCCCAAGCCATCGTCATAATGTCTCTCAATGTCTCTTTCTTGTTCATTGTGTTGCCCTTTCTTTTGATTATATTGTATAGTATTTATTTATCGTTTTACGCTGCAAAGATAAGTATTTATTTTAATGTGTAAAGCATTTATTTTACTTTTATTCTATGTACAGCAGTTTGCAAAAGCGTAATTGCTTGTTTTTCAATATTTTGATAATTTAAATTTATAATGTTTCTAAATTATTATTTTTTGCTATACAACAAATAAGATGTATTATTGTTTTTACTTTGCTTTTTTTCTTGATTCTTTCAAAAAAAGAAGTAATTTTGCAGCCTCAAACCGAATAGAAAGCACTATGATTGACATCAGAAAACGAGTAAACGAACTTTGCAAAGAGCGAGGCGTTACGCAAATGGAGTTAGCAGACAAGATGGGAATCACAAGAGTAGCCTTGAGCATATCACTCCGCCCAGACCGTAAGACAAAAAAAGCAAAAGAGGGTGCAAATGCCATCACATATCCAAGTATGGAAACATTGAAACGCATTGCCGATGCACTTGAAATCGAGGTGGAGGACATTTTCGCCACGGATGAGGTCATCAACCGCCACCAATCCAAGGCCGGCAACGGAGGCGACGTGTTGCGCTGCCCTAACTGTGGGGCGGAGTTGGTGCTGGCGAAAAGCCCACACACTATGACCAACGAGGAAATCAAGACGGAAGTGGAACGCTTGAAGGCAATGGTAACAGACGAGCCCAATTACCGCCTCCTGACCAGCGAGGAATTGGCTGAGCTGGAGAAGATGCGCCAGGAGTGGAACGCTACACACGAGGAACAAATACCATAATCTCCAAGAGATTTCACGCCTTTGAACCGAAAAACCGCCAAAGCGGACATTTTACCCGTTTCTGCGACAAATAGGCTTGTTTTCGTTAGATTCCAACGAAAAACAAACTTCCTTTTGGTGTTTTTCCCGAATTTTCCGAGACACTTGCGTTAGATTCCAACGAAACGATACGAAGATTATGAAGCAAGGCCGCCCCCAGCGATGGGAACGGCCTTTGTCGTTAGCGGAGGGCTGTTGTTTACGTTGAAAATCACACGCCCAGCACCACCGAAGGCTCGATGTTGAGCTTGGTGCAGAGGTTGCGGGATAGTTGGTAGGACGGCTCCATCTTGCCGTGCATCAACTCGCTCATCCTCGACTGGCTAATGCCAAGGAGCTGCGCCACGGCTGCCTGTGTAAGGCTGCGCTCGTACATGCGGAGCTTGATGACGTCGGCCAGTTCCGGCTTGCCCACGGGATAGTGGATGTCCTCGTACTCCTCCACCATGTCGCAAAGCATATCCATCTCCAGCATATTCGGGTCGTCGTCGGGAACGTCGTCACCCGTCAGCGGAAGGAGTTCGTCGATTCGTTTCAACGCGGCTCGATACGCCGCCTCACTCTTGATTTGTGCCATATCTCAAATGTTTTTGATGTCCGTAATCTTGTCGTACTCTGCGTGCGTCCCAATGAAGCGGATGAACACCCGTCCCTTGGAGAAACGGATGACCACCACAAGGCGGTAGTCGTTGCCCTTGATGTTGAACACATAGCGGTCGTTGCCCACATAGTCCACGTTGTTGAACACCGCCCGGATGTCGTTGAGGTTCTTCCATTCCGCCCTTTTCGTGGTCTCGTACCAGTCCTGAAGGGGCTGTTGCGCCAGCGGATGGTCAGTGTAGTACTCTACGAGTGTGCTTTTCGAGAATACTCGCATATCGCATTTCTGTTGGTTGACGGCACAAAGATACAATATTATTTCCAAACGGCAAAACATTTTTCCATTTTTCGTGCAAATGACAGTCAGCCCAGCCGCGTGAACTCAATGGCATTGGGGTTGAAATACCCGTCGGGGTCGGAACTCAACGTGCGGGGATGGGTCGGGAAGTCGGGAACGCGGATGATGACTCCCTGCCTGCGGAAACGCATTACCAAGGCCACCGACGACCACATCTTCTCGTTTGCAGACGACAGGCAGATGAAAGCCGAGGCCGAGCAACTGATGCGCGAACTGTCGAAGGAAATCACCGACCTCACCGTGCAGGCCGAAGGCAAGGAATGGGAAACAGCCCGCGAGCAAGCCTCCGAGTACCTGAGCCAACTCTATAACCTCGTGGAGCAGACCCAGCAGCGGCAAGACCTTTTCCTCGACAAGATGCTTGAGATGAAAGGCCGAAACATGGATGCCCTTGAAGCCTTCCAGAAACGCAAGATAGGCGGCTTGAAGCTGTCGGATAAGGTATGGGATTATACGGAAGACTTTGAGCGGCAGATGGAGACGGCCATCGACACGGCATTGCTCGAAGGCAAGTCGGCTGATGCGTTGAGCCGCGACATACGGAGCCTGCTCAAAGACCCCGACCTCTTGTTTCGCCGCGTGCGCGACAAGGAGACGGGCGAGCTAAGGATGAGCAAGGCGATGGCGGCTTTCCACCCAGGACCGGGCAAGTACCGCTCGGCCTACAAGAACGCCATGCGTTTGGCAAGGAGCGAAATCAACATGGCCTACCGCTCGTCCGACTGCGAGACGGCGCAGCAATTCGACGCTTGCGTGGGCATCCGCGTGAACCTCTCCAACAACCATAATTGCAAAGGCGTTCCCGAAGGACAGTTCTACGACATCTGCGACGAGTTGGAGGGGGATTACCCGCGCAACTTCAAGTTTGTTGGTTGGCACCCCCAATGTTATTCAAGCGACAGCGAAGTCTATACCGCAGACGGATGGAAGTTCTTCAAAGATGTGAAGGACGACGACCTTATACTTTCGCTTAATCCAGAAACCCGTGACCTCGAATATGTCGGAATAACACTTAACATCAGCCGACCACATAAAGGAAAGATGGTGCATTTACACAACCGTTCCTATAGCCAACTTGTCACACCAGAACACGAAGTGCTTGTAGTGTCGAAGAATGACGGATGGACTTTCAAGCGTATCGAGGCAGAACAATGCGGAAAGAGCCAACCTATCTACCGTTCTTCGGAATGGAGAGGGAAGAAAATCGATTCAGTCAAGATAGGAACACATGATGTGAAATTTGCTTTGTTTGCGAAATTCATGGGCTATTGGCTTTCAGACGGAAGCCTCGGTCATAGATATGAGGTTGGAATAGCACAACAAGACGAAGACAGAGCAAGGATTTACGACTGCATTGCCGATATGGGAATGAAGCCACGGTATAACGGAGGCAAGATAGAGTTTAACGACAAGGACTGGTACGAATACCTTTCTCAGTTCGGGAAGGCGGCAGACAAGTTTGTGCCTTCAGAAATCAAGGAATCTGACAAAACGGGCATTCGCGTGTTCTTGGATGCTTTTATTTCATGCGACGGCCATATCAAGAAAGCGAAACCGTTTGTTGGAAGCCATGGAAATCTATGTGTGCCAAAAGACGACGAAAGAGTTTATTGCACATCTTCAAAACGGATGGCAAGTGACCTCGGAGAATTGATTCTGAAAACAGGCAACAGACCATCCTACCATGTAAGCCACACAGCAGGCAAACAACAAGAGTTCAGGAATGGGGTTTACACCATCAATTACGATTGCATCACGATTTCGGAGTGCCGTTCACAATATGCTACGCAATACCAAAAGGACTTCGTGGACTATGACGGCATGGTATATGACTTAACATTGGAGCGCAACAACACAATGTACATCCGTCGCAACGGAAAGTGTTTTTGGGGAAGCAACTGCCGCTGTTTCATCACCTACATCCTGAAGACCGACGAGGAGTTTTGGCGCGACTTGGAGAATGGAGAGAACAACGAGAGCGTGAACACGGTACACGATGTTCCTGACCAGTTCAAGCAATGGGTGGCTGACAACGAGGACAGGATAGCGAGGGCGAAGACGCTGCCGTATTTCCTTCGGGACAACGAGCAGTACTGGAAAGTCGAAGGTACTGCGATTGTGCCGGCAGCCGCACCCACGGCAAAGGAATTGCCGTCCATCTTCACGACAAGGAAGGTCTTTGACAACGGAGGAAGCGTACAAATCATGGAAGGTGTTGATAAAGGCAAGTCCGACTACAGGGACATACTAACCATATCGACGCTGTTTGCGAAGGAAGGCGAGACCGTCAAGATACTTGCACGGACGCACTTCAAGAGCGAAACCTACAAGGAAGTGTTCGGAAGCCTTGTCGGGACAAAATACGAGAGGAAATGCCCTGACATACTCGTCGGCGACTTGTTCTATGAGTACGAGAGTTATGAGAGACCTTGGAACAAGCGGAAGATAAGCAACATGCTCTCACACGGCCTGAAACAGTCGAGCCGTATCATCATTGACAACAACAAGGGAGCTTCGGATAGGTTCATCAGGAAGGCCGTCGCCGCACGTCTGCACATCAACCAGCAGATAGATGAGGTATGGATTTACGAGAAGGGGAGCCTGAGGCTGTTTTTCAAGGATGGTGAGTTCATAAAAAACAACAGGGGGAAGTGATTTCCCCCTGCGATGCTCGCGCCGTAGCGTTGGCTGCCTTACTGACGTAAGATGCGACAAAATTACAAAACTTTTTCGTAGCCGCAAGCGAAAAAGCGAAATTTTTTCAGATATTCTCCTTCTCCCTGTCGTCGAGCATGCGGAACATGAGCAGTTCGGCGACTTCCTTCCTGATGGCCTCGTATGCCTTGGCGTAGGCCTCGTAGGCGTCCTTGCAGCCTTCGCCGCCTACGAACTGGTCGAGCTCGCGGCATATCGCCTCGGCGCACTCGTCCATCTGGGCCATGTGATGTGCTTCGCGATGCCCGCCCTTGCCGTCCAATGACGTAAAGCCTTCAAGCACATGGTGTGTGATGGCAGGTGAAACACCAAATCGTCCTCCTTGCCAACCCCAGGCTTGCCCAACAATGATATGATGCCGTCGTTGAGCGGAATGGTCTCGCCGCTGCTCGATGAGTGTCCCTTGGTCTTGTTCTGTTCGAACTTCAAGAGGCGGTTGGAGTAGTCGATGTTCCGAAAGGTCAAGTCCTTGACATCGCAAAAGCGGAGGCCGCAATAGCAACAGAAGATGAAAGCCCTGCGGATTTCTGGGTTCTCGCCTTGGTAGTGCGTGTTGATGAACTTGACCACCTCCTCCGTCGAAAGCACGTCCTTTCTCAGTATCTGCTCGTCTGTGACAATCCTCACGCCCGCCGTTGGGTCGTTGGCCATATAGCCATGCTCAATCGCCCACTTGACCACCTTCTTGAAACGTTGCAGCACGCTCTTCGGCGTTTCCCCGTTCCCTCTGGACTTGAGGAACTCCGCAAAGTCAACCATCATATCCTTGGTGATTTGGCTCGGCTTGATTCCGTTCCTGTACTTCTCGTATTCAGGCGTTGTGTCGATGAACTCATTGAACCAACGGAGCGACATCTTGAGCATACGCACATCGCATTTCGTGTATCGGTCAATATAAGACTGGTAGAGCGAGACAAAATCGACGTTCTTGCTTTTCTCCAAGCGGTAGCCTCTCGTGTCCTTCAGAAACTCCTGCTCACGTTCTTTCCTGATTTCCTGTGCCAGTTGAATGTTCTTGCTGTTGTTCTCCCTCTCAATGGGTGTCCTTGGCTTGCCATAGAAGGTCTGTCCAAGGAACTCTTTCCGTCTGATGGCCCTTACCTTGGTCTTTCCCGTCGCCTCATCGACTTCACTGTTGTAGCCGAGATAATATTCAAGATAGAGGGAGAAATTGCCGTCCGATAGCTTCTTCTGCTTCAATTTCGGGTTGTCCGTTACCTTAACATTGTTTTTCGCCATAGTATAGGGTGCAAATTCCAACGAAACTAATTCTTGGTTTCCTTTGGTTTGCAAAGGTACTACTTCATTTTCATCGAGGCGCAAATAGGGCGCAAAAAATAACAGATAATAGGAAAAAATAAGCAATAAAGAGAAAAAACGCATTTCATAATCCTTTGATTTTGTTGCGTTTTGTTTCTCTTAATTTCCTTTGATATATTGGTTTTGTATCGGTCTTCGGTACCAAGCGAAAAACCATGCTCAATCCATTGATTGGCAGGGTTTTTCGCTTTCGATGAGCCGTGCCTTCTACTCCACCGTCACCGACTTGGCCAAGTTGCGTGGCTGGTCGACGTTGCAGCCTCGCATCACGGCAATGTGATAGGCCAGGATTTGCAAAGGCACCGTGGCCAACAGCGGCGAATAGAGGCATTCCGTCTCGGGAATCTCGATGACGTAGTCAGCCATCTTTCGAGCCAACACGTCTTTCTGGCTGATGATGGCGATGATTTTCCCATTACGAGCCTTCACTTCCTGAATATTGCTAATCACCTTCTCATAAGTACTGTGGTTGGTGGCGATGAAAACCACGGGCATATCCTTGTCAATCAATGCAATGGGGCCGTGTTTCATTTCGGCGGCAGGATAGCCCTCGGCATGGATATAGGAGATTTCCTTCAACTTCAAGGCGCCTTCAAGTGCCACAGGATAGTTTTGCAGACGTCCGAGATACAGCATGTTGCGCACGTCTTTGTATTTGGCGGCAATGTCCCTCACGTGGCCGCTATGGTCGAGCGTCCACTGGATTTTTTCGGGGATGCTGTCAAGCTCTTTGATGAAGGCCAGACGCTCCTCTTCCTTCATCGAGCCTTTCAACTCGGCAAGGCGCAAGGCCAGCATAGCCATCACCGTCACCTGCGAGGTGAATGCTTTGGTGGAAGCCACACCGATTTCGGGACCTGCGTGGGTGTAAATGCCCGCGTCTGTGACCCTCGAAATCGAGGAGCCAATCACGTTGCATATGCCCAACACCACTGCACCTTTCTCTTTCGCCAATTGTATGGCGGCCAACGTGTCGGCAGTCTCGCCCGACTGCGAGACGGCAATCACCACGTCATGTGGCGTGATGACGGGGTCGCGATAACGGAACTCGGAGGCATATTCCACCTTGACGCGAATCTTCGCCAACTTCTCGATGAGATAGCTGCCCACAAGGCTAGCGTGCCACGAAGTGCCGCAAGCCACAAAGACGATGTTGTCGGCATAGAGCAGGTGCTTCTCATATTTAATGATGCCTCCCAACCGGACAGTGTTCTCCCCGGGATGCAAACGGCCACGCATGGTATCGCGCACGATGGTCGGCTGCTCGTAGATTTCCTTCATCATGAAATGGTCGAAGCCTGCTTTCTCGATCGAATCGAGGTTTATCTTCAACTCTTGGACGTAAGGCATAGCCTCCACGTCGTGTATGGTCTTGATGTGCAATTCCTCGCCCAACTTGATGCGCACCACTTGTTCATCTTCAAGATAAACCACTTTTTGCGTGCGCCCCACGATGGGCGTGGCGTCCGAAGCGATGAAATACTCATCCTCGCCGATGCCGATGACCATCGGACTTCCTTTGCGGGCGGCGATGAGTTGGTCGGGGTGACCTTTCTCGACAATGGCGATGGCATAGGCTCCCACCACATGGTTCAAGGCGATGCGAACGGCCTCGTAAAGGTCGACATGTTCGCTGAGCTGGACATCCTCGATGAGGTTGGTCAGCACTTCGGTGTCGGTCGACGATTGGAAGACAAAGCCTCGCTTCTCCAATTCCTTGCACAGGCTGAGATAATTCTCGATGATGCCGTTGTGAATCAGGGCAATGTTGCCCGACTGCGAGCGATGCGGATGGGCGTTCACCTGATTGGGTTCGCCGTGGGTGGCCCATCGCGTATGCGCAATTCCAATATGCCCGCTGACATCCTTGGGAGCAGCAAAGACCTCCAAGTCGGAGACCTTTCCTTTGGCTTTGTATACATTGAGTTCGTCAGCATCATTGAGCAGTGCCACGCCAGCACTGTCGTAGCCTCGATATTCGAGGCGCTTCAAGCCTTCGATGAGAATCGGGTAGGCCTCTTGACGACCTACATAAGCAACTATTCCACACATTTTTGTCCCTTTTAAAGAATAAATAAAGGTGCAAAATTAGTGGTTTGGAACAACCGATGCAAGTTTTTTTCGTTTTTTCGAGAGTGAGACGCTCTCAAAATCGTCATCAATTAAAGAGATCCTTCACATCAGGAGCCTGTTGGGCGGCCTCGGAAGCCTCGAAGTAAGGCTTCTTTTCGAAACCGAACATACCAGCAATCACGTTGGCCGGAAAGCGGCGCACGGCGGTGTTGTATTCTCGAGCCGTTTCGTTGAATTGCCTGCGGGCGTTGGCGATGGAGTTTTCGCAATTTTCAAGTTTCGACTGAAGGTCAAGATAGTTTTGGTTGGCTTTCAGGTCGGGATATTGCTCCACCGTGACCAGCAATCGCGACAAGGCAGTCGACATTTCGTCTTGAGCGGCTTGGAAGGCTTTCATGCTTTCTTCTGTGAGATTGTTGGCGTCAAGCGTCACCGAAGTAGCCTTGGCGCGCGCCTCGACGACGGCCGTCAAAGTGCCGGCTTCATACTCGGCATAGTTTTTCACCGTCGCGACGAGATTAGGGATCAGGTCGGCACGTTGCTGGTAAGCCGTTTGCACGTTGCCAACAGCCTTCTCAACGTTTTCTTGTCTGGTAACCAGACCGTTATAAACGCCAACACCCCAAAAAACGAGGGCAGCCAAAATGACAAGAATGAGGATTCCTCCTTTTTTCATAATGAATGGATTTTTAATGATTAGATTTCTTATTGAACTTTTGGCCGCAAAGATATATAATTTTTTTGTATTTTTGCGCTTTATATGCACGATTAATTCTTTTTAGTCAAATGATTGAAAATCAAAATACAAACAATATCTCCGACCTCGAACCCCAGTTGGTTAACCGTGGTTGCCGATTGAATTCGAGCTATAACTCAGGCGACAAGGTGCTGTGTTGCGGCCGCTGCAAATTGAGCCAATACGATTGGCTGAAGGACTACGAAAACCAAGAAGTGAAAGGCAAGGTGTGCCTCGCCGAGGTGCGCTTCAAGAACGACCGCAAGGACTATTTCACCTATCCCGAAGACCTCGACCTGGAAGTGGGCGAGTTCGTCGCCGTTGAAACCGCCATCGGACACGACATCGGCATCGTCACCCTGTTGGGCGAAATCGTGAAACACCAGATGAAAAGGAAGAGATTCCGCACGCCACTCAACGAGATGAAGAAAATCTACCGCCGCGCTCGCGTCAACGACGTGGAGAAATGGCTCTCAGCCATCAAATTGGAGGACAGCACTTTGGCTCGCACCCGCACCATCATCGACAACCTTGGGTTGGAAATGAAACTCAACGACGTGGAATACCAAGGCGACAAGACGAAAGCCATCTTCTATTACACCGCCGAGGGTCGCGTCGACTTCCGCGAACTCATCAAGAAACTGGCCGAGGAGTTCCACATCCGCATCGAGATGCGGCAAATCGGGGTGCGGCAAGAGTCAGCCAAACTCGGAGGTCTAGGTTCATGCGGCCGCGAGCTGTGCTGCGCCTCGTGGATCAGCGATTTCCAGTCGGTGACGACCAACGTGGCCCGCGTGCAGCAACTTTCGCCCAACCCGCAAAAACTGGCTGGCCAATGCGGAAAACTGAAATGTTGCCTCAACTTCGAATATGAGGCCTACGTCGACGCGCTAAAGGCCTTCTCCGACCCGAACATCGTGCTGCATTTTGAGAGCGGCGATGCCATTCACCAGAAAAACGACGTTTTCAAAGGCCTGATGTGGTATTCCTACACCAACGACAAGAGCAACATCATGGCCATTCCCGTCGACAAGGTGAAGGACATCATCGCCATGAACAAAAAGGGACAGAAGCCCAAACAACTGGAAGACTTTGCCCTGACAACAGAAGCCCACACCAACACCAACGAAGGCTACGGCGAAGCCGACATCAAAAAGATGAGTGACTGATGAAAAGGACGGGTTCTATACTTTTGCTGATCTTTGCCTTGACCGTGGCATCATGCACCAGCAGCAACTTCAACAAGCGCATGGTCATCCCCGAAGCCGAATGGCGACAAGAGGAGCGCATTGCCTTCGACGTGGACGTCAACGACACAATCAGCGGCTATGTGTTCGGCATTGGCCTGCGACATTTGGAGAACTACCGCTACAGCAACCTCTTTGTGTTTCTCCATACACGCATGCCCAACGGCAACCTCACCCACGACACGATTGAATGCACCCTCGCCACACCCGAAGGACGTTGGATTGGCAAAGGCAGTGGCAGCATGAGGGACTTGCTCGTTCCGCTCAACGAGGACCTGAGATTCCCCTTGTCGGGCACCTATCATTTCGAAATTGAGCAAGCCATGCGTGAGCCCGTGCTGAAAGGCGTCTCCGACATCGGACTATACATTGAAAAACAGTAAATCATGAGTCAAAACAAGAAAAAAGGGAAGCTGACAAAAACGAAGTCGAAGGCGGTAAGAAACCTTTGGATAGCCTTTGGTGGATTGCTGGTCTTGGTCGTTTTGTTCTTCTTCTGCGTCGCGGTCGGCATCTTCGGCACCATGCCCACCTTCGACGAACTGGAAAACCCACGCACCAATTTGGCCACCGAAATCATCTCGGCTGACGGCAAGATTTTGGGCACCTATTATATCGAAAACCGATCGAATGTGCGCTACGCCGAGTTGTCGCACTACATGCCCGAAGCCCTCATCAGCATTGAAGACGAACGGTTTACGGAGCATTCCGGCATCGACGAGAGAGCCTTGTTGCGCGTGGCCTTCGGTGTGTTGACAGGGCGAAAGAAAGGCGGCGGCTCAACCATCACGCAGCAGCTGGCCAAGAACCTTTTCCCTCGCGGCGAAAACCTCAGCACGCCCAAACTGGTCTTACGCAAGTTCCAGGAATGGATTACGGCCACCAAGCTAGAGCATAACTACTCGAAGGAAGAAATCGTGGCGATGTACCTCAATACCGTGGCTTTTGGCCACAACACCTTCGGTATCCGCTCGGCAGCCAGCACCTTCTTCGACAAGAACCCGAAAGACCTCAGCGTCGAGGAATGCGCACTGATGGCCGGTGTGGTCAATGCTCCAACGCGCTACAGTCCCATACGCAATCCGGAACGTTCCTTGGGACGCCGCAACCTCGTACTGCAAAAAATGGCCGAAAACGGATTCATCACCGAGACCGAATGCGACTCCATCTCGCAGATCCCACTCGACATGACGCATTTCAGCATCAAGGACCACAACAGCGGCCAAGCCACCTATTTCCGCGAGTTCCTGAGAGGCTACCTCAACGAATGGGCCAAAAACACCACCCGCCCCAATGGCACACCTTATAATATTTACCGCGACGGACTGCGCATCTACACCACCATCGACTCGCGCATGCAACGCTACGCCGAGGAAGCCGTCAGTGACTTTATGGGCAAAGAGCTTCAACCGATGTTTTACAAACATTGGAAAGGACAGAAAAACGCGCCTTTCTCGAATCTTACGGCCGACCAAATCGACGGGCTGCTCGAGACTTCGATGAAACGCAGCGACCGCTACCGTGTCCTGAAAGACGAAGGTCTGCCTTTCGACTCCATCAAGGCCGAATTCAACCGCCCGGTGCGCATGACCGTCTTCTCATGGAACGGTCCCATCGACACCGTGATGACTCCGATGGACTCCATCCGCTACTACAAGTGGTTCCTGCAAGCCAGCTTGGTTTCCATCGAGTCGCATACAGGGCATGTGAAGGCATATGTCGGTGGCTTGGACTACCGTTTCTTCAAGTACGACCACGTCACCCAGGCTCGCCGACAAGTGGGTTCCACTTTCAAGCCGTTCCTCTATTCTTTGGCCATGCAAGAAGGCGAGTTCACCCCTTGCACCAAGATCCCGAACATCCAATACAACATCCAGCTGGAAGACGGGAAATTCTGGTCTCCAGGCAACTCAGGAGGTCGTGTCGGCGAAGAAATCACCTTGAAATACGCTTTGGCACAATCCAACAACTGGATTTCGGCCTATCTGATGAACCGTTTCGGACCCAACGCTGTCATCGCCCAGGCACGCCGCATGGGTGTGGAATCGCCAATCGATGCCGTTCCCGCCATCTGTTTGGGCGTTTGCGACCTGAAACTCATCGAGATGGTGGGGGGCATGAGTACCTTTGCCAACCAAGGCGTTTACATCAAGCCGATGTTCGTCACCCGTATCGAAGACAAGAACGGCAATGTCATCCAACGCTTCAGCCCCGAAGAATCTGAAGCCATGAGCGAGTTCACTGCATACAAGACGATTGAGTTGATGAAAGGCGTGGTGCAAAGCGGCACGGGTATCCGCTTGCGTTCCCTCTACGGATTCACCAATCCCATCGCGGGCAAAACCGGAACCACGCAAAAGAACAGCGACGGCTATTTCATGGGCATCACCCCCGACTTGACCACCGGCGTTTGGGTGGGTGCCGAAGACCGCAGCGTGCATTTCCGATCGACCAGACTCGGGCAAGGCTCACATACGGCATTGCCCATTTGGGCCATGTATATGAAAAAAGTTTATGCCGACAAGAGCCTGAACATCAGCAAGGGCGACTTCCCGAAACCGAACCTCCCTGGCGTCGACCTCAACTTCGACTGCAATCGTTATGACGACGAAGAAAGCATTGAATATATTGATGAATTCTAATCCAACGGCCCCATGACCTCTAATTTTGTTGATTACGTGAAGATTTTCTGCCGCTCGGGCAAAGGCGGCGCGGGTTCGCTGCACTTCCGCCGCGAGAAATACATCCCCAAAGGCGGTCCCGACGGCGGCGACGGCGGTCGCGGCGGCAACGTCATCATGCGCGGCAATGCCCAACTGTGGACGTTGTTGCATTTGCGCTATACCAAGCACATCTTTGCCGGCGACGGCGTTCCTGGCGGCAAAAACCAACTCACCGGTGCCGCTGGCAACGACATCTACATCGACGTGCCGCCGGGTACCGTTGCCTACCACGCCGAAGACCATACGCAAATGGGCGAAATCACGCAAGACGGACAAGAAATCGTGCTGCTGAAAGGCGGTCGCGGGGGCAAAGGCAATGCCTTCTTCAAAACGGCCACCCTGCAAGCACCCAAGTTTGCCCAGCCTGGCGAGCCTTCGCAAGAGGATTGGATAACCTTGGAACTCAAATTGTTGGCCGATGTGGGTTTGGTCGGCTTCCCCAACGCAGGCAAGTCGACGCTACTCTCGGTGGTGTCGGCGGCCAAGCCCGAAATCGCCGACTATCCCTTCACCACCTTGGTGCCCAACTTGGGTATCGTCAAATATCGCGGCCACCGCAGCTTCGTCATGGCCGACATCCCTGGCATCATCGAAGGTGCAGCGGAAGGCAAAGGATTGGGAATCAGGTTTTTGAGGCATATCGAAAGAAACTCGACCCTGCTCTTCATGGTGCCCGCCAACACCGACGACGTGAAGGCGGAATACGACATCCTGCTCAACGAGTTGAAGAAATACAACCCCGAGCTGATGGACAAGGACCGCATCTTGGCCATCACGAAATGCGACTTGGTGGACGACGACACCATCAAGGAAATCAAGAAGCACCTGCCCAAGAAAGTGCCGCACGTCTTCATCAGCTCCGTGGCCCAGCAAGGCATCGACGAACTGAAGGACCTGATTTGGCTGACGCTGAACAAGGGGGACGAGGAGGAGGATTGGTGATCTTGACTTTTTCCAACCCAAAAAATACACATTTCTGTGCGTTTTCCAACCAAAAATATGATTATTTTGTGTATTTTTCCAACCGTTTTTGAGGCGATTTCTTGACTTTTTCCAACTTTTTGGGACAAACCATGATGGTTTCAGCGAATTTTTCTGCCCCCTCACTTTACCTCAATTCCAGTAATGCCTCTGGCACTGAACATCTTTTCTCCATGAACCAAGCTGGGGGTTTGGTCGTCAGGGAATAATTCTTTGTTTTCCGAAGGAAACAGCCAAATTCCTTTCAAATCTTCATCAAAAACCGACATTTCTTCCAATTGGACATCCCGATGCAACAACCAACTCAGATAAACTTCAAGTCTCAAACGTGTAGTTCCTCTAAACTCCACCCATTGGTTGGTTAGGTCTTCAAAATCAGGAGCATACCAATAAATATTTCCTTTTCCCACATATTTCGACAGGTTCGATACGTCAGCATAAGTCTCAATTCTAATCTTTTGGGTCCTTCTGATGGTTTTAGGTATTTTCCTACAGTAGAAAACGGCAAGCAAAGCCATCAATATGAAAATCCAATGCGGTTTAAGTTTCTCATTGAGAAAACGTAAGATGGGAACCAACGCCGTTAGCGAGCCAATATTATAATAATAGGTGAAATCAAGTCTCAAAACGACCGCCCCAACGAAATAAGCGAATGCCGCCAGTAGCATCGAATCGTAGAAATCGTATTCCGACTTCTTTTTTACAATTTCCACCGACCTCCAAACGAGCACGACCAAAGCAAGCCAATAGATCTTTTGTGCCACAAAAATCTTAAGAGCGAGCCTCCACATTGATACAGAAGAATAATGACCATAGAAATGCGTGGCTCTTGGAAGCACAATAATGGCATAAAGCGCCAAAAACAACAACCCACCGGCTACCAAAAGCCAGCTGTACAGCCGTTTGTTTTTACTCAACCTCTTGTAACTGAACAACAAGGAACATGCGCCCATTGACAAAGGAATGACAAACAATGTTTCGTAACAATAGGTGATGTAATTGATGACCAACAAAGAGACTATGCCATAAACCCATTTCTCGGTCTCGTCAAACTTGCAAGCCGACCAAAGGAATATCGGCAGAAACATGACAACGATCCATACTCCTGTATAGCATGTGATGAACTCGGGATAAACCCTTGCCACGCTTATGGCCACAACGCATAATGTTATGGCATATTCCCACATGACGGGCAGTTTCTTGAGTAGTAACAACGCCAATGCCGCAAAAGCCAAGGCATAAACCACCAATGCTATGGATTGGAGTATATAATGGTCGGTCGGGGACATGTATCCGTCGTGAAACAGCAAAAGCACATTATACAGATTGTATGCAAACGGATATAGGCGGCCATAGCATTCAACCATGCAATCGAAACCTGTGGGCGAAAAAGATTTCCCCATGCCCGTATGCCCGATGACAATGGCTTCGTCCTCAATCTGCCAATAGGCATTATGTATCATGAAGAAGGCGCAAAAGCACAGAAAAACAGTCATTGCAATCCAGAAAACGATTACCACCCCTTTGTTCTCTTTTAAATCAGTTTTTATCTGCATATCAAAGTCTTTTTATACTTGTTTCTCAATAATATAGCGAGGTCTCCGTTTGACCTCCTTGTAGATCTTTCCAATGTATTCACCGACCACCCCGACCGAAAACAGCAACAGGCCTCCCAAGAACCAGACCGAGAACAGCAAGGATGCCCAGCCTCTGATGGCGTTCCCTTGGAAATAGGCAATCAAGATGTAAACCATTTCGGCAACGGAAACCCCGACACACAATAAACCGATTACGGTGATGACCCTCAATGGCTGGACAGAGAAAGAAGTGATGCCGTCAATGGCGAAATTGAACATCTTTCGCAAGGTATACTTCGATTTGCCGGCAAAGCGGTCGTTGCAGTCGAAACGTACTTCCGTTTCCTTGAAGCCCAACAGACGCACCATCCCGCGAAGGAACAAGTTCCGTTCGGGGAAATCGGCCAAGGCTTGAAGCGCGTTCTTGCCTAACAGCCTGAAATCGGCATGGTTGGGAATCAAGTCCACCCCCATCTTTTGCATCAACCTATAGAACGACAACGCCGTCCGTTTCTTGAATGCCGAGTCGGTGGCGCGGTCGTTGCGGATGCCGTAGACGATTTCAAAACCGTCTTGGTAGGCCAAGACCATATCCCTGATCTTATGAATGTCGTGTTGCAAATCCGCGTCAATCGAAACAGCGGCATCGCATTTTCCGACCGAATACGACAGCCCGGCCCAAAGCGCGTTCTGATGTCCGACATTGTGGGCCAGTTTCAGGCCATGCACATAGTGACTTTGTGGCTGCATTTCCTCGACCATCCGCCAAGTGCCGTCCTTGCTGCCGTCGTCAACATATAGGATGTCGCAAGCCGACAGCAGTCCTTCCTCAATCATGGCATCGACAAGCGCGGTCAGTTGTTTGGTCGTCTCGCGCAGCACCTCTTCTTCGTTATAACATGGTATGACAATATTGAGTTTCATTGCTCTTGGTTTTGGAATTTCTTTGACTTAAACACGAATCGTACAAGGATGAAATTGACAGGGACAACTATTGCATAGACAAACAAAGGCGCTATCTCGGCGGAAAGTCCGATGGCGAGGAAAACATTCAAGAAAAGCATGTGCAACAGATAGTTGACTATATGAGAGAAAGCAAAGCCCACGCCTTTCTTGAAAGACAGACGGCTCCTGAAAGTGAAAATGGAAGTCAGATAGAGATTGGCGAACCATGAAACGACATAGCCAATCGTGTAGGCAATGTTGACATCCATGATTTTCATCAGCAGCCAATAAATGCCGTAATGAATCCCCGTTGCGACGACGCCCACAATGGCAAAGCGGACGAACTCCTTCAGCCTTTCGCCTGCCAAAAACGACCTCAATCTCTGTGTCCATAAACGGTTTTCCATCGCATTATTCTTTGACCACACAAAAGAAGCGTGGAACTGAATGTCACACCGTAATTGGAGGTCGTAGGAAAACCGTAAAGCAAAATGTGTGAAAGCAGCCCACGCTATAAACGCGAGCCACTATGCCATCCTCTTGCTTTGTTGAAAAGTTCCTACGTTTCCAATTACAAGAAAAGCATAACGCTTCTTTCAATATGTTGCCGCAAAGGTAGGAAAAGAATTTGAACCCCTGACGTTTCAGCGAAAAAAACTATCTTTGCACCAGAAAAAAACATCCAAACACTTATGTCAACCCTCTCCTCGCTCGACTCACGACTTTTCCTCTATCTCAACGGCCTGCACGCCGGATGGATGGACAAGGCGATGCTGCTTGTCACCGACATGTGGGTGTGGCTGCCGCTATACCTATTATTAATATACTGGACGGTGAGGCAGTACGGCAAACGCTGCTGGTGGGTCTTCGTGGCCGTAGGGTTGCTGCTGCTATGCACCGACCAGCTTTCGGCGCATGTTTGCAAGCCCTTGTTTCATCGATTAAGGCCATGCTACAATGTTGACTTTCAGGATTTAATCTATCTTCCAAAAGGCATGGCGGGCGGACAATACGGCTTTGTTTCGTCCCACGCGACCAACACTTTTGGCTTGGCGGCTTTCCTCATACCCGTCCTGAAGCGGTTCCGTCCTTGGACGGCTATCGTGCTGTTGCTGTGGGCTTTCGTTTCGAGCTATAGCCGCATCTACATCGGCTACCACTACCCTGGCGACATCCTTTGCGGCGCCGCTTTGGGCGTGCTTTTGGGACTCGTCTTTTGGAAGGTCTTTCAGATTGTCCAACGAAAGGTCTGGAAATCAGAACAGTGAATCGGAGATGACGTTTTGTTTGCCGTCGTCAAAGATGACCTTGATGGTCGATTTGAGTTCGATGCCGCAGAGCGAGGCCAACTTGGCTTTGTTGAGGGCCAATTCGAGGTAGCCGTGCGTGCCGAAGATGGCCACCAAGTCGACCACATCGACATCCAAATAGCTGTCCGAAATCTCGTCGACGGTGTAGAGGTCGCCTTTCACTTGGATGGTGAAGTCGCGGCCACGGCGTTCCTGCTCAAAGAGTTCCTTGGAGATGTTGGTGATCAGGTTGTCGTAGGAGTCGATGTGCATCACCACGCCTTCGATGGTGTTGTCGCGGGCCACGGCACAGAAGGCACCGCCCGGGTTGAGCTGCTCGCGCCGGGCGCCGATGTTCGACAGCGGTTCGCCGTTGGCAATCATCACGGCAACCTTGGCGAAACGGTCGCGTGTGGCGAAAGTGAAGAAGTCGGAGTCCTGAGGCACGTCGATGCAATAAGCCTCGTCGCATCTCCCATCGAGGATGTGGCTGAAGATGCCGTTGTCGGTCGAGATGAAATACTGCCCTTCGGCTTTCACCACCACATGCGGGCATTCCATCGACTCGATGGTGTCAACACCAATGATGTGAATCGTCCCTGGAGGGAAACAACGATAGCAGTTTTTTAGCGTAAATCCCGCTTGTGACACATTGAATGGCTCAATCTCGTGCGTTACATCGACGATGGTGGCATTGGGAAGCATGGACAAAATGGTACCCTTTACGGATGCCACGTAATAGTCCTTTGTACCCCAATCGCTTGTTAATGTGATAATTGCCATCTCCTACCGTCACGCTGTGATAGATTTTGCAAAGGTATATCATTTATGTCAAACAAGCCAAAGGTTTTTGAAAAAAACTTCATTTTTTTCATTCTAAAAAATAGTCTATCTTTGCAAGCAAATAGAAAACCATGGCAGAACAGATCCTTCAGACAGAAAACGTTGATCCCAAAGAGCTTCACGGGCCCAACGACAAGTACTTGGAACTCGTGAAGAGCATGTTCCCCAAGCTGAAAATCATTGCGCGAGGTGATTTCGTGAAAGTGATCGGCGGCGACGACGAGATCGAGTATTTCATCAGCCGCTACGAGACCCTGATGATGCAATTGGAACGCTTCGGGAAACTTACGGCGCAAAACGTGGAGGACATCATGATGGCTTCGACCGACACCGAACTGCAACAGAAAATGTCGGAGAGCGACGTATTAGTCTTTGGGCGTAGCGGCGTGCCCATCAAAGCCATCACCGCCAACCAAAAACGCATGGTGAGCGCCTCGGAGCAAAAAGACTTGATTTTCGCCATCGGCCCTGCCGGCACGGGAAAGACCTACACTGCCGTGGCTTTGGCCGTCAGAGCGCTGAAAGCCAAGCAGGTGAGAAGGATTATCCTGACCCGTCCCGCCGTTGAAGCCGACGAGCATCTGGGCTTCCTCCCTGGCGACCTCAAGGACAAGCTCGACCCCTATCTGCAGCCGCTCTACGATGCCTTGCGCGACATGATTCCTTCGGCCAAGTTGGACAGCTATCTCGAAGACCACACCATCGAGATCGCACCGTTGGCCTTCATGCGCGGCCGCACCTTGGACCACGCCTTTGTCATCCTCGACGAGGCGCAAAACGCCACGCGCAGCCAGCTGAAGATGTTCCTCACCCGCATGGGACGCTCGGCCAAGTTCATCGTCACCGGCGACATCACCCAAATCGACCTGCCGCCCAAGACGCCTTCGGGCCTGCCGCAAGCCATGGAGGTGCTGAAGGACGTGAAAGGCATTGAATTCATCTATTTAGACGACAAGGATGTGGTGCGCCACAAACTGGTGACGGACATTATCAATGCATATAAAAGACATCTTGAATTGGACAAACCAAACGAAGCGTAATGAATAGAAATTTGACATTTTTAAATAATTACTTAGGGTATAAAAGACCACAAGACAGGTTATATACCGCTTTGGATTTATTTGAGGAACCAGAATTGATAGATACCATACAACATAAAGCTGGTATATACATCATAATGAGTCCAACTCAAGAATTTGTTTATCCATTAGGAGCTTCTCCTATTATTTATATAGGCACTTCAAATGATTTGCATCGTCGATTAAAGGAGCATATTAAGTATTACAAAATTGCCGTTGAGCATTGGAGAGACCATAGTCGTTGGATTTATAGCAGATACAACTATATTATTTCTTATGGAGGGATGGTATATTACATGCTTATTCAAGGTAGAGAGACAAATAAAGCTTTAGAAAGCAAAGCATTAGAAGGTTTTTATGACAAATTCGGTGCATTACCTGTTGGAAATGGAGCCTTTTCTTTCAGGTAGCAGCATCCCGTAGGGATGCAACGCTCGGTAAAACAACAACACAATGAGCCACCTGCATCCCATAGGGATGCGCCAAAACACAAGACAATGCCAAACACATACACACAAATTCATATCCACACGGTATTCGCCGTTCAAAACAGGCTCTCGTTGATAGATAAAAGCTGGAGGGACAGGTTGTATCAATACATGGTGTCTATCATTCAAAACAACGGCCACAAGGTACTTGCCATCGGCGGTGTGGGTGACCACGTGCATATTTTGTTTGGTTTTCGTCCAACTGAATCGTTATCGCATCTTATGCAAGAGGTGAAACGTGATTCATCAGCATGGATAAATACCAACCATTTGATCCGAGGGAAATTCTCTTGGCAAGAGGGGTATGGCGCTTTTTCGTATAGCAAAAGTCAAATTCCAATTGTGTGCAAATACATTGAAACCCAAGAGGAACATCATAGGAAAAAGACATTTACAGAAGAATACATTGGTTTTTTGGAGAAATTTGGAATTGAATATGATAAACGATATATTTTCAAACCTATCGAATGATTTTTTTGAGCATCCCGATGGGATGCAACTAAACCCGTTCATTGTTTTCTACCGAACGGGTTTCCCTACGGGAAACATCCCATTGGAGGCTACGTTCGGTAAAACAACAATACAATGAACCACCATCATCCCGTATGGATGCGACGCTCGGTAAAAAACAACATAATGAACCATCAGCATCCTGTAGGGATGCACCAAATATGGAAAGAACACAAACATAAATCTATAAAAAATGAATGCATTAACCAGAACAGATTACCAATTCCCTGGCCAGACCAAGGTCTATCACGGCAAGGTCCGCGATTGTTATTTCATCAACGACGAATACATGGTGATGGTCGCCACCGACCGCATCTCGGCTTTCGACGTCATCCTGCCCAAGGGCATTCCCTATAAAGGACAGGTGCTCAACCAGATAGCCGCCATGTTCCTCGATGCCACTGCTGACATCGTCCCCAACTGGAAGCTCGCCACCCCCGACCCGATGGTCACCGTGGGCCGCCTCTGCAAGCCCTTCCCGATAGAGATGATCATCCGTGGCTACCTCACCGGCAGCTCGTGGCGCACCTACAAGAGCGGGCAGCACACCATCTGCGGCGTGCAAATCCCCGACGGCATGAAGGAGCACCAACGCTTCGCCGAGCCTATCATCACCCCGACCACCAAGGCCGAGGAAGGCCACGACGAGGACATCTCACGCGAGGAAATCATCGCCAAAGGCTTGATTAGTGAGAGTGACTACGCTCAGATTGAGGACATTACCCGCAAGCTCTTCCAACGTGGCACCGAAATCGCGGCCAAGCAGGGCTTGATTCTCGTCGACACGAAATACGAGTTCGGCAAGATTGGTGACCAAATCGTGCTGATGGACGAAATCCACACGCCTGACTCGTCGCGCTACTTCATCGCCGACCAGTACGAGGAACGCTTCGCCAAAGGCGAGCCGCAGGTGCAGCTCTCGAAGGAATTCGTGCGCGAGTGGCTGATGGCCAACGGTTTCCAAGGCAAGGAAGGCCAACTGGTGCCCGAAATGACGCCCGAATACGTGAACAGCGTTTCGGAACGCTACATCGAGCTTTACGAGAAGGTGACAGGGCACAAATTCGAGAAGGCCCCCGACTCGGAAGACCTTCTGAAACGAATCGAAACTAATGTATTGAACTACTTGAAGTTATGAAAAATATGCAATAATTTTGCATATTTTTCGGCACTTTTTTGAAGTAGAAATGCATATTTTTCACGAAACAAACATTGCCATGAAAAGTGGCAATGTTGTTTTTTGCCTTCGATGATTTTACTGTATAAGAAAGAATACATACAAAAAGCATTGATTTTGGTGAATAAAATCACCAAAAATTATAATATTTGGTGAATTGAATCACCAAATTTAGTATTTTTGCACGGTAAAAAGGCGAATTATGATAGAACGCAAACTATACAAAGTCATCAAAGACCGTTTTTTCAATGGGAAAGCCATCGTGCTTGTAGGTGCACGACAAGTGGGGAAAACCACATTGCTGCAAGAACTGACGAATGGAAGGAATGACATTCTGTGGCTCAATGGAGATGAACTCACCACAAGGACTTTATTGCAAGAAGTGTCGGTGGAGAAATTCCGAAGTCTGATAGGGCCCAAAAAAATCATGGTTGTGGATGAAGCCCAACGGATAGAGAACATCGGACTGAAAATGAAGCTGATAACCGACCATCTGACTGAGGTTCAGCTCATCCTTACCGGAAGCTCGTCGTTCGAACTTGCCAATCGTGTCAACGAGCCATTGACGGGGCGAAAGTGGGAATACACCCTATTTCCGCTTTCATTCGCAGAAATGGCCGAACACACCAATCCTTTTGAGGAAATCAAGCACTTGCCGCTTCGCTTGGTCTATGGTTACTATCCAGATGTCGTCATGCACCCTGGCGATGAAAAAGAAGTTCTTAAACAAATCACCGACAGTTATTTATACAAGGACATCCTCGAATGGGAGCGCGTCAAAAAATCAGACAAATTGGTAAAGTTGTTGCAGTCGTTGGCGTTTCAAGTGGGAAGCGAAGTGTCGCTGAACGAGTTGGGGCAACAAGTCGGCTTGGACAAAAACACGGTGGAGAAATACATCGTCTTGTTGGAACAAGCCCAAGTCATTTTCAGGCTTGGATCATTAAGCCGCAATCTCCGCAATGAATTAAAGACGGCCCGTAAAATCTACTTCTACGACAACGGTGTCCGCAACGCCCTCATCAACAATTATAACGACCTTGCCCTTCGTGACGACACTGGGGCTTTATGGGAAAACTGGATGATTAGCGAGTTGGTCAAGAAACGGTCTTACGACCGCCAATTTGTCAACCGTTATTTTTGGAGGACCACACAACAACAAGAAATCGACTACATAGAGGAAGCCGACGGACATTTCACTGCATACGAGTTCAAGTGGAATCCGAAGAAGAAGGCCAAAATAAGCCAAACATTCCTCAATGCCTATCCCAACACGGAAATCATGACCGTCAACCCAGATAATTTCTACACGCTGCTTTTATAGCCAATATTTTTCATAAGCCAAAAAATTAACAAATTCCCAAAAAACAAGGATTTTTCTCCACATTTTTCTCACGCTGTCAAATAATTCCATAACTTCGCTGCACGAACTTTAAAATCTATCATTATGAGCAAGACATTGATTCTTTCCATGGCAATATGCCTCTGTGTCGCTTGTGGCACCAACTCGAACATCGACAACTCGACCGTTAAAGACCTTGACCAAAGCCGCTATTTGGGCAGTTGGTATGAAATCGCCCGCTTCGACCATCGTTTTGAGCGCGGTTTGGAGGAATGTAAAGCCCTTTACACACTACGCGAAGATGGCAAAATCGATGTCACCAACACGGGCGTGAAAAACGGTCAGCCCAAGGTCTCGCAAGGCAAGGCCAAGACCACCGACAATCCCGCCCTGTTGCGCGTCTCTTTCTTTGGGCCGTTCTACTCCGACTATCGCGTCATGATGCTCGATCCTGATTATCAGTACGCTCTTGTGGGTAGCAAAAGCGAAAAGTATCTTTGGATTCTCTCGCGCACGCCTCTACTCGAAGAAAGTGTAAAGGAAGCCATCCTTGCCGAAGCCACGCGCCGCGGCTACGATGTCAGCAAGCTTATTTGGGTGAAGCAGTAGTGTTTTTCACGAAAACGCCGCCTCAACCCACCGTCCATCCTTGAAGTTAATGACGCTGCGATAGCCAGCGCGTTTCAAGGCTTCTTCGGCGGCGGCGAACTCCAAGGTGATTTCGCTGAAGTGATGCGCGTCGGCGGAGATGATGGCAGGAATGCCCATCTTGCAGGCCTCTTCCATCAACCAGGGCGAGGGATAGAAGCCGTTGTAGCGTTTCTTGTAAATGCCGCGCGTGTTGATTTCCATTATTAAACCTTTCTCGCGGATGAGGTCGAGAGTTTCGAGGGCCAAGGCGCGATACCACGGCTCGTCCTCGTGGAAATAGCGTTCGCGGTTGTGCATCTTGATTTTGTCGAAGTGCGCGATGATGTCAAACTGCTCGTTTTCAATCATTTCATTCGATTGCTCGTAGAAGCGGCGCACGGCACGACGGATATCGCCGTCGAAGAGCCTTTGTAAGCCTTCGTCATAGACTTCCCATTTCGGGCCGTCGATGAACCAAATGTTTTCTGCAAGAGTCGGCCCTTCGACAGGCTCATGGACCTTGTCAATAACGAGATGCACGCCACCAATCAGATAATCAAGGTGATACTTCTCCCTGGTCACGGCAAAGGTTTCGGAAACGCCCGTGATGTAGTCGGCTTCCAGAGCGCAATAAAGGTCTATTTTGTCCTTGAATTCCGCTTTCAGTTGCGCGATTTCTTCCACATAACGCGGCATATCCGCCGCCTTGACGGAGAAATTGTTGTCGAACGGCAACGGGCTGTGTTCCGAAAAGCCAAGGGTTGTTAGTCCTTGACGGGCAGCCTCTTCCACGATTTCGCGGGGCTGCGATTTGCCGTCGCTGTAGACGCTGTGGGTATGAAGATTGAAATTCTGCATAATTGAAACAATTTGCGGACGCATTCAACGCGTCCCTACAAAGAGGAAACTACCTTATAAACCTTGTCCCCTCGTCTGACCAACGATTTCACGGGAATGGAACAATATTCGCCCTTGACGGTCTTTGGCACTGCGCCCAAATCCACGCGGATTTCGCTGAGCGTGTCCTCGTAGACGCCTGTCGTCGGACCGATGATCATAATCGGGTCGCCGAGGCTGAGCTCACCAGAGTCCATTCGGATTTCGGCCACGCCTAACTTACTGTAATAGTTGGTGATAAGTCCTATATATTCCTTGGTCTGTATGGCCAACGAGCCGTATTTCTCCGACCATTCGAAGGTGCGCCGACCCAGATAATAGCCATCCCAGAAACCACGGTTATAGACGCTGCGCAAGCGCTCCATCCACGCATCGATTTTCACCTGCGTGAAACTGCCTTCCTGAATGGCCTTGATGGCTTCGCTATACACCTGCACCGTCACCTTGGTGTATTCAGGCGAGCGGCCGCGCCCTTCGATTTTCAAAACTTCTACTCCAGCATCCAAAACTTTGTCCAAGAACGGCAAAGTGCAAAGGTCTTTGGGCGACATAATGTATTCATTGTCAAGCATCAGCTCGTAGCCTTCCTCGCGTTCGCGCACGTCGTAACTGCGACGACAGAGTTGCAGACAAGCCCCTCGGTTGGATGAAGAATTGAACACGTCTTGGCTCAAATTGCACTTGCCCGAAATAGCCATGCACAACGCACCGTGACAAAACACCTCGATACGCACCAAGTTGCCATGTGGTCCGCGAATCTGCTGTTTTTCAATTTGTTCGGTGATATGCTGCACTTGGTCGATGTTCAGTTCGCGGGCGGTTACCATCACGTCGGCAAATTGGGAATAATAGCGCACCGCCTCCAGATTGGTGATGTTGCATTGCGTGGACATGTGTACCTCCACGCCGATTTGTCGGGCGTACTGGATGACACTTTGGTCGGAGGCGATGATGGCCGAAATGCCGTTGGCCTTAATCGCGTCAAGGAGTTGATGCATCTCGTCCATCTCCTCGTCGTAAATCACCGTATTGACTGTGACATAACTCTTTACGCCATTTTCATTGCACGTTTCGGCAATTTGGCGCAAGTCGTCCAGATTAAAGTTTTTCGCCGAGCGCGAGCGCATGTTGAGTTTGCCAATGCCGAAATAAACGCTGCCGGCACTGGCTTGTATGGCGGCTGCCAAGGCCTCGTAGGAACCCACGGGAGCCATGATCTCGATGGTTGGTTTCATAGACATTATGAAAAAAACCAGCCTGAAAATCAAGCTGGTATCGACAAAGTCGGGATGACAAGATTCGAACTTGCGGCCTCTTCGTCCCGAACGAAGCGCGCTACCGGGCTGCGCTACATCCCGAACCGTTTTGCGCTGCAAAAGTACACATTTTTTTGATACGGTGCGCAAAATGTTTTTCTGTTTTTTCTTTTTGCTCAAAAGGCAATCACGCCCAAATGCTCCAACAAAATCTTCAATCCGATGACAATCAATATAATACCTCCGAAAATTGTTGCCGATTTCTCAAACTTCGAGCCAAAGACATTACCGATTTTCACGCCCAAAACCGAGAAGAGAAACGTTGTGATGCCTATGACGAGTACCGACGACCAGATTTTCACTTGGATGCAAGCAAACGAAACGCCCACCGCCATAGCATCGATGCTGGTGGCGACAGCCAAAAAGAACATGGTTCTGAAACTGAGGGAACTGTTGTGCGACTCACTTTCTTTTTTCGAAAACGCCTCGCGAATCATATTGGCGCCTATCAAGAAGAGCAAACCAAAGGCAATCCAATGGTCGATGGACTCGACGAAACGTGCAAACTGCGAGCCCAAACAATAGCCAACAACAGGCATCAAGGCTTGGAACGAGCCAAACCACAATCCGCAAGTCAAGGCCATGCGCAAGGAAAAGCGCTTGGTAGTCAACCCCTTACAAATGGACACCGAAAAAGCATCCATCGACACACCCAAGGCTATCAACAACAGTTCAAGGAAATTCATCGTGTATTGATTTGGTTTACAAATATAGTGTTTTTTCATTTGTGGATTACATTATTTTTTATTTTTGCTATTTATTAACTACAGACTACACAGATGAAACAGATAGCCTACAAATCAATTTGGTGACGCAAGCGTCTATTTCACAGATTCCTGGCGGCGACAGCAAATCTGTATACATCGGGAGCTTGCGACCTCATAGTTTTTTGGATACAAATCTGTCAAATCTGTAGTTAAACAAATGATTATCAATATTTCAAAAAGAGTTGCAATATGAAAAAAACGATCCTTCTACTGCTCATCCTAGTCCTCACGATAGGCGGCTTCGCGCAAGGCGAACAGAAAAAGAAAGCCAAGAAAGAAAAGACCTACAACGAAAACGGCGAAATCATCAAGAAAGGCTGGAACTTTGGACCGCTGCCCGTGGTGGGCTTCGATGCCGACCTGGGCTTCCAATACGGCCTTTGCTGCGACATCTTCAACTACGGCGACGGCTCGCGCTATCCCAAGTACAACTACAAGTTCAACGTGGAGGCCTCGCGCTACACGAAAGGCTCAGGCGTGTTCCGCTTCTACAGCGATATGCCCTACATGGTGAAGGACACGAAACTCTTCTTCGACGTGACCTATTTCTACGCCAAGAAATACGAGTTCTTCGGCTTCAACGGCTTCAAGGCCAGCACGTTCGACCCATACGCCGATTTGGAAGGCATCAAGAGCGGCTATCATTTCCTCAACCGCAACCAATTCCGTTTTGTGGGCAGTATGCAGAGGCCATTCTTCCATGTGCCGAACCTTTATTGGACGGCTGGTTTGGCATATTACCACACCAAGGTTGACCGTATCAACTTGGAAAGTTATGAAGGCCAAAAGACCTTGTATGAGGATTATGTGAACGCTGGCGTCATCAAGGAAGACGAGGCCCACGGCGGCAGCACTGCGCAACTGCGCCTTGGCCTCATCTATGACAGCCGCGACCACAACAGCGACCCGACACGAGGCTTTTATGCTGAATACACTTTTGTCGGCTCCACCGATTGGTTAGGAGGCAACAACGCCTATAACAACCTGAGCGAGACAGTCTTATGGCGGCATTACATCCCCGTCTATCGCGACAAACTCACCTTCGCCTATCGTTTGGGATTGCAGCATTGCATCGTCGGCAACACGCCTTGGTATATAATCAACAACCTGAATACCATGTTTTTCCAAAAGATGTACACCGAAGGCTTGGGCGGCAGCGTGACCATGCGCGGCGTCAACCGCAACGGTGTGCTTGGCGAGGGCTTTGCTTTCGGCAACTTGGAAATGCGCTGGCGCATCGTCGGCTTCCAGTTCATCAACCAGAACTGGCAAGTGGCCTTGAATCCTTTCTTCGACGCGGGCGCTGTGATACAACCCTTCCGTGAGGAGGTGATGATGACGGCAGAAACAACCACAACGGAAGCCTATCATATCTATTACAGCGGCCAAAAAGATGGCATTCACATGGCTGCCGGATGCGGTTTGAAGCTCATTATGAATCGCAACTTGGTCGTTTCCGTCGATTTGGGCAAGGCCTTAGACAAACGCGACGGCGAGAAACTGAAGACGTTTATTGGGTTTAACTATGTTTTCTGATTTTTTCGGAAACAAATCTGACAAAAATCTTACATAAATAGTATAAGACAATCGGTCGACGAGGAATTCCTCGTCGACCGATTCTTATTTGTTACAGATTTGTGGTAGATTTGTTTCCCTTCTTTGAAACGCATGCAATGCGTCTCTACAAACAGACATTTATTTCGCCTTGCCTTGGTTGGCGACGGCGGCCATCAGCGCGGCCACCTTCTCGGGGTCGCCGAGGAAGAAATCCTTTTGGAGCTTCATCTGGTCGTCGAACTCGAAGACATACGGGATGCCCGTCGGGATGTTGAATGCGATGATTTCGTCATTTGTCATGCCCTTCAGCACCTTCACCACACCACGCAGGCTGTTGCCGTGGGCCACCACCAGCACTTGGTCGTGGTTCTCGAAGGCCTTCATGATGTTGTTCTCGTAATAAGGCATCACACGATCAATGGTGTCGCAGAGGGCTTCGGTGAGCGGGATTTGCTCGTCGGTGAGCTCGGCATAGCGAGGGTCCATGCGGGGGCTTTTGGGGTCGTTCATCTCCAGCGCGGGCGGACGCACGTCGAAGGCGCGGCGCCACAGGCGCACTTGCTCATCGCCGTATTTCTCGGCGGTCATCTTCTTGTCGAGACCTTGCAATTGGCCATACGACTTCTCGTTGAGGCGCCACGACTTATAGACCGGCAGCCAGTCCATGTCCATGGCTTCGAGGGCGAGATTCAGGGTCTTGATGGCGCGCTTCAGGTAGGAGGTGAAGCAGATTTCAGGCTTGTAGCCGTTCTCTTTCATCACCTTGCCAGCTTCCTTGGCTTCTTCGACGCCTTTTTCCGAAAGGTCCACATTGGTCCACCCCGTAAAGAGGTTCAGTTTGTTCCATTCACTTTCTCCGTGACGGATTAAAATCAGTTTTTTCATATTTCTCGTAACTTTAGATTCGTCAATATCAAAAACTTACTTATCTTTGCAAGTATCTAATAAAACTAAACCTCGAAGTTTGTCTTTTCAAACAGGGACTCCGAGGGATTACGCTGCAAAGATAGATATTTTATTTCAATCAAGTGACAATTAATCCGCAAAAAAAATGATATATCCTGATTTTGAGGTCGCTTTTTCTGCTGCAAGGCTCAACAAATACAGGAAGGTCTGCAATGGGAACCACAATAAAGCCTTGACACTTTATCGTCATAATGTCAAATTGTGCCAAAAATTCTACAGTGTCTTGAACGTGTTTGAAATCGTATTGCGCAATGCCGTCAACAATCATTACACCATTGTGTTCAATGACACCGACTGGATTTTCCATCAATTACAGGCAGGCGGAATGCTTGAACATTGCCCACAACAGAAAGATGTATTGCAGAATATCAACGAAACGGTCAGCAATAACAAATACACGCCCGACAAGGTCGTGTCATCGGTAAGTTTCGGATTTTGAACCTACATGTTTAACAAAGTTCCATTTCGACTTGGTAGCCAAACGCTATTACAGATTTTCCCTAACCGTCAAACTGGTTTGGGTCAAAAAGCCATTTACAAAGAGTTACAACAAATCAAGCAATTCCGAAACAGGATTGCCCACCACGAGCCCATCTGTTTTGATGCGACGGGAAGAAAAAGCATGGTGTATGTCCAAACCAATTATGCCCTAATCCTGAAATACATCTCATTTTTGGGTTACAATAAGAACGAACTCTTCTTTGGCCTTGACGTGATGCCCGATATTGTGATGAATAAAATTACGAAGTTGAAGTCTTATTCTCCCCTTTTCGCCCTATGCCGCTTCGGTTGCGTTTCCTCCGTTTCTTTCGATGTTTCCTCTGAGGCTTCCGAGATTGGCGATTCGGAAACCGTTTGCGGCATTTCGACCTCCACGAGGCGGAAGATGTCGTCCCTGTCCTTGGGACGGGCGTCATCGTGCCACTTAAAACCAGGCAGATAGCGCGCCGACTCCTTCAAATCTTCCTCGGGATACATCGTTTCGTTGATGCTCTTGAATCCCTTGATGATGGAAATCGACTGGTTTTCCATCTCGATGACCATGGTCTCCGAATCGGAGACATCGATGCCGATGAGCGAGCCGTCATCATCGCGAATCCAATAGATAGTCTCGGCCTTGGTGCCATCCACATTGACGCGATGGATGTTGCCCTTGCGGAAGAGCGAGGTGATATCGGCACCCTTGATTTGGTTGAAGCCTTCGATTGTATCCTTCGAGATGATGAAGCCGTTGCCTTTTTGCAGCACCCATTCGATGTTATGGTCTTTCAACTTGATGTCGATGTCGGTGCCGGTCATTTGGCTGTCCTCGGCCCAAAGGATGGGGTTGACGCGCATCCGGATGGTGGAGTCGGCCATCAAATAGGTCAAGGTGTCGCATTTGCCTTGCATGTCGCTTTTGAAGAACCGCACATTGCGCCGCGCGATGAGTTTCTCGACTTCCTCCTTTTTTTTGTCGAAGTGCATAAACAACGTGTCGCCGTGGATGTAAAGTGAATCTCCGCCATCGTAACTGATTGCATAAGCGCTGTCGGTGGCAAAGCTAAAGCCTCGGTTTTCCCACATCTCGATGTAATCGCCGCGCATGACGACCTTATATGAGGTGTCAATCATATCGACATGGTCGTAAGCCTTGGCCAAGCCGATGTTACGGTTGTAGAACATCGAGTCCGACTTTATCCGCTGGGTCTCGTTGTGCATCACTGGTCGTTTGTCCAAAAAAGCAATGTCCTCATCCACAAGATAATAGCCATGCTCGCCATCCAAAACACTCTCCTTGTTGACAATGGTCGTCGGACCTTGAAACCACATTTTCTCAATGTTGGTATTATAAAACAAGGTGTCAGTATACATCTGGTATTTCGGGCTGGTAACCTCCACACTCTCGAAAAACGAAAACTCCTTGAGTCGGTCGCGATAATATCCGTAATGGCTTCTCAGGGTCTTGTCGCCGCGCACTGTTGTCGCACTGTCGGGATAACTGGCCAGATGCAAATTGCGGTCGTAAGTCAGATACTCAGTGTAAAGCATCGTGGAATCATCCCTAAGCCTTACATTATTGAAGAACTCCGCAAAGCGTGTATCGCCATCATAATCAAGCAAGTCACTAAAGATTTCCACGCTGTCGTTGACGATGATATGCACATTCTGGAAAGCGTTGAAGTTGTTGGTTTTCTCGTAGAAATAAGCCGAGTCACAGAAGAAATAGGCCGAGTCGTGGCGCATCTTCACATGACCAATGAGCCGTTGCATGTCGCCCATGCTTTTTGAGAAGGTGGCCACGTCGTAATGCTCAATGTGGATGCGGGTTTTCTTCCGCTGCACAGTGTCTTGCTCCTGAGCCACAACACATTGCGACAACAAGAGGAAAAAGGAAACTATGAGCGGAACTTTTGTCTTCATTACGATGAAATAACGTGCAAAAGTACGATTATTGTCCGAATTGGGCAAAAAAGATGTGGAGACGGTGTGCACTCCGCCTCCACAGAACAATGAATTCAAGATGATTACAAATTACATTGTCGTTTCTCAGTAGAGACGTAGCGCGCTACATCTCTACAAACCTGTTTTACATAGTTTTCGCCCAAGTGTCCTTCAGCGCCACCGTGCGGTTGAAGACCAGATGGTCTTTCGTGCAGTCCTTGTCGACGGTGAAATAGCCGATGCGCTGGAACTGGAAGTGGTCGAGCGGCTTGGTGTCGGCCAAGTATTCCTCCACATAGCACACGGGACGGATCTCCAATGAGTTGGGGTTCATCATTTCTTTCATGGCTTCGAGAGCCGTCTTGCCTTCGTTTTGCAGGCGGGCCAATTCGTCGCGCGGATTCTCGACTTTCCAAAGGCGATCGTACATACGCACCTCGGCTTCGAGGCAACGCTCGCAGCTCACCCAATGGATGGTGCCTTTCACCTTGCGGTTGGCACCGGGCAGACCGCTCTTCGTGTCGGGGTCGTACTCGGCATACACTTCAACCACCTTGCCGTTGTCGTCCTTCTTGCAGCCCGTGCACTTCACGATGTAGGCGTTCTTGAGGCGCACCTCGTTGCCAGGCGTCATGCGGAAGTACTTTTTCGGCGCGTCTTCCATAAAGTCTTCTTTCTCAATCCACAACTCGCGACCGAAGGCAATCTTATGGCTGCCTGCGGTTTCATCCTCGGGGTTGTTGACGGCTTCCATCTCCTCGATTTGTCCCTCGGGATAGTTGGTGATGACCAGCTTCACCGGATTGACCACAGCGGCCACGCGGATGGCGGTGGCGTTGAGGTCTTCGCGGATGGCGCTCTCCATCAGGGCGAAGTCGTTGAGGGCGTCGTAGGTGGTGTAGCCAATCTTGTCGATGAACTTGTGGATGGCACTCGGCGTGTAGCCACGGCGACGGAAACCGCAAATCGTGGGCATACGCGGGTCGTCCCAGCCGCTCACCAAGCCCTCGTTGACGAGAACGAGCAGGTTGCGCTTGCTTAAAAGGATATAATTGAGGTTCAGCTTGTTGAACTCGGTCTGGCGCGGGCGGTTGTCGTCCATGTTGTCGCCCTCGCCACGGATTTCCTTCAGCCAGTCGATGAAGAGGTCGTAGAGCGGACGGTGCACCACAAACTCCAAGGTGCAGAGCGAGTGGGTGACACCTTCGAAGTAGTCGCTTTCGCCGTGGGCGAAATCGTACATCGGGTAGGCGTGCCACTTGGTGCCCGTGCGGTGGTGCGGCGTATCCACGACGCGATAAATGATTGGGTCGCGGAAGTGCATGTTCGGGTTGGCCATGTCGATTTTGGCGCGAAGCACCATCTTGCCCTCACCGATTTCGCCGTTGTTCATCTTGTGGAACAACTCCAGCGACTCCTCAACGGGGCGGTTGCGATAGGGACTCTCGATGCCTGGCTGCGTGGGCGTGCCTTTTTGCGCGGCAATCTCCTCGCTGCTTTGCTCGTCGACGTAGGCCTTACCTCTTTTTATCAATTCGATGGCAAAATCCCAGAGTTGCTGGAAGTAATCGGAAGCGTAGTATTCGTTACCCCACTGGTAGCCAAGCCATTGGATATCCTCTTTGATGGCATCGACATATTCCATGTTCTCCTTGGTGGGATTGGTGTCGTCGAAGCGCAAGTTGCACACGCCGCCGTGTTGGGCAGCGATGCCGAAATCGAGGCAGATGGCCTTGGCATGACCGATGTGGAGATAACCGTTCGGCTCGGGGGGGAAGCGCGTCTGCACGCGACCGCCGTTCTTGCCGTTGGCAAGGTCTTCTTCCACCTTCGCTTCAATGAAATTGAGCGATTTCCTTTCCTTTCCTCCTTCAAAAGGAGCCAGGGGGATGACTTTTTCTTCTTCTGGGTTTGTCATAATCGTAAGGATTGAATTAAGGCGCAAAAATACGTCAAAACGGAAAACAAAAGTGCATCCGACAAAAATAAACCACATATTTTTTCCACACCTCATAAAAATTTCGCACCTTTGCAGCGAAAATCAGTTGTTGAATCTTTGAATTTTAAATCTTAAATACAGAATAATGAAAAGAGACGAAAAAATCTTTGATCTGATTCGCCAAGAGAAAGAGCGTCAGATGCACGGAATCGAGCTCATCGCTTCGGAAAACTTTGTCAGTGAGCAAGTTCTGGAGGCCATGGGTTCAGTCATGACCAACAAATATGCCGAGGGTTATCCTGGCAAGCGTTATTACGGCGGCTGCCAAATCGTCGACCAAAGCGAGCAAATCGCCATCGACCGCGCCTGCCAACTGTTCAACGCCACCTTTGCCAACGTGCAACCCCACTCGGGCGCCCAGGCCAACATGGCCGTGATGCAAGCCCTGCTTGAACCTGGCGACACCTTCATGGGTCTCGACCTCTCGCACGGCGGTCACCTCTCGCACGGCAGCCCGGTCAACATGTCGGGTATGCTCTACAAGCCCGTCGCCTACCACGTTTCGAAGGAAACGGGTCGCGTCGACTACGACGAGATGGAGAAGATCGCCCTTGAGTGCAAGCCTAAACTCATCATCGCCGGTGCTTCAGCTTATAGCCGCGACTGGGACTACAAGCGCATGCGCGAAATCGCCGACAAGGTGGGAGCCGTCCTCATGGCCGACGTGAGCCACCCCGCTGGCCTCATCGCCAAGGGTCTCTTGAACGACCCGCTGGAGTACTGCCACCTCATCACCACCACGACCCACAAGACCTTGCGTGGCCCTCGCGGCGGCATGATCCTCATCCGTCACGACTTCGAAGACCCGCGTGGCCGCAAGACCCCGAAGGGCGATACGAAGATGATGTCGGCACTGATTAACAGCGCCGTGTTCCCAGGCATCCAAGGTGGCCCTTTGGAGCATGTCATCGCCTCCAAGGCCGTCGCTTTCGGCGAAGCCCTCAGCGACGAGTACAAGGAGTACATTATGCAGGCGAAGAAGAACGCCAGCGTCATGGCTCAAGCCTTTGTCGACAAGGGCTATCAAGTCATCAGCGGCGGCACCGACAACCACAGCATGTTGATTGACCTCCGTGGCAAGTTCCCGGAAATCACGGGTAAGATGGTCGAGAACACCCTCGTTTTGGCCGACATCACCGTCAACAAGAATATGGTGCCGTTTGACAGCCGCTCACCGTTCCTCACCTCGGGTTTGCGCGTCGGTACGCCCGCCATCACCACCCGTGGCCTGAAGCAAGACAAGATGGCCGTCATCGTTGACATGATCGACGACGTTATCAGCGACATCAATCCTGAAACCAAGACCGCTTCGGAGGCCAAGATTGCAGCCGTCCGCGCCGAAGTCAACAAGATGATGAAGGACTATCCGCTGTTTGCTTGGTAAACCATCATTTCCAAAACGCAAAAGGTCGCTCGTTGAGCGACCTTTTTTTGTTGTTCTATGTGTTATGCTTATAAGGGGAAGTAAACACCGATGCTATAAAGTAGCATCATAGGCACATCTTTGTTGGCTTCTGGAAGTGCAGGTCCTTCGCCGACTCTTGCTCCAAGACCTATTTGAAACTGGAACACCTTGGGAGCCCTAAAGGTGTAAACGGGGCCAACTACAGCCTGGGTATAGGTGTTGCCTAGGCCCTGATGCCAATACATCAGTGAAATCATGGAGCTGTTGATGTACGGCTTGAAGTGGTAATTGATGCCACCACCAAAACTAGTTAATCCCATTCCTGCTTGAGCACTAAAGTGGTTGCTAAACATAAACTCAAAATCAGCTCCGACAAGGCCTCCTCCGCCTTACAGGAAACCTGCTACGATGGACATCTTCTTTTCGTTGGGGACACGTTGGGCCGTGGCCTGCACTGTGAACAAAGCCAGTAATGCAATAAAGAGAACTTTTTTCATGTTGTTTGTGTTTTAATGAATGAATGTGATTTTCATCGCAAAAATATGTTTTTTTGCTTTGTCCAGCAAGCAAATTGTTTTTTTTGTATCTTTGCATCCCGTATTTTAATTTTCAAGCACTATGAAAGACACGCATAAATACGGGTTCGACAGCGAAAAATACCTCAAAATCCAGTCTGAACACATCAAGGAACGCATCGCCCAATTTGGCGACAAACTTTATCTCGAATTTGGCGGAAAACTCTTCGACGATTTCCACGCCAGTCGCGTATTGCCTGGCTTCCAACCTGACAACAAACTGAAAATGCTGATGCAGTTGGTCGACGTGGCCGAAATCGTCATGGTCATCAGCGCCGTCGACATCGAGAAAAACAAGGTGCGCGGCGACCTCGGCATCACTTACGATGTGGATGTTTTGCGCCTGCGCGACGTGTTTATGGAGCGTGGTTTCATGGTCAACTCCGTGGTCATCACGCACTACAACGGTCAGGCCAGCGCCGATGCTTATCGCCAACGTCTGGAACGCATGGGCATCAAAGTCTATTATCACCGCCTCATCGAAGGCTATCCCAACAACGTGGCCCTCATCGATTCCGATGAAGGCTTCGGGCGCAACGATTATGTGGAGACCACCCGTCCGCTGGTCGTCATCACGGCTCCCGGTCCGGGCAGCGGCAAAATGGCCGTTTGCCTCAGCCAACTCTATCAAGAACACAAGCGCGGCATCAAGGCGGGCTACGCCAAGTTTGAGACCTTCCCCGTGTGGAACCTGCCGCTGAAGCACCCCGTCAATGTGGCCTACGAAGCCGCCACCGCCGACCTCAACGATGTGAACATGATTGACCCGTTCCATCTGGAAGCCTACGGCAAAACGGCTGTCAACTACAACCGCGACATCGAGATTTTCCCTGTGCTGAACGCGATTTTCGAGTCCATCTATGGTGAGAATCCTTACAAGTCGCCGACCGATATGGGTGTCAACATGGTGGGCTATTGCCTCAGCGACGACGAGGTGTGCTGCGAAGCCTCGAAGCAGGAAATCATCCGTCGTTATTATGCTGCCCTCTGCAATTTGGCCAAAGGCAAAGGCTCTGAAAACGAGGTGAACAAAATCGCCTTGCTGATGAAGCAAGCCCGCATCAGCACCGCCGACCGCAAGACCACCATCGCCGCCAAGGAGCGCAAGGAACAGGAAGGTGTGGCCTCGGCCGCCATCGAGTTGGCTGACGGCACTATCATCACGGCGCACACCAGCGCCCTGCTCGGTCCCAGCGCGGCGTTGCTGCTCAACGCCACCAAGCATCTGGCAGGCATCGACCACGACGTGAAGCTCATCCCGCAGGCCATGATTGAACCCATCCAGACGACCAAGGTCAACTTCCTGCACGGCAACAACCCGAGATTACACACCGACGAGGTCTTGGTGGCCATTTCCATGCTGAGCCTCTGGGACGAAAACTGCAAGAAAGCCCTTGAATGCCTGCCGCAACTCAAAGGTTGTCAGGTGCATAGCACAGTGATGCTCAGCGAGGTGGATCAGAAGATTTTCAAGAAGCTCGGCATCGACTTGACCTGCGACCCCGTAGCGAAGAAATGATTTCAGAAGTTCCGAATGGCCCTCACGTAGAGCACTTGGTCTTTCAACGATTCGCTGATGACAATCTGTCCGTTTTGCAAGCGCACGGCGGCGGCACCTCGTGTGCCCGTCTCCGTGCTCGACCAGTAAACCTTGTCCTCCAACATTGGATAGCCCAATGAGTCGAGTGTCTTGTTCACCGCTTCTTGGTTGAGCAAAAGATAACGCATTTCGGTAGTGGAAGGCACATACCATTGCTTGCTCGATATCAGACGTTGATCATAATGGACGAGATGCCATGTGTTTCGTTGATAGGTCCAATTGATGGCAGGATAATAATAAAGGTCGTGGTTTGACATCACGATATTGGTGTTGTTCCAGCCATCATAGGGATTGGTGGCTCCCGTCTCAATTGTCGTATAACTCGTCACACACCATGGCAATTGGTTTTCTTCAAGGCTGACCATCAGCCCATTATGCATTCCATATGTATAAAAGACCACACCCTCCAAGGTGTCGTTTCGGAAATAATCCCCTATTTCGTATGTAGGAACATAAGGGACATGAGGTTCCACATAGTTAGGGTCGTCTTTCTTCTTGCACGAAACGAAGGCCACACAAAACATCAACAAAATACAAAGTGCTTTTTTCATAGAGAACGATTATTGGAATCCTATCACTTCTTTACCGCTAACGACAGGTACCGTTGATGCCACATTTGCCTCAAGGCAAAAACCGACATCGTTGGAAAAACCCATGGAAATCAGTCGCTTCAGATGGAAACAGCCTGAAAGCGTTTTGCGAAGATCATCCTTGTTCTGGATGTAAAACCAACTCAATAAACCTCCAAAATCATCGGTCTCGACCTCAGTTTTCTGTCGCAATGATGCAATCAACATTCCCGCGCAAAGGCCGTCGTCCATGGAAAAACAGCCTTCGGTGCCTGAGCAGACAATGACCACGTTGCGACTGCCGTGGTACGACAGCCCTACGTGGTCGGCTGTAGGGCTGTCACATGGTAGCAATCGCAACAGATAATCAACCACAGCAGCGGCATTCCTAAAACACGCCAGCACCACCTCATCGGCACCTTTTACATTATTAATGGCATTGGTGCCGTTGGTCGTAGTGAGGATGACGGTCTTCCCTCCTACCCTTTCCTTCGTGTATTCCAAAGGCGAGTTGTCCAACTCGAAGCCATCGATTTTCAAGGCATTGCGCTCGCCACCGCGCAAGGTGGTAGCGGCATCGGAGGCGACAAAAAGGCTTTGCGCTTCCTCCACCGTCTTGACGGGAACGACGCATTGTGCGCCGTTTGCCAAAGCGGTAGTAATGACCGAAGTAGCCCGCAGGACATCGATCACAACGGCAGTTTTCCCACTGAAATCGAGGCCTTGGGCTTGCTGGGCGGTTGGGATAACGCTAATGTTCATATTCCCAGTGAGATATTCAGTCCAAGAGCGGTGCGCACCAAGTCGCTGTCGGCAGTGACGAGGTTGGGCTTGGAGATGGCTTCCTTGAGCGAGACTGCCACCACGTCGGGATGATGATAGGCCACCATCTGACCGAACTGGCCGTTGAGCACCATCTCGAAGGCCTTTACGCCAAATTCGGCCGAAAGCACGCGGTCGTAGGCAATCGGCACGCCACCGCGCTGCAAGTGACCCAACGTGGTCTCGCGCATGTCGTGGGTGAAGCCAGCGGCTTTCATTTCTTCGATGAAACGCCGACCGATGCCGCCTAATTTCTTGTTTTCATAGCCGACCTCGGTGCTGATTTCAAAGACCTGCTGGCCGTCCTTCGGGCGCGCGCCTTCCGAAGCCACCACCACGGCAAAGCCACGGTCGTTCTTGAAACGACGCTCCAAGCGCTCCTTCACGATGTTGATGTCGTAAGGGAACTCAGGCAGCAGGCACACCTCGGCGCCACCAGCGATGGCGCTGTGCAAGGCAATCCATCCGGCATCACGACCCATCACTTCGAGGACGAAGACGCGGTTGTGCGAAGCCGCCGTCGTCACTAATTTATCCACCGCTTCCGTGGCGATTTGCACGGCAGTCTGGAAGCCGAAGGTGCATTCCGTTGAGGAGAGGTCGTTGTCGATGGTCTTGGGCACGCCGATGATGTTCAGGCCCTTCTCGTAGAGTTTTTGCGAGATGCGCTGCGAGCCGTCGCCGCCGATGCTGATGACTGCGTCGATGCCCATATATTGCAACTTGCGGAGCATTTCGTCAGAGCGGTCGACGGTGCTCCAAGTGCCGTCGTTGTTCTTGATGGGCCAGTTGAACGGGCCGCCCTTGTTGGTGGTCTCGATGATGGTGCCTCCACGAAAGTGGATGCCACGCACCGACTCGGGCGTCAGCCTGACGACCTCGGTAGGCTCCCAAAGGATGCCGTTGTAGGCTTGAATGCTTCCGAGCACTTCCCAATCCTTCTCTTGGGAGGCCCGCTTGACGATGGCGCGAATGACGGCGTTCAGGCCTGGGCAATCGCCGCCACCGGTTAAGACTAGTAATCTTTTCATATTCAGTTGGTTTATTTTGTTATTTCAATATTTAACTACGAATTGCACAAATAAAACGAATCTGCACGAATTGAATTTTGCAACTTCGTTGCGAAATGATACGAATGCTATACGGATTCATTCGTACAAATTCGCAGCTTTGGCTGCAAAATTTAGGCAAAGCCATTCGTAAAACTCGTTCAATTCGTAGTTTCTTATTCATTTTATTCGAATGTTTATCCATTGGGCGAATTGGCCGCGTTGACATATTCTATCTCGATGACAAAACTGGCCAATTTGTACCATTTTTCATCTTTCCAATTGTTCGTCTTGAACAGTTTGATGCGGACATAGCCGTGTTTCCCGCTTTGAGTGAAGCAGGCGGTATATAAGTGTGTGTCAGACCTTAATTTTTCGCCAATCGGCTCGCCTTCTGGGATTAACTCGGAATAAGTGTCGTTGTATTTCGGGTCGTTCTTGAACTTCAGAAGCAGGCTGTTGTATCGCTCGATGGCCAAAGCCTCGTCGTTCCCCACCTCGTGCCGGATGTCCATCTCATACACTTTGCCCCGAACATTATCCAAAACGAGCACTTCAACGGGAAGGTCATCGAACAGGCCTTTCAACACATTGGAATCGTCCGTCTCTTGGAATCCTTTTTCCTTCAGTTTCCCGAAGAGCTCCGCCTGGATTCCGTCAACTGGAATGCCCATAAAGTCGATGTGCTCTTGGGCTGATGCGGTGATGGCGAAGAGGATTAGTAGGGTGAGGAGTAGGTTTTTCATCTTGCACATATCTATAATTTCAATTCCTTAATGCCCAAACATCTTATTCATTGCTTCAAAACTAACCGTAATATCAAAATACAAGGTTTCCAAACCATATTCATTTTCTTCCAGGTCCATCGTATCATACGACCTCCCATGCTTTTCAATCAGTGCCTGACTCTTCGGAAAGAGGCCAGCCATACTCATCAAAGCATATTCATCCGAAATACAAATTACATGAAAGGCGGTCTCTGGTGTTTTTCCATCACCCGTAGAAACAATGGCTGAATACAGCATTACTACTTGAATATAAGCATTATACATTTCTTCCGATTCTTCACCATACAAATTAGAATACACATTTTGTTTGTACATGTGGAATCGAAGATTGGTGGGATCATCCTTAAGATAATTATCCACGATTTCAGCTGCCTGCTGCCAATTCTCTTCTGTAAGCGTATCGCCTTTCAGCGATTCCTTCAACAAAGCGTATACAAAACTATCAGACTTGTACGAGTCATACTCAGGACGAGTCGCTGTACCATAATAAAAATAGTAGTTTTGCTCAACAGTCAAAGTCGTATCAGCCGCCTCAAAACGCCTCAGCAATTCAGGGTAATACAACTCGCTGTCTTTCGACTCAATTGCTTTTTTAATCTGCTTGTAATCTGGTGCATTAACGGCAACACCATCATCGCCTTTGCGGTTTGCCGCCTTTTTGCTTGTTGAACAAGAGTTCAACATAAGCAATGATACCAATATCAGACTAAATAATGACAATGAACACCTCAAATTTCTCATATTCATTTGGTTATTTGAAAATCCAAGATATAGAATTCAAAGAATTAAGATTCAAAAATAGAGAAAAAAGCAATACAAAAGTCAAAAATGTCGTTTTTCTATGCACGGCCCGAAGGGCCAAAAGCCAATTGACCAGGGCAACGCCCTGAGTAAAAGGGAAATGTATGTTAAGGTCGCCCTGAAAGGGCAAAAGCCTTGCCATCAGTCCGTGAACACATACCGTTCATCGTATTCGATATTGTAGAGTTTCAAAAACTCCAAATATTCCTCTTGAAAACTCCGCTTCGCATGATGTTGCTTCTGATTCTTGACGTATTCCAACGTCCTAAGCAGCACCGACTCGCTGACCGAAAACGCGGCATAGCCACCTTGCCAAGCAAAATGCTCGTATACATCGTCAATGGTCTTGATCCATCGACTGCTGTTTCTTTTCACCTCTTCAACCAGATGCGCGATGGTTTCGGTTTTTGAAAGCACACAAAGTATATGCACATGGTTAGATACGCCACCCACACGCAACACTTGACAACCTGTGGTGTTCACGAGTTGCCCCATATAGCTATGGAGACGTTCCAAATCCTCCTCTTGAATCTGAGGACTGGTCGTTTTGATGTGAAAAACGATGTGCAGATAAACCTTACATAGGGATTGTGACATGGGGTCTGTGGCTTTTGCCCTTTCAGGGCGTTATGGAATTCGTGTTTTTTTATCGCCATGGGCGTTGCCCAAGGCTAATGGCTCATTGGCCTTTCAGGCCGTTTGCTTCGCCATGAAAATGTAGGACTGCCATACCATGACAGCCCTACAAATCAATTACTATCACTTCAAATTCAAAGCAATCTGCAACTCGTCCAACTGCTCTTGCGCAATCGGGGCGGGGCTTCCGCTCATCACATCGCGGCCGGAGTTGTTCTTCGGGAAGGCGATGAAGTCGCGAATGCTGTCGGCGCCGCCGAACAAGGAGCAGAGACGGTCGAAGCCGAAGGCCAAACCGGCGTGAGGCGGTGCGCCATACTCGAAGGCACCCATCAGGAAGCCGAACTGCTCCTGCGCCTTCTCGTCGGTGAAGCCGAGGGTGTGGAACATCTTGTTCTGCAAGGTGCGGTCGTGGATACGGATGGAGCCACCGCCCACCTCCACACCGTTCATCACGATGTCGTAGGCGTTGGCGCGGATGTCGCCCCACTTCGTGGGGTCGTCGAGCAACGCCTCGTCCTCGGGCTTCGGCGCGGTGAAGGGGTGGTGCATGGCGTAGTAGCGTTGCGTCTCCTCGTCCCATTCGAGCAGCGGGAAGTCGATGACCCACAGCGGAGCGTATTCGTCGGGCTTGCGCAGGCCGAGTTGGTTGCCCATCTCAAGACGCAAAGCGTTGAGTTGCACACGTGTCTTCATGACCTCGCCGCAGAGGATGAGCATCAGGTCGCCGGGCTTCGCGCCAAACTTGTCGGCGATGACTTTCAAATCTTCGGGCGTGTAGAACTTGTCCACCGACGACTTGAACGTGCCATCAGCATTGTATTTGATGTAAACCATGCCGCCAGCGCCCACTTGCGGACGTTTCACAAAATCGGTGAGCGCATCGAGTTGCTTGCGGGTGTATTCGGCGCAGCCTTCGGCGCAGATACCCACCACCAACTCAGCATTGTCGAACAAACCGAAGCCTTTGCCTTTCACCACATCGTTGAGTTCCACGAACTTCATCCCGAAGCGGATATCGGGTTTGTCGGAGCCGTAGTATTTCATCGCGTCGTGCCACGTCATGCGCGGGAACTGGTCGAATTCAAGGCCTTTCATCTCCTTGAAGAGGTGTTTGGCCAAGCCTTCGAAGGTGTTCAAAACATCTTCCTGTTCCACAAACGACATCTCGCAGTCGATTTGGGTGAACTCCGGCTGACGATCGGCGCGGAGGTCTTCATCGCGGAAGCAACGCACGATTTGGAAATAGCGGTCCATGCCAGCCACCATCAGCAGTTGCTTGTATTGCTGCGGGCTTTGCGGCAAGGCGTAGAACTCGCCTGGGTTCATGCGAGATGGCACCACGAAGTCGCGGGCGCCCTCGGGCGTGCTCTTGATGAGCATCGGCGTCTCGATTTCGAGGAAGTTGAGGTTGCTCAAATAATTGCGCACCAGCATAGCCATGCGGTGACGCAGTTCGAGGTTTTGGCGCACGGGGTTGCGACGGATGTCCAGATAACGGTATTTCATACGGAGGTCATCGCCGCCGTCACTGACATCTTCGATGGTGAAAGGCGGAACCTTGCTGCTGTTGAGAAGCTTGAACTCGCTGACCTTCAACTCAATCTCACCCGTCGGCATGTTCGGGTTCTTCGATTCGCGTTCGATGACGGTGCCTTTGGCCCGAATCACGAACTCGCGCCCGAACGAGCGGGCTTGTTCCAAGAGTTTCGGGTCGCTGCTGCCGTCCAAGAAGAGTTGGGTGATGCCATAACGGTCGCGGAGGTCAATCCAAACGAGGGCACCTTTGTCGCGGGTGCGCTGCACCCAGCCTGCCAATGTGACTTGCTTGCCGGCGTCGGCAAGACGAAGTTCGCCACAAGTATGCGTTCTGTACATGGTATTTCTGCTTTAAAGATTTAAATTTCAAATTTGCAAAGGTAGGAAATCCGTTTGGAATGTTGAAAACGATAGGGCTTTTTTTCTATTTTCAAAACAAAAACTGAAAATCTTGGGAAAAAATAATTGAAAATCTTGGGGATTTTATTCTGAAAAAGTTGTATCTTTGCCGCAAAATACCAAATCAATACCTATGTATCTGACTCGATTTGCGGAGAAAAACATCGAAAGAGCCTTGAAATCGTCGGGAGCAGTGGTCGTTGCGGGACCAAAATTCTGCGGCAAGACCACCACTTGTATGCTTTTCCAGAAGAGTTTCGTCAAACTGAACACCAATCAAGCCATTAGGCTGGCGAGGCTCAATCCGACGCAAACCCTAATCGGAGAAAAGCCTCGCCTGATTGACGAGTGGCAAACCGTTCCCGACATTTGGAACCAAGTGAAAGACGATTTGGATGCCGACTATCAGTTTGGGAAATACATACTTACAGGGAGTTCCACCCCCGTTGACAAGAGCGAAATCCATCATTCGGGAGCGGGCCGAATCGTCACGGTGAAAATGCGCCCTATGAGTCTATACGAATCGGGAGAATCCACAGGACAAGTGTCGCTCATCGACTTGTTTGATGGCAAAGGCTTGTCAAAATTCGATGCAAACGAGGCGTTTTCCTTGGAGGAAGTCGCGCATCTGATTTGTCGCGGCGGGTGGCCCATTTCCGTAATTTCCGACCCTTCGGTGGCCTTGGACGTCACTCGAAACTATTACAACAGCCTGTTTATTTTCGAAGACAGCGACAACGAGCGATTCCGCAACAAGAAACCCGAACTCCTGAAGATGATTCTGAAAAGCTACGCCCGAAACATCGCCAGCGAAGCCTCCTATCAAACCATCATCGAGGATGTCAAACAAAGCAACGAGCGCAGCCTCGACACCAAGACTTTCGACGAATATTTGGAGGCTTTGCGCGACCTCTATATCATCGAGGACATCGCTGCTTGGAATCCTAACATCCGCTCAAAAACCTCCATACGGATCACCCCAACACGGCATTTCGTGGACACTTCCATAGCGTGCCGTGCATTGAATATTTTCCCGCAAGACCTCATCAACGACCTTGTGTCTTTCGGGCTTTTCTTTGAGGACTTTGCCGTGCGCGACCTCAGCATCTATGCATCAGTGTATAATGGAGAAGTGCGACATTATCGCGACAACGCCGGCTTGGAATGCGATGCCGTCGTTCACCTCGAAGACGGACGCTGGGCTGCCGTGGAAATCAAATTGGGAGGTGAAAAACTGATTGAAGAAGGTGCCAACACGCTCAACCTGCTAAAGAAAAAAATTGAGACCAAAAGCAACGAGGCCACACCTTCGTTCATGATGATTCTGACCGCAAAAAGCCCACTCTATCAGAGGGAAGATGGGATTTTCGTCGTGCCCATCAACCATCTCAAAAACTGAAAATCTTGGGAAAAAACAATTGAAAATCTTGGGAATTTCAAATCAAACGTTAGGTATTCAACAAATTATTATCTTTGCCCCGTGATTCGGAAACTGAAATATCTCATCGTGTGCAGCGGCCTGCTGCTGACGGCCTTCCTTGCCCAGCGGTGCGCCAATGCGGTGGCGCCCACAGGCGGTCCCAAAGACAGCACGCCGCCCGTTGTCGTTGAGGCCGTGCCCGAAAACCTTAGCGTCAACTTCATCGGGAAGAAGGTGGAAATCACCTTCAACGAGTACATCACCCTCGAAAATGCCAACCAAAACGTGCTGATTTCACCGCCGTTGAGCGAAAAGCCCGACATCAAACTGAAAAACAAGACCGTAGTCATCAAGTTCAAGGAAATCTTGACGGCCAACACCACCTATACCATTGATTTCGGAAACGCCATCAAGGATTTACATGAAGGCAACCCGTTCAAGGATTATGTGTATAGTTTCTCGACTGGCGACTTCATCGACACGCTCTCCATTGCCGGAAAAGTGCTGAACGCCGAGGACAAGAAACCCGTAGAGAACGCATACGTCTCGCTTTATGCTGCCGACCGCGAAAACCTGGATTCTTTGCCACTGACGACCGTTCCTAACTATATTACCAAAACCGACAAGGAGGGCCGTTTCAACCTCAATGGTTTGGCCAACAAGGAATATTTGGTCTTCGCCCTCAAGGATGTCAATTCCAACCTTTATTTCGACCTGCCTAACGAGGAAGTGGCGTTTTTGGACTCGCTGGTTCCCGCTTCCTATCCTTGGACAGCCCCTCCTCCACAACCTTTGGATTCGACGACGATAGATAGTTTGGCGATGCAAATGGATACAATTGCGATTGATACGATTGCAAAACCAAAGGACTCTCTCGCTTTTGAGACGATGGCGCCGACAATGTATGACCAAAACAGCCTCGACCTCACATTACTAATGTTTACTGAGGTGGATTCCACGCAAGTGCTTTTGGAGAAGAAGCTCGTCGAGGAAGGCTTGCTGCGCTTCGCGTTCCGCCATCCCGCCAAGGAAGCCGTCGTCATGACGCCTGAAATGCTGCCCGATACATTCAATCTGGTTACAACGCATTCCGCTGAATACGACACGGTTTTGTGGTATTTCACGCCCAATGTCAAGGACAGCCTTTGGGTGCAGGTGAAATACGACACTTTAATCAACGACTCGTCGCGCTATAGCCTGAAATTCAAGGAGTCGAAAAATGCAAGACGCAACCGTGAGCCCGAAAAACTGAAGGTCACGAACAACTTGATTGGGCGCGGTGGATTGATCCCAAAAGAAGATTTGATCTTGAAATTCTCTGAGCCCATCGTTCGATACGAAATGCCCGACTCGACCGTTTTCAAATGCGACACCATCGTCTTTTACGGCAAACTCGCTTTTGAGCCCGTCGACGAAGAAGGCTTTGAATATCGGCTCACCACTCCGTTTTCAGCCGATTCGAGTTACAGCTTCGAACTTCCCGATTCGGTGTTTTTCGGCATACGCGGTCGCACCAATGGACCCATCAAGGTCGATTTCCACGTCATGAATGACGACGAATACGGCAACATTTACATCACCGTCACGCCACCCGAAGGCATGAAGCAAGTCGTTGTGCAACTCACCAACGAAAGCGGAAAAGTATTGCGGCAAGAGGTCATCACAAACAAACAAGAGGTGATGTTCGACTATCTGACGCCCGCCAAATACAAGCTCCGCACCATCCTCGACACCGACGGCAACGGTAAATGGAGCACGGGCAACTACCATCACCGTCTCCTGCCAGAAACCATCCTCGAATATAAAGACCCGCTTGAAATCAGGGCTGGCTGGGACATCGATCTGGAGGAAGTGTGGGAACTCAAAAAGCCATAACGAAATGAAACACGACAAAAAATTTTATGGCTCCTTGGCGGCTCTGGCTTTCATCGTGGTGGCGGGACTCGTCATCCAATGGAAATACATGAACGAATACCCCTCGCACATTCATGCCTGGGCCGAACAAGACCATTACGCTCTTGCTCTTGGGTTCATCAACAACGGCTTCGACCTGTTTCATCCCGAAACGATGATCTACAACAAACAGTTCCCCAGCTTGTGGCAAGAAGCCTCCAGCAACACCATCACCCCTGCCGGTTTTCCCATCCATGAATACATAGTTGCCCTGCTGATGAAAATCCTGGGCACCACCTCGCCTTGGGTGTTTCGCCTCTGGACGCTGCTTTGGGGATTCCTCGGGCTTTTTTTCCTGTTCAAAATCGCCTTCCTCGTCACCAACGACTGGATCAAATCGGCCTTGGTGACCAGCATTGCCCTCACTTCGCCAGTCTTTGCCTACTTTCTGAACGGTTTCCTGCCCAGCATCCCCTCCTTCGCCTTCGGCATCATTGGCTTGTGGCTTTACTTGAAATATTACGACGGCAAGTCTCGAAAACACTTCCACCTCAGCATCGCATCCCTCACCGTGGCCATGCTCATGCGCACCACCTTTGCCATCGAACTGATTGCCATCCTTTGCTTCGAGCTGCTACGTGTTTTCCGCAAGGAAAGCACTTTGGCCGACAAACTGCCGACCGTTGTACTTTCTTTCAGCATTTTTCTTGCTTCCTCGCTGTGGAACAAGCATTTGCAAGAACTTTACGGGACTATTTTCCTGAACCAGTTGCTCCCGCCTGAGGACTGGCAAGACGCCAAGGAACTCTTCGCCGACACCTTCCACAAGTGGGCATTTGAGTATTTCCAAAAACTACATTATGTTTTGTTTTTGGCCATTGCATTAGCAGTAATCGTCATAACTCTTTGGAAATCAAACAAGAAAGAAGAAAATACCACAGATTCACACCCCAAAAAGCCGCTTTCCTTATGGTGGCTGCCGCTGATTGAAATCTTCGGTTGCCTATTGTTCAGCGTGGCGATGATGCAGCAACTGCCCTTCCACGACTATTACCTCATCGACACGTTTTTCCTGCCCGTTCTCTTCATCATCGCACTGACCCTCAACATCCTGCCAAAACTTGAGAACAAGAGAACTTGGAGCTTGGCTGGTGTCGTCGTTGCAATAATATGCAGTATCATGATTGTCAACGCGAAGACCTCGCAAACCGAAAGACGGGCTCGCGAAACCGACGGCCTGATTTCATACATCAATTATAAGGGCTCCGACCAGCTTTTGGACTCGCTCAATATCTCGCGTGACGCCAAGATCCTGTGTCTCTACGGCTTTGCCCAAAACGGACCCTTCATCCAGATGAAACGCAAAGGCTACACAGTGATGACCGACGATGAAGAACTACTCAAAACCGCCTTCACTTGGGACTTCGACTACATCGTCATAGAAAACGGGCAATTCACCAAACATTTTGAATCGAGGCGTGAGATCCTTTCCAAACTAAAAAAATTGGGGGGCAACAAACACATCAGCGTTTGCACCCCAACCAACAATTGGATCTACCAAAAAGACTGGCAGTTTTTCTATCCTGCGGAATAAATGCAACTTTATTCCACATCGGGAAGGATGACCACCCGCATCCCGACAAAGGCATATTTCTCCTTCAAATCGTCCAAATCATCGTTACGCAGGCGGATGCAACCCTCGCTGCCACGGCCTGGCACAGAACTCTCGTTGTTGGTGCTGCCATGGATGCCGATGCCCGTGAAACCAGGTGTTTTGAGACGCATGAACCAATTGCCATAGGACAAAATCGAGCCACGGCCGTCACCGAAGTCATGATACCACTTGGAAGCATCCACAATCTCAGTGATAACGAACGGATTGGTAGCCGTACACTCGGGCGTGCGCATGTCGCCTTTCTTTTGCTTTTGTCCTTTCTTGAGCGCCACACACACGGGATAGTGTACGCGCCGAACCGTATCGGCATCCACCACCTCGCACACATAAAGGCGATATTCGGGTTTCGAAATGACGATAAAGCAATTCTTTTTATTGATGACATCGGAATAAAAAGTGGCCGAATCAGCTGGGATGATGTCAATAGTATCCACTGGAAGGGCTTCTTCGATGATGGTTTCTTTCTCAGTAGATTGCTTATTCGCGTTTGAGCCACACGAAGGCATGGTGAACAGCGCCGCCAAAATCAATAATAGATGTGCCATTTTTTTCATCGTTTTTGCATCATTAGAACGGCAAAGGTACGAATTTTTGGTTTTTGGTGTCAAGCATCTGTAAACAGAATTATTTTCCCTATTTTTGCGCCATGGAAAAAAAGATACTGTTAGGCAAGACCCCCGCCGAGATTCAGGAGGTCGTAGAAGCATTGGAGCTGCCCAAGTTTACGGGTAAACAGATTGTGGATTGGCTTTACAACAAGCGTTGCGCCAACATCGAGGACATGACTAACCTCAGCAAGAACGCAAGAGCATTGCTGTCAGAAAATTACGAAACAGGACTGAAGGCTCCCGTCAAGGAGCAGGTGTCGAAAGACGGCACGAAGAAATACCTCTTCCCCGCTGGCGAGCATTTCGTCGAGGCAGCTTACATCCCCGACAAGGAACGCGCTACCTTGTGCGTCTCCACGCAGGTGGGCTGCCAGATGGACTGTCTCTTTTGCGCCACAGGCAAACAAGGCTTCCAAAAGAACCTCAACGTCGCCGAAATCGTGAACCAGATCCTCAGCCTGCCCGAGTTCGACACGCTGACCAACATCGTCTTCATGGGCATGGGCGAGCCTTTGGCCAACTACGACAACTTGATGCGCTCGCTCAGCATCCTCACCGAGGAGTGGGCCTTGGGCTGGAGCCCAACGCGCATCACCGTCTCGACTTGCGGTCTCATCCCCAACATGAAGCGTTTCTTGGAGGAGTCGAAATGCAACCTCGCCATCTCGATGCACAGTCCATTCCACGACGAGCGCCTCAAACTGATGCCTGTGGAGAAGACTTATCCTATCAAGGAGGTCATCCACACCGTCAAGCAGCACGACTGGCACGGACAGCGCCGACTTTCGTTCGAATACATCATCTTCAAGGACCTCAATGCGAGCAAGGACCACATCAAGGAAATCGCACGACTGCTGGGCAGTACACGATGCCGCTTTAATTTAATAAGGTATCATAGCGTGCCGAGCATACCGCTGAAGAGTCCCGATGCGGCCACGATGACCTGGTTCCGAGACGCGTTGAACGAAAAGGGGATCATCGCCACCATTCGCGCCTCGCGCGGACAAGACATCGATGCCGCCTGTGGATTGCTGTCGACGAAAAATCTTTTGTAAATCGATCTTTGTAGAGACGTAGCGCGCTACGTCTCTACATATATCACAACGACCTTAACGAGACTGCAAATCCGCCGCAAGGTGCCATGCGCAGTTTCAGCGTTGATTTGTTTGTCACCGTTTTCTTCGTGATGGTGTAAGCCTGTGCGTTGTAATGCTCGCCAGGAATACCGCTGGCATTCTTGGCGTCGCAATAGATGGAGGCCTCGTATCTTACACCAGGTTCCAGGAAATCCAGTTTCACATTGACCTCGCGAGCATTCTCGTCGGTGATGCCACCCACATACCACACATCGTGCGGTTGTAGAGACGCAAAATTTTGCGTCTCTACATCATCGGGGATGTCATAAACAAATCTGGTGGCATTAGAAATCACGCCCTTTTTGCCATCGGGCAATTTGCCAAGACCTTCAGCAGCCTTGTTCAACGAAGATAGTTTCGGATGACGCGCCGTGATGATGTAGTCGCCAGGCTCGGCCTCAAGATACAAGGTCTTGTCCCAATCGACCGCCACATCCTTGATGAATTGGAAGGCGTCCATGTGTTGCGCGTAGTGTTCGGGGAAGTCGGCGGCCATTTGCAGCGGCGAGTAGAAGGTGACATACAATCCCAGTTGGTTGCAGATGGTGGTTTGCATCTTCTGACCCCAAGGCACGATTTTCCCCATATCGGTCTCGAAGAAGCCCGGCGTGTAGTCCATCGGGCCGCCCTGCAAGCGGGTGAACGGCAGAATGGCCGTATGCCCCGGCTTGATGCGGCTTTGGAACTCGGTGCCCATGGCACTCTCGTTGCCAATCATGTTAGGCCAAGTGCGACAAAGTCCGGTCGGGCGCACCGCTTCGTGGGCGTTCACCATGATGTGGTGCTTGGCCGCCTCAACGATGGCGTAATGATAGTGGTTGTTGATGGGCTGGCTGTAATGGCCTTCGCCAAATGGGATGATGATGCCCACATAGCCGCTCTTCACGACATCGTAGCCATATTGGTTCATCAGGTTGTAGGCCTTCTCCATCCAATGCTCATAATTCACCGTGGATGCGGAACTTTCGTGGTGCATAATGAGGCGGATGCCTTTCTCGTGCGCGTATTGGTTGAGGGCGGGAAGGTCGAAATCGGGATAAGGCGTAAGGAAGTCGAAGACAAACTCCTTTTGCTTGCCATACCAATCCTCCCAGCCGATGTTCCACCCTTCGATGAGCAGTGCATCGAAGCCGTTGGCAGCGGCAAAGTCGATATAACGGCGCACATTGGCGTTGTTGGCGCCGTGTGTACCGTTAGGTTTGGCGTGCTCGTAGTCGGTTTGACCCAATTTCACCGAGGGGAAGTCATTGGTATAGGACCAGAAGCTCTTACCCGAAATCATCTCCCACCACACGCCCATGTATTTCACGGGGTGAATCCACGAGACATCTTCGAGGGCACAAGGCTCGTTGAGATTGAGGATGAGGCGCGAGGCCAACACATCCGTGGCTTTCTCGCAGACCATCACTGTGCGCCAAGGTGTTGTGCACGGCGCTTGGATGCGGCCTTTGTAACCCGTAGCATCAGGACAGAGAAAAGCGCGAAACACGAGATTTTTGTCGTTGAGGTCGAGGTGCATGGTCGGGAAGTCGAGGGTGGCTGCCTCGTGGATGTTGATGTAGAGGCCATCGTCGGTCTTCATCTGTAGGGCGGTCTGTACGCCCGTGGGCGAGAATGCCGTCCAAGGCCAGCCACCGTCTTTGTGGCCTGCCTCCCACAAATCACGGATTTGCGACAGCCGCGACTCGGTGTAATTAAACTCTTGTGTGTCCAAATCACCTGAAATCCACCAAGCCTTGTGGTCACCCGCCATCGCAAACTCGGTCAGCTCTTCCTTGATCCAAAAACAGACCAAGGCGTTTTCGATGGGAAACTCATATCGGAAGCCCAGGCCGTCATCGTATAGGCAGAAGCGGATTTGCATCACTGTGGCTTTCGTCTTGGTCGATTCGTCCATATTCTCCACAGAACCAACAGGTTGCTCCAAAGTCACCAACATTTCGTTGTAATGGTTGCAGATTCGGGCTTCTTCGCCCCAGACGGGTTCCCAGGTCTCGTCAAAGGTACTGTATTGCATGTCCTTCAAGACGAAAGCGTGGGCGAGGTCGTCGCGCCATTCGAGGGTGAAGCCCATCTTGGAAGGCAACACCACGGGTTTGCCGGCGCGGTCAAGGGAATATTGAGGAATGCCATCGATGACTTCGAATTTCAGTTCGAGTTGGCCGTCGGGACTTTTTAGGGTGACGGGGGAGGCAAAGAGTTTTGAAAAAAAGCCAAAGGTTAGACAAAAGAGAAAAATGGTGAATTTTTTCATTTATTATTGTTTTTTCTTTGTGGTGTATTTCTGGTTGGGATGGTTCAGCATCTCTGGGATGGTGTAGAAGAGTTTGCCTTGCTTGAGGAGTTGATTTATGTAATGGTATCGCAATGCTCGTGTATCTCTTTTAATAATTGGGCTAATTGAGATAAACTAAAAGGAGCAAATGCGCATAAATCTATAATCAAACTTCTAATTTCAGAAGAAGCGGCTCTTTTCCCAATCTTATTGATTCTTTCCTGTATAGCGGGTGGCAGAATTTCAGCTCTACACTTTTCTTCGTTAGCTCTACACATTTCTCCGTTAGCTCTACACATTTCTCCATCGGCTCTACACATTTCTCCATCGGCTCTACACATTTCTCTGCCAACTCTACTATTAAGACCGTCGGCTCTACTATTAAGGACATTAGCTCTACCATTTTCTCCGTCAGCTCTACTATTAAGAGAATTACCTATACTATTTTCTCCGTCATCCTTATTAATATGAGACATTAGATTGGTTCCAGCAACATAATAAGCATTTCGCTTCTGTCCTTTTAGTCCAAACAGCTCCATTTCGCACATCCTATGCATGTCAAATGTGGCTTTTCGGGATGTAATGTCGCTGTTCAGTTGACGATATGTAATATTGTCAATTGCTTCAAGTTCGCGGACAAAGATTAATGATAGTCTTTGCTCGTTGTTAAGGTCGTATTGGGCAAATGACGAAAGCCATTCAAGGTCTTCTTTACCCAACAAATGATGGAACAGCAAACGAGTTGTGAACTGGTTGTTTTCCCTGCTTGACTCAAACGTTGGAGGCATCAACTTCGCCTTTTTCATCTGTTCACGCATCGCTTTGATGCCAGAGCCTTTGGTCTCGGCCAAGTTGGTTTCGTGGAATATGGAACTGATATACTGGTTCCTCAACTCAGACCCAGGCTCGCCAAGTCGCCCAGGTGATTTCAGCGAATATCCTGGATTTATGATTTCCAAACGATTAGAGTATCTGATAATTTGAATCGGTTGGTTGACTCGGAACGAACGGTGAATAAACGCATTAACGATAGCTTCACGCAATGTCTCATTGGGTATATTGATAGGAGTTGAAGCCTGCAAATTACCGTCTTTCAGTTCAAAGCCTTTGGGCAAATCGTCTGTTATTGCATTCAATGTTCGATTCACCAAAAGGATAAAGAGACCACGCATATCAATCGTTGATTCAAATCTTTTATCTGGATTTTCGACCCACCTGTTACCTGAAACACGAATGTAATCAACCCTCAAAGCTGGCATCAATCGGCGCAATGCCATGGATTTGCCGAAAACGATAAGTCCAGTGTAAGTAAGCACATAAGCGCCAGACCTGTCTTTTTCACAAGCTCTTAACGCCATGAGCAGATTAGTATCGTCGTATGTCAATTCTTCGGCATTCGGATTCACTTTTGCACGAAGTCTTCTATAATACGACACCGCATTTTCATCAATGTCTTCCAAACTTGAACCTTTTACGAGCGTACAATCAAAACTTTCGGCTGAAGAATAGAAAACCGGCATATCGTCTTCCGTACATTTTTGGTCGGATGGGCCAATTCTGCGATATGCGCCTTGGGGCAGTCCTCGCTTTTTGAAGTATATAGGTTTCAGTGCATCTGGAGCCTCGTCTATTTTTAAAACGATTACCGTTTTTCCATCTATCACTTCGGCTTCAATTTGAGGACGGATGCGCACATTGAAAACCGAGGCACATTGGTTGGCGATGTCCGTTTGAATCTCTCCGGGATTTGCAATGTTTTCCGGTTCGTAATGCGGCAAACCGTTTTTGTCAAACCCTTTCCTGACAGCCCCCAACAAAATGTCCACCGCCTAAATCAGGCTCATTGGAAAAAGCACAAATGGTTTCCATAATGCTTCTCCCAACTTCGGAAGCTTTTTTCGCCTCGATTCGTACATTCTCGTCATTGGAATTCAATTCCTCAAATAGTTCTTGTGCCGTTCTCATAGTGCTGCAAATTTACTCCAACAATCCTCACATCCTAAACACCCCAAACTGTTGCGGCGGGAAGGGTTGGTTCAACGAGGCGGCGATGCCCAAGGCGAGGATTTTGCGCGTGTCGACGGGGTCGATGATGCCGTCGTCCCAAAGGCGGGCGGTGCTGTAAAAAGCCGAGCCTTCGTAGTCGTACTTGGCCAAAATCTCTTTCTTCAACTGCGCGATTTCATCTTTCGGCACCTCCAAGCCTTTATATTTGTATTGGTCTTCCTTGACGGTCGCCAAAACGCTGGCCGCCTGCTCGCCGCCCATGACGGAGATTTTGGCGTTGGGCCACATGAACAACAGCCTCGGACTGTAGGCGCGTCCCGCCATGCCATAGTTGCCCGCGCCAAACGAGCCGCCGAAGATGACCGTGAACTTGGGCACATTGGCGTTGGAGACCGCGTGCACCATCTTGGCACCGTCCTTGGCAATGCCGCCTTGCTCGTACTGCTTGCCCACCATGAAGCCCGTGATGTTCTGCAAGAACACCAACGGGATGTTGCGCTGGCAGCAAAGCTCGATGAAATGCGTTGCCTTCAATGCTGATTCTGAGAACAATACGCCGTAATTGGCCAAAATGCCCACGGGGAAGCCCATCAGGTGGGCGAAGCCGCAGACGAGGGTGGTGGCATAGCGCGACTTGAACTCCTGGAAACGACTGCCGTCCACGATGCGGGCGATGATTTCCCGAGGGTCGGTCAGTTTGTGGAAATCGATGGGCGCGAGGCCGTACAACTCTCTAGGGTCGTATAGTGGTGCCTCCACGGGAAGCATATCGAGTTTCTGACGGTGCGATTTTTCCAACATCTTGAAGATGTTGCGGCAGATTTGCAAGGCGTGTTGGTCGTTCTCGGCCAAATGGTCGGCCACGCCCGAAACCGAGGTGTGCATCTCACCGCCGCCCAGTTCCTCCGCCGTGACGACTTCGCCCGTGGCGGCCTTCACCAAAGGCGGTCCGCCGAGGTAAATCGTGCCTTGGTTGCGCACGATGATGGTCTCGTCGCTCATGGCCGGCACGTAGGCACCGCCAGCGGTGCACATACCCATCACGATGGCGATTTGCGGGATGCCCATCGCCGACATGCGCGCCTGGTTGTAGAAGAACCGCCCAAAGTGGTCGCGGTCGGGGAAGACGGTGTCCTGCTCGGGCAGGAAGGCGCCGCCGCTGTCGACCATATAGACGCACGGCAAATGGTTCTCCATCGCAATCTCCTGAGCACGAAGGTGTTTCTTCACCGTGTATTGCATGTAGGTGCCGCCTTTCACGGTGGCGTCGTTGGCCACAATGACTGCTTCTCTGCCTTGAATCACGCCGATACCAGTGATGATGCCCGCTGAAGGGAAATCATTATTATAGGTGCCGTAGGCCGCCATCGGCGAAAGCTCCAAAAACGGCGTATTCGGGTCGATGAGCAGGTCGATGCGCTCGCGGGCGAGCAGTTTGTTGCGCTTCTTGTGCTTGGCCACGGCCGCTTCGCCGCCGCCTTGCATCGAGGCTGCCATCGCCTCGCGGTATTGCGCCATCAGCGAAAGGAAATTCTTCTCGTTCTGGCGAAACTCGTCAGAGTCGGTGCGTATGTTGGATTTCAGTACTTGCATGGTGATTTCATTTTGGAATGAAAGCACAAAAATAGAAAATCTTCGGCATATTTTGCCAAAAAACTTACCTTTGCCGCATGAAATCCCTTCGAAGCATAGCGTTCCTTGTTTTCGCACTCTTGGTGGCCTGCACTAAGCAGCAAACTCCGCCTCCACCCGAGGAGGACATGCTCTATCGCGTGGAGTGCTTTTTCCAACACGCGCCCGACAGCGCTTTACAAATTATCGACACACTGGACATTACTTGCCTTTCAGAAAAAGAAAAGGCCCACTATTGGCTGCTGAAAGCCGAACTGTTTCAATTGACGCATAAAGACCATCGCCCAACCGATTCGCTCTTGCAATTGGCCCAGGATTATTTCATTGGAAGTGACGACAAATACCACGAAGCCCGCACCTACGACATCATGGCTTGGCAAGCCAATGTAACGCAACAAGAACCTCAGGTGGCGATGGACTATCGTCAAAAGGCGCTGCAAAGCATACTGCAATGCAAGCATATTGACGAACGGCTGATCCGAGTTTCGACCACGCCCACCGACGAGCAGAACGAAATCCTTCGTCTCGAGAATGCCATACGCTTCAGGCTTGGCACAACATATTCCGCCAACCATTATTTTCGGGAAGGAATCGACCAACTCAAGCCCGCCGAAGCCTATTACGCCGAAAAGCAAAGACACAGCCTCCGGATTCAATCAGCCTACATGCTGGGCAACAACTATTTGGGTCTCTGAGAATAAGACAGCAGCCTCTTCTATTTCGAACGAGGCCGGCCGCCGCGATATCAGGCAACATCGAAGAGCAAGCCTATTATCATAACTGCGTCATGCTCTGCAACCTCTTTCGCGCCGAGGACACCTCTAACGTCGGTCTACAAGGAAGTCAGCAATTTCTTCGAAACGCTATTGCGGAAGGCCGCAAAGGTCTTCTGATGCTTGAGAAGAGAGAAAGCCGAGTAGCAACCGGCTACCGATATGCAATTTTCGACAACCTTTCCTCATGCCATTTCGAACTTCAGCAATACGATTCCTGCATCCATTATGGCGATAAGGCCTTGAGCATCAAGGATGATGGCGACCAACATCTTCTGCATAAACGGCTCTTCAACACCCATAAAGCCCTTGGAAACGAAGCAAAAGCCGCCCATTTTGCCGAACTCATCATCAACCGAGAACCTCCTGCGTTAGACGAAAGGCAAGCCGTCAGCGAGGTCAAGGCGGAATACGAGAAACAAATGGAGATCAATCGGTTGGAATCAGAGCAGCAACTTCGTCGCTATCGGCTCCACCTATGGATTGTCCTATTGCTGCTTGTGGTGGTGTCCTTGTTGTGGATGGTTTTCCGCTATCGCAAAAACAAGGAAATCGAGATGTTGCACATGCGCGAGGAAAGCATGAGATTGCAAGAAGAAAGCCTGAGGCTGCACTCGGACAACGAGCGCATCGCCCATGAAACGAGAGAAAACCTGCTCAGGAGAGTGCGCAAAATATACACCGACGGGAAAGGCGAAGCCTACCGACGCATCCTCGTCGACTTCAATGCCACCTATCCCCAAGCCTGCCACAACATCAGGGAAGCCTATCCCACCCTGAGCGAGCAGGAAATAGAGCTTTGTGTGCTCGGTTTCTTTGGCTTCCGCGCCAAAGAGGTCGCCCTGTTGATGGAACTCTCGGAGAACACTATCAACCACTATCGCACCAACATCCGAAAAAAGACGGGTGTAGGCGACCTGAAAGACCTTGTCAAAACCCATCTGGAATGATACATTTCGCCAAAAACGGGCAAGAAAAACCTGTACAAATTCCGACTTAGTTTATTGATTTCCAGCATTAACATCAAGAAAAAAGCTGTATTACCCATGGCTTGTTGATTTTTTCATGGTATTTTGATATACTTTTGCAGCGTCGTGCAAATAGTGCATGAGTATCAATTTTCAAACCTAATAATTTTGTTTTTATGAACAAGTTTTTCAAAACCGCGGCTTTCATCGCCGTCACAGCAGGACTGATGACAAACACTTCCTGCAAAAAGAATGAAGAGGGCTACCTTATTAATAAAGGTGCTGCCCAAACAGAACAAAGCATGTCGCCCGCCGAACAGAGAGTCCTTGACTTCCTTGATTCCTATGCCGACATGAAACATGGGGCAAAGGTAGATGGAGAACCTCTATGCCCAGAAGACGCTCTATGGAACTGGGAAACCACGCTCAACTACTGCCACGGCTTCTCGCATGAGATTCTTGGCAATCTCCGCATCGACACCGTGCGTGTGGCTATGCCCAAAGCCAACATCGACGGCTTCATTGACTACAATGATGCCTTGGTCGCCTATGGCGACATCGTTGATGCCGTGCGCGAAGCCTACAAGGCCATCGACATGGAAGGCAAGACCCTTCAGTTCGTGATGATGGACATCGAAAACGGCACCTCTAAAGACGGTGGCGACGATGTGGTCATCACCATGACCACGGGGCGCAACAGCGGCAATGACAACAGTTGGAGTTCCACCACTCCTCCCTATCTCTGGTACAGAGGTCCCTTTGTGGAAGGCGACGACTGGATTTGGGGCGGGAACAGAGGCAAGTGCGACGGCTCGGTCTTGACGAGCGATGCAGCCCAACAACTCACCCTCGCCATTGGGCATTACGACACCATTTAAACATACTGATTTCTTTTTCTCACAAAAAATGCTATCCATTTTTGGCACATCTACTTCTCATTAAAGCTTGTTTACTATGAAGTCAAAACTGTTACTCTACATACTTATGCTGATTTGTAGCGCAAGAAATCAGCGACATTCGCGAGATTTTTGTTACCACAAAAGAAAAAAAAGTCAATGCAATGACTTATATTAATGAGGACGAATTTATCACATTTTCCTCTAGTTTCCATCCATTCCTCCTTAGTTTTGAAAAATGGAATGATGAAGGAGACGTGCTGGATTCCGTAATTATTTGGCCAGAGGAATACCTAACAGCAACCATGATCTATGGTGGCGACTTAATCCGCTTCAGAGGAAACAATGGCTTGTATTATACTTCAAAGCCATACAATTCCGACACTCTTACCTTCCATAAAATATCGATTGACGACAATCTTGGGCTTAGTTTTATGGATTACCAATGGCATGCAACAGATGCTATGGATCCTAATGATCTGTACCTAAGTAACGAATGCACAAACGTAATTGTCAACAAAGATGGAGGAGTTATATTATCCTATGTTACCCAGAATGATAGTGTTCATATTGCTCGATTTGATGCTAAAGGCAATGTAACTGCCGAACGTGTGATTGAAGTAAATGACAGACTTACGGGCCACAGATTGATTCCTGCCATCGATTCATTAGGTTGTAGAATTATCACAATACGCAACCGCCCTTTCAGCAAAGGAAGAGTAGTTTATAATGACTGTTTTGTTTTCGACTCAAATCTTAACATTGTCGACACCATCCAAAACGTTGATGAATTATCCTATCCAATCTTGTGTAGTTTTATGGCTGATTTTCGAGTTAATCCTTATAATGGGAGAATTCATTCTATAGGAGCCTTTGCCAACGTCCCTGCAGGAGATTACTGGACATCAATTGTGATGAGCTTATACGATGAGGAAATGAACCAAATCAAATATGTTTGGGGATTCCATACCACAATATCTGCAGAGGCAGGGAAAAAACATACAATCGATTTTAGTTCTGAGAATGAAGTATACTTAGTCGGCACCATCCGACCTACGCCACCGTGGGGAGATTTATATATCGCCTACACAGATGGCAATCTTAACATACAAAGTGAATTATACTTCATACACCCCAAGAGGAAACAATGTCCAACCTATTTAATCGCCAGCCCAAATGGTGGATGTCTTATTTCTACAACTGGTTATAATACCGAAGAAGGTCAAAAAGAAAACTGCATTTACAAAGCAGATTTTATGGACATCGACGAAGCCCATACCCACGGTTTCGCCGTGGCCACGGCCTATCCTAACCCAGGAAAGGATGTGCTGAATATCCGCACGGCTTTGAAAGACGCGCGTGTGGAGGTGTACGACATGAACGGCAGGCTCATCCACAGCCAAGCCCTCACGGAAAATGTGACAGCGATTGATGCCGCAGAATGGGCTAAGGGCGTTTATGTCTGGAAGGTTTATACTTCTGATGGCGGCCCTTCGACAGGCTCAGGGACCTTAGTTGGCTCAACGACACTCGCGGAAACGGGGAAATGGGTGAAGGAATAAAAAGAACGATTATTTTCCTGTCATTTGCCGCATTCTGAAATATTTCCCCTATCTTTGCCGTTTCAAATCTTGAGTATGTCGGAAAAGAGTTCAAGCAAACGCCGCGTGGCAGGGTCGTATTTCATGTCGATGATGAGTATCGCGTTGGTACTCTTCCTCTTAGGCGTGTTTGCCCTGCTCATGATGCATACGCAGAAACTCTCCAACCACCTGAAGGAAAACATCGGCTTTGAGGTGGTGATGAACAGCAACGTGAAGGAATCCAAGATTTTGCAACTGCAAAAGGAACTTGACGCCATGCCTGCCGTGAAGTCGACGGAATACATCACCAAGGAAGAGGCCTTCCGCCGCCTGAGCGACGACCTTGGCGAGGACTTCCTGAAGTGGCTCGGCAACGAGGAAAACCCATTGCTACCCTCCATCGATGTGCGCTTCAACGCTGATTACGCCAACAACGACAGTATCAGCGTCATCGAAGCAAAGCTACTCAAAAACCCCGAGGTGAAGGAAATCTATTACCAAAAGTCGCTCGTCGACCTCGTGGACCAAAACGTCAACCGCATCGGGCTGTGGCTGGTGGGTGCCAGCGTGGTGCTGCTTTTCATCGCCATCGCGCTGATTCGCTACACTTTGCGACTTTCCATCTACGCCAAGCGTTTCCTCGTGCGCAGCATGTTGCTGGTGGGTGCCTCGGCCTCCTATGTGCGCCGGCCTTTCATCCGTAGCGGCATCTCACAAGGCTTTTTCGGAGCTTTGCTGGCCGATGCTTTTTTGGCTTTGCTGCTCTACGGCCTCATGCAGCACTTGCCCGAACTGGCTCTCATCCAAGACTATAAAATCATCATTGGCATATTTGTCGGCATCATCGTCCTTGGCATCCTTCTTGGCGGGCTCTCCACGCGCTTCGCCTTGCGGAAATACCTTCGCGCCGATGTCGACCGACTGTACGCATAATCATTCACATCATGGCAAAAAAAGAAACAATAACAACACAAGCAAATGAACCTTCTGAAAACCAGAAGGCTATGCCATTCGGAAAACAGAACTATGTCATCGTACTCATCGGCATCGCACTCATCGTTTTGGGCTTCCTCTTCATGCTCGGCGGCGGCTCGTCTGACCCCGATGTATTCAACGAAAAAATGTTTGATTTCCAAAGAATCACCTTGGCTCCCATTCTGGTTCTGGCTGGATTTGTAGTCGAGATTGTAGCGATATTCTGGAAGAAAAATAATTGATTATGAACTGGCTACAAGCATTAATCCTTGGAATCATCCAAGGTTTAACCGAGTATTTACCCGTCAGCAGCAGCGGACATCTGGCTATCGGTCAGGCGCTTTTCGGCCTCGATGACGGATCGTCCAACCTCACTTTCACCGTCCTGCTCCATGTGGCCACCGTGCTTAGCACGTTGGTCGTCCTGTGGAAAGAAATCGTGTGGATTTTCAGGGACCTGTTCGCCAAACAATCGTGGAAAAGCTACACTGGCTTGAACGACGGCACCAAATACGCCATCAACATCCTCATCTCGATGATTCCCGTGGCCATCGTGGGCTTCCTGCTCAAGGACAAGGTGGAAGAAATCTTCGGCTCGGGCTTGCGCATCGTGGGCATCATGCTCCTCGTGACGGCGGCATTGCTGGCCTTCTCCTACTTCGCCAAGCCGCGCCAAAAGGAAAACATTAGCGGCCTGCACGCTTTCGCCATCGGCATCGCCCAAGCTTGCGCCGTCATGCCGGGCCTTTCGCGCTCGGGAAGCACCATCGCGACAGGTTTGCTGCTCGGCAACAAAAAGGAAAAACTGGCCCAGTTCTCCTTCCTGATGGTCATTCCGCCCATCCTCGGCGAGGCTTTGCTCGACGTGAAGGACATCTTTGAAGTCGGCTTCAGCGAGGCCATGAGCGGCATTTCGCCTGTGGCGGCCATTGTTGGTTTCTTGGCAGCTTTCTTCACGGGTTGCTTCGCCTGCAAATGGATGATCAACATCGTCAAGAAGGGTAAGCTGGTTTGGTTTGCCGTCTATTGTGCTATTGTTGGCATATTGGCCATTGTTTCACCATATATTCTATAAACAGCGGCCCTTTGACAAGTTCGGGGGCCCTCACTTTTACAGAGGTTAAGGGTGCCCGAGCCTGTCGAAGGCCCCGAATCCAAAATCCATGTTCAATTTCGAAGAAGGCGAGGTCATCCTCATCGACAAGCCCTTGGACTGGACGTCGTTTGACACGGTCAACTTCATCCGCAGTCTGGTAAACCGCTGCTACGGCATACGCAAGCTGAAGGTGGGACATGCCGGCACCCTCGACCCATTGGCGACGGGACTGCTCATCCTTTGCACCGGCAAGAAGACCAAGCAAATCGACATCTACCAAGCACAGGTGAAGACTTATACAGGCACGATTCTGCTCGGCCAAACCACCCCAACCTTCGACTTGGAAAGCGAGCCTGATGCCTTCTTCCCCACCGACGGCATCACGGCGGAGCAGATTGAGGCGGCACGGCTGAAATTCATCGGCGACATCAAGCAATACCCGCCCAAATATTCCGCCATCAAAATCAAAGGAAAACGCGCCTTCGACTATGCCCGTTCCGACGAGGAAATCGAACTGAAAGCCCGTGACATCCGCATCGACGACTTCAAACTGAGCCTCGACCGCTTTCCCGAGCTCGACTTCGAGGTGACCTGCAGCAAAGGCACCTACATCCGCAGCCTCGCCAACGACTTCGGCAAGGCCTTAGGGAACGGCGCCTGCCTGAAATCACTGCGCCGCACCCGCATCGGCGACTTCCGCGTGGAGGACGCTTGGCCACTGATGGAGTTGAAGCAACACATCATTGACACGGGGGATGAGTTCAAGGAATGGAAGAAAACAGAGCAAGAAAGGTTGGAAGGAAAGAAATAGTCTGTTATGTAATCCATCTATTCATTGTATCTTATGCAGCACAAACTCTATTCACACCATGAACAAGATATTTAAAACTGCCGCGTTCTTATTCCTTTTGGTCTTATTATCCTCTTGTGGAACATACAATTCCTATCAGGCTTATGAAGAATTAATGGAATATGTGGAAAAAACCAAAAACTTGGAAAAAACTTATATTATCCCAGCAGAGTATGTTGATGGAAAAGAAGATTTGGAATTAAGGGTGCAAGAAAAATTTAGGGGAGAAGAAGTAAAAATTGCCGCAGTTGGCATTGCGAAGTATAATGAAGAACTAAATTGCTACGAAAATGGCAAATGCTGGATAAAAACAGTAATACTCAATCCAGAGGATTTTTCTGAATGGGATGATTTGGAAAAAATCAAATCGGTAGGACATGAAATCGCCAAGGAGAGCATCAAAGGCATTGCCAACCTTGAAAACTATAACAGAATAGAAGTAAGTTTGGTCTATAATAAACAAAAGGCCATTCAAGTCCAAAGAACGAGAAGTGTTTATTTTTCGTTGCCAGATTTGTCAAAGGTTAGTTTCAATAATAATCTACTCGATCAATAAACCGCATCATCTTTCAAATAATCTACTAATTATTTGTAATTCTGCTTGTTAAGAAAAAAAACTTGACAAAATTTCAATTTTGTCGTATCTTTGTAGTTTGTTTCACAGGAAAAACAACACTAACAACATCAGACAATGAAACTCTCACAATTCAAATTCAACCTGCCAAGCGAGTTGATTGCGCTCTATCCCATCGAGAACCGCGACGAAGCCCGCTTGATGGTCGTCGACCGCAAAACCGGCAAAATCGAGCACCGCATCTTCAAGGACCTCGTCGACTACGTGAAGGACGGCGACGTGTTCGTCATTAATAATACTAAGGTGTTCCCTGCCAAACTTTATGGCGAGAAGGAAAAGACCGGTGCCAAAATCGAGGTGCTGCTGCTCCGCGAGCTGGACCACGAAAGCCGTCTTTGGGACGTGCTCGTCGACCCAGCCCGTAAAATCCGTATCGGCAACAAACTCTATTTCGGTGACGGCGATGAACTAGTAGCCGAAGTCATCGACAACACCACCTCGCGCGGTCGCACGCTGCGTTTCCTATACGACGGTCCCTACGAGGAGTTCAAGAAAACCCTTTCGTCGCTCGGACATACACCCATCCCTCGCGAACTCAACCGCGAGGAGCGCCCCGAAGACGCCGAGGATTTCCAGACCATCTATGCCAAAGTGGAAGGCGCCGTTTCGGCTCCGACCGCAGGCATGCATTTCAGCAAAATCCTGATGAAACGTCTCGAAATCATTGGTGCATCCTTTGCCGAACTCACCTTGCATCCTGGAATGGGCAACTTCCGCGACATCGAGGTGGAAGACCTCACCAAACACAAACCCGACTCGGAAGAGATGTACATCGACGAGGACTGCTGCACTTTGGTCAACGAGGCCAACCAACGACACAACACTGTCTTTGCCGTCGGCACCACTTCACTGAAAGCTTTGGAGACCGCCCATACCATCAATGGAAAAATCAAGCCATTCAAAGGCTGGACGAACAAGTTCATCTTCCCACCCTACACCTTCTCGGTGGCCAACGCCATGATTACCAACTTCCACCTGCCTAAGTCGTCGATGATGATGGAAGTGGCTGCTTTTGCCGGCTACGACTTGCTGATGAAAGCCTACAAGGAAGCCGTGGCCGAAAAGTACCGCTTCTTCACTTATGGCGACGCAATGCTAATCATTTAATTCGGAATGCTGAATTAAGAATGCTGAATTTTAAATCTTAAATCTTTGAATTTTATATAATTGATAATAATGAACCAAGAAGATTTTTTCAAGAAGATAACCGCTCACGCCAAGGAATATGGCTTCATCTTCCAATCGAGCGAGATTTATGACGGACTTTCAGCCGTTTACGACTACGGCCAGAACGGTGTGGAGCTAAAAAAGAACATCCGCGAATACTGGTGGAAGGCGATGGTGCAGATGCACGAGAACATCGTCGGCATCGATGCGGCCATCTTCATGCACCCCACCACATGGAAGGCTTCGGGCCACCTCGACGCCTTCAACGACCCGCTCATCGACAACCGCGACTCGAAGAAACGCTACCGCGCCGACGTTTTGGTCGAAGATTACATGGCCAAAATCGAGGAAAAGATTAATAAAGAGGTGGAGAAAGCCCGCAAACGCTTCGGTGATGCCTTCAATGAAGAGCAGTTTGTCACTACTAACCCCAGAGTTTTGGAACACAAGGCCAAGCTCGAAGAAATCAGCCACAGACTGTATGGCGCGATGGAGAAAAACGACCTTGAAGCCATCAAGCAGCTCATCCTCGACCTCGAAATCGTGTGCCCCATCAGCGGCACCCGCAACTGGACCGACGTGCGTCAGTTCAACCTGATGTTCGCCACACAGATGGGCAGCGTGGCCGAAGGTGCCGACACGATTTATCTGCGTCCCGAGACCGCCCAAGGCATCTTCGTCAACTACCTCAACGTGCAGAAGACCGGCCGCATGAAGATTCCGTTCGGCATCGCACAAACCGGCAAAGCCTTCCGCAACGAGATTGTGGCGCGTCAGTTCATCTTCCGTATGCGTGAGTTCGAGCAAATGGAAATGCAGTTCTTCGTCCGTCCTGGCACCGAACTCGACTGGTTCAAGCACTGGAAGGAAGAACGCCTCAACTGGCACCTCTCGTTGGGTTTGCCCGCCGAAAAATACCGCTTCCACGACCACGAGAAACTGGCCCACTACGCTAATGCCGCCTCCGACATCGAGTTCGACTTCCCCTTCGGCTTCAAGGAACTCGAAGGTATCCACAGCCGCACCGACTTCGACCTCTCGGCCCACGCCAAATACTCGGGCAAGAAACTCCAATACTTCGACCCCGACACCAACGAAAGCTACACGCCTTACGTCATTGAGACCTCCATCGGCCTCGACCGTATGTTCCTCGCCATGCTCAGCCATGCCTACACCGAAGAAAAGCTGGAAGACGGCTCGGAACGCGTGGTGCTGAAACTGCCGGCCATCCTCGCACCCTACAAAGTCGCCGTGCTGCCGTTGGTCAAGAAAGACGGTCTGCCGGAAAAGGCCCGTGAAATCATTGACTCGCTGAAGTACGACTTCATGTGCCAGTACGAGGAAAAGGACTCCATCGGCAAGCGCTACAGACGGCAAGACGCCATCGGAACGCCGATGTGCGTCACGGTGGATAACGACACTTTGGTGGACAACTGCGTCACTGTGCGCGACCGCGACACCATGCAGCAAGTGCGCGTTCCGATTGCGAACCTGCGCAATATGATTTTCGACGAGTTGAAGCCGAAAAAATAACCCATACAAAACCTAACCAAAACGCCAAAAACTTAACCATATATGGTTAAGTTTTTGGCGTTTTTATGCACAGCTTAACCAAATTTGTATATAGTTCATATTATTGGTATTTAATATATTACAAATTATTTTGTCTGTATTTTGGTGAAAACTTAACCAAAAACTTGCACAACCAAACCAAAAATTGTAGTTTTGCAGCACAAAAATGGTTAAGATATGAATGCACAAGAAATAAAACAGCTCTGCGCCTTGGGCGAAAACAGCAAGGTGCAGTTTAAACTCAAATTAGACAATACCTCAAAAATGGCCCCAGAGATTGCCGCCTTCGCCAACTATCGCGGAGGAACCATCCTCATCGGCGTGGAAGACAAAACAGGCGAAATCGTAGGTCTGACCTACGACGAAGTCCAGCAAATCAGCAGAGACATCGGTAATGTGGCGAACAACTGCGTGAGGCCAGCCGTCTATCTCCAGACCGAAACCGTCAGCGTGGAAGGGAAAACTCTTCTTGTAGTGAATGTGAACGAAGGTATCGACAAACCCTACAAAGACCAAAGCGGCAACATCTGGATCAAGCAAGGCAGCGACAAGCGTCGCATCGTCGAAAACGCAGAAATACTCGCCCTGTTCCAAGAGTCGGGAAGCTTCAGGCCCGACGAAAAAGGCGTCAGAAGAACCACCATCAACGACATCGACATGATGCTGGTCAACGACTTCTTGGAACAATCCTACGGCAAACGCGCCGAAGAATTCGGCCTGCCCACGGAACAACTGCTTCAAAACCTGCAAATCATGACCCTGGACGGGCACGCCACCCTCGCCGGCTTGCTCTTCTTCGGCAAACATCCACAAATGTTTGAGCCAGCTTTCGTCATCAAGGCGGTCTCGTTCTTCGGCAACGACATGGGCGGACTGGAATATCGCGACAGCAAAGACATCACAGGCACCATTCCACGCATGTTTGAGGCAGGCATGGCCTTCCTGAATGCCAACCTGCACAGCGTTCAAGCCGGTCAGTCGTTCAATTCCATAGGAAAACTCGAAATCTCGGAAGTCGCCTTGAAGGAAATCCTCCAAAACGCACTCGTGCACCGCGACTATCTCATACAAGCCCCCATTCGCATCATGATCTTCGACAACCGTGTCGAAATTGTCAGTCCAGGAGGGCTGCCCACTGGCGTTGACGTTGAGTCCATCCGATTCGGGAAAACCCAACAGCGTAACCCATTGATGGCAACGCTATGCGCAAAGACCATGGATTACAGAGGCCTGGGCACCGGCATCATCCGCGCCACGAAGGAGGTGCGCAACATCGAGTTCGTCAACGAGGAAGGCGGCCAGTTCCAAGTGATCATGCAACGCCCTGACAACTCACACCCCTCACTGAAGCCCATACCTTACGGAAGCATAGCATCCGAGGACAACACAGGATACAGCCGCAGCCCATACGGCAGCACACCCTATTGGTCGTCGATGTCGAACATCCGCAAGCGGTGTCCTGCGTTAGGCAAGGGCGAAGACGAGAATGCTCGTCGCGTTTTGGCTTTCTGCCGCGTCCCGCAAGGTATCTTGGAAATGATGGAAGAAGTGGGCTACAAGAGCCGCACCAGTTTCAGGCGCAACGTGTTCACGCCTTTGCTTGAGGCAGGGCTGCTCATTCCCGAATACAAGGATAAGCCCAACAGTCCAAAACAACGATACCGCACGGCGAATTTTTGGCAATAAAACCAACTGTAGAGACGCATGGTTTTGCGTCTCTACCATTGCAATCGCATAGACAACCATATAGACAACCCATAGACAGATTGACATACAAACAATTGTTTATCAGCATTTTAAAAAAATCATTTCGTTTTGATGATAGACAAACCCTCTTAAGGGCTTGACAAAGTGATTTTCGCTTTGGGATTTGTTCTACTTTTGCATTGCCGACCGAAAGGAAAGCGAAACTGCAAATCGTACAATGAACAAAATGAACAATTAAAATTCTAACACCATGAAAAAGCTATCACCATCTTAGCCATTGCGGCACTGACCTTAAACGCCACCGCACAAGAGTATTACGGTTTCCTCTACCAGCCAAATCATGCCACTATTACCTTAGACCCAAACAGCAGCATGGGATCTGAATACGGTGATTTCCAAGCCAGATTCCAATACTATCCAAACGGACTACTAGAAACAAAAAGAGCTCTTTCTGTTCATCCTTCTGGTGAGATTTGCGACTATGACCACACGTATTGGTTCGTTTATGATTCTGATCTTCATGTCATCCAACAGAACGACACTTATTATGGCGACTGGATTAGGCTCAATAAGGAAACGCGTGGTTTTTCGGAAGACAGCCTTTTGCTCACCCGACAAAACGACCCCTACAACGATAGCGCCACCTTGATTACATATGGCTATGACGAACAAGGACACCGTGTGAGTGCCTTGACGCAAAAACGTTACAACGGCGTGTGGGAAAACCAAAAATTGGTACAATACCACTTCAACCCCTACGGGTGTCTTACCCTCGCTGAAATCAAAACATGGCAAGAAAACGGATGGATCAATGCCAACCGTGCGGTTTATGAATTGGACGAAATGGGGTATCCTTCCATGATCACTTTCGAGAAATGGGATGGCGAAGCTTGGGTGAATGGCGTATGGCAAGCCGATTTTTATCTCTACAACGAAGACCATCTGAAGCAACAAAACGATTTGCTATACTCATACAAAGGAAATATCAACAAGATTGAATTATCCTATACCACTACGGACAATCCAAGAATACATATTTGAACGCAACGGCAGAGTGTATTGGTGGAACAAGGATTTGGAAGAATTCACGGTGCTTTACGACTATGCCGCCGAGGTGGGAGACGAATGGGATATCAAGGTCGGCACAGAAAGCATCACCATGCACGTCGATGCCGTGGAAAACTACGAATACGAGGGCATAATCTATAGAATGCTAAAAGTGAACGCCCCCGAAGACCTCTTCAGTGGCAACATTGTTTGCGGCATCGGCCATTTGACCAGCTTCTTCCCCGAAAAAATGATGAACCTAGGCAAGGGCTACCGTGTGGAAGGCCTGCGCTGCTACTGGTTGGAGGACGAAATGTTTTTCAAATACGGTGAAGAGGATTGCGACGAAATCTATGAACAATGGCACGGCTTGGAAGAGAATGGCCCTTCGACGGACACAAGGACATTAACGGTTTATCCCAACCCTGCCAACAACGTCCTGTTTGTACAGACGTTGCGCGCAACGTCTCTACCAGACCAAACCTATCGCATCACCAACCTGGTGGGGCAAACCCTGCTGCAAGGCAGCATCAATGCTGAAACGCAACAGATTAATATCGAATCGTTGCCTGAAGGCATGTATTTCATCAACGTGGGCAACGAAACAATGAAATTCGTGAAACGATGAAACCCAGTAGAATCATCATAGCCCTATTGTTGTCGCTGGCAGGCGTTAGAATGGCGGCCTACCAAAGCCTGCATTACCTTTACCAGTTCCAAAGCGACTACCAGAAAGCCCTTGAATGTCACAAACTTTTCAACGAGAACATGATGCAGGCCGACCGCGAACACCGAAGCGAACAGATGCAACGCATCAAGGCCGAATACGACTTGCAAATGCAGAAAAACGACATGCAAGCCGAGCAAAAGCTGAAGAGCCTCTATCTTTATCTCATCCTTGGCGCGCTTGTCGTGGCTTTGGCCTTCGTTCTGCTGCTGTTGCGACAGAAAACGCTGAGCAACAAGCTGAAAGAGGAGGAAATGAAGAATCAACTGGAAGCCGAACTGAAGAAAAACAAGGTGTATGTGACCGCCTTGGTCCTCACCGAGCAAATCACGGCCTCCACCTTGGACTTCGACTTGAAAGAAAACGAATGGGACGACTTCGTCGCGCTCATCGACAAGGTTTATGGCGACTTCACCCAACGGCTCACGGCGCAATATCCCGCCCTAACCAAGAGCGACCTGCAAATCTGCTGTCTCACCAAGCAAGGCTTCAGCAACCAGGTCATCTCCATCCTGATGAACCTGCAAACCAACTCCTACGCCCGCCGCAAGTCGCGCATCAAACAGGAAAAGATGAACGGCCTACAGGACGAACGGAGCTTTGAGGAAATCATTAATGGCTTATAGCAGATGGCCTATGGCATGCCTTCATGTGAGGGCAGCCATAGACCATAGTCATAAGCCATAATTATCGGGCATTGCTCTTCAATCGGTCGGCTATCTTCTTCTTCAGTTCGAAGTACATCTGCTCGGTGTCGCTGCGTTTGTTGGGCTTGTATAGGTTCGGATATTTGCACGACTCCACCTCATATTTCAGGCTGTTGAACGGTCCCGAAATCTTCAAGCCGAGGCGCACCGGCAGTGGCGATTGCGTCACCGAGAGGTGATATTCGCCGTTCTTGTCCAAAGTCATGCGACCGTCCACCGTCACCTTATATTTCCCGATGGCGATTTGCGAAGGCCAAAGGTCGATTTCATCCTTGAAGGCGGTAAGTTGCACATCAAGGCTGTCCACACGGTACTCGCCATTGGTGCTCACGTCCAGCATGTCGGTGATCTTCGTGAAAGTGAATTTGTCGTTCACGGTCAGGTTCTTGCCTTCGATGTCGGCGGCGGCGCGCAAGGTCGAAATCTTGGGCTCATAGTTCGACTTGAGGTTGGTCTCAGCCCCAATGTGGAACTCGGCTTGCCCATCGAAGGTCTTGAGCATCGGCACCAATGTGTCGATGTATGGAATCATCGTCAGCAAGTCATTGATTTGCACATTCAAAAGGTGGAAATCCATGGCAAGGAAGAGGTTGTTCGGGCGCGGCGACTGGTACATGGCCGTCAGCTGCATCTCGGCAGCCTTGTTGGTGAAACCGATTTCCTGGAGGATGAGCGTGCCGTCCTTCACCGTCATCGTGCCGCTCAAGTTATTGAGGTCGAAGTTGTCATACACCGACCGTTTCGTCTTGATACCGAAAGTGAAATCAACGCCTTCGGGCACAAGGAAAGGCTCGTCCTCCTTGGATTCGGTCGCTGAGCTTGTCGCCAAAGTGGCATCGTCATCCTTACGTCCCAAACCGCTGGTCAAGTCCATAATCTCGTTGATATCGAGCATGTCGGAGGTGAGCTGCAACTCGCCTTTCATCATGTTGTCGTGCCCTTCCATCCACTCCTTGATGCCCACCACGCTACCCTGCAGGCTCATGTCGGACTTGCCGATGCGGAAAGTGCTTTTCTTGAAGTCGAGCTCGTGGGAGTTGAAAAGAAAATCGATGTTGCTGATATGGATGTCCTCGTCGAGGCCGTCAATCTGCACCAAGGCATTACCCAGCATGAAGTCGGCCGAAGGATTCCATTGGTTCAGGAAGTCTTTCTTGGCTTTGTTTTGATTCACCGATGCGTTGACTTTCAACGAATTGGTATTCAAGGCATATTCCTTTCCTTTCTTGGCCTCGACGTTTTTACCGTCGAGGGTGACGCGGACATTCAGCCCCTTGGCATTCTTTTCGGGCGTGGTCACCAAGGTGAGGGCTGGCGATTCCATCTTCGCCGTAATATCGTCATAAACCACATCCAACTTACTGAAATTCAATGCGGCATCCAAGAGCATCTTCTCCACTCCACCCTTGAAATTATCTGCCGAGAGCTTGATGTCGGGATTTTTGAGCTGTGCGTTGACGCTTTTGCCCATCCGCGCCTCCAACTGACTGGAATTGAGAGCGATGTAAGCACCTTTTTGGCCCTTTTGCTTTACCGAAGCAGGCAAGGTCAGCCCGACGTTCAACAAAGGCGACGTCGCATGGATGGTGTCCATATCAAAAGCAAAGTCCTTGATTTTCAAGGCTCCATTGGCTTTGAGGCGGTTCAGGTTGTAGTCGTCCAACGACTTCATCAGCTCCTCGACGGTGAAATTGGTGGTCAGATTCAAATCCGTGCGCCCGCCGAGTTTCATGTTCTTCGGCAGGAAACCTTTCACATCCGTCATCGGGGCATCACCTTTCACGTTGAGTTTCAAGCCAATATCGCCCAACAAATCATCCACCACGCCACTGACATTCAAATCGCTACAATTGAACTTGGCCTTCAAGCTGTTGACTGTCACGCTGTTGGCATCCGAATTCAGGTCCAAATCCAAATCGGCATCCAAGTTGATTTCGGTAATCGGATAAGGCAGGCTTGAGATGTTCACTTTTGCATTGTCGGTCAGCACCTTAGCAGAAATCAGAGGCATCAGACTGTCATTATATGTGCCTTTCACTTCCGCTCCCGTAAGACTCAACTTCCCGGCATATTCAATGGAACTGAGTCGGTTTTGCAACTTCTCAGGCAGATAGGTCAATACATCTTCGATGACTAAAGTGTTGGAATTCAAATCCAAATCAAGATTGATGTCTCCATTCTCTGCCATCTCGGCATCGCCGTCAATATTAATAAGGTAGCGGTTCAGGCCAATTTGGGCCTTGTTGAGATGCCCTTTCAAATCGGAAAGCCCGAATTGCAAAGGCAGGTTCAGGCTCAACGTGTCGTTTTCCAAGTAAGGCTCGCCGAAATCCAGGCTGATGTCGGGCGTGCTGAGTTTCAGCGTGCCATCGATTACATCCATTTGCTTGACTTCGCCATCAAAATCAAGATTCATACCGTTGGTTGCCAGCTGTATGGCTTTCATTTTCAATCCCAAGCGCTCGGCATTCAAAGCCAAAACCGCGTCAATGTCATTCTCCTGCATTTTGCCCGTCAAATCGAGATTGAGGCCATGCATTCGCACCGTCATTCCATTGCGGTCGTCAGCATAAAGCAAAGTGGAATTCTTGAGATTAACTTCTTCAATATTAACCAAATAATCAAAAGAGGAAGTCGTCGTATCGTTATCCTCCTTCGTGTTGAAGACATCCAAATTGCTGTTGCCGATGGAATCCGTATAAAGATTGACGAAAGCATCATCGAGAATGCACTTTCTGACCGCTATTTCTTTCTCTTTCAAGAACTTCTTGGCATCGACCACCACAATCAGGTTGTCGATATTGGCCAAAGTGTCCGACGGCGAGCCTGGCATCGGGTTGATGAGCGCCACGTTCTCGATTTCCACTCCGATGTTGGGGAAGGTCTTGAACAAAGTGAGGTCGGCCTTGCCCAATTGCATCTCGCAATTGACGAATTTTGGCGCGTAGTTTTTGACCATCTTGGTCAGCCTTCCCGATGAAGTGAGCATCGTCACCGCAACGACCGCCACAATGAGTACCAGCCCCACAAGCGAAGCCAAAGTGATACCTATGATCTTTAATGCCTTTTTCATTTAGAAAACTCTTGAAAAGTGATGTGTTGTTCCATAATCATCATTGTATATCAACTCGTTGGAATTCAATGTAGTGATGGTATAAAGTTTCGGCACGGTAACAAATGTTCCCACATGCTCATGCTTCAACGTGGATCCCGTCAAACTCCAGTTGAAAGGTTGGGCTTCCTCTTCGCTAATGTCGTCGCTTTCGTCCCAAGTGAAGCCGTTCACTTGCACGGAGTCACCATTGGGAAGGATATGGTCGAAGGGTTGGGCATAATAGCGTTCAAAGACCGTGCCTTCCTGCCACTTGCCATAAAGGTCGGCCTCGTCGAAATCATCGACATCAACCTCTAATCCACCGCAGGCGCTAAGGCAGAAAGCCATGGCCAAGCCCAAAGAGATGTGAAGCAGTTTTTTCATCAGGTCGTCGTTTAAGTTGCTGTAGTAAATCGAATTTTTCGGCAAAAGTAAGATTAATTTTCTATTTTTGCATTGCAATAAACACAAATTATGCCAAACCTCAACATCGCCTACCTCCAAGCCGCCCTCAGATGGGAGGATAAAGCCACTAACTACGTGTATTTCAGCGAGTTGCTGGAACAAATCAAGCCTGAAACCGATTTGATTCTCTTGCCCGAAACATTTACGACTGGTTTTCCCGTAGAGCCCAAAATTTTCGCTGAAAACGAAGATGGACTAACGATGCAATGGATTCATAATCAAGCTAAAACAAAGAATGCTGTGATTTGCGCCACCTTCCCTTTGGAGAAAGACGGGCATTACTACAACAGCCTCGTCTGGATGCGCCCCGATGGCTCCTACGAACTTTATTTCAAGCGGCACACCTTCACGATGGGCGGCGAAGACCAACTGGTGAAACGTGGTGAAAAACAACTAATTGTGGAACTGAAAGGCTGGAAGATCAAGCCGATGGTTTGCTACGATATTCGCTTCCCCATTTGGGCGCGAAACCGCTATGAAAACGGGGCTTACGAATACGATTTGGGGGTCTATTTGGCCAACTTCCCCAATTCGCGGATGAACGTTTGGAACACGTTGCTCCAAGCCCGCGCCATCGAGAACCAAGCCTATTTCATCGGCGTGAACCGTGTGGGCGAAGATGCTCACGGACTGCACTACAGCGGCGAATCACAAGTGATTAACGCCCGCGGCGAGGTCATTTCCAAAGCCGAGCCTTACCAAGAAGCCGTGCTACATTGCACCTTGGACGGTGAAAAACTGCAACATTTCCGACAGAAATTCCCTCTGGGTCCGGATTGGGATGAATTTGACATTTTAACTTGTAAAGACGCAAAATCTTGCGTCTCTACCAACCCTTAATGAAATATGACATTATCCGTTTTCTCCAACGAATATTACATGAAACAGGCCTATCAAGAGGCGCTGCATGCCTTTGAGGCCGACGAAATCCCCATCGGAGCCATCGTGGTGTGCAACAACAAAGTCATTGCTCGCGCCCACAACCAAACCGAAACCCTCAACGACGTGACCGCCCACGCCGAGATGTTGGCCATCACTGCGGCAGCCAACGCGCTGGGTGCGAAATACCTGGACGAATGCACGCTTTACGTTACCTTGGAGCCCTGCCCTATGTGCGCCGGAGCCTTGTGCCATTCGCACATCGGGAAGGTCGTTTGGGCTGCCGACGACCCGAAAAACGGTTTTTCGCGTTTAGGCCACATGCTACACCCAAAAACGAAAACCGAAACGGGTGTGATGCGCGAGGAATGCCTCGCTTTGCTGACGGAATTTTTCAAACAGAAACGATAACGAAACGGACGCATTCGTTGCGTCCCTACTAATCCTCCGAGATCTCGCTCATCATGTTGCGGTACGCCGAAAACACATTGGCTCGCGAGATATATCCCAGATACTTCCCGCCTTGAATGACAGGAATGTTGTATTTCCCTGATTTCTGGAACTTATGCACAATCTCCTCCATCGGTTCCTCGGGGTGGATGACATAATCGGGCAGGACTGCGAAATTCTGGATTGATTGGTCATAATATTTCGAATCGAAAAGGATGCCGCGAATGTCATCAAACAGCACATGACCGCAGAAAAAACCCTCCTTGTCGACCACGGGGAAGATGTTGCGCTTCGAAGAAGAGACCAGCGGCAACAAATCACGGAAAAGACAGTCAGGGTCAATAGAACTAAAGTTAGTCTCTATCAATTGGTTGATAGCCATCATGTTGAGAATGCTTTTGTCCTTGTTGTGCGTCACCTCAACGCCTTTTTCGGCCACGGCATTGGTATAGATGGAATGGTTGAAAAACAGTCGGTTGATGGCATAAGCTAAGGCCGAAACAATCATCAGCGGGACGATGAGCGCATAGCCGTTGGTGATTTCTGCGATGAGGAAAATGCCTGTCAGTGGCGCATGAAGCATACCCGCCACGAGGCCGCTCATCCCGACAAGGGCGAATTTGGTTGGGTCGAGTTCAGCAATGCCGAGATAATTGACCAAGGTGGCAAAGAAAAGCCCCGTAAACGCCCCGATGAACAAGGCCGGAGCAAAGGTGCCACCCACGCCGCCAGCACCGAAAGTGAAGGCGGTGGCAAAGGCTTTCAGCAAAATCATTCCTGCGAAGAGGATGATGACAATCAGGTCGAAATCCTTGAAACGCGCGAACCACGGATTGCCAAAGATGGGACTGTAGTCGCCACGCAAAGCCGAGTTGATGGCTTCGTAACCCTCGCCGTAAAGGGCTGGAAACAGGAAGATTAATATACCCAAAAGAGAACCTCCAATAAGGAAACGCACCCATGGCGATTCTATTTTCTTGAAGTTTTTCTCGACACTGAAACTGACTTTCAGGAAATAGGCCGAAACCAAGCCTGCGAAGAGTCCCAAACCGATATAATAGATAGCATTGCTCGGGATGAAACCTTCGGCGATGGCGGCGGGATATTCTACCGTCTGGCCCAAGAAGAAATAGGCCGTCAGGATGGCGACAAAGGCCGACACGATGATGGGCACTATCGCATTGAGCGACAAGTCGATCATAAACACCTCAAGGGCAAAGACAATGCCCGTGATGGGAGCCTGGAAGATGGCCGCCAACGCCGCCGCGCCACCCATGCCGATGAGCTGGATAGTGTGCTTGTAGTCGAGTTTCAGCAATTGTGCGATGTTGGAACCGATGCTGCCACCCGTCGAAACACTGGGGCCCTCCAGTCCCACCGAACCGCCGAAGCCGACCGTCAAGGCGCTGGTGATGATGCTCGACCAAGTGCTGCGGCGGCTTACCTTGCCCTTGTTTTTCGAAATGGCGTAAAGGATGCCTGGAATGCCGTGCCCCACTTCTTTCCGCAAAACATATTTGCAGAACAAATTGGTAAGCAAGACGCCGATGGCGGGACAAATGAAATACAAGAAATGCGAATAGTTGAACTGCGCATTGATGACCAAGTCGCGGATGCCGTGCGCCAATTTCTTGATAATCACAGCGGCAGCACCAGCACAAAATCCCGTCGGCATGCTGAGCAACAGCATGAAGCGACGGTCGGTCATATGCATCGCCCGCCAAGAGTTGAAGCGGTCAATCCATTGGTTCATCTTGCCCTTTAACACGGTTTTGCTCGTTTTTAGGCCGCTAAAATAGGAAAAAGTAAGGTGCGATGAAAAAAGAAACGATTTTTTCGCTATTTTCGCAAATTAAATCAGAAGACTATGAAAATCGTCAGCTATAACGTGAACGGCATCCGTGCGGCCATCAACAAGGGCTTGCTGCAATGGATCAACGACTACCAACCCGACGTGCTCTGCTTCCAGGAACTGAAAGCCACACCCGACCAAATCCCCTTGATGGACTTCGAGATGATGGGCTATCATCACTATTGGTTCCCCGCCCAAAAGAAAGGCTACAGCGGCGTGGGACTCATCACGAAACAGGAGCCCGACAACGTGGTTTACGGCATGAACGAGCCAATTTACGACAACGAAGGCCGCTTCCTCCGCACCGACTTTGGTGACCTTTCGGTGGTGAGCGTCTATCATCCTTCGGGCACCACAGGCGACGAACGCCAAGCCTTCAAGATGGTGTGGCTCGACTTTTTCCGCCAGTACGTCAACGAATTACGCAAGGAGAGGCCGCAACTGGTGCTTTCGGGCGACTACAACATCTGCCACGAGGATATCGACATCAACAACCCGCGAAAGCACGACACCTCATCAGGGTTCTTGCCCGAGGAACGCCAATGGATGACCAACTTCCTCAGCGACGGCTACGTCGACAGCTTCCGGCATTTGGTGAAGGAACCCAACCGCTACAGTTGGTGGAGCTTCCGCGCCGGTGCCAGAGCAAAAAATCTCGGCTGGCGCATCGACTACCACATGGTGACCGACAACCTCCGCGACCGCATTGCCGCCGTTGACATCCTGCCCGAAGTGATGCAGTCGGACCACTGCCCCATCGTGCTTGAGTTGAAATAATGTTTGCCTTTGTTTCAAAAAAAGTCGTACCTTTGCAGCGTCATTGCAGGAAACAAAGCAATCGATGGCCTAATAGTTCAAGGGATAGAACGGAAGTTTCCTAAACTTTAAATCTAGGTTCGAGTCCTAGTTGGGCTACAAATTATCCACCAATCCATAATTGATTATCAATCGGTTATGGATTTTTCTTTCCTCGAACTCCCCCCACTCGTGTCAACCGATTCACAAAAACCTGATTTCCATGGAGCACCCTCCTCGTTTACTGCACAACACAAAACTCCGCAAGCTCAAACTAACTTCATTCGTCCCTTTCATCCTCTTCACCAAATATTCTTCATTCGCATGATCAGGAATTCGCCATCTGGTGTTTCGACGATGTCTTTTGGTAACATTTTCCGTGAAGTCCCAATAAATCTCATCATGCAGTCGGGCACTTTGACGATAGGCAGCAGGGCGACAGAACATCTGCTGTCCCCGATGAGTTCGGCTTCCAATTGTTCTTGCGCTCGTAGAGGAACTACACAAACAAAGGCCAACAAGATTAATAACGCATTTTCATAAGTAGATGAGCAAAATTAGTTTCATAAAAGACGCGGGAAGCGAGTCATTGCCCCCGTCTCGTGTCCCATGTCAATTGATTATGCATATTAGTTTTGAACAGTTACTTAATCCATATATTTTTAGAAGTCCACAGAAAAAATCACGAAAGCACACGACCGAGATATGCTTTGAGCCTGCGTTTTTTGTATTTTTGCGGCATGAAACGATTTGCAGCCATAACGGCCATTGACATTAATCCCTCAACACAAAGTGCTAATCGAAAAAATGCGCAGATAAAACAGAACGATATGCAAAAACAATTAATCTTAGCAGCCCTCGCCCTATTGCTGGCCACAAGCTGCAACCACCAGAAGCAAGAACAACCAACTATGAGCAAGGAAAGCAATGAACTGACCGCTTTCGACGTGCAGAAAGCGTTTGAGAAAAACGGTTTCACGTGGTTTACAGAAAACCTCATCCTTTGCAGCGGCGACACCACTCGGAACAACGCCATGACCATCGGATGGGGCGGCATCGGAAACTACCTTGGTCACAACCGTCCAGCCATTACCGTTTATGTGGCGCCCGGTCGCTACACTTGGGAGTTTATGGAGCAGTACCCCCGATTCACCATCATGCAATTCGACGACCCTTCCGTCTGGCAGTATATGGGAAAGAACAGCGGGCGTGATGGCGACAAAGCCGCAGCACTTGGCTTACATGTAGCCTATACCGAGCATGGAACTCCCTATTACGAGGAGGCCAATCTCGTCATTGAATGCGAAACCATGACGGCTTGGCACCAAATGGAACAGGACTTCAGAAACGACACTCCCAAACAATGGTACGACGGTTTTGAACCTGGCATCCACACCATATACATTGGTGAGGTGATAGGAGCGTGGAAAAGATGAATGTGGATCATTCGTAATGCCTAATCCTTGCCTCGATTCCGTCGGCTTCCAATTGTGATGGGATGCTGCTGACGTCAGTTTGGCCATAATGATAAGGAAACAGCACCTTCGGCTTGACCATTCTTGCCGCATTTATGAGTTGCTCGACCGTCATGGTGTAGGGCTGGTTGCAAGGTAAGAATGCAACATCGATGTCCTTGATGTTGGCCATTTCAGGAATGTCTTCGGTGTCGCCAGCAACATAGATTCTCAGTCCGTCGAGGGTGAAGATGAAACCGTTGTCGCGACCTTTGGGGTGGAATTGCAGGTGCTCTTGAGCGATGTTGTAAGCGGGAACAGCCTCAACAGTAAAGTTGTCGGCCAACTGAAGCACATCGCCATTAGCCATCACAGTGCCATAACCCAACATGTCGGCGCAACGTCGGTTGGTGATAAGCTGTGTTTTGTCACTTGTGAGTTGCTTGATGGCCAACGTGTCGAAATGGTCGAAATGCTCGTGGGTGACGAAGAGGTAATCGGCTTGGGGCATGGCGGTGTAGTCAATGGTCTTTTCGCCTAATTTCGTCACGGGGTCGACCAGTATTTCCCTGCCGTCATACTCAATTCTGATGCTGGCGTGAGTCAAAGCGTGGAACTTGACTGTCCTGCCGCTTTGGGTTGTAAAGCCATCGACCTCGTATGCACTTTCATTTTTCTCAATGGGCATACCCGCATCTTTCCATGCCATGATACCGCCTTCCAGATTCACGACCTTGTAACCTTCTTTGACAAGCATCCCCGAGGCGTTGGCAGAGCGTTTCCCACCACGACAATATACGGCAATTGTTTTATCAATAGGCAGCATTGATTGCGCTTTTCCGATGAAACCGTCCTGTTTGACATCGATGTTGATTGCGTCATGAATGTGGCCGTCATCGTATTCGTCGGCGGTTCTCACATCAAGCAGAACGACATCTTGATCAGCAATGCGTGATGCAAAAGCGTTGACATCCATGTTCTCATAACCTTGTTGACTACATGCAGCCAAGCCCAAGAGGGCAAGTAAACTAGTGATTATCCTCTTCATAATAATATGTGTTTGTTCGAGGCGGTAAAGATACGGAAAAGCCGTCATATATCTCTCTGCAAAGATAATCTTTCTTCGCCAAATCCGAAAAAACATCAACTTTTATGGTGCTTTATCTCCCGAATCACCTTTGCGGGGACACCGCCCACGATAGTATTGTCAGGCACGTCCTTGCTGACCACTGCGCCTGCTGCGACGATGGCGTTTTCGCCTACGGTAACGCCAGCGAGAATGGTCGCATTGGCACCAATCCAGGCATTCTTGTTGATGACGATGGGCTTGGTGAGCAGCGAATGCCGAGTTTCGGGGTCTTCGGGGTGGTATTCCGTGGCCAGCACCACGTGCGGCGCGATGAACACGCCTTCCTCGATGGTGATGCCGCCGAGGGCGAGGAAGGTACAACCGAAATTGACGAAACTGCCCTTTCCAAAAGTCGTCTTTTTGCCGTAGTTGATGTTGAAAGGCGGGAACACGCGCACGGTCTCGTCAATCGCCGAGCCGGTGATTTCGCGCAGGTAGTCGCGCACCTCGCTTTCGCTCTTGTAGCCGTTGTTCATCTCGGCCACCAACGCCATACAGCGTTTCACATCGGCATAGAGTTCGTCGCTGCCGACGTAAGTTTTTCCAGTGGGTTGTTCATTCATTGTGTTTGTCTTATGTGATTTCTCGACATTAGGAATGTCATTTTTAAGACTTTATACCGCATCTCCACCGTGCCGTTGATTTCGGTCTTCGCACCAAGTTGTTCCAGGGTTTCGTAATATTCGTCGCCGCCAATCACTTCCGTCATGGCACAGTCGATGCGGCCGTCGAGCGATGCTGCCATGTGACAAATCAAATAAGGTCTCATAGTCGTATGATGAATTTTGCGCAAAAATAGGTGTTTTGCTCCAATTCCCCTTGCCCAATTTCGCTGAAAAAATTGAAAATATTACGGAACCTATAAAAAATCCGCAACCCCAAGCCTACGCCTGAGTTGCGGATTGTCTTGCCGAACCATATCACGGATTCAAAACGATCACAGTCTCTCCTTCTCTTCATTCCCCGCACCAGTGCCTTTGTACTTGCTCTTTGTGGTGTTGAACTTGTAGCGCACGGTGAGGCCTATTTCGCGACTATCGCTCCAGCTGATTTGCTCGGTTTGGATGCCGTCAAAGTAGGATAGCATTTTGTTTTTTTCGATCCCAAGCAAATCGTAACTTTGCAAACGGATGGAAAGCCTATCGTCAAAAAAGGTCTTGGTGAGGCTTACATTGAGAGACCCAGCTTTTCCTGCAAACGAGCCGTTTTCCTGGTCACCAATGGTGGTCAGCCAACCATCAATCGATGCCACCCAGCCGTGACCAAACTCAAAACTGTTGTCCAAACTGAATTGGAAAATAGGACGAATCAAGTCGTAATCACCCATGGAGGTGTGCAGCGAGAACCATTGCTTTTCCATCGCGACGGTGAGTTGGGGCGACCAAATGCCGAATTTCGGGGCAACGGCCACCATTGCCGAAACGCTTTTCAAAGATGGGATGTTCGTTTGCGTGATGACGGTCACGCTGCTATGTCCCTCCAAAGGCTTGGACCACATGATGATGGCATCTTTGCGGTCGTTGTAACTTATCGAACATTGCAGGAACTTCCAAAGACCTGCCAAAGTGAGGTCGTGGACATATTCGTGCTTCAAGTAAGGGTTGCCTGTCTGCATCAAGAAACGGTTGCCGTAACCCATGTTGTTGCTCAATTGGTTATAAGTGGGTCTGCGAGTTTTGGCGGCATAACTCAATTGCAGTTGCACTTGGTCAATTTGTGTGGCGAAAGAAAAACTGGGGAAAAGGTTGCCAAAACTGCGACTTTGCTCGTCAATGTGGAGGTCGTTTTCAAAATAGTCGAACTTCACCCATTCATAACGCAAGCCAGCAGAAAGTTGGCCTAAAGGTGTTTCAAGGCTGTATTCCAAAAAAGGTGCTATATTCGATTCTTCCAACTTGGCAAAAGAGGTTGGCACATAGTTTTCGGGTTGGATGTAGTCGTCGTTACGGTGGGTGTTGGTATATTCCGCACCTGCCGTCAGATTGCCGCCGAAAAGCGGATGATCTACAGTGAGTTTCGAGGCAAAAAGTTGGTTCTTCACGATGTTTTCCGAGGTAAAGATGCGGCTTTCCTGACTGTCGCTTTGCTCGTTGAAAAGAGAGTGCTCGTGGCTATCATTGCTCAAATAATCGGTGTTGAAGTTGATTTCCGCATCACCGATTTTGCCTCTGTAATAGGCGTTTACAATATGAGCGGGTCGGTAAGCGGTTCTGCCTTCGACGATGTTTTCCATGTGGTCAAAATAGTGTCCGTTGGCCGTGATGTCGCTTGACGACCAGGGTGTTTCGATTCTGTCTGGACGGAGTGTGAAATTGTAGCGGAAACCAATGGAATGGTTCTCGTTGAAGGCGTAGTTGGCACCAATCACATTACGCGAAGCCCAGCTTTTGATGCGGTTGTCTTGGATGAACCGCTGCTCTCACAAGGTATCGGCAGGAACGATTGTTGTGGTGATGCTTTGCCAGCGGATGTTGGTCAATGAATAATGCAGTGTGCCGAACACATCCAAATTGTTGTGGCGGTAGTTCCAGTTGAGTTGTTCCACGAGGTCGGTGTTCTCTGATTGATAATACGAGGAGCGAGCATCGAAGCCAAAACCTTCGCCTTGTGCGGGCTTCGCTCGGATTCTGACCACGCATTTCACTGAAGCGTCGTAACTTGCGCCTGGATTGGTGATGACTTCCACATTCTTGACGTCTTCCGATTTCAGTTGGTCGAGTTCGGAGGCATCGCGCACCTCACGCCCGTTGATGTAGATGAGCGGTGTGCCTTTGCCAAACACTTCAAAACCATCGCCCTTTTTGGTCAGGCCAGGAATTTTGGACAGCACACCCTCTGCAGTTCCGGCTTTGCTCAATACAGTGTTTTCCACATTCGTGGCAACGCCATCGGTGGTCATTTTGTAGGTGGGGCGCAGGGCTGTAATTTCCACCTCACCTAACATTTGCTGGTCTGTCATCAAGGTGATGTCACCCATATTTCCACCTTGGCAATTGATGAATTGGGTGACATAGCCGATGCTCGACACTTTCAGCAGTCCACGAGGCTTCTCGGTCTTGATGGAAAACAATCCATCGGCATCGGAAACGGCGCCATATATGAATGTTGAGTCAGGCAATGAAAGTAGCACCACATTGGCAAAAGGCAAGGGCTGGGCTTTTTCGTCGATGATGCGCCCGTTGATGTTTTGTGCTTGTGCTGCTAAGGCAGTCAGGCAAACGATGGGGATAAGGAACAATTTTTTCATACAGCAAAATTTTAGATGTTGAACACGAGTTATACGGATTAGACTCGAAAAAGTTACAGTTTCCGTAAGTTTTTCTTCTGAAAAGAAACAAAAAAATCCGCAACCCAAGCCTGCGCCCGAGTTGCGGATTCCCGTTTGACGCAATGTCCACAAAATGGCGCGGCGAATTTTGTTCTTGGGAAATTCGTACAAAAGCAGTTATTTTGCAGCAAATCTGCAAACGTCATCGTTCAACATTAAAACCATACTGTTATGTGGAAATTTATGAAACATTACGCATTGGAAATCTACACCGTGATTGCCATGCTGCTGATTGTCTTGGTGGCTATTTTTATGCCCCAGCTGACTGTGATTCAGAAGTTTGCCGTCGGTTTGTCATTCATCTACATCCTGCACGAGTGGGAAGAGAGACATTATCCGGGCGGTTTCCTGGACCTTATGAGCGGTATGCTGCAACGGCAAATTGACGACGAGACCAAACGCGGCAGCCGCTTGTCAACAGGCGTGTTCCTCCTCGTGATGAGGGTCGTCCCGTTCTTCTTCGGCGACCGCCTTCCGATGTTCGCCGTGGCGATGGCGACATTCTCGCTTTTCGAGGGCTTCATCCACATCGCCGGCATCCGCATTTTCCAACTGAAGAAGTGCTATACGCCTGGTATGGTGACGGCTGAGACGCAAGCTGTTATCGCCATTGGGCTGATTGTCTATTTGGCTGGCAATCACCTCTGTGCGTGGTATGACTACGTGTGCGGCCCGCTGATTTTCATTTCCTGTTTCGCCTGTATGCAACGCTCGCTGATGGCGATGATTGGCCTGCATTACAGCGATATGCCCAAACTCATCAAAGCACAGCTGAAGAAGATATAGTAGATGCCATAGTCCTTCTCGGAGCCAACTATTTTACTTCCATGTTTCTTTGGAAATGTCACAAATGGAAGAAATACTTCATAACGACTCGACAAACATGTTTTAATCAATGTTCCAGTAGGCTGACGGGTCGCCGTCGAAGATTGTATCTATATCATCGTCACTATATCCCATTTCATCTTGCGCATATGAACCGTTATATCTCTCATAGGTATCTTCGTCATCACACCCGATGTTTTGTTCTGATTCGAACATTTCTTCCGTCCATTCATCAAAATACACCATTTCTTCATATTTCTCCTGTCCCTCTTTTATCTTGCTCATTAATTCACCATCAAAATCAAAGTTGGGAAATATTGCATGTATTTGTTCTATCGCCTTGTCAGAAAATGCGCACTTGTTTCCTTCTACATTCTCCATAACCCATCGCACATAATCGGGAGAACACATTAGTACTTCGCCGAGGTCGCAACCCTTGAACTTGCCGAAGTCAAACATTTGCCCCAATGCCTCAAAGTAAATCATATTCTTCGTTTTTGACGGTCAACTCGTCTAATCCATATTGGGTATAGCACATGCGTCCCGTTGTTTTGTGAATATACCTGCACACCGCAAGCAATTCTTGTCCTATGCTTTTTATAGAGTTATCCATAATGTGTTGACATAAAATATCACCCTTGTGAATAGGCATCATCGCTTTGCCATTTTTTATCAAAATATTATGTTCAGTCCACACCTTTGATTTATATTTATTCACCAATTGTTCTGTTACCACAATCCCAGTTCCTTTCCGTGAACGAATATCCTTATAAAGTTTGTGATTGATGAGGTCTGGAATGTATAATTCTTCGACATTAATTTCAGTATCTACTACGCACTTTCGTAGTCCAACATATATTGGAGTTGCAAGGCCCGTTTGTTGAGCTTTGTTTCCATCAAACCATTCTATGATTTGGTATATGTAATTGCATTGTATTATTTGTCGGCTTGGGTCTTTATCTACAATTCCAAGTAATTTATACTCATTAGTTTTATATTCATCAAGCATTTCCTTACTGCAATTTATGAAACCATAAATTTCAACTTCATCAATTAGAATGCTTTTTGCAACCATTCTGCTTCTAAGCCATCCATATTTATCAAGATGTTCTTGTAATGTTATTCTACTATCGTCCATTTACAATATTATTTTGATTATCAATTACTTGTTCTCTTGCTGCAACCTATACAATTCCTTCTGTTGCTCTATTTCGCGGCGCAGTTCTTCTTCGGTGGGCATATAGGTGAGGTATTTGGCAGCAAACATTTTGTCGTTTCTCGCCAGAGTGGAATACCGCACCACATCGCCATCGGTTTCGGAGCACAAAATGATACCAATCGTAGGATTGTCACCTTTTGGACGGCGCAAATCATCATACATCTGCAAATACATATCCATCTGCCCACATCCTGATACGACAAACGGGTGGTTTAGAGGTCGATAAGGACAAAACTTTTCAGCAGATAGTTGTAAAACACCAAATCAATGAAGTAATCATTCTCCTCTGTCCGGATATGTTGCTGCTCGGCCACGAATGCAAACCCTTTTCCCATCTCCAAAAGAAAATCCTTGAGATGGTGGATAATGGCCTGTTCCAACTCCGTTTCAGTGAAAGCCGAATTGCTTGGCAGTCCCAAGAACTCCGCCACGACTGGACTTTTGATGATTTCGCGCTTGTCAGCCTGAAACTGCTCTGTAATTTCGCGCATTTCATCCATCACCGCATCTTTATTTGGCGATTGCAACAAACGGTAATAGTATTGGGAAGCAATGTTGCGGTCAAGTGTCCGGACGCTCCACATTTCTTTTGAAGCCTCGTGCAGATACCAATACGCGCATCCGCGTCACCAACCCTTAATAATGCCCGATAATGTGACCAAGTAAGATTTGGAACACGCGTGTTCCAAATCTCCAAATCGCTAAATAACAGGTACAAACTGCGGAACGCTCGCAAATTCTTTTCGTTGAAGTTGTTGCCATAATCGGCAACCAGCACTTCCGACAACGATTTAATCAACTGCGTCCCATATTCCGCCCGTTCCTTGCCGTTTTGCTCTTGCTCCACAATGCGTTGGCCGATGCGCCAGTAGGTTTCGATCATCATGGCGTTCACGGCACCGTAGGCCGCGTTGCGTCCTTGCTCCACCAGCCGCTTGATGTCGCCGATGAAGGATTCCGTGTTGCTATGTAAGGTCAGGTCTGCCATATCATTTTGAACTTGGCAAAAGTACAAATTATTTCGAAATCCATTCAAAGAATTGCAACACAATGAAAAAAATCCACAACCCAAGCCCGCGCCTGAATTGCGGATTTTAAAGACTCTTTTATTTCGTTTCCGTTCAATCCGTTGGGTTCCAACCGCTAAACCACTTCACTTGTTGTTCGTAGGGCATATTGAAGTAACGTGATTCCTTGTCCAAGGCACGGATGCGCTGCATTTCGACATTGGAAAGGGCGAAGTCGAACACATCGATGTTTTCCTTGATGTGTGCAGGATTGGAAGAGCCTGGAATGACCGAGAAGCCCTCTTGCATGTGCCAACGAATGATGACTTGCGCCGCCGACTTTCCATGCGCCTTGGCAATCTCGTTGATGGTCTTGTCGCGCAAGATTTCGCCTTTCGAGTCGCGGCCTCCCAAGGGGAACCAGCACTCAATCTGTATGCCCTCGGCGGCACAGCGTTCCTGCCAGTGCTTACGCTGGGCGTAAGGATGGCACTCAATCTGAATGATTTGCGGCTTCACCTTGGCTGAGGCGAGGAGTTGGTCGAAAAGGTTGTCGCTGGTGTCGAAGTTGGAAATGCCGATGGCGCGGACTTTGCCCATTGCGAGCGCCTGCTCCATTTCCTTCCAACCGCCCGCGAAGTCGCCCATAGGCTGATGGAAATAAACGAGGTCGATGTAGTCCAGGCCGAGGCGACCCAACATGCGGTCGATGGCCTTCAAGGTCTTGCCTTTGCCGTATTCGTTGGGCCACAGTTTGCTGGTAATCCAGAGGCTGTCGCGTTCCACGCCGCTATCCTTGATGGCGCGGCCAAGGCTGCGTTCGTTTTGGTAGGCATGGGCGCAGTCGAAGTGACGGTAGCCACTTTCGAGGGCGGTTTTCACGGAGTTGTAAGCCACATCGCCTTCAGGAATCATATAAAGTCCAAGGCCGAATTGGGGCATTTTCACGCCATTGTTGAGCGTGAGGTAAGATTGTTGTGCATTTGTTATCATAGCGTAAAGAATTAATAATGATGCGACTAAGATTGTCTTTTTCATTGGTTTACGGTATTAGGTTGAGATGGTATTTCCTTAATGAACTTCGCAGGGTTGCCGCCCACGATGGTGCTTGGGGCGACATCTTTAGTGACAACCGCACCGGCGGCAACCACGGCATTTTCGCCCACAGTGACACCCGGCAGGATGGTGGCTCCAGCGCCAATCCAGGCATTCTTGCAGATGTGCACAGGCTTGCAAATCAGGATTTGGCGGTCGTAGAGGTCGTGGTTGTTGGAGATGAGTTGCGCATTGGCGGCAATCATCGCGCCGTCGTCGATGGTGATGCCGCCGCGACCCATCATCAGGCAGTTGTTCATAATCATCACATTGCGCCCGATTTTCACCTTGTCGAAACAAACGCCGGTGAGGCCGGGCATAATCCAGCCGCCTTCGTCAAGGTTGTCGCGAAAGAGGTCCTTCACCAAGGAGTTGTATTCCTCGGTGTAAGGCATCGTGTGGTTCAACTTGAAAAGGGTCTGTGCCTGGCGCACGCCCTCGGCGTGTTCCTCGGCGGTGGTCATTCTCGGGTCAACTATTTTTGCTTCCATTGTGTTGAGATTTAGATGATACTTTCTTCGTGATTCGTTTCACGGTGCAAAAGTACAGCGACCCGCCAAGGCGGGCTTTATCCAAATTTCAGAGGAAATGTCACAAATGGAAGAAAGTCACTTTTGACGATACTCCGTCGGCGTCTTGCCCAACACCTTCTTGACATAGCGCGAAAAGAACGACATAGTGCTAAATCCCATTGCATCAGCGATTTCCGTCAGCGATTTGGTGGTGTCGTTGAGTAGTGAAACGAGTTCGAAGGTGGCGTAGAACTGTATCCATTGCGAGGCAGGTAAGCCTGTGATTTGTCTGCTGATTTGCGAAAGATATTTGGCCGTGATGCAAAGTTTGTCGGCATAGAAAGCCACTTCGCGCTCACGCACCGCATTTTCCGAAACCATTCCGAGAAAGCGGAGAAAGGTCTGCGCCGTGTTGTCGGCGGCTTTCATTTGCGAAAGCCCGTGACGATACACCGTCCAAAGGTCGTAGAGAAACACCTGCATCACCCGCCCGACAATCTCGCGACGGAAAGGTGAGTCGGGTTGGACAAGCCGAGCGCAAAAAAGGTTGAAATCGCTGTTTATCAAACATTTGCTTTCTTCGTCAAGATGAAACGATGGATTCAAGCGGATGAAGACAAACCCTTTCGAAGCCCACGCCATTTCGGGGTTGAACGCCGAAAGGAACTCAGGCGAAGCCAACAGAAAATCCGCCTCGAAATTGGGTGAATACGACACCTTTTGGATGGAATTCGACATTTGCCAAATCACCAAGTCGTCTTTGGTGGAGACGAATTCGTTTTTCCCGTCGGAAAAAGACATCGAGCCTTTACGCACTAGGATATGCACATGGTAGCCTTCGATAAACTCCGAAGGCAGCCGCTTGTCTTTCAGCGTGTTCAGCAGGTTGCATCCGATTTCCGTTTCCCAATGGTTTGCCATAGTGGGAGCAAAATTACGAAAAAATCCGCAACCCAAGCCTGCGCTCAAGTTGCGGATTTATGCGATGAAAAGATTCTCGTTTACTGGAACTTCTTCCCCGAGCCCCAGGCCTGGCCGACGCTGTCGCCGAGAGCGCGGTAGCACACGGCAGCGGCATCGAAGACGATGGGCTTGAGTTTGGTCAGGTCCACCTTGCCGTTGGTCAGGATGCTTTCGTCGGCGCTTTGGTTCACCACCTCGCCGATGAGCATACCGTCCTCAAAACTCACCACCTTGCATTCCAATGTGAGCGGATACTCGTTGATGATGGGCGCATCCACATTGGGGCTGGGCGTGACGCTGAAACCGACGCGGGCCACCTTGTCGGGCACTTGGTTGCCGCTCACGAGGCCGAAATAATCGGATTCGGCCACGTTGCGCTCGTCGGCGAAGCTGACGGTGAAGGCACCAGTCTGCTCCAGATTGTCGGTGGTTTTGTGCTTGCTCAGGCTGATGACGATTTGGTTGTAGTCCAACTGTGCGGCCCAGGCGGCCATCATCACGTCGGGGTTGTGGTCTTTGTCCCAGGTGGCAATCATCACGCAGGGTTGGGGCGTCGTCACAAGGGCTTGTTTTGCGCCGAAGTTCACGCGCCCGGCCACATCGTTGATTTTCTGTTCCATAGTAGTTTCGTTTTGCGGGTTGATGTTTTGTTGTTCGTTGTTTTCTTGTTTTGTGTTGGTGCAGGCCACGGCTGCCAAGGCCAACAATGCTAATGCTAGCTTTTTCATTTTTATTGAGTTTGTTTGGATTTTGTGCAAAATTACAAAAAATCATCCTTGCCCAACCACCGAAGAAGGCGGCATACCATAGCTTTCCTTGAAAATCCGGCTGAAATGGGTGGGGTTCTCGAAGCCGAGGCTGTAGGCGATGTCGGCCACGGAAAGGGATGTGGTTTGTAGCATTTCATGGGCTTTCCGAAGCCTTTGCTCGCGAATCCAGCGGGCGGGCGACTCGCCGTAGATGTCCTGAAACTCGCGTTTGAAACTCGACAGGCTGCGGCCCGAGAGATAGGCCAGTTCGTCGATGGAAATGGGCGAAGTGTAGTTTTCCTCCACCACGCGGTGAAGGTCGGTCTTGACGGGTTGGCGCAGTTGCAGCATCTGGCGGAAGATGTTCTTCGAGCAGTCCATCACGTTGTAGAGCAGCTCCATCACCTTGAGGCGCAACAGGCCGGGATTGGTTTGCGACGGGTCGTTGAAATAAGGCGCCAGCGACCAGCAGTAGGCCACCATCCGCTCACTCATCGGGCTGACTTGTGCACCCAGCTCCTCCGTCATCGGCGGGATTTTCACGTCTTGCGAGGTGAGGAAATCCTTCAGCAGCTCGTCGTTGATGGCAAAGAGCTGGCTCTCGAAAAGACCCGTTTCGGCCGAGCCTTGCTTCTCGTAGCTGACGCTATGCGCTTTGCGCAGCAGGATCATCTCGTTCTTGCCCACCGTCCACGACTGCCGTCCGCAGGTCAGCTTTACCGATCCACCCAGCACGACATAGAGCAAATGCTGTTCGAGGAAGAATGTGCCGCGCTCGCCAGCAGTCACGATGCACTGGTCGATGATGCTGCCGCCGTCCAACACGAGCGACGACGTGGTGCAATCACCGCTAATCAAGGCCGATGGGAATTTGGTTATCTTCATCATACTGCAAAAACAAATATGGTCTGCAAAATTACGAAGAATCTTGCAGACCATAGCAGACTTGCGGATTACTTCACGCTGTAAATCTTGCTCACAATCTTCCACTCGCCGTTTTGTTCGGCCAAGGTGAACATATCGTTGAAGGTGGTCAGCTTGCTGAACCAAGACGAGATGCGCACGAAGGCCACATTGCCTGCGACGGTGACATCCTCGACGGTGTAGGTCACTTCTTCTTCGCCGGTCTGTTCTATCACGTCAAACAGCGTGTTGATGGGCACGGTGGTGATCACGCCCTTCTCGACCCACGACATCGTGGCTTCCTTCGTGAAGGCTTTCTGTCCGATTTCGCGGCTGGCTTTGCGACCTGCCTCAGCATAAAGTTCGATGGCATTCAGGATGCCTTGTACGGTTTCGTTCTGTTTCATTTCGGTTTCTCCTTATTATTTTTGAATCGTGTTTGAATTCTGGTTGTAGGCCTTGGCCACGCACTTCCACTCGCCGTCGATCTTGAGCAGCAGGAGCACGTCGGTGAAGTCGATGCTGCCGCCCCAGCCCTCTTCGAGCACACGGACGACGGCCATCGTCTCTTCCAGCTCCAGCACGTCGATGCGGGTCTTGAAGCCCTCACCGGCGCCAATGGTATCCACATTGTGATAGAACTGCTCGATGCTGCCGCGTTCGAGCTTGCCGTTCAGGAAACCGAACAGGCAGGCGTCCTCGGTGAACAATTCCTTTGCATACTTGCTGTTGCCCTCGGCAACGCTGCGGGTGAACTTGCTTGCAGCCTCAACGACTGCGTTGTAATCTGCGATGTTACTTCTCATTTTTCCTTTGCTTTTGATTTGACGCTGCAAAGGTCATACTATTCCGCCAAACCGACTTTTCTATTTGGTCCAAGTTTTCTTTCTGTTTGGTTCAAAAAATGGCCGTGGGAACGGGTTGTAGATTGTATACCCAAATGCCTGTCCCCACGACCATCATAGTCGATAGCTGTTTTTAATACGGGTTTAACTTCATGTCCTCTTTGTCTCAAATGTTAAAATCTGAATGCCCGTTAAGGGGGCGCGACGGCCTCTTTTTTTCGTCGGGAAGCCCTGACGAGCCTCTATTTTCTCTCCTCTTCGTTGGGAACGAGTTTTCATCCCTCAATCGTTTCTTTTCATCGTCGGGAGCATTCCGATGCCTGTCAATCTCTTCCCGACAACGATTTGGGTCTCCCGATGGCGTTCAGCACTCGAACCGATGGCAAAGGTACGAATAATCCGTGAGATTATCACCTTTTGCCATGAGATTTATGGATATTTATGAAATCGCGGGGCGGATAAATTGGAATTTACTCGATGGGATAGCGGATGATGGTCTTCAACTTTTCCGAAGCAGTCTTGCGCGGGTCGCTCAGATAAATCTCATGATGACGGCGGTGCTCACTGATGGCCATCTTGTAACCTTGACTCTCGGCGTAATCCGCCATAGCCTTTATCGTCGCAGGTTCGTCGTCATACGAGCCGATGTGCATACATTGTACGCACTTGCCCTCCTCAAAATGAAAGAACTCCACCTTGGAGAAGTCCTTCTTCTTTTTGCGGGTGGCCTCGGCAATCGCCCAATCGAAATCCTCCCGGGTCACAAAGTCTGGAAGCCGGATCATCGAGATAAACTGGAAGTCTTCCTTATGGGCATAATCCACCTCGCCGTTCTCTGCCCACCAAAGCCCCTCCAGCGGAGGAACCACATAATCAAAGTACCCCTCAATCCGATGGTCTCCCATTTTGCTCATCTTGATGGTGAACGCGATTCCGTACAGCAGCTCCAGGGAGGCCTTGTACTCGCCGCCCTCATCATTGGGATTCCCCTTGCCGCGAACAGCTAGATAGTTCATCACGGGCATCGTCACTATGGCAGGTTTGCTTGCGGGGAGATAGAACTCCTTAAATTCCTTTTTGAAATCAAATGCCATGTAAATTCTGCTTTATCTGCTTCGTTAATCGGTTGCAAAGTTACAAAATTTCCCAGTGATTTCGCAAACTTTTAACCGTTTTAATGGACAGACACGGCTATAATAGCGCATGTCTGCCTCTTAGCAGAGATTGTCATGACTTTACGCTGTAGGTCTTGCTCTCGATTTTGCTTCGTAATGCTTGTCCACCATGTCCTCCATCAAGTTGAAGAATTTGTTGACATCCAAATCCATGTTTTCGATGCAACTGCTTGCTTTTTCAAGGTTGTCGAACCCTCATTGGGCATGTTTCGCTATCATAGTCGCATCCTTTTTCACCTTGCAAAAGCACACATTATATTTGGAATAGCAAAACTATGTGCCAAGGATAAACTAAAATCCGCGATTTTGGTAAAAACTTCGGTAATTAATTCACAAGGAAATTGGAAAAATTGTTTCACTTTTGCACCGTAAAATCAAAAGCAACAAACAGATGAAAAAAGAAGTATCCGTTTTGGTCGGTGCGGGAAGCATCGGACAAGCCATTATCCGAAGAGTGTCGGCGGGAAAACACATCGTTTTGGCCGACTATAGCCTCGACAACGCCCAAAAGGCCGCGAAAACCCTCGAAGACGCGGGCTATGAGTGCTCGACCCTCCAATGCGACCTCGGCTCGAAAGAGGACACTTTGAGACTCGTGGAGTTCGCCATCGGCAAAGGCGAAGTGAGATATATGGTGAACGCCGCTGGCGTGTCGCCGTCGCAAGCGCCCGTGCACCACATCCTGCAAGTCGATCTCTACGGCACCAGCGTGCTGATGGAGGAGTTCGGCAAGGTCATTGCCGAGGGCGGCAGCGGCATCATCATCTCGTCGCAGAGCGGACACCGCCTGCCCGCCTTGCCGCAAGAGCAAAACGATGCCTTGGCAATGACACCTTGCGAGGAACTGCTGGAGTTGCCTTTCCTGAAGGAAATCACCGACACGCTGAAGGCCTACCAATACTCCAAGCGCTGCAATGTGCTCCGCGTGATGTACGAAGCCAACCGTTGGGGCTTGCGCGGCGCCACCATCAACAGCATCAGCCCGGGCATCATCATCACGCCGTTGGCCAACGACGAGCTGCACGGTCCGCGCAAGGACGGCTACCTGAATATGATCAAGGGGATGCCCGCCCGTCGCGCTGGCACGCCTGACGAAGTGGGCGACTTGGCCGAGTTCCTGATGAGCAGCCGTGGCCGCTTCATCAACGGTGCCGACATCCTCATCGATGGCGGTTGCACGGCCAGTTATTGGTACGGAGATTTGCAATACCTGAAAACGACGCATTAATAAATTGATAATCAAATGAAAACAAAATCAATTCTTATGGCAGTTGTGGCGCTTTTGATGACCACGGGCTGCCATGCACAAAACAAGCAAGAAGTCAAACCAACAAACAGTAAAGCAATGAGCAAATCCATCGTTATTTTCTTCTCCCACGCTGGCGACAACTACAGCGTAGGCAACATCGAGGTCGGCAACACCAAAATCGTGGCCGACTACATCAGCGACATCATCGGTGCCGACCAGTTTGAAATCGTCACCCACAAGTACGACGGCATGGCCTACATGCCGCTCATCAACCTCGCCAAGGAAGAGGCCAACAACGGCGAGCTGCCGCCTTACGAAGGCCAAGCTCCCGACCTCAGCCAGTACGACACCGTCTTCATCGGCGGCCCAGTGTGGTGGGGCACCTATCCGCAGGTGATGTTCACCCTGTTCAAGGACATCAACCTCGACGGCAAGACCGTCATCCCCTTCACCACCCACGAAGGCAGTGGATTGGCCAGCTGCGTCAGCGACGTGAAGCGCGCCTTCCCGAAAGCCAATGTCACAGGCAGCTTCGCCATCGCCGGTCACGACGTACGCAGCGGTCGCGCCAGAGTGGAGAAATGGCTCAAATCGCTTTAAGGCATATCGGAAAACCAACCATCGGTGCAAGAATGGCATTTTTTGCTATTTTTGCACCAACTTTTTCAAGAAAATGATCCATTACGAGACCATACAGCAGTTTAATGACATGCTGGGTGTGGGGACCCTGCATCCGATGGTGAGTGTAGTCCACTTGGACGATGCACGCCCGATGCACCACATGCTGCACACCAACGGCTTCTACAGCGTGATGTTGAAGGACGAGAAATTCTGCGACATCATCTACGGACGCTCGCGCTACGACTACGACAAAGGCTCGGTGGTATGCACCGCCCCGATGCAGGTGGTGGGCATCGCGCCGACCAACACGGCCTTGGGCGACGAGGCCAATGAGCTGTTCCAACCCGTCGGCTGGGGCTTGTTTTTCGCGCCCGAGCTGATTCACGGCACCTCGCTGGCGAGGAACCTGAAGGAATACACTTTCTTCGACTATCAGGCGAATGAGGCCCTGCACCTCTCGGAACGCGAGCGCGAGGTCTTCCTGCATTGCCTTGGCGAAATCCAGACCGAACTCAACCACGACATCGACCGCCTGACGCGCCGCCTCGTGGTGTCGAACATCGAAATCCTGCTCGACCACCTGCTGCGTTTCTACGAACGGCAGTTCATCACCCGCGAGGTCGTCAACTCCGACCTGCTTATGCGTTTCGAGAAGATTTTGTCACATTATTTCGAGGGCGACAACGCCACGAAAAACGGTCTGCCCACGGTGCGTTATTGCGCCTCCGAGCTCTGCCTCTCGCCCAATTATTTCGGCGACCTCATCAAAAAAGAGACAGGCAAGACCGCGCAAGAGCACATCAAACAGCACACCCTTGACGCCATCAAACGGGAACTCGCTGACTCATCGAAAAGCATCGGCGAGGTGGCCTACAGCCTCGGGTTCCAGTATCAGCAGCATCTCAGCCGTTTCTTCAAGAAAGAGACCGGAATGACCCCAGCAGAATATCGGCTGAAGTCGGCTTGAAAGCTTTATTCGAAACGTACGACGGGAACGCCATCGACAACGAAAAATAATCCGCAACCCAAGCCTGCGCCTGAATTGCGGATTTCGATGTATAGAAAAATAGCCGTTAATCTTTTATCCGTTGATTTTCAAAATGATTTTCCCACCTGCGCCGCCTTTCTCCAACAAAGCGTGCGCCTGGGCAATTTCGTCTAATCCGAAAACCTTGGCATACAATGGTTTGATGTGTGTTTTATTGATCAAATCAAACATCGCGTCAATGGTCGTTTTTGTCGGGAAATTGGAGAAAAAGCCCGAGAGGAACACGCCGTTGGGGATGTATTTGATGGGGTCGAAATGCTCCACGGTGAAGACGTTTCCGAGGATGCCCGTGTTGCAGACATAGCCAGGCCGCGTGACGCAACAGAGGCTGTCTTGTAAAGTCGCCGGCCCAACGAGTTCCAAAACCTTGTTCGGGCGCATTTCCGTGGGCAGGCTTTCCGCCAAATTGCCGTCGTCGATGCAGCAGAAACCCGCACCGATGGCTTTCAGGCGGTCAAAGTCTTTTTCCTTGCGGCAAGCGGCAATGACTCTTGCGCCTATCGCCTTGCCGAGTTGGACGGCGGCTTGTCCGACGGTACTGGTCGCGCCGCGCACCAAAAGCGTGTCGCCCTCTTTGAGCAGCAGGCATTCCGTCAACGAGCCGTAGGCGGTGAAATAAGTCTCGGGAACTGCGGCCAACGAAATCCAGTCCAAGTCGGTTTCTACTTTGAAGACATTGGCCGCAGGGAGCAAGGCGTATTCGGCGTAACTGCCATTGAACGAGCGTCCCATTCCGCCCATCAGCGCGATGACCTTGTCGCCTTTCGAAAAATGGCTGTCAGAAGGGTCTGCTATCTCGCCCACGCACTCGATGCCCGGCACGATGGGCTTCTGGATATAGTCGTTCTCGATTTCAAACATTCGCAGCAAAGCCTCGGAATGGTTCAGCCCGGCGGCGTGGATTTTCACCAAGACCCAGCCTAGCTTCACTTCGGGAATCGGGATTTCACTCACGCGCATTTCATCGGCGGAGCAACGATGGTAGAGGATGATAGCTTTCATTGTTAAACTACTCATTTTTAAACCATCCTGACAATTGTAAATAACATCTTTCTTCATCCTCTGAATCTTCTGGTGACCACCGGTGTGCTAAAGAAAGCCTAATCAATGAGCCTTGCGGAATAATATCAATAGCATCAGTCAGGCCAACATATGAGATGTTATATCCCCATTGTTTTGAACCATCGTTGTAATTGTAACGATGCTTTCCTCGGAAATCTCTTCGGTGGACATCTCTGTCACAAATCCAAAAACAAGTGCTGTATGACGGAACATTTTCTTTGTTTATGAACAATGTACCGTATTGTGTTGCTTTTAGTGTTCTGTCAAATACAGACAGAAGTCCCCCATTGAATACAGGAATGTTGGTTTGTTTCAGCAATTGAGAAAGTTTACCTACCTGCCTTATTTCATCCTTCAACACGCTCTTCTTCTGTCTGCTAATCACATTGACATCTTCAACATGAGGTGTAGGACGTTGATTCGAATTAATGTAGTCCAAATCCCACACATCATATATCTCACACGGACATTCTGATACTTTTTCATGTTTTCCATCTGCCTTCATCAGCCGAACAGACCTTTTCCATTCAACATCTACACCTCCGACGCAAACTTTGTCATCGGCCATGCGTGTTTTAGATACTATCAGTACTTTGCTCATTTCACAAATGTATTACATCAAAATTGAATCTCTTATGTAATTCTTCTGCGACAATGGAACGATGGCAAGCACTTGGGTATTGCTCAACGCAGAAGAACACAATCCGATTTGCTCCTATATCGTCCAAATACGAAGCGAGAGCATCAAAATCATAATTCTCTATATGTTTCTTGTATTCTCGGATAAATGTGTATCCTAATTGTGTTCTATCGCGTTTGCGTTCTCCATTCTTCATATCTGCCGCTTTCTGCTTTTCTCTTATTTCGGTTGTTGGAGCCAATTCTATTATATGGCCATATCTGGTTTCTTTTGTAAATAATTGCTATTCACAAAGGCATATTCACCTCCTCGTACTCCTCGACGTTGACGAATATCACAAAATGTGTCTATTTTGTTTTCAATCAGTTTGCCAAAGAATTGCTGTTCCGTTGAACCATACACTCCAATTGTATAGACTTTCATTATAAATAAGCTTTTCGTGATACAAAGGTTTCTTCTCCAAACAGGGTCATAGTACCAAGCCCTCTTGTCAGAATGGCCATAACTGTTTCTTGTGATTGTATTTTCCCAACACCAACAATATGATTAAGCGATATCTCATATTTCATCAACTCCTGTCCGATTAGTTTGCTACGATGGCATTTTTCGGGTTCAGATTCGCTACACATGATAGCAACCCGTAACTTTTTTTCAGCAGCTGTCAGCAATCTCATCAAACCAGCCTTGAAAAAATCCTTTTCTTTAACTTTTGAATAATCAATATGCCCATCGGTATAGCATGAAGTATCACTTGGCATACCACCAATGCTATCCCCCATGTACACATAGATATAGCCATTTCTTTGTAATAAAGACTTAAGCATATTTTGATTGAATGTGGGATTCCATTTGGAGTATGGTTTTGTTCTTACATCAATAAGATATTGTATGCCAAAAGAGCATAATTCTCTTTCAAACTCCTCAAATGTTTTATTACCATGACCGATTGAATATAAAGTAGATGATGCCATAATCAAGCCATTTTTCAATGCTGCAAAAATACAAAAAAACAAATACTGCATTATTTAAATCTCTCGCCAACACTGCGGGTCAGCAGCGTAAAAATCATGCGTGTATCCATACGCCACGGCGGGACAGCCTCGGCAGAACCGTAACAATTCGCACTTGCCGCATTTCTCGAACTTCTCGTATTGGCGATAATAATCCATTTTGGGCGAGGTCCAAAGGTCGTAGAGCGGCGTTTCGAAGACATTGCCCACCACGCTGTCGAAGCGGCGGCAGGCCATCACATCGCCGTTGGGCAGGATGGTGAAATGGCCGTGACCGCAATTGCAGCCGTCGTAGACGGTGTCGTCGTCCAAACCTTCGGGAATCTTGAACTCGCCGATTTCGTGCAAGTACAAGCCCCAAAGGTGGTCTTTCAGGTTGAAAGTGGTCTTGCAGTTGTCGCCGTACTCCATATACTTTTTCCAACAAGTGTCCAACACTTGGCGGTATTGTTGCGGCGTGAGGTGGGCACTTTTCTCCAAACTCGTCGGGCAGTATCTCGCGAAGGCGAAAACATCCACTTCGTGTTTCACCACCGTATCGATGATTTCCGGCATCTGGTCGGCATTCACGCCCGAGACGGTAGTCATCACGGCCACACGGATGCCGTTGCGGTGTAGCACCTCGATTTTCTCCAAAGTCGTGTCGAACGAGCCAGGCTTGCGCATATAGTCGTGCGTTTCGCGGTTGCCGTCAATGCTCAACTGGTATTTCTCGCAGCCGTAAAACTTCAGTTTTTGGCACACCTCGTCGGTCAGGTGGAAGGGATTGCCCAGAATCGTGAACGGGATGCCCTTTTCCTTGACATAGGCGAGAATGTCCCACACCTGCGGATGCAAAACGGGGTCGCCTCCCGTAATGTAAAAGTACGGGAAGCGATCGCCCATCTTTTTGCACATTTCCAAACAGTTGTCAATCACCGTCATGGCACAATCCAAACTGACAGAAAGCAACTCAGGGTGACCCTCGGAGAAGATGTAACAATGCTTGCAACGTTGGTCGCAATAGTCGGTGATATGCCACTGGAAGGAAAAGTACTGCATAGCCTTGTTTTTACTTGGCTCCACAAGCGCTGCCGCAGGCACTCGGCTTTTCCTCTTTTTTAGGTTTTGCCGCACCGCAAGCGCTGCCGCAGGCCGAGGGCTTCTCTTCTTTCTTGGGTTCGGCGGCGCCACAGGCACTGCCACAAGCACTTGAACTTCTCATTGCGAACGAGGCCACGAAGCCTCCGAATTCTGATCTTTTCATTGTAGTGAAATTTTAGTTAAACAATTTGATTATCTGTTAATTAAATGATTTTTCCTATCGTTGATGACATCCTCGAAATGCTCCATTCCCCAACTCAACAGCGCATCGAGATGGGGCATAAGGCTCTTGCCGCGCTCGGTGAGGCGGTATTCCACTTTGGGAGGCACCTCGGCAAAGGTTTCGCGGCTGATGATGCCGTCATTCTCAAGATGGCGCAAAGTGGAGGTGAGCATCTTTTGGGAAATGTCGGGAATTTGTCGCCACAAGTCGTTGAAACGCAGCACATCCTGTTGCTCTAAGGTATAAAGCACCAACAATGACCATTTGTCGGTGATGCGCGAAATGACATTGCGCACGGGACAATCGGGGAAAGTGGCGTTGAGGATTTCTTTCTTGTCCATATACGGCTAACTTTTATTCAGTTGCTTTCAAATTTGCTGCAAAGAAAAGCAAAAAATCATTGTCCTGCAACAAGTTACAAAATCCATACACGCGCACTAAAAGGTTAGTAACGCTGTTTTTCAGCGGTTTCCGCAAATGAAAAAAATTCCGCAACCCAAGCCAGCGCCTGGATTGCGAATTATCCTTTTATTTCACCAATTTCCCCAATCCCACCAGTGGTTTCGTGTCGATTAACTTCAGCGACTTCACCATCTTGGCCGTGCCTTCTTTGTATTTCTTGAAATGCGGCGTTTGGATGTGGCTTTGGTAGGCGGCTTGGTCGACATAGATTTCGAGGATGTAGATTTTGCACGGATTGGCTTTGTCTTGCATCGAGAACAAGGTCAGCACGCCAGGCTCGACTTTCGTGGAGGTCTCGCCGACTTCCCTGGCAAAAACCAAATATTCCTCAAGCATTGAAGGCTCCACCTCGATTTCGGCGAGACGGACGATTCTTTCACCGCTCTCCTTAAATGGGATTTCCTCTCCAAACAATCGTTTCGCATTGTCGGAAAAGACATCTTGTGGATTCAGTCCGTGTGCAGCCAACCGTTGCTCCAAAGCTTTCTTGCCTTCAACCAAAACTGGATTGGCGACATACGGATAATCAGAGCCGTAAAGGAGATGGTCGGGCGTGGTGATGGTCAATAGGGCATCAATCGCGGCATCGGTGGGCGCGCCGGCGAGGTCATAGTACAACCGCGATAGGTTGGCCTTCACAAACTCAAGATACGGCTCTGTGATGGCGTGGCTGTGCACATCGATTTGGGCAGTGGAATACAATGCGGTAAGTGTCATAATCGTGATTATAAGGAGTTTCTTCGCCATGTGATTTATAGGTCTTGTTTCAGTTTGCAAAGAAACAAAAAAATCCGCAACCTAAACCTGCGCCTGAGTTGCGGATTGTCACTTCAAAAACTCCAAGCCATCAGAATCTCCACCCGAAGCCCAGCATCACCTTCAGCGGATGGGCACTCATCGTATTCGGATGGGCGAAAGCGAGAATGTCGGAGATGCTGTACTGGCCGCTGGCGTTGAATTGAAGGCCGCACGGCAGTTCGTAGCCCAACAAAACGCCCAAACCGGAATGGCTGTCGGTCATGGCCAATTGTTCCTCGCCCGTCTCGTCGTCGATGCCGACCACATGCTTGTAGGGATTCAACGTGTCACCGCTGCCGTCGTCCATCGTGGCCCATAGCGAGAACTCGGTGTAAGGGCCTCCGCCCAAATAGAACCAACCTCTCTCCACGCTGCCGAAACGCGCCAAAGCATAGACGGGCACCTCGATGCCAAGTGTCCAAAGCGGCGTGTTCTGTGTCGTGCTGACCATCTGGGTCTGTTCGGCGAAATACATTAGGTTGAATTGGATGAAGAACCTTTGGCTAATGTTGAAATTGAGGAAGCCGCCCAATTCGCCGCCAAACGCCATTTCAGTATGCACTTCGTTGGGGAGGCCTTTCAGCAGAATATTTGAGGCATTGGCTTGTGTTTTGAGACCCCAGTTCACCACGGGGAGTTGGGTTTCTGTCGGGTTTTGTGCCGTTGCCGTCATCGCCATCAGGAGGGCGATAGCCAGAAGTCGTATTTTACGCGTTTTCATTGTTTGTGATTTATTTTGCAAAGTTAGAAAGTTAATCGGAATGTGAGTCTTACACCGTTCTTTTCCTTGTTGGAGAGTCCGTCGGTGTAGGTGAGCCGATGCACCCAGTCCACGCGGATGAATTTGAGGATGTTCTCCACGCCGAGGCTCATCTCCATATACGGCACCTTGCCCATCGGCGAGCAGCCCTCGGGCAGCACATACAGCCCCTCGTGCATCAAGGTCGGGTTGTTCTTTTGCGAGAGACCGCCATAGACGGCATTGAACGAAGCCACCTCGCGCAGTTTCAGTTTCTTGACGAGCGGGATACGGTTGAAGATCCAGCCTTTCAGGTAATAGGTGCCGAAGAAGGCGACATATTGGTCCATCACGAACTCCATCGGCTGCATAAGGCTGAACGACTTCGGTGTCAGGAAGAGACTCTGGTTGCTGTTGGGGATGTAGAGTTTCGGATACGGCACTTGGCTCCAGATGATGCCCGTCTGCACCGTCACGTCGATGTGGCCGAAGGCTGAAAGCCAGAAACGCTTCTCGGCGTTGATGTCGGTGCGGTTGTAGAAAAACTGGCCGTCCATATAACCCATCGTATGCGTCAGGCTTATGACGGGCGTATCCTTGCTTAAATTGAAAGGCGACTCCTGCCCGAGACGGTTGTTGTAGAGCGGTTCGCCTGGAGCAAAACGAAGCGTGAGACCCAATTGCAAGTCATTGTAATACTTTATATTGCTCAAACTTCCGTCATCATTGAAGCGTGCATAATGCAATGTGCCTGCCGCCTCGTTGTTCTCGTGTTGCAGCCAAGCATCCACGCTGAAACGGTTGGCCCATTCCTTCTCGTAGCGGAGTTTGGTGCGGCGCACATACTGCATCCGTTGTGTCGGGGTGCCCATACTGAACGACATAAAGACATTGTCGCGGTCGAAAAGCGAGTACGTCTGGCCGGGCACTTCCACATCGTAATAGGTGCTCAGATAGAGCGCGTGTCGCAACGACTCGTAAGGGTGATACATCTTATCGTTGAAACTGTAAATCAGCGTGGCGTTGTGCTTTAGGCGCAAGTCGTTGAAGCCGAAAGCCAGATAACCGTTCATAAACCAATGCGGATGCAGGTTGGTGGTAGTCATACCGCCGACGCGCAAACGCACGCCTTCCAAACCGTTGTAACTTAAGGTGTTGTAGAGCGGACCAAAGTCGAACTTGCTTTTTTGTCTGTCGCGGTTGGTGGCCAAATAGCCCGAAACGGCCACTTCACCCACGCGGATGGCGGCGTCAAACTTGGGAATGCGCCTCAACTCGGGCATCAGGCTATCGATAACCGACTCTTTCCCAGTGAGTTCCAGCGGTCGCATAGCATTCCATTGGCTGCGGACATATTTCCGCGCGCTGTCAGCCACACTCTCGTTGCCGTTCATATTGACCATCAACGAGTCGGGAAGCATCGCACCAATCTCATAATCATACTGATAGAGGTTGTGACGGGCGTAAATCTGCCGCATGTTCTTAAAGAGGTAGAAGCGAACGAAAGTATTGGTCTTGTCGCTGACCCACAATCCATTATCCAACTGTTTGAAAGACTGTTCGATAGCCAAGTCGCTGACGAAATTCATGTTGATATACGGCGGCACATTGATGGAATATTTCTTCAAGGCATAAGTGCTGTCGTTCATGATGTAAAGGTGTCCCGTGAAACCGTAACTCTCCGGATTGACGGGCGCAAAAGCGAGGTCGATACAGCGGTCGCCGTCAACATCGAGCGTGTCCATAATGTAATAATGGTAAAACGACACCGCCAAGGTCGAGGAAAGCGGGCTGACAAAGCGGTTGAGCATAATCTCGATGTCGTTGTCGAAGATGTTCACCTTCGTAAACATCGCGTCGATGTTGGTGGCAAGGCCTTCACGGTCGAGGATGGCGTCAATACCTTGGAAGCGATTGGCAATCACATATTTGCGCTCCTGCATCGGGTGACTTTGATAGTCGTTCCGTGCCATCGTCTCGCGCAAGGAAACGGTGAGGGTTGGCGTGGTGTTGAATTGCGAAGTGTCGATGTATTTTTCCAAAAACTGGAACTCGTGCCAAAAGAGGCTGCTGTCGAAATCCACGTCAAAACGGTCGAGAGCCATAATCAGTTTCTCGTAACTCTTTGAGGTATAGCATTCCACCGATTCGATACGGTTGGCGTTTTTGTGTTCAATCACCTTGCGGACGAGTTCCACGGCGGGATTGCCTTTGCGCCGATAGCGTTCCTCACGTTTGAGGCGTTGCGGCTTCACCACGATTTCCTGCAAGCCATACACATCGGTTTGCAACTCAATACGCTGATTTGTTAATATCTTGTTGGCTTTCAGGCTAAGAATCTGCGTTTTATAGCCCACCATTTGGAAGGAAAGCGTGACCAAGCCTTGCGTGTTTTCGATGGAGAAATTGCCGTCGAGGTCGGTGATGGTGCCGATGGTGGTGCCCACGAAATAGACCTGCACCGAAGGCAAAGTCTCGCCCGTTTGCGCATCGACCACCACGCCCGAAGCTCCCGTTTTGGCCTGCGCCATCGAAAACGGCAACGCAATGAAAAACAACAAACCAAGTAAAAGAAATCTGTTTTTAGGCATAGTTGATTGGAATGAAAGAAGGTTCTGCCGCAAATGGATTCGCAGCAGAACACGGCTCGTTTTCAATGATTGTCAAAACCTCCGGCCAAGGATTTTCACTTACTGCTTGTCTTGATACAGCTAGGTCTCTTCGTCTTTCAAGCGCTCCTTAGCCTGTTCCACGGTCTCGCCTTCTTTGACGAAGAATTTCATGATAAAGGCATCGCTCACTCGGGTGAAACCTTCCACCACGCTGTCTTGTATGGAGGTATAACCGCTCACCACGCCGTTTTCAATGGCTTTGTAGCCTTTTACGACGCCATTTTCAATGGCCTTGTAGCCTTTTACAACGCCGTTTTCGATGTTCTGCATCGTTGTCTTTACTGTGTCTTTTTTCATTTCTTTTGTGTTTTGGGCCGTGGCTCCAAGTGTGGCGGCCAGCAGCACGGTTAATGTTAAAAGTGATTTTTTCATTTTTATATTCCTGTTTGATTTCGCTTGCAAAATTAGGACTATTATCAGTCTAAAATTCGACTTTTTTGCGCTATTTTTGGAACAAATGGTAAAAACAACTATTTTTGTCCAAGAATTTTGCTTCTTATGAAAAAGACCGTCAGCACCCTGAAACTGAAAGAGGCCGAAGTCACGCAAACACTTGAAAACAAAGGCATCGACAACGATGTGATTTTGGTAAACGACTACCATTGTCCCTTTGGTGAAGGCGAGCCGTTCAAGTCGGACGCCACTTCGGCCATCCTTTATGAAAAAGGCTGGGTGGATGTCAACATCAATATGCAGCATTTCCACGTCGAAGCACCCGCCTTGCTCGTCTTTTTGGAAGATGCCATCATCGAATACGGCGCGCAAAGCGACGACCTCCGCTCGAAGGTCGTCGTTATGTCGGGGCAGTTCACCCGCTCGCTGTTCCAGAACGACAACAGTCTGGCGCAAGCGCTGTTTGTGTCCTTCTACCACAAGCCCCTTATCCAACTCAAAGAAGAGGTGTTGTTCATCTTCAACCGTTATTACCAGATGCTGGAGGACATCATCGACTACCGCGACAACCCTTATCGCCTCGAGACGGCGCGCCACCTCACTTTAGCGATGTTCTACGGCTTCACCTACCGCAACTATCCCGTTCAGGAACTGCAACGCTCCTCGCGGCAGGACGAAATCGTGACCCGTTTTATGGACTTGCTGCGGCTTCACCACAAACGCGAACACGAACTGCAATTCTATGCCGACGCCCTGTTCATCAGCATCAAGCACCTGTCGAACACGGTGAAGGCCGCCACGGGCAAGACCGCCGCCAAGTGGATTGAGGACTATGTCATCACGGAAAGCAAGGTCCTGCTGCGCTCCACGGCGATGAGCGTCAGCCAAATCAGCGACGAGATGGGCTTCGCCGACCAGTCGTTGTTCGGCAAGTATTTCAAACGGGTGACGGGCATTTCGCCCAAGGAATACAGGAAATGAAAGAATCCGATAGGGCAATGTTTTGAAAAACAATCAAGGTGCCAAGGATACACGAAAATCCACAACCCAAGGCTGCGCCCGAATTGCGGATTATGGTTTTCGAATAGTTCCCATCCAAAATGGACAGAAATCGGTCAAAACGAGAGCATCATTTCAGGTTCTCATTGAAAAACGCCGCCATTTTGTCGTAAGGAACGACGCCGGCCTCGTCGTCGTATAGGTCCACATGACTGGCGCCGGGGATAATCATGATTTCCTTGTTGTCGACGGTCATGCTGTTGCCATCAGGGTTGGTGCCTGTCATTCGCTCGAAGGCATACTCGCTGAAGTAGCGACTGTGGGCTTTTTCGCCGTGGACGAGCAGGACGGGGTTCTCGATTTCGTGCGCCCAGCAAAGCAATGGCTGGTTGAGGAACGACTGCGTGCCGACAATGTTCCAGCCGTCGGTCGAGTTGCCGCTGCGCTCGTGGTAGCCTCGTGGGCATTTGTAGTAGGCGTGATAGTCCTTCACAAACCAAGGGGCATCCTCGGGCAATGGGTCGACGACACCGCCAGCACGCTTGTAGGTGCCATTTTTGTAGTCCTCGGTGCGTTGGACGGCAACGGCTCTGCGTTGTTCCATGCGAGCCTCGGGGCTGTTGGCGCTGCCAAAGTAACCTTCGGCGGCAATCTTGCTCATGTCGTACATCGTGGCAGCAACGGTAGCCTTGATGCGCGGGTCGATGGCAGCGGCATTGACGGCCATACCACCAAAACCGCAGATGCCGATGATGCCGATGCGCTCGGGGTCAACGTTGTCGAGGTCCGAAAGGAAATCGACGGCAGCGAGGAAGTCCTCAGTGTTGATGTCGGGCGAGGCCATGCGGCGAGGCTCTCCCCCACTCTCGCCCGTAAACGACGGGTCGAAGGCGATGGCCAGGAAACCCTGTTCCGCCATGTGTTGGGCATAGAGACCAGAACTTTGCTCTTTCACCGCTCCAAACGGACCGCTCACTGCGATGGCGGGCAATTTGCCCGCAGCGCCTTTTGGCGTGTACATATCCGCCGCCAGTTCAATTCCATACCTGTTGTGGAACGTCACTTTCTGGTGCTTCACCTTGTCGCTCTTGGGGAACTTCTTGTCCCATTCTTGTGTCAATTTCAATGTTGTCATTTGGTTTTCGTTTTGATTAATCGATTCTTTTTGTGTGCAAGCCGTGAGCATTAGCGCTATGGCTGCAATGGTTAAAGCCTTTTTCATATTCTATTCTTTTGGTTTCAAATGGATTACAGTGACTTCGCTGTCGGTGCCAATGCGAAGCGGAAGCCCAAAGGTGCCGCTGCCGCAAGAGACATAAACGGCCATGTTGCCGCGCTGGTACAAGCCACGGTTATACTCGAACAGCCTGTTGTTGATCAGCGTCACGGGGAAGAACTGGCCGCCGTGGGTGTGACCTGACAAATAAAGGTCGGCACCAGCTTTCTCAATGTACTTGGCGCCCATGGGGCTGTGATGCAACACCACCGTCGGCATCGAGCTTGATACGCCCATCTTGGGCATAGTGCTTTTTATGGTCTCTTTGCCCTTTGCCGCGTGCATGTCGTCGCGTGCGTTTTCGTCGGCCACCATATAATCCAAGCCTACAATCTGCAAGCCTGCATATTCCACCGCCTCGTTTTCCAAGACGCGTATTCCCACCTTGCGGCACATTTCCTTGATAAGGTCGGCATCCACGTATGTGTCGTGGTTGCCATCGACGAAAAATACAGGCGCTTTCAGTTGCTTCATAGGCGAAATGACCTCCTCCGAGCAGTTGTACCAACTCTCGATGAAGTCGCCCGTAAACAAAACAACATCAGGTTTGGCACTGTTCACCATATCCACCAACTTTTGAAGATGCCGTTTGCCACGGAAATGTCCCAAGTGGACATCTGTGAGCTGCACCGCCGTGACTTCCTTCTCCAAATGCGGCAATGCAATCGTGACTTTCTTCAACTTGGGCGAAGCCGCATGGATAAATCCATAGACTGAGGTGCAAAGCGTCAGAGCCAAAACACAAAGGCCGAAAAAGCCTTTCCCAAAGGGCACGACGAGATGCACCAAATCCACCAAAAGGTAAACGAACAACAAGATTACCAGCACGGCGCAGAGATAGCAAAAAAATACCGTCAGCGGATGCATGACGATGCCCGTGGTAAACTTGGCCGCATAGGTGCCCATCGCTGTCAACGAAAGGGCCAATGCCGCACCGAAGCCGACATAACACCAAAGAGGACGAATCCCCGTAAGCCAAGCCGTGCGCGAAGCGATATACCATACCGCGACACCAATGATGGCAAAAAAGACAATCATAAAGGCAGCCATACCTGAATCTTTCATATTAACTGGTTCATTATTATCAAAGTGCAAAAATAATCATTTTGTTCCTTCCGATTGAATATATTTGGTCATACACCAACCGATTTCGCAAGTTTTGGATTCTTTTTCACCAAATCGAAATATATGGGATTATTCATAGTAAAGTTGTATTTTTGCGGCCACTATTGCTAACTACATGAATTACACTGGAATCATTATTGGTGCGGCCACCTTTCTTTGCATCGGGGTGTTTCATCCCATCGTCATCAAGGCCGAGTATCATTTTGGAGTGGGCTGTTGGTGGGTCTTTCTATTGGTGGGTTTGGGCTGCGTCGCGGCTTCATTATTTGTGAGTGCCATGATACCGTCCACGATCCTTGGTGTGGTGGCCTTCTCGTCATTCTGGTCCATCTTGGAGCTTTTCAGGCAACGCGAACGCGTCAGGAAAGGGTGGTTCCCGAAAAAGCCTTAGGGGATAAAGACTGTTTAGCAATAGCATTAAGATGTAAACTCCACGATGGCACTCGCTTCGTTGCCGATGGCAAGCTCGATGATGAAGCCGTCGTCGATGCTGAAAAGGTTAGGGGTGAGGCTGTCGCCCAGTTTGGCGGCAACGCGGTATTCCACGCGAAGGCCCTTCACGACGAAGTCGTCGGGCAACAGCTCCATCGCCATGCGGATGTAGTTGGCGTTGTTGACGTGGCGGTTGTAGTCGATGTCGGCGCGCATCACGTTGATGGGAGCGAAGGTCGTGCCTCCCGTTTTCGGCAGGATGATGCGGCGGTTCTTGTAGTTCATCTCCAGCTGTGGCTCGATGAGCAGGGTGTTGGCCACGGCATCGTCCACGCGTTTCAGCTTGCCGTTGGCCTTGTCGACGAAGGCGCCCATGCTCCAAGTGCGGTAGCAGGGCTTGCCTTCCGCGTCGTAGATGAATGTGTTGCGGAAGCCGAACATGGGCTTCATGCCGTAGACTGAGGTGGTCACCGTCAGTTCTTCTTTGAAACCTGGCACGCGCATAATCTCGACCTGCCGTGAGGCCAGCAGTTGCGCCATATTCTCGCGGGCGAAATAGTCTTTCACTTCGGGCTCGCTTTCGAGCCACATCTCCGAGCAGTCCTGCATCATCTGAAGGGCCGAGAACAGCTTGAGTCTGCCCTCGCTGTCGCAGGTGCTGGTGGTTACTTTATAGTTCAGGCTGTACATAAATTCCAATTTTCGGCAAAGGTAGGGATTTTTTTGGCTGTTTGGTAATGGGCTGTCGCGTGGATACATTTATACCCACAAAGCGATGGGTTATTCCGTAAGGTTTGTCAACGAATCCAAAAGCCCCATCTCCACAATCCTGTAATGCGGATGGTAAGCCTCGTTATAGGCGCAGCTGTGATGCACGGCCTGGTTGTTTTGCGCGGTTTCTTTGAGCATCGGCGCCTCTTGTTCGAAACCGTTGACTTTGAGATTGTGCTTTTGGATGATTTTCACGATATTGTCCCACTCCGAGGCCCAGTCGCCGTCTTGAAGCTGATGCCGATTGGCGCTTTGGATGAAAGCCTCCAAAAGTTGCTCAGCACCTATCACGCTGTCCTTGACGGCTGAAAGATGAACCCTCACAAAACGGCCTTCTGCACCCGTTAGTTCGAAATAATCCACTGAGGCACAATCGTTTTCTTCTAATTCCTTCATCAGGTATTGCCGCGCCGAAGCCGTGTCGGCAATCATGTGGCCTGGCCCGAAACGGTCTTGGTAGAAGCTCTTGTAGACGTCCTGCAAGGTGGACTCGGGGTAGGTGGACAGCTGTCGCTCAATGGCAGCGCGAATGGCCTTTTCATGCGGATTGGGTTGACAAGCCGACAAGGCTGCAAACAGACAGACGAATAGGATTGGGAATGGGGGTTTCATCGGGATATGAGGTTTTGTTTCAATATGTTTCGATGATTTCAGATCTGTGATTTCCTAAACTCTTTTCAACGTCAATTCCGGAAGCACCACCGCCGTTTCTTCCGTTTCTCCCTTTCCTTTCCAAGCCACAATGAAGTTTATTCTAGCGGTCTGCACTTGATAGCCTTTATCGGCCCAGGCTTGCAATTCATCACGTTTTTGTTTCGAAAGGCAAACCACTTTCTCACCTGTGTGAAGCCGAAGCATACCATCATCGAAACACAAAGGCATGCCGCTGCGAAGCTGCAAAACCTGCCTTTTCCTGCCCTTGAAGTAATCCAGATACACATCATGCATCGTGAGCTGCATCATGATTTCCTCAGGCATGGGATAATCGTAGGCATCGATTCTGTAGCCAACGCCGTTTGCCTTCGCAAAAACATCTGTATTGCAATGGATGTATAAACGTTGTTTGGCACGGGTCATTCCTACATAAAGCTTGCGAGTCTTTTCGTCAGTATTAGCTTGTTCGTCGTTCAGCATCATATAAACCGTGTCAAATTCGCGACCTTTTGATTTGTGGATGGTGGACACAAAAACGGTTTGCTGTCCGTCGCCAAAAAAATCCTCCAAGTTTGATTCAAAAACAAAGTCCTCCAAATCGCTACGATATTTCTTGCGGCTGTTGGTGCGCTCGAATTGAGCAAAAAATTCCTTGATGTAATCCAAGCAAGTACTTGTCTTGTATTGGTTTAACGTCTGTTGCTTGGCTTTTTCCCAAAGCTCCTCGTCAATGTCTGGGGTTGTTAATTCGCTGTCAACCTTTTTGAGGAAATAACGCACTTCGGCCAAATTGATGAATTGGAAGCCTTCAGCCGATTGTATCAGTTTTGCTTTTATGCCGCGTTTGTTGAGCAGGCCCACAAGGCGTGCGGCTTCTTCGTTGGTGTTGGTCAAGACGCAAGCGCGTTCGTTTTGGTAAGTCGACAACAAATGATTGACCAAAGGGATTTCCAAGTTTCTGGATTGATACTGAATGATTTGCACATCGCCTTTTTCTTTCTGAACCGACACGCACGGCGAGGTCTTCATCCTGTGCGAAATGCGTTGCGCAAACTGGTTGGCGAAACTCACGATGGCTTGGCGACTGCGATAGTTTTCCGTCATCTCGTATTTCGTGGCCTGCATCTCAACAATGAAGGCCTGCATGAATCGGCTGTCGGAGCCACGGAATTGGTAGATGTTTTGGTCGTCGTCGCCAACGGCAATCACACGCATCTCTTCATTGTTTTTCATCAATGCCTTGACGAGAGCGAATTCGTCTTGGTCCATGTCCTGCGCCTCATCGATGACCAAAACGGTTCTGTTGATGTGCCCTTGCTCGGCCTCGCCGCGTTCTATCATTTCGGCAGCGCGACGCACCACGTCTTGCGCGTCGTCCAAATTGCCGATTTTGCCCAACAAATCGAAACTGAAGGAGTGGAAAGTCTTGATTTCCACATAGTAGGCGGCGCTTCCGATTAATTCAATCAGCCGTTGCTTGAACTCGGTGGCGGCCGCCCGTGAGAAAGTGAGCATCAGCATCTGCTCATGCTTGACGTCCTCCAAAAGCAGCAACGAGGCCAATTTGTGTACCAGCACTCGCGTCTTTCCGCTGCCAGGACCAGCTGCCACAACAATGTATTTGGATTGTTTGTCGTTGATGATTTGGCGTTGCTTATCGGAAAGCGTTCCAAATAGTTTTTGGTATTTCTCTGGCGTGATGTTCCGGTCGATTTCAGCCAATCTCTCTCCTTTGAAATATTTGGAAATGAACTTCTTATAGTCCATCTGGAAATAGTCCTGGACGTATTGTAAGGCCGCGTCGTAATCCTTGACCATCATGTTGGCATATTCGCCCACGATATGGATTTGCTGGCGTTTCTGCTTGTAGAATTCATCCAGCATCCTGTAATCCTCCACCTTGTAGCGCAGCTTCATGTCTTTCAGACGATGCACCTCCATGGCGTTGTAAATCACCAAGAAACCGCCTTCCAATTTAACAGATCCGATTTGCGAAAGATACAGCAAGGCATCTTCGATTTCGTCAATATGAAGTTTTTCGTTCTGTTGGAACAGTTCGCTCTTTTGTCTATCTTCCAATTCCCTCAACATCGAAATGACTGAAAACTGAACTATAACACCTTGGTTTTCATCAGAATATGGTTTTTCAAGAGCCAACGAATATAGACGGTCGATGACGAATCGGCAAATGTCGAACCGTCGCTCGCATTTCTTCTGTGTCTGCTCCAAATCCTGACTCAAGATAGCTTGAACCAAACCAGTGTGTGCATCTTCCTTTTTCCTGATATATGCCTTTACCGAAAGGAAATACAGCAAAGTCTTGATTCTCTTAATGGAAGAAGGAATCTTGGCTTCTGCCGCCATGTCGTTCAGCTTCTTGAAAGAGAATTCGGTTTCGGATTGTGCCAATGTGCTGATGATGAATTGTTCCAGCTTGGCAAATTGTTCAAAAATCTGCTTCGACCTGTTTTCGGAGTGTTCGATATATGCGGAAATATCCATCGAATCGGCTAGAATGCCTTCTTGGCGCATCAGATTGACGGTGCTGATGACCGCTTCCTTGCTAAGTCCGAGCCTGTCGGCCAAATAATCCACCCGCGATTCGGCATCGTCGTCCGTCGCCAACGCCCTGCTTTTGTTCAAAATGAGCGATTTGATGACGCGGATGGCGTTTTGCTTTTCCTTTTCGTCGGTGAACCACGGGGAACGTTCGATCCGCTTGTGCGCCTCATCCATGTTTTTCACCATTATGCCTGTCGCAAAAACGTGGGGGACATTGTTGCCTCGACTGATATAGCCTGCTTCTTCGAGAGCGGCAAGAGCGGTGCGCACACGGGTCTCAATATCCGCAACTTCATCGTTCCAACCTGCTTGCCGCGCGATTTCCAAAGCGGAACAGCAGATGTGTTTCCGCTGTTTCGTAAAATCCTTGACGGCTTTCCAAACTTGTTGTATTTCGCTGATACTCAACTTGTTTTGGTTTAGCAAGATGAAATGTTTGTCTAAATCGTGGTCGCTATAAAGTACATAGCATTTAGCGGCAGTTTTCGGGTCGCGACCAGCACGACCCGCCTCTTGGACATAGTTCTCCAACGAGTCCGAAATGTCGTAGTGAATCACCATGCCGACATCTTTCTTGTCTACGCCCATCCCGAAAGCCGAGGTGGCCACCATGGCTTGCACTCGGTTGGCGATGAAGTCGTTTTGATTGGCGATTTTCTCATTTGGGTCCATCTTCCCATTGAAAGGCAGGGCCGACAATCCGTCAGAACTGAGTTTCTGCGCCAGTTCTCTCGTTTTTCGGGTTCGCGACACATAGATGATAGTCGGACAAGGATTGCTCATCATCAAGCCGCGAAGCATGTTGTATTTATCTTCCTCCGTCTCAGCGTAGAAGACTGAGTATTGGAGATTTGTGCGTGCCGATGAGGAGGCAAACAGCTCCAGATCCAAGTCCAATTTCCGCTTGAAATAGTCACAGATGTCAGCAATGACCTTTTGCTTGGCCGTGGCCGTGAAGCAGGAAACGGGAATGGGGTGCGACAAGCGCTTTGTTTCCTGCAACTTGCGGATGAAATCACCGATGTATAGATAATCGACCCTGAAATCCTGCCCCCACGAGGAGAAACAATGCGCCTCGTCAATGACAAAACGCACCACATTGCGCGACAACAAGAGTCTCTCAATGGTTTTCGAACGCAACATTTCGGGTGCAATGTAGAGCAAAGTCGCAGTGCCATCGGCCACGCGATCGAAAGCATCGGCGCGACTTACAGGATCGAGCAGCCCATTGATGGTGACCGCCTCGGTGATGCCTTGCTCGGCAAAATGGTCCACTTGATCTTTCATCAGCGACTGCAAAGGCGAAATCACCACGGTAAGCCCGTGCATAGCCCGTCCCGCCATGATGGCGGGGAGTTGGAAGGTCAGCGACTTGCCACCTCCTGTTGGGAAAATGGTCAATAGCGACTTCCCATCGACAGCGGCTTGCACGGCACGTTCTTGCAAAGGTTCCCCGTCAAAGGTGCGGAAAGCTTCATAGCCGAACACGCTTTGCAAACCTTTATGGATGTTGAGACGGCCTTCGCAATAAATGCATTGGCTGTCGTGGCAGGGCGTATTGCACAGAAGTTTCAACACGTTTTCGATATAAGGGAAGTTGCGCATCAGCCAAGGCGGTGTGATGGAACTGCTATCGGAACAAGAGATGAGTGCCAAACCGTATGCCAGCTCAACAGGATGCAAGATCCTCAATGAAGATATTGGGCTATGCAGACAGATCTTCCCTTGAAATACTTCAAAAATTGAAGCCTCAATTTGCTGGTTTGCATCACTGTAGGTGACAAACTCAAAAAACGCCGAAAATTCCTTGACTTGATGGAGCAAACCATAAAAAATGGATTTCAACTCAGGTGCAAGCGCGTTGAAAGCATTCACTTCGTCATAAAACAAATCGCGAGCCTTGCGGCAATCGTTCAGTGGATTGTTCATCTCCTCAGTCTGCAACTTGTCGTCTTTCAACAACCTGTGGTAAGGTCGTTTGGGAAATAGCAAGGGCGAAAGATACAATGTGTCAATATGCTTTTTCTCCGAAACGCTTTCCATGTCTCGTAAATACTCAAGGTCGTGATGAATGATATTGTGGCCGCAAAGGTATTCGCTATCAGCAATAAAACTGGAAAACTCCGTTTTCGATGAAGAATGAAACTCGACATCTGGCTCTTTTAGAGCCCCAAAATCGTGTGCCTTTTTGTCTTGTAGGCCGACTTCAACATCGATAAAAGCGACTCCTGAATTCTTTTTCCTATTGGGAAACAAGCTTTTACGAAAAGTACTGATGTAGTCGTTGATGCTAGGCATAAGAATAACTCGCTGATTTTGCGTGCAAATATAGGAAAATATCAACCTAAATCACTTCACCATCACTTTTCGCATCCGCGTCGCGCCTTTTTCATCGGTGAGGTGTAGGATGTAGATGCCTTGGGCGAGGTCGCTCAGATGAAGCGTGTTCGTCCGATGATAAGTCTTTACGAGTTGTCCCAAGGTGTTGTAAACCTGAATTTCATCAATGTTTCCACCAGTGATATGGACGTCTCCGGACGTTGGGTTGGGGAAAAGGTGCATGGAAGCTTCGGCAAGTTCCTTTGTCGCGGTCAGGTCGTCGCCGAGGGTCCAGCTTTCGGGAAGGCTGTTGTCGGCATCCAAGTCCTGGAGCATCAGGAACGGGCCTTGACCATCGGCCTCGGGCGGCCACGGAAGTGTGTCGAGGTAATGCACCTCGTCGATGATGTTGCCCCAAGCATCGGCTAAAACAAGGTTTTCCGACTTGTTGGACAGTTTTCGGGAATACTGCCCGTATGGTGCAATGCCGTAATACTCGCTGAAAATCAGCGAATCAGAGCAAAGCACGAGGGTTTCGCGGCCGCCGATACTTGCACCATTGGGGAAGCCGTAGGTCACGCTCAACTCGCGGAAATAAACGCCCGTCAGGTCCACGGTTTCGTCGCCGTTGTTGGTGATTTCGACGAACTCCAACCGGTCGCCGTCGATACCCCACCAGTCCATAGGGTGGTAGTGGATTTTGGAGATGACCAAAGGCGGCAGGTCCACTTTGTCGCATTCGTCGTAGGAGCCAAAGTGGTTGTTAAGCCAGTTGGTGCGCTGTTGGAGCCACGATTTCATGTCGTTGACAGACTGCTCGTGCTGCGCCATCTGGTTCCAGCGTTGGTTGTCGCGTCCCACGGCCTCAGTAATCACGGCGTTGATTTCGTCGATGCGGTTGATGACGAAGTCGTAGTTCAAAGGCTGCCCTGCCTCGGTCAGTTCGAACCACCGCTTGGCCAAATAGCAGCGGAAAAGGCCAGTGTCGAACAGGTCTTTCCAGAAGCGCGGCCCCGTGTTGTCGTTATTGTCGAACTGCCACACGTCGTAGCGGCTGCGGCTCCCGAAGGCATCATAGCCGAAAGCGAGGTTGTAGTCCCAAACGGGACCCGCGCGCAACTTGCCGTTGCGGTCCTTGTGGAAAAAAGTGCTGAGGGAATACACATCCACATTGGAGGTGTATTCTGCAATCATCATAAAGTCGACGAACGAAGGAATGTCGATGACCGAAGGGAGGCCCATGGCGTCGTTTTCGTCGTGGCGGTTGGCCACATCGGCCAACACGTTGAACACGCCGTGGATGTAGTTGTTTTGCTGCGCCGTGATGTCGGCGGGCTTGGGGTAATGGTGGATGAAATCCGTGGAATTGTTGCCCCACCAACCACCACCGCCATAGCCTTGCATGGTCCAGGCCACGGGGTCGCCATTGCCACGGTCGGCCTTGGTGATGTAGCCACCGGTCACCTCAGGGTGGCTATTACAAGTGGCATCCATTTCCTCAATGTTGACGCGGTTTTGGTCGCGTTTAATCTTCTCCATGAAGACATACAAGCCCTTATAGTCACCGTTGATCATCACCTCACAATAGACGCGCCTCGGGGCATATTGCCCGATGTGTTCCGAGAGTTCGTAGGCCAAAAAGTCGCGCATCCCTGTTTGGTCGAAGGCGAGCGAATTGAGCACCCAGTCGTTCTCGGGAGGCATACCTAAAATGCTGACATTGTTGTTGGTAACGCCATCCTCTTGCAAGGTCTCCAGTCCGTAGGGTTTCTTGTTGAAATACATCTGCGAGGTGCTACCGCGCCGTTCAATGCCGATGCGCCCGTCGTAATTGAGGAACTCGAGATTGTCGATGTCGGAGAGCGAGTTGCGCGAGCCGTCCTGATGCCAGATGATTTTCATCGTGGCGGGCACTTTGGGCTCGTCGGGGATGGTCACGCCACCGTCCGTCTCGATGACTACGATGGGGAGGTTGCTGTCAGTGAGGATTTGCGCCGAAACAGACGCACCGCTCAACAAGGCAAAAAGCAATATTAATTCTCTGATTCGCATAGCCTTATGGATGTTAATGGCGCAAAAATATGAAAAAACAAGGTGCAACCCCCATAGTTGAACCTTGAAAATGATAGATTAGTTAGTGTCGGATTTTATAGGCTCGCAATCAAAATCTCTTCGATGTCCTTTTCGCTGAGCGGTGCGTAGGCGTGGTCGAGGCCTTCGTTGACGGCGATGTGATGGGCCATCTCCCCTATCCTACTCTCGTCGATGCCCACCTCGCGCAGGTGCATCGGAATGCCGATGCTCTCGAAGAACTTGTAGGTCGCGTCGATGGCTTTCTCGGCGATTTCCTTCTCGGGCAGCGTCGCGTCGATGCCGAACACGTTGATGCCGTATTTCACGAAGCGCGGCAGCGTGTGGTCGTTCAGGATATGCTTCATCCAGCGCGGCGTGATGATGGCCAGACCTTCGCCGTGGGTGATGTCGTAGTAGGCGCTCAGGGCGTGCTCGATACCGTGGCAGGGCCAGCCCGACGGACTGTTGCCGAGCGAGAGGATGCGGTTGCAGCCGTAGGTGCAGCAGAGCATCATCTCGGCGCGGGCGGTATAGTCGGTGGGGTTTTCGATGCACTTGCGCCCGTTCACCATCAGGCTGCGCAGCATCGACTCGCAGAAGCCGTCGTTGAGCAAGGTGGTGTCCTCGGTGAAGTATTGTTCGATGGTGTGGTTCATAGCATCGGCAACACCGGCTGCGGTCTGTTTTTTCGACACGCTGAAGGTATACGTCGGGTCAAGGAACGAAACGCGAGGGTAAAGCAGCGGGTCGATATAGCCGATCTTGTCGTTGGTCTCGGTGCGCGAGATGACGCCACCTGCGTCGTATTCGCTACCCGTGGCCGCCAGAGTGATGATGTCGACGATGGGCAGTGCGGCCTTGGCCTTCACCTTGTAGGAAATCAGGTCCCACGGGTCGCCGTCGTAGCAAGCGCCAGCAGCGATGGCCTTGGAGCAGTCGAGTACCGAGCCGCCACCCACCGAGAGGATGACGTCGATGTGGTGTTCCTTGCAAAGGCGCACGCCTTCGAGGACGCTGGGGTCGTACTTCGGATTCGGCTGGATGCCAGAGAGTTCCACAATTTCGTAGCCTTTCAGCAGGTCGAGCACCTTCTGGTAAAGGCCGATTTTCTTGATGCTGCCTCCGCCGTAGGTGAGGAGGACTTTCTTCCCGAAGTCAGCCATGACTTCCGGGAGTTTTTCGACGACGCCCTCGCCAAAGATGAGACGCGTCGGGGTCATGTAATTGAAGTTCTGCATAGGTCTGTTTTTCTAATTATTGTCCTAATGATGGATGATTTCTGCGCAAAATTACAATTTCTTTTCCAACCATTCGGCAATCAAGTCGGCAATTTCTGCATTGCTCATCTCGTTTTTTTATTTTCTGCAAAATAACGAAAAATCCCTGGAAATGCTTTTATACATTTCGGGGTAAGTTTTTCCAATTTTTCGGTTTTTCGGAAAAACGCTGGGTATGGCTTTGACCTAATTGCAACTTATCGTTCGACACTATGCAAACTCATACTGCAAAATCGAGATGTTTAACGCATCCTCCAATTTGCAGATGGTTTCGAGCGAGAGGTTTTCTTCGCCTTTCAAAAGGCGGGAAACATATTGCGGTGAACAGCCCATCCGCTCTGCAACATCCTGCCTCGAAAGGTTTTGCTGTTTCATAGCAAGTGCCAGTTTGATGGCGATTCTGCGGGAATACTGCAGCCAGCCTTCGGTTTTGGCCTGACGGCGTTTTTCTTCATCTTCGCGCCAAGTAGAGGGCGTGTCGGACTGGTAACGGCTCAAACGAGCAATGGCTTCTTCTTGTGTCATGGTTCAATCTCCTTTTGATAATCAATGAAACTGTCTTCGTCAAAAACATGCTCTCGAATCAGAAAACTCCTAACTTTCTCCATCTTTTCCAACTCTTGCAAAGTATGCACCCGTTCCTGCATGGTGTGTGTCAATTTGATGGCACCACCTGTGATGATGTAAATGCCCATGCTGAGTTTGATGGCGTACAGCCGCAACCAACTCCTGCGATGTGGACGACCTTTTTCTTTCCCAAGTAGCATTTCGGTTGCACGATTGTTCTCAAGCGGACGGAAGAAATGGTCAAGGTTGGCATCGGGAGAAATGTCCATGATGATACAGGCCAACTCGTCCCTATCTTCCATGGTCTGATAAATGGCATCCTCAATGTTGGTAATTCTGAAATAGGAAATCAAGTCATCAAGGTTCTGCGTGAAAAAATCGGCAAGCCATTCCGCATCGCTCCATTGCGACATCACTTTTTGGAGTGCGTTGTCTCTGTCGTTATCAAAACGGACTGCCCACAAGCGGCCGTCTTCTATCACTTTGTCAAAAGTCATAAGTATTCAAGTTTTCATCGGTGCAAAAATACTACTTTGTTTTGAATTGTGCAACCTATAGGTTTCAAAAAGTTGTTGAAAGAATCCGCAACCCAAGACTCACCTGAATTGCGGTTTGTTTTGCATATTTAACCAATTATTCCTCTTTTTTTATGTCAAATTTAGAATAGGTCTTCTCTTTCTTCAAGAGCATATCACCCATTTGAATATAGTTTTTATTATAATACAAAGGCAATTCTGCAATATCAAACTCTTCAATCTTCATACGATGTGGTATGTTTATTCTTTCTACATTAAAGCAATCAAAAAACGCTTCTTTACCTATATTCAATAGACTCTGAGGTAAGCAAATCTCTTTCAAACAGCCAAAACTTTCAAATGCATTTGCTCCCACATAAGTAATTCCTTCACAGATTTTTAATTTATATGGCATGACACCATATTTATCGCATCCTATCCAAGGGGCTTGACCTTCACCAAAATAAGAAACCCAGTAATTGATATAGTCAGGCATACGACCCTGACCCGAAATCTCTAATGTGCCACTTGAATACAGTTTCCAAAACAAATCATTACCGAAACACTCTTGATGTAGAATTCTACCATCATTATTACCATCAATATCATATACATCATGTCTAAAATTGCGACTTATATCTGTCAATACCAATTGAGGCTCAGGGATCAGCGATTCTTTTTTTCCGATACTTCCAAACACATCTTTGAATGGCTCAAAAGTCCCACATCCTCGTGAGTTATGATCTTCTTTAATGACAAAATACACTCTGCGAAATATATTCTTAAATTCTGATTCATTAATAACTTCTTTGAACAGTTCGGCAACATGTTTTGGGGGATTCCTAAAAGCACCACAACCTAAAGCGCCAAGTATCAATGTTTTTCATTATCTATTGCTATTCTGAAAATAGTTCTAATCTTGTTTTTTTATACCAATTATCAAATTGTCAACTATCCTCTCCTCGTCGTTTACCATTGTTAATTCAGGATTATTCATTCCTGCGACTGCAATAAAATTTATGTGCCGGGGATGATGTAAAAACCGATACCCTTCTTCTTCTGTTCCCCTAAAAACTGTTACACCGGGGCTAAAACAACCACCAAAGTTCCTGTCTAAAGGATAGGAAAAAGTTGATTTCTCAATATCATAATCTGAAGCATATGGAGCATATTGGTAAAGTGAACGAAAATAATCAGAACATCTGAATAAATATTCTTCTTGTGCTCCAGCACCACTTAAAACTCCACCTCCCGGATTTCTTCTACTCGCCATATTTAGGACACATACTTCATCTTCCACATCATGAACTCGCCTTGCAAAGCTCAAACAGTCATCGTTTACTGCTGCAATTTGCGTATTGTATCGGGTAGAATAATGCGGCTTTGGATGTGTTTCCTTAAAATAGAATTTGCTCCGATTTTGAATCTCATGATTAAGAGGTAGTTTGATTATATGCCCATGTGCGGTCATATATTCTCCCTTTTTAACTGCTTGAAGTGTGGATTGAAAAACGCCTTGCCTCCATGAGCGAATCATTTCATAGTCTTCTCTGAATTTAGCTCTTCCGAACATAGTAATCCATTCATGTTCATTCCATGTTACCTCGCCATGTTGAGGTTTGCACCGGTATTGTACTCTATTCTTTTTTGCATAGTAGTGCGCATAACTGTCCTTTACGACAACAATGCTTTGACTAGACCATTCTCCGACAAAAGCCTCCTTGTCAATATGTATTACGGATTTTGGAATAAAAATCCAATGACGAATATTGTTGTCAGAAAAAGCGTACCTTCCGATAGATTCAAGTCCATCATTTAGAACAACTTCATCAAGACAACTGCAACAGAAAGCGTCTTCGGCAACCATTTTCGTTGTTAGAGCTAATTTATAGATACCCCTCTTATTCATCGGGCAACAGAGTAAAAACCGTATAGTCTTTATTATATAGAACACCCTCATCAGAAGAAAACATAGGATTGTCTGGATCGACGAAAATATTCTCTTGGTCTCTAAACAACAATACGCGTCCGCCATGACAATCTATTAATGATGATGGAAACCAGACATTCTTTACTTCTTTTAATGAATTGAATACATCATGGTCTAAACTTGTGACACCTTCTGGAATATGAACATCCTTTTCTGGTTTTTTTATCTCTAGCAATTTATTGTTTTCGATTACGAATTCCATAACACTTATTTTAGGTAATCTAACATTTTTCTCACCTTGCCTAATTCGGCTTGCAGTTCTTCCTCGGTGGGCAAAGTGAGTTTGTATTTCGAGGCGAACTCAATTCAGGACGCAGTGTGTCCCGAATCTCAAAACACCGATAAAACTGGCACATTTTACGAAGTTCGCGCTCATCGAAGCCTTTCCCAAACTCTTTGGTCAAGCGTTGCGAAAGGTTGCGCAACACGGCCTTTCCATAGTCAGCGCGTTCCCAGTGAAGTTCGTCTCCCACGATGAGTTTCCCGATGTTCCAATAGGCCACAAAACCATCGTGAAATTCACTGCACGATAAGCGGCTTGCCGCGCTTCGCGAATGATTTGCGCCACTTGCGAAACCAGCAAGTTGTTCTCGTTGTTGTGTTTGTCAAGTTCCAACATAGATGCTATGCAAGATCGGATTAGTCTTATCGTTTTGAACTCCGCAAAAAAACAAATTATTTTGTTTTCGGAAAGATTATCACTTTTTATTTGGAGGAAATCATTTCTCCCGAAACTCCGAAGGATATTTCCCCAAGAGGTTGTAGACATATCGAGAGAAATAGGCCTGCGAGGAAAACTCACTCGCAAACGAACAAAATTTCCGTTCGGCAGAAACAAGAAAAAGCCTTTTTTTCGTACTTTTGCAGCCCGAAAAACGGAGTTTCAAGCGTATAATGAACGCGTTTTGCCCTCGGGCATGTAAATCCTGTTACCAGCTGAAATCCAACGCTTTATATTTAAAACAATCGGATTAACTGGATGATTTATATGCAATAACCTATTCAAATTCCACCCAATGAAAACCAGACATCATCTCGTGATGTTTCTGTCGTTTGCGTTATGCCTATCGGCGCAGGCACAGAAACGCAGCCTAACCCTCGACGAAATGTTTAGGCTCGCCGACGAAAACAACAAAGCACTGAGAACCAACTCTATCGGTGTTCAAGCGGCGCAAGAAGGGCTGTTCGCGGCCAAAAGCGGTCGCCTGCCCGACATCAACGCCTCGCTTTCCGCCTCCTACATCGGCAACGGCTACCTTTGGGACCGCAATTTCGGCAACGGAATGCCCATCGATATGCCACATTTCGGCAATAACTTCAGCTTGCAAGTGGCACAGGTCATCTATGCCGGAGGTGCCCTCAACAGCGGCATCGCATTGGCCGATTTAGGTGTGCAAATGGCCCAATTGCAACACGAGCAGAAACGCCAAGAAGTGCATTTCCTGCTGGCAGGCCATTATCTTGACCTCTTCAAATTAGGCAATCAAATCCGCATTTTCGACCAGAACATCGCCCTCACGGAAAAGATGCTAGACGACATCCGCAACCGGCAAGCCCAGGGTATGGCACTGAAAAACGACATCACGCGCTATGAGTTGCAGCTCGAAAACCTGAAAATGCAACGCACCCGACTCCTCAATGGAAAGGAAATCCTCAACTACCAACTCACCAACGCTATCGGTTGGGACACCTCGGTTGAAATCGAGCCTGACAGCACATTGATACACAACATCTTGCAGACTATTTCTGAAAACGATTGGCAACAGTCCGCCTCGCAGAACGCGCCAGCACTTCGGCAACTCGACCTCGTCATCCGTATGAACGAAGAGAAGGAAAAACTGGCCCAATCGGCGCGGCGACCCAAACTTGCCCTCGTGGGCGAGGAACACTTGGACGGCCCCATCCTCATCGAAGTGCCCGTCATCAACAAGAACTTCAACTATTGGTTTGTCGGTCTTGGCCTGCAATACGACCTCTCGTCGCTCTACAAAAGCAGTCACGACATCCGCAAGGCAAGGCTTGAAGTGCAGCGCAGCCAAGAAGAAAAAACCGTTGTGGCAGAAGGCGTCGACAATGGCGTTCACGCCGTGTTTGTGCAATACCAAGAGGCGGTGAAAAACCTCGAAATCTGCGAGAAGACCTTGGCTTTGGCCAACGAAAACTACCGTATGACCCGAAACCGCTACGACAACGAACTGGCCCTGCTCACCGATATGCTGGATGCCTCCAACAGCAAGCTTTCCGCCGAATTGGAATGGGTCAACGCGAAAATCAGCATTTATTATTATTACCTCAACCTCCATTACTTAACCGGAAAACTCTAAACCATGAAAAAGAAAACCAAGAAAATCGTCGCCAACATTGTCGTCGTCGCATTATTAATAGTAGGTATCGTTTGGGTCTGCGCCCAATTTTGGCACACGATGAAGACGACCTACACCAACAACGCACAAGTGTATCAGCACATTACGCCCGTCAGCAGCAAGGTGCCAGGCTTCATCAAGGAAATCCGCTTTGACGAGTTCCAACCTGTGAAAAAGGGCGACACTTTGGTACTCATTGAGGATGCCGAATTTCGCCTGCAACTGGCTCAGGCACAAGCCAATTACAAGAACGCCAATGTCGGCAAGGCGGCTATGAACACGAGCATTCGCACCACGCAAAACAACATTGCCGTGAGCGATGCCAGCCTGCGCGAAATGGAAATCCGTCTGAAAAACGCCGAGGCCGATTACACTCGATATAAAAACCTTTACGAGAGCGAGACCGTGACCAAGGCGCAATTCGACGCCGTGAAAACGCAATACGAGGCCATGAAAGCCAACTACGAGACAATGAAACAGCAGCAGCAAAGCACCCGATTGGTGAAAAGCGAGCAAACCCAACGCCTCGACCAAAACGATGCGGGCATCGCCATTGCCGAAGCCGCGCTCCACCTCGCCGAACTCAACCTATCATACACTGTCATCACCGCGCCATGCGACGGCTACACCTCGCCCAAGACCATCCACGAAGGCGAACTCATCCAACCCGGAATGAATCTGGTCAGCATTGTCAGCGACGAAGAGTATTGGGTCATTGCCAACTATCGCGAGAAGCAGTTGCACAACATTGAAATCGGCTCGAAGATGAAAATCACCGTCGACGCCCTGCCCAATCAGGTTTTCAGCGGCACCGTCACAGCCATTTCCAACGCCACGGGTGCACGTTATTCCATTGTGCCACAAGACAATTCGACGGGCAATTTCGTCAAGACGGAGCAGCGCATCCCCGTCAAGATTGCCTTTGACAGCGACAACGAGGCTGAAGCTATGAAGCAGTTGCGCGCTGGCTTGAATGTTGAATGCGAGATGATGAAATAAATGGCTGAGCATCAACAACAAGGCTTCTCTATGCCGATGTATAGGGACTTCGTCCCCGAAAAACTCCGCTTTTGGATTACGCTGTTTTTCCCGCTTGTTTTCCAGATGTCGGATGCGCTTTTCATGGGCCTTTCGGGCCCGATTTCCGCCACCACCTCACTCACGCCCAACGATGTGCTTTTCTGCGGCTTCTGCGGCATGATTGGCGTTACGGTGACCTTCCCCGTGCTGTTTCGCTTCAAATTCCGTTTCACCACGAAACAAATCCTGCTCATCGTCTCATTGGGAATGGTCTTGTGCAATCTTATCTGCCTGAATACCTCCTTTATGCCGATTTTGGCCCTCACCAATTTCATCTTCGGCATCCTGAAACTTTGGGGCTCGTTCGAGTGCTTTTCTTCCATCATGATGAAGGTGTCGCCGCGCTACAATTTTGCGCCTTTTTTGGCCATCGTTTTCACGGTGGTTTTCGGCGGCATCGAACTGTCGGGCATCGTGGCCAGCCATGTCGTTTACGGCCTGTCTTGGCAATATATGAACTATCTGATGATGGGCTTGCAACTCCTTGTGGCTCTGATGGTTTTCGTGCTGATGCGCGACATTCGGCTTATGCCGCTCAACCGGCTTTATGGCATCAGTTGGATTGGTATGTTCCTATGGGGACTTGTCTTGATGGCGTTCACCTTCATTTTCGTTTACGGCGACCAAATCGGCTGGTTCCATTCGCCCTACTCGCATATCGCCATCGGCGTGATTCTCGCCTCACTTTCCGTGCTGGTTTACAGGATGTTCCATTATCGGCATCCTTATTTGGAATATCCAGCTTTCCGTTACCACAACCTCTGGAACATCCTGATACTCTTTTTTGTAGCCGCACTGATGATGAGTACCGAAAGCATCTTGCACCACATCTTCACCGAGGAAGTATTACATTACGGAAGCCTCAGCATCGCCAATCTGAAATGGTGGGTTTTGGCGGGAATTTTGTTCGGTGGTTTTTCCTCCGTGCAAGCCATCGACCGCTGGCATTTCAACTATAAACCACTGACTTTCATAAGCATAGGAAGCATAACACTGTATGTCTTGATGATGACTTTTGCCATCACGCCACAAACGCCCATCCAAGCGTTTTATGTGCCGATGTTCCTTTATGGAGTCGGCCATGTGATGATTTTCATCGTCCTGACGACATACGTCGAGGGCATCGTGCCGCTCCAGCACCGTTTCCAAGTGCTGACCATCTTGGGCTTTGTGCGCATCGGGCCAGGCTCGGCGGTGGGAAGTTCGCTTTGCGGACATTGGTTCAAGATGGAAATGGCCAAAAACCTCAGCGGCTTGGGTTCGCAAGTGAGCGCTGTCTCGTTCCGAAGCCACGACTACGGCACCATTGCCAGCGAAGTGGTGGAAAACGCCATGATGTTGAGTTTGCGCAATTTGTATGGCCCGACCACCATGATTGGCATCATTACTTTAATCATCTTGCTTGCCAGCCGCTACCAACCCCAAATCAAGAACCATCTGCCCACTATGAGCAAGGCCTTTAAGGTGTTTTCGAGGAAATAAAAAATCCGCAATCCCGGTCTGCGCCTGAGTTGCGGATTTTGCAAAGAATGCTTTTTTGCTGTTTTATTTCAAATCATGCTCCTCAAGCCATTCGGCAATCAAGTCGGCAATTTCGGCATTGTTCATCTCGGTTTTGTATTTTCTGCAAAAAAACGAAAAATCACTGGAAATGCTTTTATACATTTTACGGGGATTGTTTCACTTTTGGTGGAGAAGGGTAAAGGTAAAGAAAAGACCGTAATGACCTACATAAACTGGATGTAATGCACAACTTTGTTGGCGAAGTCTTCATAGTCATTATAGATGACCGCCGAAGAAAAGTTTCCGTATCGTTCAGATGATTCCCTAACAACAAAATCCGTCTGGCTTTCATAATAATCGACATAATCGTATTTGTCAGCGATGGGCTTTGTGATTTCAGGAAGATGAACCACAAACAATAAGGTTTTGGTAGGTGTGTGAATAGAGGTCTGAATGTTATCCTCGGACAAAGTAAGGTACTTTATCGCATTGTGAACGGTGAACTCTTCCCATTTTTGAAGCAGACCTTGTTTGTTATAATAAGGCAATGTATCGGGGATGATAAAGATTTGGAAATAAGGGATATTGGCACATCGTATGTTGGCCGTTTCACCCAACATATTCTCAAAATAGTTGTTTGAATTTTGGGAATAGTTTTGCATTACGAATTTTACGCCAATTCCAGCAATCGACTTCTGACCCCGCTTAATAGTGATGTCAACCACTTTGTCTATGTATCGTCCATCGAGTTTTTCTTCTTTTCCGTTTCCGATTCCCAAAGAGCAAACCGAGTAGCCCATTCCCAAGCGTTCTCGCAGGTCTTTTGCTATTGCTCCGTGCAAAATCTTCAGTTTCTCGTTGCTACGAGAGCCCGTTTCGAGGAACTTCTTAAAAGAGTTTCCTACAACCTTCAGAAATTCTTGATTGTCCATATTTTTCGCTTATTTTGTAGTTCAAGTATTGTTCTAAATCTTTGGATGCGAAAGTGTAATACCCTCCGCTTTTGTAGTTTTTCAATGATTTGATGTAATCTATAAAATCCTCGGAATAAATAAGTTGTCTGATTTCATCGAATCCGATTTCCGTCAAGATATATAGTCCGCTATAGAGCCCCTTACCCTCTGGCACCTTTTCAAGTTTAATGCTGTCTTTGTCTTTGATGATGGTGTTGATGGCATATTTCATCTTGGAAACATCCTTCAATGCTTGCGTCCTTCCAAACAGATACCAAAATTGATCACTATCAATGTCCCTGTCTTTTGTGAGTTTGTCAGCATTTGACAACAAGTGCTGATAAGCCGCTTCATATTTCATAAACTCGTGTAACGGCAACGGTTTCCCTTGATTATCATACGGATAGATACATCGGCTCCATTTGCCCGTTGAGGCTTTGAGAATATTTATTGTTCCTTCGGTGAAATCGAAATCACCTATGAAAACCTTGTCTGCCAAAGTCGCGAAACCGTTTTTAACAGACACATAATCGTAAGCAGATCCTGTTTTTATTCCCCTCAATTCGGCGAGTTTCTCACTATTCGCCACATAGAAACAATCGCCTATGCTTATTTCCTCCAATGAAAGCCAACTTTGGAATTGTTTGGTCCGGTTGTTTCCATCAAAATTGCTATATTCAATCTTTTCAAAGGTTTGCGGTCTTTGGAACCTTGAAACCAGCATATAGGTGGTTGCTTCAAATGGCTGGAAATGTTCCAAGTCAATCAATCCCGACAAATTCTTATGTTGTCTGATGTATTTTCGAAGATTGCTTCCTGCCTTGCTGGTCAACCACGAACTTGGCGTAATCAAACTCATCACGCCATCTCTTGAAAGCATATTGAAACCTATCTCGAAAAAGACGATGAATAAATCCGTCATACCTTGTTCTGCAAAATGGAACTTCTTGACAGAAGAATAATTGTCTTCAAGGTTATGGACACGAACATACGGCGGATTGCCAAAGACAAAATCCATTCTGCCGTTATATTTGTCAACCGACAAGGTGTCCGCATTGATTATGTCCCACTGGATGTTTGACAGACCAAATTCCGCAACGATAGCATCCAGATTTTGAACACATAGTTTACACTCCTCGGCATCCAATTCAATGCCGTGAATATATAATGCCAATTCGCGTTTTAATTCTTCCAAACCGTCGGACTTTGAAAGGAATTGGCTGCAATATCGTTTTACGATCTCCTTGAGGAAAGCTCCATCGCCGCAACTGTTGTCGATGACATGTTTCCCCAATAGATTAGGATTGTCATATCCTCCAAAATCAAGGATAAGTTTGACCAAATAATCGGGAGTATAGACCCGTCCGTGCTGTTTGACTGTCTTTGCCATACGCATTGTTTTTTCGCGTTTGGCAATTTGTCCCCTACGAACACAGTGCGTGGGCAATTTTGCCCTAACACTGCGGTCGTAGGAAACCGAATTACACAGACAAAACGCCCACGCTTTGCGGGTGTTTACGGTCTGTTTTCGGTGTAATTTTGAAATTTCCTACGTTTCAGTGTTATTCCAACAAACAGCAAACACTATGATTTATAATATGTTAGTTTAATAACTTTTCTTTGTTTGTTTTGATTTTATTATTTTGATAATCAACTATTTATATTTCTATTTCTCCAATGTTTTTCGGGCTTCGGTCAATTCGGCTTGCAGTTCCTCCTCGGTGGGCAGAGTGAGCCTGTATTTCGAGGCGAACATTTGTTTGGCATCGTTCAAGACGGAATAGCGGGCAACGGCTTCATTCTTTTCAGAGCAAAGTATCAGTCCAATGGTAGGGTTGTCGTCGGGTTGTTTCATCAAGTCGTCAAACATACGGATGTAACTATCCATTTGTCCGACATCCTGATGCGTCAGTTTCCCTAGCTTCAAGTCAATCAACACATAACATTTCAAAATGCTGTTGTAGAACACCAAATCCACATAGAAATCCTCGTCGTCGTATCGCATCCTTTTCTGGCGAGCCACAAAGCAGAAGCCCTTGCCAAGTTCCAAAAGGAAGTCCTGCAAATTGCTAATCAATCCTTTTTCCACATCCGATTCGCGAAGGTCGGGATAGTCTTTCAGGTTGAGGAATTCCAACACATACGGATCCTTGATGAAATCTTCGGGCGAAACAGCCTTCAACTTCTCCTCGGCTTCCTTGATGACGACCTGCTTGTTTTGGCTTGCCAGCAAACGGTCGTAATACAATGTCGAAATCTGTCTGTCCAATTGCCGCGTTGACCAAACCGAATCAGCGGCTTCGTTCATATACCACAACCGGGCATCGCTGTTCTCCACGCTGATGAGTCGGCGGTAATGCGACCAACTCAATTCGTGACGCAGCGTGTCACAAATCGGGAATGTCTTGTAGAACAACCTCATATATCGCAAATTGCTTTCGTCAAAGCCTTTGCCAAACTCTTTGGTCAAGCGTTGCGAAAGGTTGCGCAACACGGCCTTTCCATAGTCAGCGCGTTCCCAATGCAGTTCGTCTTCCACGATGAGTTTTCCGATGTTCCAATAGGCCAACACCATCGTGAAATTCACTGCACGATATGCGGTTTGTCGCGCTTCGCGAATGATTTGCGCCACTTGCGAAACCAGCAAGTTGTTCTCGTTGTTGTGTTTGTCAAGTTCCAACATAGATGCTATGCAAGATCGAATTAGTCTTATCGTTTTGAACTTTGCAAAAATACAAATTATTTTGTTTTCGGAAAGATTATCACTTTTTATTAGATGTGCGCCACATAATCCGCCACGCGGTCGGAACCCAAACTGAACAAGTCTTTTTCTATGATTACTTCTTGCTGCATTGCGGAGTCAATGGGTAGAAACTTGGTATAATAAAAAGGCCGTCTTCTTTTCAGAAAACAGCCTTGAAAATCACTGTAATATTGCGATACCGATGCAAGCGTTTAGTTCATCAAACGGCTCTCACCCCAAGTGTATTGCGGATAGGCTTTCTTGAGGTCGTTGGCCGAGCCGCTCACGCCGCTGCCGCCGCTGGTGGCGAAGACGCACAAGGTCTTGCCACTCAGGTCGTGGGCCTCGATGAAGGTGTTGATGATGGTGGGGGCGGTGTACCACCACACGGGGAAGCCGATCCAAACCACGTCGTAGTCGGCGATGTTCTCGCAACGGCCAGCGATGGCGGGGCGCGAGCTCTTGTCCGTCATCTCCTTGGTGGAGCGGCTCTGCTTGTCGCGCCAATTGAGGTCGGCGTCGGTGTAGGGCACTTCGGGCGTGATTTCGTAAAGGTCGGCGTTCTTTTCTTTCGCCAGGCGTTGTGCGGCGGCCTTGGTGGTTCCCGTGGCCGAGAAGTAAACTACCAGTGTCTTCATTTCCTTGTTCTCCTGTGTTTCTGTTGTTTGTGTTGCTTGTTTGTTTTCTTTCTTGTTGTTTCCTTGCGAGCAGGCCGTCAGGCTGATGCCCAAAATGGCCGCCAAAATCATGATGTGTTTCTTCATTGTAATGGTGTTTTATTTGTTGATTATTCAAAGTGCTGAGTATTGATCATCCCCAACCGCTTCCAGCCATTCCGTGCTGTTGCCAGGCTGCACGTTGGTGTGGTAGGTGAGGTGTTGCATCCAACTGTCCTTGGCAGCGCCGTGCCAGTGCTTCACGCCCTCGGGGACGGCGATGACCACGCCAGGCTTCAGCTCGACAGGCTCCTTGCCCCATTCCTGATACCAGCCGCGACCGCTCACGCAGACCAGCATCTGCACCGCGCCGTGGTGGATGTGCCAGTTGTTGCGGCATCCTGGCTCGAAGGTGACGTTGCACAAGCCGCTTTGGTCGAGGATGGCGAGGTAGCTGTTGCCAACGAAATATTGTGCAAAGGCCGTATTCGGCTCGCCGAGTGGCCACACCGACGACGAGTAGGCGACATCGGTCTTGCCGTCCACCGCCGTGGCGATGGCGGCGCGGGTTCGTTGCGCTTCAGAAAGCAAGCCTTTGGCTTCGAGGGCATCGGGAATGGCACGAAGCTGGGCTTCGCTCACGCCCATATTCAAGGCACCGCGCACATGTGCCTGCAACTGCGGCATCACATTCTCCAGTCCGCTCAGCGCGCTGACGGTGATAAGTTCGCGGTCGGCGAAGGTGAGGTTGTCACGGGCAAAGATATCGCCGAAAAGATGGGCTTTCAGATAGTAATCCTCGGCGGGACAGAAGGCATAATCAAAGGCGCGACCACTCACCTGTGTCTGCACTTCGGTGCCTTGCTTCAAGGCGTCGTAATCGCTCGGCAACGGCGTGGCGTCCTCGCCTTCGAGGGTGGTTTTGCCTTCGTTTTGGCGTTGCTCCAACACCTTTTGCAAGGTGCCGAGGGCGTTCAACGAGCGCGGGAAACCCGTGTAAGCGTAGAGTTGCGAAAGGGCTTCCTTCACTTGGCTGACGGTCAGGCCAGCATCTAATCCTTCGTTGAGGGCTTGGCTCAAGGCCGCATAGTCGGCTTTGGCCTCGTTGCAGGCGATGGCTGACATACAGACTGCCTGCTCGTTGTTGAAACTCAATGTATTCATCTCTTTTTTCGTTTCCGTTTTGCTGCCGCAAGAAGCCATCATTACGACTGCCGCGGCGAGAATCAAAATCTTTTTATTCATAGTTCGATCATTTCAAAAGCCACATCGTCCAATAAATTATGTCCGTGCAAAAATACAAGAAATCCGCAGAAAAAGAATTACCTATTTTACGGATTTTTTTGTATAAAATTCTCTGGGGGCATAATGAACCATCCGCAACCCAAGCCTGCGATCGGATTGCTTAAGTGATGTAGCTTTTCAGAACGTTATTTTTCCTATTTTGGATTTTGCTTTCTATTTCTGAAAAAAGACTTCCCCATCATTGTTGTTTTCGCAAAACATCTTCCCATCTCAAAAAGAAAATGTATCTTTGCACTTGAATGTCGTATTATGAAGAATGTTGTTGAAATATCGAGGACGCAGGTGGTTATGACTTTCGTGGCCACTTGTATTGAAACCACCGCCCGAATGTTGGGCACTTCATATAAAGAGGTGTACCAACGAATGAAGCGCGTAGGGCTGATAGAGCGGTT
>JAFUAA010000047.1 GCA_017460915.1 Bacteroidales bacterium | reverse complement strand
GGCCTTTCGCCTGGCTCTACAACTTTAGGAGAATCGCCATGGACTACGAGTTCTACTCCGAATCCTCTGAGGCCATGATCCAAATTGCCTTCTCAAAAATCATGCTCAACAAATTATCAACCTGAAATTTAAACAGACTCTAAAAAATCCAAGAGCATCCCCTGCTATGCAAAACATGCCAGAACATGTATATTATTCCGAACCGTCGGAAATCTCGTACAGAATACCCGATTTTACACAGATTACCCAAACAAACAGTAGGTAACACTTTGGTAACGGAACGGGCTCCATATTTGTCCACACTTGCAAATCATCCAAAAGTGCAAACAACATTAATCGGCTAATTTACAATCAATTATAGCAATTCTGTCGTAATAACTTCATCATTCTCAACACCGTTGTTTTTGCCCAAATTAGTATTGCTGTAAATGGTAGTGATTTTTTCATGGCGTATGTGTTTTTGAATTTTTACGCTGCGTAATATACAAAAAAAACGATAACGCAAAGAAAAAAATCAATAATTTTGCATTAAATTTTGAAAAGTCGATGAAAAAGCGCAAAGTCCCACATACCTTCGTTATCGTTTTCTGTATCATCGTCATCGCAGCAGTGCTCACATGGATTATCCCCCCGGGGAAATACGTCGAGGAGCAGGTCGGCGGGGAGACGGTGATGACGTTTTATTATGCCGACCAACTGCCGGAGTCAGTTGGCGACAATACGTTCCACGCCGAGCCACAGACGTGGCAGGTGTTTTCGGCATTCTACAAGGGATTCGTCAAGCAGAGCAACATCATCGTCTTCATCTTGATCATCGGGGGCGCATTCTGGATCATGAACAAGAGCAAAGCCATCGACATGGGCATCCTCTCGTTTCTGAAGTTCACCAAACGCCTCGAACGCAGCAAGTTGATGCGGAAAATCGGGGTGAACAACATCGTCATCATTCTGATTATGTTGCTGTTCAGCCTCTTCGGGAGCGTGTTCGGCATGAGTGAGGAGACCATTGCTTTTACCTTGATGATCATTCCGCTGGCCATCTCGATGGGCTACGACAGCATCGTGGGCCTCTGCATGGTGTATGTGGCGGCGCACATCGGTTTTTCGGGCGCGATGCTCAACCCGTTCACCATTGGCATCGCTCAAGGCATCGCGGGCATTCCGCTCTTCACGGGTCTCGGCTATCGTGCTTTCTGCTGGGCTATCCTGACCGTGGTGGGCATCATTTTCGTGCTGTGGTATGCCAACAAGGTGAAGAAAAACCCGCAGTCGTCCATCATGTACGACGAAGATGCCTATTGGAGAGCCGAACATGCTCAACTGACAGCTGATAACTTCCAACTGATAACTCCAAAGAAGGCGTGGTTCGTCTTTGGTTTTCTGGCCGTCGTATTAATCGTATTCTCAATACTTTATCCGCAAACGACCTTGAAAATCGGCAACAACTCGACCACCTTGCCGCTGCTGCCCATCGGGACGGCGGTGTTTGTCCTGTTGGGCATCGTCACCTTGCGCAAGACGGTGCATTATTTCGTCCTGACCCTGCTGTTCGCCACGGTCTATTTCCTCGTGGTCGGGGTATTAGGCTACGATTGGTACATCATGGAGATTGCCTCGCTGTTCTTGGTGCTCGGCATCGCCAGTGGCCTCGCGGTCGACAAGAGCGCGAGCGATATTGCGAAACTTTTCCTCGAAGGCATGGGCGACATCCTCTCGGCGGCGGTCATCGTGGGCTTGGCGGGCGGCATCGTCATCGTGCTTCAGGACGGTGGCGTCATCGACACGATTCTCTACGGCCTCTCCAAGTCGATGAGCAACGTGGGGCAGATCGCCTCGGCGGAAATCATGTATGGCATCCAGACCTTGATTAATATCGTCATCCCTAGCGGCTCGGCCAAGGCCGCCATCACCATGCCGATTATGGCACCTTTCAGCGACTTGATTGGTATCTCGCGTCAGGCCACGGTGATGGCCTTCCAGTTTGGCGACGGCTTCACCAACATGATCACTCCCACCAGCGGCGTCCTGATGGCCGCCCTCGGCGTGGCCCGCATCCCGTGGGACAAGTGGGTGCGCTTCATCTGGAAGTTCATCCTTGTCCTCATCGTCATCGGCGCCTTGTTGCTCATTCCCACGGTGACGATGCGCTTGGCGGGGTTTTAAAATCCCCTCGTTTGGAAAAATAAGCGTATTACAATCCACTTAATTGAAAAAATGAATTTATATATCTGAATATCAATTATATATAATGGAAAAATAAGAAAATATATTGCTTTGTTTTACATTTGTTTTCTCTAAATTTTCCTAATTTGTCAAAATAAGCGAAAAAAATAGTCTTATTTTTCCAAAAAAGATGTATCTTTGCGGCGTAAACTAAAGTAGTGAACTAATGGAGATAAACGAAGTGGTTGAAAAACAGATGTTTTCGCGAATGATGATGGACAACCCTTGGTGGTCAAGCGGTGCCATTCGTGAAGATTTCAAGGCATTGATGCCGAGGGCTTATCTTGAAAGTTTCTATGCTATGGTAAGCAATATGGAGATCAAGCGGGCTTTTGTCCTGATGGGTCCGCGCCGTGTCGGGAAAACGGTCATGATCTATCATACCATACAACGTCTTATTGATGATGGGGTTTCGCCCCGGAACTTGGTTTATCTTTCGGTGGAAACGCCTATCTATAATGGCGTTCCGCTTGAACAGTTGATGTACACGGCATTCAAAGCCATGGGGAAGGCGTTTTCATTCGACGAGCAGCATTATGTCTTCTTTGACGAGGTGCAATACCTGAAGGATTGGGAAATCCATCTCAAGTCGTTGGTCGATGCTTATCCCAATGTGCGTTTTGTGGCTTCTGGCAGTGCGGCTGCGGCTTTGAAGAAAAGCAGTATTGAGAGCGGGGCGGGCCGTTTCACCGACTTTCATTTGCCGCCGCTGTTGTTCTACGAATACCTCCATTTGCACAAGGAGGAAGGCTTGGTCGGAGAAAGCGAAATCAGTTGGAACGGGAAACCGACTCGCATCCTTGAATCGCCTGACATTCAGCGGCTGAATGAGTTGTTTATTGATTACATCAATTACGGTGGCTATCCCGAAGTGGCTCTTAGTGCAGAAATCCACTCCGACCCTCGGCAATATGTCCGACACGACATTGTTGACAAGGTGCTCATGCGCGACTTGCCCGTGCTGTATGGCATTACCGATGTGCAAGAACTCAACTCCATGTTCACGATGGTGGCTTATCTGTCTGGAAACCAGTTTTCTTTCGAGAGCCTTTCGCAGAACACGGGCGTGAAGAAGGACACGCTTCGCAAGTATCTCGAATACCTTGAGGCTGCTTTTTTGATAAAAATCATCCATCGCACCGACAATACGGCCAAACGCTATCAGCGTGAGCGCAATTTCAAGATTTACTTGACCAATCCTTCGTTGCGTTGTGCGTTGTTCCAGCCGATCACGATGGCCGACGGCGAGATTGGCGAAATGGTGGAAACTGCGGTCATTTCACAGTGGATCCCGCGTTTGGGTGGCGACATCAGTTACGCCAACTGGCGTATCGGAAAGAAAGAAATGGGCGAGGTGGACATCGTGGGCATCAATGAAGCCAAGCAAAAACCCGAATGGGCCGTTGAAGTGAAGTGGAGTGACCGATATTTCGAAAACTCCAACGAATTGGTGTCGCTGAAGTCGTATATGGAAACCAACAACTTACGCCAGGCCCTTGTGACCACGATGACCCAAAGCGGTTTGTCGAGCCAGCCTTGGGGCAATTTGCAGTTTATGCCCGCTGCTTGCTATGCATATATTGTGGGAGAAAACACCATCAGCAGAAGCAGACATACGGATGGGATGTAATGTTACGGCCAGTGGATACATCGGAAGCCACCGTCAAACGCCAGCTCAACGAACTGAAAAAGAAAGGCGCCATTGCCCGAATAGGCAGCAACAAGACGGGGCATTGGGAGGTTTGTGTTGCCAGATAAAAGTCTGTTTTATGGACAAGAAAGACGGTGGGTTCCTGAGGCCGTGATTTCGAAACAAGTTTATTGGTGGATTGAGGGGATGGAAGAAATTGATTTGTTTTTTATAAGAAGGGAAAATAGAAAATTGAAAAGCCAATACGTGATTTTTGTGGTAAAGGTTCTTTGGTTTTGGGAAATGTTTGTATTTTTGTTGCACATAATGCTCGAAAGCTGGCTAGAATAAATTGCTACAAACCTACAAATGGAATAAATCATGGAAGTTTTATCGAATTTCCGAACAATAGAAGAATTAGTCAAGATGCTTGACAGGGAGAAGGTGCTGTTTCGCGATATGTTCGAACGGCGCAAGTCCCTCTCCTACCGCACGGACTTCGCCATGGAGATTGTGGACTATAAGCGGGAGCGGGTGCAGTATCTCATCGAACATGGAGTGATACACGAGAATGGTGACTTCCTGGAAATGGAGGACGTGTATGTGCAGTTCTTCGAGGAAGTGCTTGACATGAATGAGGAAATCAGCGTGGCGAGTGTCCGAGAACATATCAACGCATTGAAGGAAAATATTGGCTACTATCTTGAGGAGACTAATGAGCACAGGAAGTCACAATATCAGAGTAATGTTAGGAAGATGCTTCGACGTATCGGACTGAGGACGCTGAAGAATGTGATAGACTTGAAGCGAAATGTGGATGTGGCCTATAAGCAGGAACCCAATTATAAGATCAAGAAGACGCGATTGGAGAATCTTGATGAGAAACGGAAGGGCATCAAGCAGTTGATGGCGGAGTGCGAGAAGATGATGGACGGTGAGGTGGTATTCTTCAAGATGGCCACCGATCCGGATATGCAGCGCACGACGATGGATGTCCGTAATGATTTCACCGAGGCTGACCATAACCTGTTGGAAATCGAGAAGCAGATTATTGACTACATCAACCAGATTGAACAACAGAGTTTGTTGCTGAAGAAGATACGTCGATTGAAATATCTGAAAGACCAATTGACATGGAGAGAAGACACCAATGTGGTGCGTGTATTGGACGAAGACAATCCGTTGTGGATGGAGAAAAGGCCCTACAACCGCATTTTCCTGTCGGTAGATATGCTCCGTAGCAATGAAGAGGCCTACGCCTTGATACGAAAAATCGTCGGCAAAAATGATATTCGTCGGTTGGCAAGAACCGAGGCAGACCCGCTGGATGAAGTATTCTTGAATAACGACATGGAGGAAGTGAACAGCGTCAACACGACAGAACTGTGGAATGCTTTCAAGGCACAGGGCCAACACTTGTTCTCGTTCATCAGAAACTATAACTACCACCAGCCACGAACCCTGAATGACCATATCATCCTCTACTGCCAGATGGCGACTCAACATAGTGATGACCTGCGCATTACTGACAACTACGAGACTTTTGAAAACATTGAATATGCACTGATATATGCGAACTAATACACAACGAATCTTTGAACGGATGAGCAAAGGCGGCTTCCTCTCGGTTGACAGTACCGACCAGGAAGTTAAGCACCTGTACGACGACATCGAGGAGAACTTTTCCGACTACGAGACCTATTTCTCTGAATTAGGACTACGATTGGAATCAGGAGATGGCTATTACTACTTTGCCCGCAATCAGGAGGCAAAGCAAACCATTGAACAGAAATTGCAGAGTTTTGCGCAATGGGTGGATATTCTGGATTTCTTGAAAACATACGATATTACATTCTCCACGGGTTTTCAGTTTCGTTCCACACACATCCTGGAGCGTATCAACCTCGATGTAGAACTGCGCGACAAAGCACGTAAACTGTTCCGCAAACAGAACTCCAATCAGGAGATTGTGGAGAAACTCATCAATGAACTCACCAATATGGGATTTACAGAACTCATCAACGAGGAAGACGGTACCTACAAAGTGACAGCCGCCTTCCGCTATGCCGAGGACATGGTGAACCTGATAACAATCTATAATGAAGAGGAGGTACCCGAGCTATGAGACATCTGAACAAAATCGTATTCCTAAACTCTGCAAATATTCCATACGCAGAGGTGCTGTTGGATGGCAATGTTCATTTCGCAGGAACACAGGGTGTAGGTAAGAGTACGGTGTTGAGGGCATTGCTGTTCTTCTATAATGCTGATAAAATGCGTCTGGGCATACAACAGGGGCAGAAGTCGTTCGAAGAGTTCTACTTCCGTTACAGCAACTCGTATATAATCTATGAAGTAAAAACGGAACATAGTGCCTATTCCATCATGACTTATCGCAGTCAGGGGAAGGCGGTCTTCCGCTTTATTGATGCCCCGTATCAGAAATCGTGGTTCGTGGATGGCAGCGGACGAGTAGAGAGCGACTGGATTCGTATTCGCGAACGCATAGGCAACAAAGAAATCAGCGCCAAGATTGAGACCTACGAACAGTATCGTAATATTATCTTCGGTAACACCCACGACCGCAGTCATCGTTATGACAAATATGCCATTGTGGAAAGTTCGAAGTACCAAAATATACCGCGCAGCATACAGAACGTTTTTCTAAACAGCAAACTCGATGCTGATTTTGTGAAAAACACCATTATCCAGTCGATGACGGACGTAGAGGATAGCATCCGCCTGTCAGACTATCGCCATTTGGTGGCTGACTTTGAGCAGGAGTTTGACGAGATTGACTGTTGGTACAGGAAAGACAACAGTGGAGAGATTCCCGTGCGCAACAAGGCTGCTAAGGTGGTGGAAACCTATCGCCTACTTATAGCTCTTGATTATGAGATGACGCAAACCTGGCACCAACTGAACCATGTGGTGAATTATACCCGAGAGCAATTGCCGATGGCAGAGGAAGAAATTCGTGAGGTACAAGGAAAACTGGGCAAGATTAAGGAGAAGATTGACGCCACACAGCAGGAATACGAGAAGGAGCACGACAAATTGACAAAAGAAATCAGCAAGCGAGAGCAACGCTTGGATGATATTCGCAAAAAGCGCAAACATTACGAAGAGATAGGCATTAAGGCAATCATCGAACAGGATGCGCAGGAGCCAAAACTGTTAGCCGAGAAGGCTCAAAAAGAAAGACTGCTTCGTGCTTTGGAGGAACAGTATAAGGATGTGACGGAGAAATACCGGGTACTTTACGCTGCTCTTGACGACGAGTGGAGTAAATTTGTACTTGCTCTGAAGGAAGAATTGCAACGTCAGCGTGACAGTATACAAACGGGGAGAGACAGATGTGTGAAGATACGAGACCAACGAAAGAAAACGGTTGAAGAAGCGTACGGCGAATGGCTGTCAGCATCTGACGAACGACTCACAACGCTTCAAGGGAATCACAATCTGGCAGATAAACGCCTGTCTGAGTTGCAGTACTGGCACCCGATGGAAAAAGAGACATTGAGTTGCAAGGAAGATATACAGAACCTGAAAGCACAGGAACAAGAATTGAAGAGCCAGTTATCTGTTACGACCAACAACTTGAAAGCACTTCGACAAGAATGGGAGTTGAAGGATGAGCAAATAAAGCGCGACTACGCTCGCAGACAGGAAGAGGCTCAGAAACAACTGAAAAAGTTACAGGCAGAACTGTCAGAAACAGAAGCCTTGCTCGCCCGTTGGAAAGGTTCTTTATACGACTGGCTGACTCAGAATAAACCTGGATGGGAGGATACCATTGGGAAGGTTGTCGATGAACAGCACGTGCTTTATGCACAAGGCCTGGCACCCCAACTGACAGACGATGGCAGCCTCTTTGGCATCAGCCTCAATCTGGAAGCCATACCTGTTCACCATCGCACACCGGATGACTATCGTAGTTTGCAAAAACAGCAGGCGGAGGCTGTAACCGCAAAAAAGGAGGAGATTGCTGACCTTCAGGTTCAATGCGAAAACGAGCAAGAGAGTCTGCGCAAGAACTATAAAGGACGGATAACGGAACTCAGTGAGAAAGAGACCATTCTGAGAGTTCAGACAGAACAAATCCCTACTAAGATTAAGGATGCCGAGACCCGTTTACGCCAAGCTGAGAAAAAGGAGCAGGAGATGGTTGCCGCAGAACGCGAAAAGCGGACAAAGGTTGACAACGAGACGCTGCTGGCATTGGAAAACGAAAAAACAGCCAGAACTAGCCAGCGAACCAAACGTGACAAGGATTTGAAGGCTGCTGACACGGAATACAATGCTGCCATTCGCAATTTGCAGAGCCAGTTCGATACCTTCCGACAGAAACAGGCTGAGGAAAAGACGAACAAGAAAAAAGATATTGATGAACGGCGGCTGATGCTGGAGCGACAGGAACGTGAAGAACTGAAAGGAAAGGGAGCGGATACCAATGCCCTTGACTTATGCCGTCGCGACCTTGCCAGCGTACAAACCGCATTAGACAAGATTAGTAAACAACGGCACTTTGTCATTGAGTATCGTAAGGACGAAGAAGAACTCTTCTCGCATGAGCAAGAATTCCGGGAAGAAAAGAAGCAATTGGAGGCGAAGGATGCCAATACTCGTCATCAATATGAGGATAAAAGGAAACGTCTCGAATCAGAATGGACGGAGAAAACTGAGCAACTCAAATTGAAGCAATCTGCCGTTGATGCAATGAAGGATGGGTTGAAGCAGTATAGCCAACTCTGTCAGATGGAGAACATCTTGCCAGAAGCGTTCCTGCACGACGATGTGGCTTTGGCCTCATCAACGGCTTTGACAGACCTCGTGGTACAGATGCGTGGAGCAGTCAACAAGAAACGCCAGAAGATGGAAGAATTGAAGCGTGCTACCAACTCGTTCAATTCCCACTTTGGAGCCAATAACACCTTCCACTTTATCACTCCGCAATACGACGAAGACTATTTGCGTTTTGCACTTAACCTACAGGAATTTATTGAAAACGACAAGATTGAGATGTATCGTTTGCGTGTCAGCGAGCACTATAACACTATCTTGCGCAGCGTTTCCCGTGAAGTAGGAATGCTGATGAACCATTCGGCAGAAATCCGGAGCATAATCGCAGAAGTAAACCACGACTTCCAGGAGCGGAACTTCGCTGGTGTCATTCGCAGCATTGAACTGAGAGCAGAAGAATCGTCCGACCGTATGATCCTCCTGCTGCGCCAGATTCGAGATTTCACAGAGGAGAACGCGTTGACTATCGGTGAGTTGAACCTCTTCTCTGGCGGAGACCGTGACAAGGTGAACGAAAAGGTGGTGGATTTTCTGAAAAAATTCATGAAGCAACTGCAAAAGGAACCTTCACGTACAGAACTGACACTTAGCGATACGTTCCGTCTGCAGTTCCGTATTCAGGAAAATGACAATAATACGGGTTGGGTGGAACGTATCAACAACGTAGGTTCTGATGGTACGGATATCCTGGTGAAAGCAATGGTGAATATCATGCTCATCAATGTGTTCAAGACCAGAGCCTCGCGTAAGAATGGCGACTTTATCATCCATTGTATGATGGATGAAATCGGAAAACTGCATCCAAGCAATGTGAGCGGAATCCTGCAGTTTGCCAATGTACGCAACATCTATTTGATCAACAGTTCGCCAATGGGTTATAATGCAGACCTATATAAATACAACTATCTGCTGACAAAGGACGGCAAGTCGCAGACGCACATTAAGCGTTTGATGACGATTAATGCGTGATGAAGATATCTAAGACCCTGATGAATGCTTTACTGCAACTTGTTAATGGCGAGACGGTTGCTGCAAGTCTGTTGCGGAAGGACTTTACTGACATCCTGCTGGCAGAAGGGATGCTGACAGTGCAGACACATGGTAGCCGCAGGAGCTTCCGTGCCATTGACCCTTTTGGGTTGAAGAACTTTTTGCAGGCACACTATGAAGAACTGCGAACGATCGGAGATGAGATGCCTCAATCATACGAGACGCGTTCAGAACAGGCAGTAGAGACGGGAAACTCAAAGTTGGTCAAGGTGCGCTCTTGTCCAGGTTTTCCTGTTAACAGCTATCAACCCCTTCCGTGTTCGTTGAATGGAAAGCCGTTTGTGGTCAATCCACCTGAAGGTAGTTTTTTGTTCATCGACAATTGGCAGCAGTTTGCCATTCCAGAAGATATAATCGTGGTGGGGATTGAGAATATGGAGAACTTCCGTATGATTCGACAACAACGTCAATTATTCGAGAAAGAGGTAGGCAATGTTCCCCTACTCTTTGTCTCCCGTTATCCGCAATCGACAGACTTGCGCAATTGGCTTCAAGGAATTCCCAATAAATACGTTCACTTTGGCGATTTTGATTTGGCTGGAATCCTCATTTTCTTGACGGAGTTTTATGATTATCTTGGCGACCGTTCTACCTTCTTTATTCCATCAGACATTGAGCAAAGATTGACATTTGGATCTCAAACCAGATACAATGTTCAATTTGTCAGGTATCATGCTCTCCATTGTGACCTCCCTTATTTACAGTCTCTTATAGATCTCATAAACAAATACCATCGTGATTATGACCAGGAAGGGTATATAGAATTAAAGGATAATTCTTTGCATTACGACAAAAACTAAACAACACAACAACCATGTACGAAGAAACAAAAGAAAGAAAAAGTGGCACGAGAGCGATTCTTCTCGTAATCTTATGTGTTGCCATTGTGTTGGCACTGCTCTGGTCCAAAGGGCTGATTCCTTGGGAACAGTCGCCCAAAGAGCAAAGCGAACAAATCGCCAATGTTGAAGAAGATCAGGAAGCCTTTCCCGATGCCGATTTTACTATTCCCGAGAGTGAATGGCGAGAACTTCAAAATGAAGTCAAACAACTGCGTAAGGAAGTGGAGCAACTGAAAACAGCTAAGCCTAAGACAACGCCTGTCCAGCAACAAACCACAACAAAACGCGAGTCGACACTTACACAACAACCGTTGAAACCAACGGAAGGGAACATCCCAGAAGTAAAAGAGCCAACACCAGCAATCTCCACGCCTACAAAAACGGCTGTGTCTAAAGAAAGCACCAGTACATCAATAGACCCCAACGCCCTTACATTGGCAAACTACAACCATGATTGGGTGCAATCGGATGCAACGGTGGCTTTGCGGAACAATACGGAACGTACAATCACCTATGTCGCTGGTCGTATGATTTACTACGACATGAGTGGCAATATGTTGGACTATCAGGATTTCACAAAGTCCGTCACGATTGAACCAGGCATGGTGAAAACTTTCTCATTGAGAGGATATGGACACAGAGAGAATTATGCATACTATAAAAGCAATACTGTGCCAGGTAATTCTGAACGTAAATATAAGGTCAAGTTTGAATTGAAATCATACAAAACGAACTAAAAAACGTACGGCACAACCAATCAACATAGAATACCCGCCGAACAATCGGAAAGTGGAGGAGAGGGACTGAAGAAAGAAAGAACAAACACAAAAATAAATGCCCCAACCAGACAAGCCAAAACCAGAACTAGAACACACGGAACAGGGATGACGATGCCCTGTCCGCCATGACGGCAAGGGGAATGTAAAGGGGGATGATGATAGCCTTTATAGGATTTTTTTGTTTGTTGTGCGTTGTCGTATTGAAAATGTGTGTAATATTGCAAAATAATAACTGTTTACAATCATGAAAAAACTGGTACTGTTATCCCTTTCTATGGCAATCATTTGCGCATTGAATTCGTGCGCCACGTTAATAGGTGGTTCTAGTTATACAGCTCATGTTGTAGCGGTAGGCCATCCTAATGCCTCCATTTCTGTAAATGGAGAAACCAAAGGCGTTGGCACCGCTACCTTTCAATGGAAAAGAAGCCAAGCCGACAATCTGGCTATCACGTTGAAAGAAGAGGGATGTGAAGAACAAACTACCCGTTTTTATACCAAGAGTTTCAGGGTGATGCCTTTGCTTGGAAACATCTTTATCATTGGTGGTATTCCTGGAATCATTATCGATTTTGCGACTCAATCTGTGTGGAAACCAGACACCAATGAGCGTGGTGTTTCAAAGATCAGTGTAGATGCGTTTTTGTATGAAATAATCTATGACAAATGTCCTGCTAAGAAGGAAAAAAACAACATGCAACTATAACATGGTTTATGAGTAACCTCGGCAGCCCTCCCATGCCGAAAATAGAAATATCATCCATCCCCTTGCGGGTTCATGAAAAAGTTGTAATTTTGCAGTGTCGTTGGCCAGTAAACAGGGCTGACCGTAAAATCGATCCTACGAGTATCCTTGCGGAGATAGCGACAAAGAATAAAAGCTCCTATCTTTTAGGGGCTTTTTTCATTTCTTTTGCCCGCTGCGGATTTTTTCTTGATACGGGGCGTAGGTCGAATGCTGTTAGTAACAGTTGTTTTGACTTTCCATACCATTCTGTGGTGACAATCAGCCTAAACTCTTTCCCTTCAAGGTAAATCCTGTTTTTCTTTCCTTCTATGTTAAGTTTGCCGAAATTCATAATCATAAGGATGAAATCGATTGGGTGGATATTGAAATCCTTGATTTCGTCGCCGTGGTCTGTGAGGATGTGCGATAGTCCAAAGCCACCTTTGCCAGTGGTTTTGTCGTTTGGCTTTCCCCAAACGAAATCAACAAATCCGACATCTTCACGATAGAAGACTTTTGGACATTCTCCGTCTTTTACATTGCATAGGTGGGTCATGGCTTCTTTCGGTTTGTTCTCGAATTGGGTGTAGATAGGCCCAAATGCCCCTTGTTGTCGTTCTTCCATTTTCTTTGTTTTGTTCGGTTGTGTTGCAAAGATGCAACCTTCGTCAAGACTAAGACGTTGAACAAACGTTTGTAGTCGATAGTGGTCGTTTGCTGTCGTGTAAATGGTTGATAATGATTTTTTGTCCGACATAACGGCAAAGGGTGGTGGCTTTGCCGTTCCGTGTCGGTGCAGGGTAGGAGGAACCATCCGAGCCCTGAAGGGGCGACAATATCTCATCGGGCGATTTCAATCCCCGCCTTCTAGCGTCAGCAAACCCACGAGCGGCAGTCCAAGTCCCGAAGGGACGGCAGCCACCATGAGGCAGGCGGTGTGAACCCCTGCCGACAAAAAAGAGGAAAAAAGAATTATCAACCAACCCTTGCGGGTTCAGGAAAAAGTTGTAATTTTGCAGGCAGTTGGTCGCGGACACGGAGTGAAAAACCAGTGGATTATCAAGACGTAAGGGGCGGCCGAAAGGATGTTCCCTCCAGCGATAACAAATTACCCCTCTCTTTTGAGGGGTTTTCTTTTTGCCGTTTTATGAGGCTTTTGAAAGCCAAACTTTTGTTTCGCTTCCGTATCTCTTCGACATAGTAATAAGTGTCTCCTATCTGCTTGGTGTATTTCAATACGGTGTTATGATGCGAAATGTCGGTTTGTGCAGACACTTCCACCATATCCCTGTTCTTGATGATAAAAGGGATGAGCAAATAATCTTCAAGAGAAAGGGGTGTCCTATCATTGCTTTTAATACCATGTCGTTTTTCGGCGTGTTGTATCCCTGAAGTTTCTATGACATGCTTGAAACCTTTAAGGTTGATGCCATGACTAGCAGCGAGCGACATCAACTCCTCGTCAATGTATTCGTCAATGATACAAAACTTATATTCACAACTACTTCCGATAAGTTCCACTAATTCAGAAAATGGAATCTTCGTATGTTGCTTTTTGTCGAATGGGTTCTTTTTGACCATAACAATTGTGTTTTAATATATTGCAAAGATGGAAACTCTGCCAAAACCTATCCGTTGATTAAACGTTTGTAGTCGACAGTAGTCGTTTGCTGTCGGGTAAATGGTTGATAATGATTGGTTTTTTTGCCCCGATGGCAAGGGCCACAGGTGTTGTCGTTCCGTGTCGGTGCAGGGTAGGAGGGACCATCCGAGCCCTGAAGGGGCGACAATATTTCATCGGGCGATTTCAATCCCCGCCTTCCAGCGTCAGCAAACCCACGAGCGGCAGTCCAAGTCCCGAAAGGACGGCAGCCACTATGAGGCAGGCGGTGTGAACCCCTGCCGACAAAAAAGAGGAAAAAAGAATTATCAACCAACCCTTGCGGGGGGCAAGTGGTTTTGCCTCTTCGATTACCGTCCTCAGATGTTTTACTGCATAGGTGGATTCCCAATTGTGCAATCGTTTGCTGTCGGATTTGTTGTTGATAATCAATAAATAACGAAATCAAAAACTTGTCTGGGTTGGGCGCGCTGGCCTGCCAAATCAAACAGAGGAAGTTTATCAAAAAAAACTGCCAAAATTCTCATAAAAGCCTATCTTTGCACCACTATGGAAAGACGAGAATTCATTAAAGTCGCTTCGGTAGCGGCTTGTGCAGCGGCCTTGTTGCCCTCTCTCGGTGGCCTGGCGACGGGTTGCACCCGTCCATTCGCCATCGACGGCGGACATGAAGGCGACAACGGCAAAAGGGACTTTGACGAGATTATCGACCGCTCCGGGACGTGGAGCATTAAACACGAACGCGCGACCGAGGGACAGATTCCTATGTGGATCGCCGACATGGACTTCCGCACCGCCCCAGCCGTGTCGTCGGCGTTGAAGGAACGGTTGAGTCGTGACGCGCTGGGCTATACTATGACGCCAAAAGAATACTACCAGAGCATCATCGGCTGGGAGAAAGAGATGCACGGCTGGAAGGTCGAGAAAGAATGGGTCGCCTACTGTCTGGGCGTCATCACTTCCATCAACCAGGCTTACCTCACCTTTACCAATTCTGGCGACAGTATCATCGTCATGCCGCCTGTCTACAACCTCTTCCGAATGTACGCAGAGCGGTTGGGGCGTAATGTCATCGACAACCCGCTACTCTTCGATGGCGAGCGCTATCGGATGGATCTCAATGGGCTGGAGCGGCTTCTCTCGGATACCGACGCTAAGATGCTGGTCCTTTGCAACCCCCACAACCTCGCCGGTGTCGTCTGGGATTCTGATGCGCTCAGGCGCGTCGCCTCGCTTTGTCGCCAAAAAGGGGTAATCGTCATCTCTGATGAGATTCATGCGGACCCCACCCTTCCTGGCTACAAGGCCATCCCGCCTCAAGCCTCTTTCTTGGTTTGGCTCGATTGCCGTGCTATGGGGCTGTCGCAGGAGGCACTGATGAAGTTCTTTTCTGACCAAGCCGGACTCCTGCTGAGCAACGGTGATATGTACGGCCAAGGCGGAGAAGGTTTTGTCCGCATGAATATCGGTTGCCCACGGAGCGTCGTGAAGGAAGCGTTGGAGAGAATCCTTTGAGGCGATGCCTATCGGTTCCTGCCCCCATGTCAAAAAAATGAGTATTTTTGCCAAAATTGCCCTCGCCATGAAGAAATGCTATCTTCTTATCATCCCTTTCCTCGCCTTCTTCGGCTGCCAAAGGCAAGCCCAAGACGAGCCTTGGAACCTGACTTATACCGCTCCCGCCCAAATCTGGGAGGAATGCTTCCCTTTGGGCAATGGTCACCTCGGGATGATGCCCGATGGCGAAGTAGGGCAGGAGACCATCGTGCTGAACGACATTACTTTATGGAGCGGTGCACCTGCTGACGACAGCAATCCCTTGGCCTTGCAGTCGCTGCCCGAAATCAGGCGTCTGCTGATGGAAGGCAAAAATGACGAGGCGCAGCAGCTGATGTACGAGACTTTCGTTTGTGGTGGCGCAGGCTCGAGCCATGGCCAGGGCGCCAAAGTGCCGTTTGGCTGCTATCAGACTTTGGGAATGATGACTATTGAATACCATTATCCCAATGATGATTCCGTAACAAACTACCGACGTACGCTTTGCCTCGATGATGCCACGCACAAGGTCTCTTTTGACAAAGGCGGACAACATTACGAGCGCGAGGCTTTCATTTCTCGGACGGATGATGTGGCGGTAATAAAAGTTAAGGTCCCTGAGCCTGTCGAAGGGCCGACCCAAAAGAACGCGGGCGTTTCGACAGGCTCAACGACCTGCCCCCAGTTCTCAATCAATCTCTCTCGTGCCGAAAAAGCCCAAGTCGTCACTGATGCTGATGGCGTGGCGATGTTTGGCCAGTTGGACAGCAACGTGGAAGGCATTGAAGGGATGCGTTACTACGCCAAGGCGCAAACGGTTACCGAAAACGATGAAACCGTCATCTATTTCTGTGCCGCCACCGATTTCATGTGCGCTGAACCTGAAAAATATGTCAACGAACACCTGCAAAAGGCCATAGCAAAAGGTTTCGATGCAGTGAGAAGCGACCATCTGAAAGCCCATCATGAGTTATTTGACCGTGTGGAATTACAGATTGGCGAACCAAAAGAAAACCAAGACCTTACATTGTATGATCATTGGCATGCTTTTCTCGAAAACGACGACCCTTGGCTTCCTGTATGCTATTTCCATTATGGACGCTATCTCCTCATCAGCTCCACGCGCGAGGATTTGTTGCCGCCCAACCTGCAGGGCTTGTGGGCCAACACACTCCAAACGCCGTGGAACGGTGACTATCACCTTAATATTAATGTGGAGATGAACCATTGGCCTTGCGAGGTCTGCAACCTCTCGGAACTCCACTTGCCCTTGATTCGCTTTGCGCAAAACCTGATGCCTTCAGGCCGGAAAACCGCCCAGTCGTTTTACAGTGCTCGAGGTTGGTGTGCCCATGTGGTCAGCAACCCGTGGGGCTTCACGGCTCCGGGAGAGCACCCTTCGTGGGGCGCCACCAACACGGGCGGGGCTTGGTTAGCCCTGCACGCTTGGCAGCATTTCGAGTTCACGCACGACACCGCCTTCCTTCGCGAGGCTTATCCATTACTGAAAGAAGCTGCCGTCTTTTTCCTCGACGCGATGATTGAGGAACCCGAGCACGGCTGGCTCGTCACTGCCCCGACAACCTCGCCGGAAAATTCATTTTACCTCAACGACAGCACGCCCGTCAGCGTGTGCATGGGCAGCACGATGGATGTACAGATTGTCAGCGAGTTATATGATGCAGTTTGTCAGTCAGCAGGCATTTTAGGCATTGACGGGTCTTTCATCGATAGCCTTCAATCGGCAAAATCGCATTTCCCGCCGATGCAGGTCAGCGAGCATGGCTATTTGCAGGAATGGCTCAAAGATTACAAGGAAGTGGAGCTGCAGCACCGTCATGTGTCGCATCTCTTTGGGCTTTATCCCGGAACGATGCTGACCCAAACGAAAACACCTGAACTGATGGACGCTTGCCGCCAGACCTTGCTCCGTCGCGGCGACGGAGGCACAGGCTGGTCGCGGGCATGGAAAATCTGCTTCTGGGCACGCCTCGGCGACGGCGACCACGCATACCAGTTGTTGAAAAACCTGTTGCAGCCTGCCATCGACAGCACTGGACAGTATCATGCGGGCTCTTATCCGAACCTGTTTTGCGCCCATCCGCCGTTCCAAATCGACGGCAACTTGGGCGGCACGGCAGGCATTGCCGAGATGCTGCTGCAAAGCCACGACGGCAAAATCGAGTTGCTGCCTGCCTTGCCTTCGACCTGGCAAAGTGGCCACTTCAAAGGACTATGCGCCCGTGGCGGCGGGGTGGTGGAATGCTCTTGGAGAGATGGGAAGGTGACTTTCCAAAATGCCACTTTGTCACCTCCGACTGACAAAACCCTGCCATTTTCCGGTTTGGCACGAAATATGACAAACAACCGCCGTCTGTAAGGACACACCGCGTGTGTCCGTTGCATTCGGGCGGACGCATGCGATGCGTCCCTACAACAATTCAACGATTAAACAATCAACAAATTAAACAACAAATAAAATGGCAAAGTTATCAATCAAACCTCTGGCCGACCGCGTGGTCATCGAGCCCGCAGCAGCCGAACAGAAAACCGCAAGCGGCATCATTATCCCCGACACCGCTAAAGAGAAACCCCAACAAGGCACCGTCGTGGCCGTCGGCCCCGGCACCAAGGACAACACAATGACCCTGAAAGAGGGCGATAAGGTCATCTACGGCAAATACGCCGGCACCGAGTTCCACCTCGATGGCAAAGACTATATGATTATGCGTGAATCCGATGTCATCGCCATCATCTAATTCGGTGTAGAGACGTAGCGCGCTACGTCTCTACAAAACAACTAAACAATTCAACGACAAACAAATAAACAACAAATATCATGGCAAAAGACATTCTTTTCAATATCGAATCACGCGACGGCCTGAAGAAAGGCGTCGACGCATTGTCAAACGCAGTGAAGGTGACCCTCGGTCCCAAAGGCCGTAACGTGGTCATCGAAAAATCGTATGGTGCTCCCCAAATCACCAAGGACGGTGTGACGGTCGCCAAGGAAATCGAGCTCATCGACCCCGTCGAGAACATGGGTGCCCAACTCGTGAAGGAAGTGGCCTCCAAGACCAACGACCTGGCTGGTGATGGTACCACCACCGCCACCGTTCTCGCCCAAAGCATCGTGGCTACGGGCCTGAAGAACGTCACCGCCGGCGCCAACCCGCTCGACCTGAAGCGTGGTATCGACAAGGCCGTGGCCGCTGTCGTGGCATCGCTCAAGAAAATGTCCGTCAAAGTGGGCGGCGACAACGAGAAGATCAAGCAAGTGGCCACTATTTCGGCCAACAACGACAGCACCATCGGAGGCCTCATCGCCGAAGCTATGGGCAAGGTGAAGCAGGAAGGCGTCATAACCGTTGAGGATGCCAAGGGCATTGAAACCTACGTCGATGTCGTCGAAGGTATGCAGTTCGACCGTGGCTACATCTCGCCTTACTTCGTCACCAACACCGAGAAGATGGAAGCCGTCTATGAGAATCCTTACATCTTGATTTATGACAAGAAGATCTCCGTGATGAAGGACTTGCTGCCCGTGCTCGAACAGACCCTGCAAACCGGCCGCGCCCTCATCATCATTGCTGAGGACATCGACGGCGAAGCCTTGGCTACCTTGGTGGTCAACCGTCTGCGTGGCTCGCTGAAAGTGGCTGCCGTCAAGGCTCCTGGCTTCGGCGACCGCCGCAAGGAAATGCTGGAAGACATCGCCATCCTGACTGGTGGCACCGTCATCAGCGAAGAGAAGGGCTACAAGCTTGAAGACGCCAACCTGCAAATGCTCGGCCAAGCCGACAAGGTGAGCATCAACAAGGACAACACCACCATCGTGAACGGTCACGGCGCCAAGAAGGACATCGATGCCCGCACCAACCAAATCAAGGCCCAAATCAAGACCACCACGAGCGATTACGACCGCGAGAAGCTGCAAGAACGCTTGGCCAAGTTGGCCGGTGGCGTGGCAGTCATCTACGTTGGTGCCGCCTCCGAAGTGGAGATGAAAGAAAAGAAAGACCGCGTCGAGGACGCTCTGAACGCCACCCGTGCTGCCATCGAAGAGGGTATCATCCCTGGCGGCGGTGTCGGTTTCATCCGCGCCATCAAGGCCATTGAGAAGCTGAAGGGCGACAACGAAGACGAGACCACGGGTATCGCCATCATCAAGCGCGCCTTGGAAGAGCCGCTGCGTCAAATCGTTGAGAACGCCGGACTGGAAGGCTCGGTCGTCGTCAACAAGGTGAAGGAAGGCAAGGACGACTTCGGCTTCAACGCCCGCATCGAGGTTTATGAGAACCTCCTCGAAACGGGTGTCATCGACCCCGTCAAGGTGTCGAGAGTGGCTTTGGAGAACGCTGCCAGCATCGCTGGCATGTTGCTGACCACCGAGTGCGTCATCAGCAACCACAAGGAGCCTACGCCTCCCACACCTCCGATGCCCATGGGCGGCGGAATGGACGGCATGATGTAATCCTTTAATGGATTGCCACGCTTCGCTCGTATGCCACGCTTCGCGTCATTGCGAGCAAAGCGAAGCAATCCAGACAAGACGCAATCCAGAAATAGTGGAAACGAGCGAAAGGCTGGCCGCGAAAGCGGTCGGCCTTTTTTCATGTGTAACGCAATTTTTTCTACTTTTGCAAGTTATTAATAACTTACATCTACCTGATTTTGAAATGACCGAAAAAAAGAAAGATAGGAAAATCACATGGGCAAAGTTGTGCAAGTGGTTCTCGCTGAAAAAACTCAATAGGAAGTACGATTTCCAGATGTCGCACGACGAGACGGGCAGCACCATGCTCAAGTTCCGCCTCAACCTGCTCAATCTCATTTGGGTGATTCTTGGCGTGGCCTTGCTGCTTATCGTCATCACGTCCATCATCATCGCCTTCACGCCCTTGCGCGAATACATCCCGGGTTACACCGACACCAACCTCAACCGCGAGGTCTACCAACTTAGCTTGCGCGCCGACTCGCTCAGCCGCGAAATGCGGAAAAAGGATGTCTATTTCGACAACCTGAAGAAAATCGTCGAAGACTACGACTTCGCCGCCGACAGTGCCTTGGCTTCGATTAATATCTATGAACCGCTCCCCAAGGGCATCACTGACACGATTACGCTGAAGAAATCGGTGCAGGACAGCATCCTGCGTGCCGAATATGAGTCCCAAAACCAATACAACCTTTTCGGTGACGACTTGAGGAGCACCACCAAACCTGCCACCACGGTGAAGAACTTCTTCGTTCCGCTCAATGGCTCCGTCATCACCGCCTTCAATCCCGACGGAGGACATTATGGGGTCGACATCGTTTCGGAGGGCGACCAAATCATCAATGCCGCGCTTGATGGTACCGTGGTTTTTTCCACTTGGAGCATCAACAACGGGTTTTGCATCGGCATCCAACACAGAGATAGCTATTTTTCTGTGTATAAGCATAATGCGACGCTCTTGAAAAAGGAAGGCGAATACGTCAAGGCAGGGGAGGCCATCGCCATTTTGGGCCAATCGGGCGGTTCGGAGACCTTCGAACACCTGCATTTCGAGCTTTGGCACAACGGCATCGCCATCAATCCTGTGGAATATATGACCATTAATCAACCCGACGGAAACTAAAATTCATTATCTTTGCGCCGTTTTTTCACCGATAAATCGAACTACCATGACTATATTAATTAAGGTATTACAGTTTTTCCTTTCGCTCTCCATCTTGGTTTTCATCCACGAGTTGGGGCATTTTTTGGCGGCCAAGGCTTTCAAGACCCGTGTCGACAAGTTCTATCTCTTCTTCGATTGGGGCTTCTCCATTTTCCGCTGCAAGAAGGTGAACGGTCGATGGCGCTTCAAGTTCTTCGCCAAGAACGAGCCTGAGAAATACACCGTGACGGAGTACAAGGACGCGGCTGGGAAGAAGCAAACCAAATACGATCCCATCGATGTGGACACCTTGCCCGAGGACGACTGGCGCCGCAGCGACAGCACCGAATACGGCATCGGGTGGTTCCCGCTGGGCGGATACAACAAGATTGCAGGCATGGTCGACGAGTCGATGGACAAGTCGCAGATGCAGCAGCCCCCGCAACCTTGGGAGTTCCGCTCGAAGCCCGCTTGGCAACGTTTCATCATCATGATTGCTGGCGTCACTATGAACGTGCTGCTTGCTTTCGTCATCTATATCGGCTTGCTTACCAAAGAAGGCGAGCAATACCTGACCACTGCCGAGGTCAACAAGTACGGCATTTCTGTCGACAGTTTGGCCTATGAGTTCGGTCTTCGCGACGGCGACAAGATCTTGGCCGTCGATGGCGAATTCATTGAGAAATTCAACGACATCCCCATGCAAATCATCCTCGAAAAAGCCAAGACCATCGAGGTGGAACGCAATGGCAAGGACACCTTGATCAATCTGCCCGAGGATGCCGTCACAAAACTGTTGTCGAAGCAAGACGCCAACTTCATTAATTACCGTTTCCCCTTTGTGGTCGAACGCGTGCTTGACAATTCGGCCGGACAAGCAGGAGGGCTGAAGGAAGAAGATGTCATTATTGGGATTAATGATGTGGAAACACCTTATTATCAGGATTTTGTGAAGACCATCAAGCAGTTTAGGAACCAAGACATAAAACTCTCGGTGTTGCGTGGGGCCGACACAATTGCCTTGGCCATGCATCTGTCCGAAGAAGGTGTGATTGGTGCCTATTGTAAGACCTATCTGCCTGATTATTATGATATTGAAACCAAGGACTATACCTTCTTCCAAGCCATTCCCGCTGGATTCTCCAAGACCTTCGATGAGTTGGGCGACTATTGGAAGCAGGTGAAACTCATCTTCAGCCCCAAGACCAAGGCTTACGAAAGCGTGGGTGGCTTCATCAGCATCGGCAAGATCTTCCCCGACCAGTGGGTATGGAGCATCTTCTGGCGCATGACGGCCTTCCTCTCCATCGCCCTCGCCGTGATGAACATCCTTCCCATTCCCGCCTTGGACGGTGGTCATATCTTGTTCCTCATTGTTGAAATCGTCACACGGCGCAAGCCCAGCGACAAGTTCATGGAAGTGGCCGAAACGGTTGGACTTGTCCTCGTTTTGGGTTTGGTCATTTTGGCCAACGGCAACGACATTATCAGACTCTTTAGGTAAAAAATATCGTATTGGTTTACAATGTATTAACCAGTTATCTTGAAAATTAATTTGTGCAATTACATACTATTTTCGTAAATTCGCGGTTTCAAATCTACCAAAAATGTCGATTTTGAAGACGAAACTCACCCATATCGCCCTCGTTTTGGTCATGTTGCTGTCGGCAACGGTGGGCTTGCGTGCACAGCAAGTGCCCATATTCACCAACTACACGAATTCATACGCTTACGTCAACCCTGGTTATGCAGGCTTAAGCGAAGGTGTCAATCTGCTCGGCCTCTATCGTCAGCAGTGGGCTGGTTTTCAGGATAATGACGGCAATGCCGTGGCACCTCAGACTTTCCTCTTGACGGGCGACATGCCTTTCCGAGCCTTGCATGGCGGCCTCGGGTTTTCTGTCATGCAGGATAAGCTGGGCTTTGAGGATAATGTCAACGTGGGGTTGGGCTATTCTTTCCATATGGATTTGGGCGGCTCAACACTCGGCATTGGCGTGGCTGGGACTTTGCTCAACCGTTCGGTCGACTTTGCCCAGTTGCATCCCAACCAGGAAGGCGACCCGCTGATTAATGGTTTGGGAGAGGAGAGCGCCATGCTGTTCGACTTCAATGCGGGCTTGTTTTGGCAGATTCCCGATTCGTTCTACCTCGGCTTTTCGGTCGTCAACGTGCTCGAATCGATGAGCCAGGCGCTCAACGACAACAGCGAGAGCAGCGCGAGTTTCGTCACCGACAGGACGTTTTATTTTTTGGCAGGCTATCCTTTTCAATTTGAGGATCTGCCTTACCTTACCTTTGTTCCTTCGGTCAGCGTGATGAGCGACTTGGCTTCGACACAGCTCAACGCGAGCGCGCGCGTGGTCTATAACAATGTGTTTGCTTTGGGGGTCAATTATCGTCCGCAAGAGTCGGTGGGATTAATGGTCGGCTTGACCATCAAGGACATTACCGTGGCTTATTCGTATGATATTAATACGATGGGCTTGGGCATCCCGGGCTCACACGAGATAGGATTGAGTTATTGTTTCAAGCTCGACTTGGATAGGACGCCTCGCGACTATCGCAGCGTGCGTTACTTATAAGGCATTGGGTTTGGTCGATTGGGAGGGGGATATTGTGGCTTTGTAGTCAAAAAATGGAAAAAAATGGAAAAAAATAGGTGAGGGGAATATAATATTTTCTAATTTTGGCGGTTTTTAATTGTAAACCTCGCCTGAAAAAACGGGCGAAATTGAATGGAGAAAAAAAGAAATAAAAATAGTAATTATATCATTGTCAAGAAGATGAAAAAACTATTGTTCATGTTTTCCGTTGCGCTGCTGCTCACAGCCTGCGGCAACTCTAATCAAGGAGAGTTGGTTGGAGTGAGAAAGTCCAACAAGACCTTCAATCAACCAGATCCTTACGGGATGGTGTTCGTCCCGCAAGGCAATTTTACTGTGGGTGTAGGTGGTGAAGACATCACCGGTTCCTACCTTAATGAGCCCAAAACGGTTTCAGTCTCCGCTTTCTTCATGGACGAGACCGAAATCACCAACAATGAGTATCGCCAATTCGTGTATTGGGTCAGAGACTCCATCGCAAGAAGAATTCTTGCTGACAACTTCCCTGACAGGTTCGCCATCACTGAGAGCAAATCGGGTGAGGTGTATGACCCGCCGAGGCTGAACTGGAAAGAGAAACTCGACTGGAACGGCAAGGATGCCGAGGTGCGCGAGGCTCTCGAACCCATGTATCTGCCCGAGCATGAGAGGTACTTCCGCAGAAAGGAAATCGACACCAGAAAGCTGTATTATTCCTATTTCTGGTTTGACATGGTTGCCGCCGCGAAGAAAGACTTCTCCGACGACAAGTTGCAGGACAACGACTATTCGCTGGGTGAGGCCGATGCCGGCATTAATGTCGACCGCAAAGGCGCATGGTCGAACCGTAAGCAAGGCTATAGCGACCGCTCTGTCTATGCTCGCGCCGAGGTCATCAATGTCTATCCCGACACGCTGTGCTGGATTCACGACTATAGCTATTCGTTCAACGACCCGATGACCGAGAAGTATTTCTGGCATCCTGCTTACGACAACTATCCAGTGGTGGGTGTCACTTGGCAGCAGGCCCGAGCCTTCTGCGTGTGGCGTACCGAGTTGCTCAACGCCTATATGCGCGGCAAGAAGGATGTTGACTTGTCGGAGTTCCGCCTGCCCACCGAGACCGAGTGGGAATGGGCTGCCCGTGGTGGCATGATGCTCAACCCCTATCCATGGGGCGGTCCTAACGCCAGCAATGCCAAAGGTTGCTTCATGGCCAACTTCAAGCCGAGAAGAGGCAATTACGTGGCCGACGGTGGCCTGCGTACCCTCGTGGTGGGTTGCTATCCGCCTAACGGCTGGGGCCTCTACGACATGGCTGGCAACGTTTCCGAATGGACCAACAGCGCCTACGACCCCAACTCGTATAACTTCACGTGGGACATGAACCCCAACTACACCTACAACGCCAAGGCCGACGACCCGGCAGTCATGAAGCGTAAAGTGGTGCGCGGCGGTTCATGGAAGGATGTGTCCTACTACCTGCAAGTCACCACACGCGATTACCAATATCAGGACACCGCCACTTGCTACATCGGATTCCGCTGCATCCAGCCTTATCTGGGCCGCAACAAAGGCGACAACCCGAGAATGTCGAGGGTGTACAGATAATCGAAAACCAATTCAAACAGCAATTAATCTTCAATTAACAAATCATTAATCTAAAATTTCAAATTGTCATGGCAAAAAAAGAACTTAGCAAATTTCAGAAATTTCTCAGCTCAAGAAAGTACAAGACCTTTATGGCTTACCTCTATGGTTGGGGTGCATCCGTGGTTATGATCGGTGCTTACTTTAAACTGACCCACATCCCTGGTGCCGACTTCATGCTGGCTCTCGGTCTGGGCATTGAAGCCCTTATCTTCTTCATGTCGGCTTTCGAGCCCGTCCACATGGAGTATGAGTGGGACAATGTTTTCGTTGAACTTGAGGAAGACTGGGATGGCGTGCAGAAGACTCAGTTTGCCACTACTGGCACCGCCGCTAAGAGCACGGGCGCTCCCGTTGATGTGGAAGAAGCCATGCTGAGCAAAATGTTTGAGAAGATGAATGTCAGCGAAGATACGTTCAAGAAGCTGGGTCGTGGCATCGACCAATTGGCCGAGAACGCTGGTCAAATGGCCAACATCTCCAACGCTATGGCTGCCACCACTAACTATGCTACCGCTATGGATCGTGCCACGAAGTCTATTTCCGACTTCTCGAATGCTTATATCCAGACCAACCAGAAGTTGTCCGACTCGTTGGGTAAGCTCGACTTCAGCGCCCTCGATGCCAACACCATCAAGAAGGTGGCCAGCAGCATGACCTCGCTCAACTCCATCTATGAGTTGCAACTCCAAGGTGCCGAGCAAACTTCTGCCGCCAGCAAGAAGCTGACTGAAACTATGAACAAGTACATGGATAACCTCAACGCTTCATCACAGAACGCGGGTCAACTCAACCAGCAGTTGACGCAGTTGTCGCAGCGCCTCACCGCCCTGAACAACGTCTATGGTGGCATGCTGTCAGCAATGAACATCAAGGCATAATTCTACTCGAACCTGTTTGTTTAATGTAAAAAAGGAGTAAGAATATGTCAGGCGCAAAAGAAACCCCAAGACAGAAAATGATCGGTATGATGTACCTGGTCTACACTGCCTTGTTAGCCATGAATGTCTCGAAAGACATCTTGGATGCCTTCGACACAGTGAACGAAGGTGTTCAAGCTACGAATATCACCCTCTCGCAGCAGATCAACCAGAAATACGCCGCCTTTGAAGAGCAATACGGTTTGGATAAGGAAAAGGTAGGCCCCTATTGGGAACAGGCTCAGGCTTTGCGAGAGGAAGCCAACGACCTCATCAACTACGTTGAGGCCTTGAAGTGGGACTTGGTGAAGAAAATCGAATGCAGCAAGGCCAAAACATCTGCAGAAGCCTTAGATATGGCTCTTGAACAAGGATTGCTGAATTCAACCGACACACTGAAAAACGGTCGTAGAAGCTACGACATCAATACTTCGAAAATCAAATCAAGAGACGGCTACAACCAGCCAACCGAGTATATGATGGGCAATCCTGAAGGCCCAGGCAACGGAGGTAGAGCCTACGAACTTTCAGAAAAGATTCGTCGCTTCCGTGGTGAGGTGATCAAGGCTATCGGCCCCGAGCACCTGAATCAAATCGGTTTGATTACCGATAGTATATACGGAACAAGAGAATATCTTGAGCAAAACGGTTATACCAATTTGAAGAAATTGCCCTTGGAAGGCGATTACTACGGTGCCAAGATCAGCTACTATCCTGGCAAGACCGACCCCGTTCAGGACAGTTGGGAGTATCACAACTTCCACCATACGGTGCTGGTTGCCGACGTGACCTTGTTGAACAAGATTATCTCTGAGGCCCAAACTGCCGAAATGAACGCTGTTTCGGAATTGATGAGCGACATCCACGCCCAAGACTTCACCTTCGATGAAATCGGTGCCAAGGTGTTCGCTGAGAGTGGTTACCTCCTCTCCGGCCAGACCTACAAGGCCCAAGCCATGGTGACCGCTTGGAAGAACTCGCAGCTGACTGCCCGCGTCAAGTTGGACGGTGGCGCCGAAAAGGTTTACACCAGCGATGCCCAAGGCGTGATTCCGTTGGAGTGGAACGTCGGCGTCGGTTCGCACAGCTATACGGGTGTCATCGACATGCTCGATCCTTCCACCAACCAGATGGAAGAATACCCGTTCCAAGGTTCCTTCGTCGTGGCTCCTCCTGCGGTGTCAGTTTCGGCTACGAAGATGAACGTGGTGTATCGCGGTATCGACAACCCGATTGCCGTCGGTGGCGGTGTTGGCGGAGCCATCAGTGCCACGGCCAGTAGCGGTTCGTTGAGTCCCACGGGTAACGGCACTTATAATCTGCGTCCGGGTGAGGCCAACGAAGTGACCATTAGCGTCAGTTCGAATGGCTCAAGCCTCGGTAGCATGAAGTTCCGTGTGAAAGACCTTCCGAAACCTGAAGCCATTATCCGTAACGTGGTCAATGGCTTGGTATCGAAGAGTGCTCTTCTCGCCGCCAACCGTGTTGAGGCTGAAATGAAGGACTTCGACTTCGATGGTGTCAAATATGACGTGGTCGGTTATACCTTCCGTTACAAGACCAAGAGTGGTACTACCAAGGAAGCCAAAGCCAATGGCGCTGCTTTCACCGATGAAATGAAGACCGCCATCAGCGGCTCCAATGTGGGCGACACGTTCCTCTTCACCGCCATTCAGGTGCGTGGTAACGACGGCAAGACCAAGACCCTTGAAACGCCTATCGGTGTTGAAATCAAGTAAACAATTAAAACCCTAATACAATGAAAAAGACACTTGTTTCCATGTTGACCCTCGCGGTGCTGCTCGGTAGCCTGAGCCTCAATGCCCAGACGACCGACATCAAACCACCCAAGAACAGCATTCTTTCGGGCCAGCAGCAAATCATGAACGAAAAGACCCCTTCGCCGCTTCCAGAAATCGTTGAATCGAACGTCATGTGGAAGAAGACGGTGATTAGGGAAATCGACTTCCGTCAGAAAATCAATCAAGTGTTCTACTACCCAATCAATCCGACCGAGGACTGGAGAAATCTCATCACGGTGATTTATGATGGCATCCAAAGCGGTGACATCACGCCTTACCGTGTCGAGAACAACATCGACGACATGGTGACGCCTTTGACCTTGGCCGATTTTGAAAAAGAAAACACCAAGATTGGCGACCCGCCGGTCATCTGGAAAGATGGCGAGGAAGTACCGAACGAGATTGCCTTTAAGGATCGTATGCTCAATGTGACGCGTCTGCGCATCAAGGAAGACTGGTATTTCGACAAGAAATTGTCGCAGTTCCTTGTCCGTATCATCGCCCTCGGCCCAATCGTCGTCGACGATGACGGTGGCTTGTCACAGGTTTGCTGGATTCCTTACGAGGACTCTCGTGATGTGCTGGCCAAGGCGTTTGCCTTCAACCGCAACAACTCGGCGCAGCGTCGCACCTACGACGAAGTCTTGCAAAAACGTATCTTCGATAGCTACATCATCAAGGAAGAGAACGTTTATGACCGCTACATCAACTCCTACGCTTTCAACATTGACGCCCTCTACGAATCGGAGCGCATCAAGAACGAAATGTTCGATTTCGAACAAAGCCTCTGGGAGTATTGATGGTTTGCTTATGACAATGGAGAAGGACGTCTTCGGACGTCCTTTTTTGTTGTCGCTTCGCGTCATTGCGAGGAGGAACGACGAAGCAATCCAGAGAAAAGCATATGCTTATGGATTGCTTCGTCCCTCGCAATGACGCAAAGCGTGTCAAACAAAAAGAGCAACAGAAAAATCTGCTGCTCTTTTGTCGGAGTGGCCCGACTCGAACGGGCGACCGCTTGCACCCCATGCAAGAATGCTAGCCAACTGCACCACACCCCGATTGCATTTGCGGCTGCAAAGATAGGAACTTTTTTTGAATCGTTGTTCACTTTGCGAAAAAAAAGTTACCTTTGCACCAAATAAAGTCAACTGAATAACTGAACAACTTACAACTTACAACTATGGAACATATTGAATGTCTGATTATTGGCTCGGGTCCTGCGGGCTATACCGCAGCCATCTATACGGGTCGCGCCGATGTGAAAACCGTCATCTATGAAGGTATGCAACCTGGCGGGCAACTCACCCAAACCACCGAAATCGAGAACTTTCCGGGCTATCCACAGGGTGTGAAAGGCCCCGACATGATGGACGAAATCCGTCAGCAGGCCGAGCGCTTCGGTGCCGAAATCCGAGAAGGCGAAGTGACTTCTATTGACGTCAGCCAACGGCCTTTCAAGGTGACGACGGAATACGATGGAGAGCTTCTGGCCGACAGCATCATCGTCTCGACGGGTGCGGCGGCACGTTATCTGGGTTTGCCGACCGAGGAAGAATTCAAGGGTGGCGGCGTGTCGGCTTGCGCCACTTGCGACGGCTTTTTCTATAAAGGAAAGGACGTGGCGGTGGTTGGCGGCGGCGATACGGCCTGCGAAGACGCCACTTATTTGGCCAAGCTTTGCAACAAGGTCTATCTCATCGTCCGCCGCGACGTGCTCCGTGCCTCGAAAGCGATGCAACATCGTGTGCTTAATACGCCCAATATCGAGGTGCTGTGGAAACACCAGACCAAGGAACTCTTTGGAGAGCAACAAGGCTTTATGAAGAAATTGAAGGGCGCAGTCCTGTATCACAGCGAGACCAAGGAAGAGCGCACCATTTATGTGGACGGCTTCTTTGAGGCCATCGGCCACACGCCCAATACGGAGCCTTTCAAGGGTATCCTCGACATGGACGAGGAGGGATACATCATCACCAAGCCGAAATCGACGGCCACCAACGTGGAAGGCATCTTCGCTTGCGGCGACTGCCAGGACCGCATTTATCGTCAGGCCATCGTGGCTGCTGGAACGGGTGCCATGGCTGGCATCGAGGTGGAACGCTTCCTGATGGGACAATGATTCACGACGCTTCGCGTCATTGCGAGGAACGAAGCAATCTAAATATGCAGCTTCAAACTGAAATAAAAATCCAACCTATGGAGCAAACCATACGCTACGGCGATGGTTTGCTCTTTTTGGGTTCGTGCTTTGCCGATGAGGTGGGCCATCTGTGCCAAGGCTTGGGTTTCGATGCACTGGTGAATCCTTTCGGGGTGTTGTATAATCCCGTCAGTGTGGCCAATGCCGTCCATCGAATGGCTCATGGGCGACCCTTTGCTCACGAAGAAGTCATTCAAACAGGGGAGGGGTATTATTGCACGTTCAGCCACAATACGACTTTTTGGCAACCCACTGAGGAGGCCTTGCTGGAATGTGTCAATGCCAACCTGCTGGCGGCGCACGAGCATTTTCAGGACGCCCGTTGGATCATCATCAGTTTGGGTACATCGTGGGTGTTTCGCTCGCGGGAAACGCTAGAGGTGGTTGCCAACTGCCACAAGTTGCCTGCCTGGCAGTTTGATAGGATGAGCCTTTCAGTGCCGACTTCGGTGGCGGTTCTCTCGGGCTTGGCCAAGATGTATCCTGACAAACAGTTCATCTTCACCGTGTCGCCTTTGCGGCATATCAAGGATGGCCTCCACGGGAACCAACTGAGCAAGGCCACCTTGCTGTTGGCCGTCGACGAAGTGTGCAGGACGTTCGGCAACGCCCATTATTTCCCTGCCTACGAAATCGTGATGGACGAGTTGCGCGACTACCGTTTCTACAAGGAGGACATGGTGCATCCCACTGAGCAGGCCGTGCGCTACATCTGGGAACGCTTTGTGGATTTTGCCATCGGCCCGAAAGAAAAACCTGCCATGAAGGCCGCTGCCGAGTTAAAGCAGATGCTGCAGCATAGGGCGGTGTTTCCTGAAAGCGAGGCGTTCAAGCGGTTTGAGGCGCAAAAAGAGAAGAGAATCAGCAAATTGAAGAACGATTTCCCGGGAATTTGTCTTGAGAATTTGGGCGAATGATGTTTCTTCAAATGTTTTCGAGACGCGATGAATCGGCGTCTCTACCAACCACATGTTATAGATAAACATTATTGTTTCAAAAACCGTCCAATCATGTAGAGACGCGATTTATCGCGTCTCATAACCATATTGTGAATTGTAATCTATCTGTTTACATTTCCGACAACAAAAAAGCATAATCTTTCGCTCAATACGGTTGACGCTGAAAATGAATGCCGTATGCTGCTTTTGTCTACTTTTACTCCGTGAAATACTAACCCTTAAAACCGACGCGCCCGATGGGATAGAACGGGGTGAAAGAAACATGAAGAAAAATGCACTTTTGGTATTTGCCATTCTGACCATTAATATGCTGACAGCATTGGTTAGCTATGCCCAATTGGGAAGAATACTAGGGGGAATCGGTCAAGCACTTGGTGAACGTTGGATTGACAATTCCAGTTACTCAAGCCAAGACAAAGAAAATATGAGAAATGTCCTCAATTATTTCTCTAATGAATGTAATGCCAATCAAAATGCGGCAAATGCCACAAGAGATGTATACAATGGCAATTATACAGGTGCTGTAATACAAGGTGCTCAGACCATTTTGAATGCTACAGGCAATTACGATTACGACACATATTTAAATAGTGCCAACGCTGTTAATACTGCTAACCGTGAATACAATCAAGATGTTAGCAGTGGGATGGACCGTCAAGAGGCTTTGGATAAAAGAAACACAACGATGGGTTATTCTATTGCAGAATCTGTAATAGAATTACAGGATAGAATTGCGCGAGAAAGACTCGAAAAGGCACGGCAACAAAGAGAATTAGAACGGCAATCATGGGAAGGTAGCAATAATTACACAACATCGGGTTACTATGAAACCTCCAATTATAGTGAAACCTCCAATTATAGTGAAACCTCAAGTTATAGTGGAATCAACGAATTGTCGTCCTCTCCTAATACAAATACATTAGGTGGGGCTTTGATAGCTCACATAAACACCGCTGCTATTCTTGATGCCATGCCCGATAAGGTTAGGGCTGAGAAAGAGCTGGAACAGTTTTATGGACAACTTCAGAATCATCTTCAAACCATGACTAATGAATACCAAACAAAAATGCAGTACTACGAGGCCAATTATACTACCATGTCTGATTATGTGAAACAGTCGAAAGAAAAAGAAATAGTTGATTTACAGACGCGAATCCAACAATTCCAATCAGATGCAGAAAGTGAGTTTGAGGCTAAACGTGCTGATTTGCTGAAGCCTATTCTTAACAAAATCCAAAATGCAATAAACTCTGTTTCAAGCGAGAATGAATTAACCTATGTTATTGACATTGCTACCGGAGCAACTGTCTTTTTGGGTGAAGATTCTATTGATATTACTTATATGGTTATGAAGAAATTAGGTATTTAATACATAAAACAAACCAACCCCGACGAGCCAAATGGGATATAACCTGGCACAAAATTAAATGAAGAAAAAACTGTTTTTATCAATTGGAATCCTTTGTTGCATGGCGGCAGTGCTCGTTGTCAACAGTGCTTTCACTACGAAGAATGAAATTGAGATTTCAGCTAACACGCCATTTCCTCAGACAGGATCGATTGCAGTCTACAAGTACAAATTTGCGAGTTCTGCAAAGGAACAAATCGGTGAATTACAATGGTCTGCTACGACCGAACACGACTCGAACTACCAATGGGGAGAGTTTGCCAAAGTGACCTTGAGAGTACATAATACAACAGATGAGTACATCGATACTTTCTTCACCTACAAAGGTGGAAGTGGATCAATTAGCGTTAAACTTCGTCCCGGTGGTGATTTTGAAACCACGGAGATTTGTGGTGCTTCTGTTACGGGCGTTGTTCCTGGAGCAAGAGAAATAACCATACGTTAAACATGGCAAACCTATTCGATATGAAGAAAATAGTGTTAATCTGTTTTGCCATTTTCGGATTCGCTTTTATGGCCAATGCCCAAGTTTGCAAAACTGAAGGCCAGAAATGTGTCACCAAAGATGGAGACAGGGGAATTTGCCGAGAAGTTACAATCACCCAAACCACGACATCAACTATTGGCTCGTCCAATTCTGGAACTTCTGGATACAATCTTAACGGAGGGGTAAATGTAGGAGGAACCACTGTTGGTGGAAGCATTAGTGGAGGGTATAACTCATCGAATACAAGGTCAAATACCAACCAAAAGTCGATGACCGAGACAGAAAGTTGGAAGGAGATGAAGTGTAAGAAACAAGACGACGGTGCGTCAAAAGCTACGCCCGCTTGGTAAGTATCATTGATGAGTTTCCATAAAACGGATACGCTAATATATTTGGCGTACCCGTTTTATTGTATTTTGGATGAAAGATGATGTCGAATTTTGAATTATTTGTATTTTTGCCTTTTCAACGGTAATCTAAAATCAAAGAAGAGAGAACAAATAGATAATAGATAATAGAAATAATTACACCGAGCTTTACGCTCTTATTCTTTGTAATCGGAATCGGCAAAATTCAAGTAGCGAGAATAAGTTGCGAAGAGTTCACGCTTATAGGGCGTGAATTGTTCGTGCTTATATGCTACAATGGCTTTGCCGAGCCTCGATTACGGTATAAGCATGGAAATGGCAATTCCGCCTTTTTCGTGTCCTTATACGGGCAAGAGGCTCCACCAACGGCAAACGCAATGCAAGAAGAACCACACATCGGCAACCTCATCAAGCAAGAATTGGCACGACAAGGGCGCAGCATCACCTGGCTCGCCAAGCAATTGGGCTATTCGCGGCAAAACGCCTACAAAATCTTCAACCGCCCGTGGATTTACACCGACCTGCTGCTCAAAATCAGCGACCTACTGGATTACGATTTCTTCAAATGCTACTCGGATTGGAGGAATGAAAGGAAAAAGGATTGAAACCATACGCTAATTCCCAAATTATTCGTACTTTTGCCGCCCGTTTCCGCAAAATAGCGGAGCTTAGTAACAACATTAATACATTAATTGAATGACTGACAACGAAAGATCTGGCAAGCGTCCGCGCACCAGAAGACCTGTTGACGAGCAAGAGCTGTTCCAACAGAGGAGATCCTTCAAGTTTTATCACCGTGACGGTGACGAAGAAGGGTCTGAAGAGAGAAGAAGTTTTGGCGATGAGCCGAGAGGTGAACGCCGATTTGATGACAACCGTGGCGACCGCCGTTTCGGTGACCGTAAGTTCGGTGACCGTCCGCGCCGCCGCTTCGACGACGAACACGACGACCGCCCACGCCGTCGCTTTGACGATGACGAGCGTCCGCGTCGCCGTTTCGAAGACGACAAGCCGCGTGGCGAACGCCGTTTCCATGACGACGACCGTCCACGCCGTCGTTTCGACGACGACCGTCCGCGTCGCCGCTTTGATGATGATGACCGTCCGCGTCGCCGTTTCGACGACGACAAGCCGCGTGAACGCCGTATCCACGATGACGATTGTCCGCGTCGCCGCTTTGACGATGACGATCGTCCGCGTCGCCGCTTTGACGATGATGAGCGTCCGCGCCGTCGTTTCGACGATGACAAACCTCGTGGCGAACGTCGCTTTGACGACCGCCCGCGTCGGCGCTTCGACGACGATGACCGTCCAAGGTCGCGCCGTTTCGATGACGAGCGTCCGCGTGGTGAGCACCGCTTTGGTGACCGCCCCCGCGAGCGTCGCCGCTACAATGATGAAGAACCCCGCCGTGGCCGCAAGGGCTATGTTCGCGAGAAAGACCCGTTGTATGATCGCCCGAAGGCTACTGGCGAAATCCGCCTCAACAAATATTTGGCCGACTGTGGCATCTGCTCGCGCCGCGAAGCCGACGACCTCATCAAGGCTGGTTGCGTGATGGTGAACGACGAAGTGATTACCACGATGGGCTATAAGGTGAAGACCGAAGACAAGGTGGTGTATGGAGGCCAGACCCTCAACCGCGAGAAGCTTCGCTACATCCTGCTCAACAAGCCCAAAGGCTACATCACGACCAGTGATGACCCATACGAGCGCGACACCGTGATGGAACTCGTGAAGAACGCTTGCCCCGAGCGCGTCTATCCTGTAGGCCGCCTCGACAAGCAGACCACCGGACTGTTGCTTTTCACCAACGACGGCGACTTGGCCAAGAAGCTGACCCACCCGAGCAGCGAGGTGCCGAAACTCTACCACGTGATTTTGGACAAGCCTTTGGTCAAGAACGACATGCTCCGTATCTCTGAAGGCATTGAGCTTGACGACGGCTCCATCGCTGCCGACAGCATCGCCTATGACCAGGATGATGACAGCAAGAAGAGCATCGGCATCGAGCTCCATTCGGGCCGCAACCGCATCGTGCGCCGCATCTTCGAACACCTCGGCTACGAGGTCACGAAACTCGACCGCGTGATGTTTGCCGGCTTGGACAAGTACAAACTCCCCCGTGGCGAATGGCGCTTCCTCACCGACCTTGAAGTGGTGAATCTGAAGAAGATTTGATGAACGAAACCACAAAACAATTCATCAGGGAAAACCTGAATGCCGACGTGCCGACGCTCGCCTTGAAGAAGGCGCCCGTCGGCACTGACGTTTCATTGGCCTTGCGACAGATTGAGGCGCGGCAACTGCTCAAGAAGAAAGTGCCCTCGTGGAGCGACAACGAAGAACTGCTTTTTCCCGCCCATCTCTCCCTCGAACAATGTTCGTCGGAAGCTGCGGCGCGCCATAAGGCCAAGATGCTGCATGGAATATCGTTAGCCGACCTTACGGGAGGTCTGGGCATCGACACCTATTATATATCGCAAGGCTTCCAGCAGACCGACTACGTGGAGCAACAGGTCACGCTTTGCGACTTGGCCCGACACAATTTCACCATCTTGAATGCCCAAATCAATGTGCTGAATGCAACGGCCGAGGACTATCTGAGCCAATGCGGTGAAAAGGACTGCATTTTCATTGACCCTGCGCGACGTGATGCCTACGGGCGGAAAACCGTTTCCATCAGCGACTGCACGCCCGATGTGGCAGAATTGCAAGTTCTGCTGCTGCAAAAAGCCCGCACGGTGATGGTGAAACTTTCGCCCATGCTCGACATCAGCCAAGCCTTGGAGGAGTTGCATCATGTGAAGGAAGTGCATGTGGTGGCCGTGGCCAACGAGTGTAAGGAGTTGGACTTCATTTTGGAACGTGAATTTCGAGGAGAAACGCAATTCTTCTGCGTCAACTTGCTGACGGAACAGCCTGAATTGCAGTTTACGATGGAGGAGGAGCGAAATTGCCCTGTCAGGTTGGCTGAAAGTGTCTCAAAATTCCTCTATGAACCCCATCCAGCCTTGATGAAGGCAGGTTGTTACAAGCTTTTGACAGAACGTTATGCTGTGCTCAAATTGCATAAAAACAGTAATTTATACACTTCAGAGCACTTGGTTCCTGATTTTCCTGGTCGCGTTTTCGAGGTGGAAAGTTGGGCTACATATCACAAAAAGGTGCGGCAAACCCTGCTTTCGGGTGTCGACAAGGCTAGCATCGCCGTGCGCAATTTCCCGCTTTCGGTGGCCGAGTTGCGGAAATCGTTGAAAATCAATGATGGAGATGAGGTTTATTTGTTTGCCACCACTTTGAAGGGCGAGCAAAAGGTACTCATCAAAACAAGAAAAACCGCCTCGTTTTGAGACGGCTTTTCTGATGGCTGACGAATGTGAAGCTCTACCTTTTGTCGGGGATGCCGAACTTGGTCCACCAAGTCTGGTCATATTTGTTCTTGATGGCTTTCTTCACGGTTTGTGTCCTGCCTTTCAACACGTTGAGTGTGGCATGGGCTTCTTCGGTCTTCTTGCAAAGTTCCTCGTGAATCTTGTCCATCTCGGCCGAAAGTGCCTCCAAGCGCTTGCAGTCTTCTTCCAATTTGTGTATCACGCTTTCTTCCACGCCGGCCTCCCGACCTAGGCGTTGGTTCCTTTTTACTCCTGACAGAATCAGTTTCGATTTTTCAAGTTGGTCTTTAAAAATTTGATACATAATGAATTAAATTTTTTTCCGTAGTAACGGTTGGGTTGCTCGTTTTCGACTGCAAAAATAGGACTTTTTTATTTCTTTTCACAATATGCCATCTTAATTCTTTTGTTAGGGCTGGCTTCATGTGTCATGCCGAGAATAATCTTGAATGATGCGGCGAGGAAAGGAAAAAAACTCGTACCTTTGCACCCCAAATACCTTTTGCGCATGTATGCATTGTTCAAAAAAGAGATCAGCAATTTCCTGAGTTCGCTCATCGGCATCATGGTGATTGTGGTTTTCCTGCTCATCACGGGGCTTTTCCTCTGGGTGTTCCAAAGCGGTTTCAACGTGCTTGATTCCGTTTACGCCAACCTCGACAGCCTCTTCATCTTGGCCCCTTGGGTGTTTCTTTTCCTCGTGCCTGCCGTGACGATGCGCAGTTTCGCCGAGGAAAACCGCACTGGCACCATCGAGATGCTGCTCACCAAGCCGCTTTCCGATTGGCAAATCATTTGGGCGAAGTTTTTGGCGGGTGTCGCGCTTGTGTTGCTCGCACTGATTCCTACGTTCATATATTATTGGTCTGTCTATCAGTTAGGTTTGCCCAAAGGCAATCTCGATAGTGGCGGCATTTGGGGCTCCTATATCGGGCTGTTTTTGCTCAGCGCGAGTTTCGTGAGCATAGGAATCTTTTGTAGCTCGCTGACCAACAATCAGATACTGGCCTTCATCATCTCTGTCTTTCTCTGCGGTTTTTTGCTGATAGGCTTTGAGTTCATCTATTCGCTTTCGTTGTTCGGGCGCGTCGATTTGTTCATCCAGCAGTTGGGCATGAACGCGCACTACAGCTCACTGAGCCGTGGTGTGGTCGACACCCGCGACGTGCTGTATTTCCTGAGTGTGATTGCGCTGTTCCTCAGTGCGACGAAATTGGTTTTGGCAAGCCGCAAATGGTAAGGAGGAAGGGTATGGAAAACAAACGCAAGAATTTGAAGAAGAATCAGATAGTCGCATTCCTCATCACGGTGGCGATTGTGGTTTTGGTCAACGTGATCGGATCGTATGTGTTCACGCGTTTCGACTTGACCAGCGAGAAACGCTACACACTGTCGCCTACGACGAAGGACATCCTCAACGATTTGAACGATTACGTGTATTTCAAGGTGTATCTCGACGGCGATTTTCCGGCTGGTTTCAAGAAATTGCGCCGTGAGACCAAGGAAATGCTTGACGAGTTCCGCGCTTACAGCAAATACATTGATTATGAGTTTATCAACCCATCGGAAAGCAGCGACGCCAACGAGCGCAACGAGATTTACAAACAGTTGTATCAGTCAGGCTTGAACCCAACAAATCTGGTGGACAAGAACAATGACGGCTCGACGAGGCAGATGGTGATTTGGCCTGGAGCATTGGTGAGTTATCGCAACAATACCGAAATTGCCATTGATTTGCTTGAGAATCAGATAGGTCAGTCGTCAGAGGAGGCCTTGAATGCCTCGATGCAGAACCTCGAATTCCGCCTCATTGATGCCGTGAAGAAAGTGACTCGCTTGATGAAACCCAACATTGCCTTCATCGAAGGTCACGGCGAATTGGGTGAGCAGGAGGTCTACGACATTGCCCAGACTTTGTCGCAGAACTACAACGTGGTGCGCCTCGAAATTGACGGCAAGATCGATGCACTCATTCATCGCACGCAAGACGAAGAACGCGACGTGAAGGCTTTCCCGTCGTTTGACGCCATCATCATAGCCAAACCCACGATGGCTTTCAGCGAGAAGGACAAGTTCCTCATCGACCAATACATCATGCATGGCGGCAAGGTGCTGTGGATGGTGGAGCCTGTCTATGCCACGATGGACAGTCTCCAAAGTCAGGAATCGACCATCGGCATCGAGCAGGACCTCAACCTCGACGACATGCTCTTCAAATACGGTGTGCGCCTCAACCGCGACCTGCTCCTCGATTTGACCTGCGCCGCTTTGCCTGTCCGAACGGGACAGATGGCGGGTCAGGCCCAGCTGGAGTTCTTCCGCTGGTATTATTTCCCCTTGTTGCAGTCTGCATCCGAGCATCCTATGGTGCGCAACATGAACTCCATCAAGGCCGATTTCGTCAGCTCGATGGAGGCCACCACCTCGGCCATAGGCGTCGAACAGATTCCGTTGCTCAAGACGTCAAATTACACGAAGGTATCGGGTGCGCCAGTTTTCATTTCCTTGGCCATGCTGCGCCAGGCGCCCGACCAACGCATGTTCACCACCAGGGGAAGGAATGTGGCTTATCTGCTGAAAGGTAGTTTCCAGTCGCTGTATGCCAACCGCATCCCCCAGGAAATCGTCGACGACCAGGCCACCGATTTCATGGAAGAAAGCAAGCCCACGGCGATGATTGTGGTGGCCGATGGCGACATCATTCGCAACCAGATCGATATCCGTACGCGCCGGCCCTTGCCTTTGGGCTATGACCAATATACGCAAAACACCTATGCCAATAAGGAATTCATCGAGAATGCCATCGGTTATCTCGTTGATGGCGATGGCTTGATCGACATCCGCTCGCGCGAGTTGAAGGTGCGTCTTTTGGATCCGACCAAGGTGAACCAACAGCGTGTGAAATGGCAGGTTGTCAACACTTTGGTGCCAATCTTGTTGATAGTTTTCCTAGGTTTTGTCATGGCGGCCTTGCGTAAGGTGACATACAGCAAAAAATCCACTTCTGAGAAAAACATCGAACACAATGAAAAAGAATAACCGCATCACTATCATCATCGCGGCCCTTTTGGTCGTTATCGCAGGCGTGCTGATTTGGAACAACCGTTACCTTTCGACGATTCAAGGCGAGTCGTCCGACTTCCAGGTCTGGGACACGGCATCGGTCACGAAGGTTTATCTCGCCGACCGTCGCAACCAGGAGTCGCTGCTCGAAAGGCAGGAAAACGGCTGGACACTTAACGGCACCTACAAAGCCCATTCCAAGCAGGTGAGTTATCTGCTGACCACCCTATACAAGATTCGGGTCAAGATGCCCGTTTCGGTGGCCAGCCACGACAATATCGTCAAGCAGTTGGCCACGCAGAGCACTAAAGTGGAGGTGTATCAGATGGTGCCTCGCATCAATTTGTTCGACAAAATCAAGCTGCTCTACCACGAGAAGCGAACCAAAGTCTTTTATGTGGGTGACGCTACGATGGACAGCAGCGGAACATTCATGCTGAAGGAAGGCGCCGACAAGGCTTATATCGTCTATATCCCTAGTTTCCGTGGATTCATTACCACGCGATTCACCGCCATACCCGACGATTGGCGCGACCATACCATCTTCCATGAGACATTGGCCGACATCCAGTCGGTCAGTGTCGAGTTCAACGAAGACCCCGAGGGCAGTTTCCGCATCGACAACATGGGCAAGCACCAATACAAACTCACGCGGCTCTCTGATAACATGGAATTGCCTTACGACACGTTGAAGGTCATCAATATGCTGTCGTCGTTCAGCGACCTACGCTTCGAGGCTTTGTTCAATAACACCTTGCCGCAAGAGCGCATTGATTCCATCACCCAATCGCCTTATCTGCATTATGTTACGCTGACGACCAAGGAGGGGAATACCCTCGACATGAGGACCTATAAGAAACTCGTGCTGAATGGCGTGACCGACATTGGCGGCGAGTTGGGCGACGTGGACCGCGACCGAATGTATGCGCTAATTAATGAAGGAAAAGACTTCGTGCTGATTCAGAACTATGTCTTCGACAAGGTGCTGCACGACGTGCGCTACTACGAGGCAGGGCATCCTATCCAGTTCGAGATAGGGCATGTCGAGGTCTACGAATAAGGCTTTCTTATTTCTTCTTCAAAAGCCCAATCATCTTGAAACCTACGTCGGTGAAGATGATTTGTGCGTTGCCGTTGCGCTCGATTTGGCGGATGGCCTCCTCGAAGAGTCCAGCGATTTCGGCCAAATTGGCAGGGCTGACGAACGGCGAGAAGTTGGAATTGAACTTCTTCTCGTCATCGGGAAGCATGACGATTTCAGCTAGGTTATTGTTGAAAAGCAACGAGTTACGGATAATGCGCAGGCCGTAGTCCAACAGTTCTTTCTGCTTTTCGCGACCAAGGGTTTTCACGTTGGCCGAGAAGTCAATCAGTTCGGGATAGGCCGCCTTGAAGCAGAGGCGCATCCATTGCTGGAAGGTGGTGAAGAAAAACTTGCGGTCTTCCGATTCCTTCACGAAGTGGCAGGCATTCAGCCAGTTGCCTTCCGAAATCATGGCCGCGTCGTGGGCTTGTTGTGGGTCGCAGCCGAGGCGTGTTTGCAGTGCCGACTCAATGGCCGTCGTCTCGATGGCTGGAATCTTCACCAAGGCCGTCCTCGACTTGATGGTGGCCAACAATTCTTCGGAATCCTCAGCGATAAGCAAGAAAACAGTTTTCTCGGGCGGTTCTTCAAGCAGTTTCAGCAGTTTGTTGGCCGTGTCGACGCGCATCTTCTCGGCCATCCAGATGATGGCTATTTTGTATTCGCCCTCGTAGGATTTCATGCTGAGCTTGCGCAGCAACGAGGCCGCGTCGCGCACCGACATGTAGCCCTGCTTGTTCTCCACATCAAGGAAGGAATACCAGCTTGAAGTATCGACGTAGCCCTGATTCTGAATGACATAGTCGCGCCATTCTTCCATGAACAAATCCGACTCGGGGTTGCTTTTCACTTTTTTGGTGGTCGCCGTGGGCACAACGAAGTGCAGGTCGGGATGCACCAGCTTCTGCATCTTTTGGCAAGTGGGGCACACGCCGCAGCTGTCGGTCTCGGTGCGGTTGGGGCAGAGGATATATTGCGCATAGGCCAAGGCCAGCGGTAGCTTGCCGCTTCCGGTAGGCCCCAAAAAGAGCTGAGCGTGAGAGACATGATTGTCGCGCACGCTCGCGATGAGCCTTTGTTTGATGGCTCCCTGGCCGATGATGTTTTTGAATTGCATGGTTTATTGCTGATAGAACACGTCAAAATACCGTTGAAGTTTGACGGGGTCGGTTTGGTAAATATTGTCTCCGTAATAGCAATCGGCGAGAACTTCATACAATCGGCAGAATTCGCCCAGGTCGTGTTTCCCAAGTTGCGCGTTGATGGTGAGTGAGAGCAGTTCGAGGGCGCGATCGGCGGCACGGTGGCATTGTTCCATGTTACCTTTGCTTTGCCAGCGGTTGGCTCGCGACACTTCGCTGCCGATGTTCAACATTTGTTCGGCCAAAGTCATTGTAGCCCAGCGTCTGGCGGCCAACTCTGTGTGTTGATAGTTGCTCATGATATTAGCTGGTTTACGACTTCTATGATACGCTTACGGGTTTCGGGGTCTTGGACATCGCGGCTACGGTTGCCTTGATAGGGACGAATGTTGATGAGCGAGTCAAACTCTATAAAGTCCTCACCCTCCATTTCGGGATAAAGGTTGATACCCCAAAGATCAGCTTGCTCTGAGCCTTGCTGGAGCAGTTCTTTCTCAATGTCGGCATGTAGTTCGGCATCCAAACCGATAATTGCCTTTTGCACATCAACAACAGCTTTAATCATGTCGCCGAAATAGCCTGGTAGCATGGTCTCCAGCTCGCTTCTTTCGATGGGTTGGGATATGATTCTCATAATTAGTGCTTGTTTTGTTTACGAGTGCAAAAATATACATTTTTCTCCTAAATGCTTTGCTTGTTCAAAAAAGTTGTATATTTGCACCGTTCTTTTGCGACATGTTATGTCGCAGACATAATGGAACACGAAGCGTTATGCTCGACTTGCGAATGGGAACGTGAGAAATTCCGAATTAAAATGCAAGTGAGTGTAATAGGTTCGCGCTTTTAGCGTGGGCTGATTATTACATTCTGCATTTTAAGGTAATTCTCACGACCTCCATTCGAAGAAGTAGTGTATCAGTGCCACGCTTCTATGGAATAAACTCATCCTTTTGAGGTGCTGGAGAGGAAAAAACTTAAAGGTTGCGCCCGACACGTATTTAGGGTAAAAGAAAATGAAAAAAGCACTATTGGTTTTGCTCGCCACGGGATGGTTTCTTTGTGGCTTTGGGCAAGAGATTAAGTTTGAAACCATTGAGCACGATTTTGGTATGGTGAATTACAATGATCCTGCGGTTTTTGATTTTGTCTTTACAAATACGGGGACGGAACCGCTAATCGTACAGAAGCCCAAATCAAGTTGTGGATGCACCATACCATTTTCTTGGCCTAAAGAGCCAATAATGCCAGGGAAAAATGGCACAATTAAGGTAGAGTATAAGACTAATCGGTCGGGTCAAATAAACAGAACTGTAACCGTGCTTTCAAACGCCAAGAGTTCTCCTCAAGTTACTTTGAGAGTAAAAGGGAAAGTGTTGGATGCAGGACAAGGAGTAAAAGTCATAACTCAAAACGGCCAATTTGGGATGGAAGACGATAATGGAAAGATAATCATTCCTGTTGAATATGAGAAGATTCAGAAAAACAGTCACGGCGATTTTCAGCTTAAGAAACATGGAAAATGGGGCGCAGCCAACGAAACAGGCCATATTTATATTCCTTGTGAATATGATGAGGAATTCGATCTTGAGGAGAAGAGTGGATGGGTTAAAAAAGCAGGAAAATGGGGCGTAATAAATAAGAAAAACAAGGTAGTCATTCCTTTTGAATATGAAGAAATTCATCTACTCACACAAGCCTTGAAAAGAGGAATTGCCAAAAAAGGAGGAAAATGGGGAGAAGTTGATATGGAAAACAACACAGTAATTATTCCGTTCGAATATGAAGATTTAATTCCGGATATATTAACGCAAGCATTATTTGCTAAGAAGAATGGAAAGTGGGGTGTGATTGACAATAATGGCAAAACCATCATTATACCTTTCGAATACAAAGAAGTTTCGGAGGTAACAGATGCTTACTATAAAAAACTACAATTAAAATAATTCACTTTCTTTATTTTCTTATCCAGTAAATAAACGCTGGAAAAAGGTCGGGCAACTTAATAGGTTGTCCGATTTTTTTCATTTGGTTTCAATCCCTTTTTGTACCTTTGCAGCAAAATACAAGTATCATGTTAAGCGAACAGGAACAAATCAGAAGAAATTCGTTGGCCGAACTCTACAAGCTCGGCATCAACCCGTATCCGCAGGCCGCGTTCCCCGTGAATGTGTTCACCACGGACATCCTCAACCAATTCGACGACAACAATCCCGACCCATTCCAGGAGGTCACCCTCGCGGGCCGCATCATGAGCCGCCGCATCATGGGCGCCGCCTCGTTCTGCGAGCTGCAGGACTCGAAAGGCCGCATCCAACTCTATGTCAAACGCGACGAGATTTGCCCCGACGAGGACAAGACCTTATATAACACGGTGTTCAAGCGCCTTTTGGACATCGGCGACTTCATCGGCGTGAAAGGCTTCGCCTTCCGCACGCAGATGGGCGAAATCTCGGTGCACGTCAAGGAAATGACCGTGTTGAGCAAGAGCCTGCGCCCGCTGCCCATTGTCAAGGAGAAGGACGGTGTGAAATACGACGAGTTCAACGACCCCGAGCTGCGCTACCGTATGCGTTACGTCGACCTCGTGGTGAACGACAAGGTGAAGGACATCTTCATCACCCGCACCCGCATCATCGACAGCATCCGCCGTTTCTTCAACGAGAGCGGCTACCTTGAGGTGGAAACGCCTGTGCTGCAAGCCATTCCTGGCGGAGCCACGGCGCGTCCCTTCATCACGCACCACAATGCCTTGGACATCCCGATGTACCTCCGCATCGCCGACGAGCTTTACCTGAAGCGCCTCATCGTGGGCGGCTTCGAGGGCGTGTACGAGTTCTCGCGCAACTTCCGCAACGAAGGCATGGACCGCACCCACAACCCCGAGTTCACGGGTCTGGAAATCTATGTGGCCTACAAGGACTACCTTTGGATGATGGACTACACCGAGGCTATGATTGAACGCGCCGTTACGGAGGTGCTGGGCACCGACACGGTGAAGGTGGGTGACAACGAAATCTGCTTCAAACGTCCCTTCAAGCGCATCACGATGATTGACTCCATCAAGGAGAAGACCGGCATCGACATCACGGGTATGGACGAGGCACAACTGCGTGAGGTGTGCAAGCAACTCGGCATTGAGGTGGACGCCTCGATGGGCAAGGGCAAACTGATTGATGAAATCTTTGGCGAGAAGTGCGAAGGCACTTACATCCAGCCGACGTTCATCACGGATTATCCTGTCGAGATGTCGCCGCTCTGCAAGCGTCACCGCAACAACCCCGAACTCACCGAGCGCTTCGAGCTGATGGTGAACGGCAAGGAATTGGCCAATGCCTATACCGAGCTGAACGACCCCATCGACCAGCGTGCCCGCTTCGAGGAACAGATGAAACTCAGCGAGCGCGGCGACGACGAAGCCATGTTCATCGACCAGGACTTCCTGCGCGCCCTCGAATACGGTATGCCGCCGACCTCAGGTATGGGCATCGGCATCGACCGTTTCGTGATGCTTTTGACGGGTCAGACAACCATCCAAGAAGTGCTTTTGTTCCCGATGATGCGTCCCGAAAAGGTAGTGAAGAATGCTACGAAGGAAGACTTCATGGCCTTGGGCATGGCCGAGACTTGGGCGACTTTGCTGCTCAGCAACGGCTACAACACCGTCGAGCAACTGAAGGCCGAGAAACCTTCCGGCTTGCGCGAGAAGCTGAACGGATTGCGAAAGAAGAACAAATTGGATATTCCAGCTTTGCAGTTGGAAGATGTCGAAGCCTGGTTGCAGGCTTAAACAAAACGCGAGGTTCAAAACCTCGCGTTTTTTGTTCTTATTTCACTCTCAACCGTTGGCCGATTTGCAACACTTTGTTTTGGCGGATGCCGTTCAGTTGGCATAGCTTTTTGATTGTAGTGCCATGCTTCTGGGCGATTTTGCCCAAGGTGTCGCCTTTCTTCACGGTGTAATAGGCCTTTTTCGATTTGGTGCTGTTGTCTTGAGGTGTCTTCTTCGATGCGTTGAGCGACTGTTGGTCAGTCTGTCCATAGTGAGAGTTGATGCTGAAATAGTGCTTTTTCAGTACGAACACCTCGTCGCGCAGGGTGCCGTTCTCGAAGTCGAAGATGCGCTCGGGGTCGAACGACTGTCCCATGTAGCGGGTCTCGAAGTGGAGGTGAGGTCCAGTGGAGCGTCCTGTCGAGCCACCATAGCCGATGGCTTCGCCGGCCTTGACGACGTCGCCGCTTTTGACGATATACTTTGAGAGGTGCCCGTAATAGGTTTCCAAGCCGTTCGCATGGCGGATGACGAGTACGTTGCCATAGCCTCCGGTCATGGAGGTGGGCAGGGCAACACGCACGATGCCGTCGAAAGCGGCATACACCACGTCGCCAATGTGCAACGCGATGTCGACGCCACGGTGAGGACGGTGCCATCTGATTTTAAACTGAGAGGTGACAGGACCCGAGTAGGGGATACACCAGCGGTGAACCGAGTCGACAAGCCGCAACACCACCTCATCGGGCAGGTCTTTCAAGGCCACGTCGCGGTAGCTGTGCACGGTCTGCGTATCCCAGTGGTCGTAGCTCAAAGAGTCGGGGATGTCGGGTTTCTCAATATTGTAGTATAACCACGTGCCGTTGTCGAAGAGCACCACCTTGCAGTAACGATCGGCTGTGCTGAGGGTGTCGACGGGAATGGCGATGCCTTCCGAAAACTCTTCATCTTCTTCCTCATCATCCTCTTCGTCGTCTTCCACATTAACGATGGTGTCGTTGTCGTGGATGTATATATATACGGTATCGTGAACGACAAATCTTTCTTTCATGCGGCCAAAAAAGCCATTGTTGTCCTGCGCAAAGGCTACCGACGAGAATAGAAAACAAATCAGGATGACAAATATCTTCTTCATGGTGTAATAAGGTTCGATTTTTTCTTTGAAAAAGAAGAGTGCAAAGATAGAGAAAATACCTGATATGGCAGGAAAAACAAGTTGGAATAATTATCAACAATCGGAAAATTGTCATTTTGTCAGTTTTTCCCTTTGGCACAAAGATTGACAAGAAAACGCCGTCAACTTCGAAAAACAAATAAGTAAAAAATAAAAATAGGAGAACAAGAAAATGTCAAAAATCATCGGTATCGATTTAGGTACAACCAACTCATGCGTGGCCGTCATGGAAGGCAACGAGCCCGTTGTCATCGCCAACAGCGAAGGCCACCGCACCACCCCATCGGTGGTGGCATTCACCGACAATGGCGAACGTAAGGTGGGCGAACCCGCCAAGCGTCAGGCCATCACCAACCCGCTGCGCACCGTCTATTCCATCAAGCGTTTCATGGGCGAGACCTACGACAAGGTGGAAGCCGAAATGCGCCGTGTGCCTTACAAGGTCATCCAAGGCCCCAACAACACGCCGCGTATCGACATCGACGGAAAGAACTACACCCCGCAGGAAATCAGTGCCATGGTGCTGCAAAAGATGAAGAAGACCGCTGAGGACTTCCTCGGACAGACCGTCAGCGAAGCCGTCATCACGGTTCCTGCCTACTTCAACGACGCCCAGCGTCAGGCCACCAAGGAAGCTGGCGAAATCGCCGGCCTCAAAGTGCGCCGTATCATCAACGAGCCTACCGCAGCCGCTTTGGCCTACGGATTGGACAAGAAGAAGAACGACGTGAAAGTGGCCGTGTACGACCTCGGCGGCGGCACCTTCGATATCTCCATCCTCGAATTGGGCGATGGCGTGTTTGAGGTGAAGTCGACCAACGGCAACACCCACCTCGGCGGCGACGACTTCGACGAAGTCATCATCAACTGGCTGGCTGAAGAGTTCCAGAAGGACAACGGCATCGACCTGCGTAAGGACCCGATGGCCTTACAACGCCTGAAGGAAGCTGCCGAAAAGGCCAAGATCGAGTTGAGCTCTTCGAGCGAGACCGAAATCAACCTGCCTTACATCATGCCTGTCAACGGCATCCCGCAGCACTTGGTCCGCACCTTGAGCCGCTCCAAGTTCGAGCAACTGGCCGACAAGCTGATTCACGACACCATCGAGCCTTGCCGTCGCGCCCTGCAAGACGCTGGCCTGACCGTCAACGACATCGACGACGTCATCTTGGTCGGTGGTTCCACCCGTATCCCTGCCATCCAGAACATCGTTCGTGACTTCTTCAAGAAGGAGCCTTCGAAGGGCGTCAACCCCGACGAAGTGGTGGCTATCGGCGCCTCCATCCAAGGCGGTGTCTTGACTGGCGAAGTGAAGGATGTGCTGCTGCTTGACGTGACCCCGTTGAGCCTCGGCATCGAGACCCTTGGTGGCGTGATGACCAAGTTGATTGAAAGCAACACCACCATCCCGACCCGCAAGTCGGAGGTTTTCTCGACCGCTGCCGACAACCAACCTTCGGTTGAAATCCATGTGCTGCAAGGCGAGCGTCCTATGGCTGCCCAAAACAAGACCATCGGCCGCTTCATCCTCGACAGCATCCCGCCAGCGCCGCGTGGCATCCCGCAAATCGAAGTCACCTTCGACATCGACTCCAACGGTATCCTGAACGTGAGCGCCAAGGACAAGGCCACGGGCAAGACCCAAAGCATCCGCATCGAGGCCTCGTCGGGCTTGACCGACGCTGAAATCGAGCGCATGAAGAACGAAGCCCAGGCCAACGCCGAAGCCGACAAGAAAGAACGCGAGCGCATTGACAAACTGAACCAAGCCGACAGCATCATCTTCCAGACCGAGAAGCAGCTGAAGGAATATGGCGACAAGCTGCCTGCCGACAAGAAGGCCGAGATTGAGGCTTCCCTCGGCAAGCTGAAGACGGCTCACCAGAGCCAAGACATTGCCGGCATCGACGCCGCTATGGCCGAGATGAACGCCATGTGGCAGAAAGCCAGCGAGGAGATGTACAAGAACGCCGGTGCCCAAAGCGGTCCGCAAGGCTTCGACCCGAACAACATGGGCGGCGGCTTCACGGGCGGCAACCCGAACCAAGGCCCGCAGAACAATACCGGCGGTGACGATACCGTTACTGATGCGGATTTTGAGGAAGTGAAATAAAAATAATATGTTTTTTGATAATGACAGCGTGCGGTTCAGCCGCACGCTGTTTTTTCATCCGCAAATCGCCTCAGCCCTGTATCCCCAGCACCCTTGCCAAGGCAAAAACCGTCCACGCCTCGGCCTCAAGATGTCTTGTTATGTCGGTTGCCCTATGTGGTTTACAGCATTGCCTGTATCTCATTAAAATAAAAGAACGCCTCTGGATGGTTTTTTTTCAGTTTGTTGAGTTTTGTCGGAATGGGTTGTTGAAGAACTTGGTCCGTCATTTCGCTCAACAAGTCTGGGTTGTAATGATGGATTTCGTTGCAACCTTTTTCTATGAGTTTGCTCAGGTAGGCCGCCTTGGCAGCACTTACAATGGCAGAATCAAGAGTGTATTTTCCGCCTATCATAAAACTTCCGATACGATTGATGCCATCTTGCAACAGTTTATATTCATCAGGACTTTGCAGGCCCCTCAAACAAATACAAATGGCAGTCTGATAAATGTCATTTAGCACTTGCTGTATGTTGTCGGGGCTCTGGTGACGATATTGGAGTTCTATCACTGCAAATTTCTCAAACGTCTCTCGGGCGATGGCCAAATCATCGGTGATGTCGAACAAGGAAGCTACGTCAAACAGTTGCTTGACAATCTCCATCGAACACTTTTTCTCTCCTTTGAAGAACGGAATGCCTGTGGTATGTGGTGCAAAAGCGGTCAACTTGTCGCCCAACAAATCCTCATGGCTTGGTAGATTGACCATAACCATAGGTTCGTCCGTAATAAGCACAGGGTTTTGAATGGGCAATGACACAATCTTTGAATAATGTGTCTCTTCAAAAAGAACATCCAGAAGGATTTTGTCTTGTCCACCATTGCCAGGATAACTCACTTCATAATAGAACTTGGCGTGTTGTTTCGGCACGTCTGTCCGTGAAATACGTGCAACCAGTTCCACTTGCCAAAGCCATATTCTTCCGCATACTGACCAAGATAGTTCTCAATCATGGTTTCTGGAGGACAAATGATGTCAATGTCAATTGACAAACGCTTGCTAGTGCTCAGGTGAAGCATGAGCGAGCTGCCGCCTTTAAACAGGAAAGGACAGCCGGAACGGGCCAATGCTTCAAGAAGTGAGAAGGCGCGGATGGTCTTCTCAACCAAGGCGATATCGTGAACGCCCAAACGATGGGCGGCTTCTGTTATCCATTCAAGGGATCTGCTCCTCGGATTTATCATGGTTGATGGTGTTGATGATTCGTTCTACTTGTTCTTTGCGGTTGCGGCGAGAGGCATAGCGCATCAGCTTGCTCTTATTGACGCTGAAACGGTTACATACATCTTCAAAAATATAGTAAATCTCAGAGCCACTGGTATAAAACAATTCGTTGTCGCCCACGGCATCCACAAGGATTTTTTCAATTCGAGGCACTACGCATCTGTCTATTTGTGTCAATGGCGATTGGCCTACCAGCAAACGCACAACGACGGCATCCGTTCCTATCAAATAGCGTTCACATTCCTGAGCGGTGGGAGCAAGGAGTATGTTTCGTCCGAGATTCATGTTCTGCAAGGCATGAAAAACAGCCTCCATGCCGTCTTTCTCAACATCTACGAAGGTATAGCCGACATTGGGAATATGCAGCATAAATGATGACAGCACTTTTGGACTCCAGATGCAGTATTCAAGAAAAGGGAATTGCTTCTTTAGGTTTTGAAAGATCTCTTTCTCAATTTCTGTAGGGTGGTACAGAAACTCAGGCAGGCATTTCTCCGATAATTGGTATTCTCCTCGGCTTTTGCGTATGAGTTTGCCCGATTCGACCAGACGGCTGATCTGCAAATCTATCGCTCTTTTCTTTATTATGGTTTGCTCGCTTGCAAAATCACGTAGAAGATCTTTCCGTAGGAAAGTCCCGCTATGTATGGCGGCATAGTTTAATATGGCTTCCGTTGCTGTCATGTTTTTCTCTCGGTTTGCAAAAATACATCTTTTTTGTCAAAAAATGATTGTTTTTGACAAAAAGTAACAATGTTTTTTATCCACAAATCGCCTCCACTGCACACCCTAGCACCCTCGCCAATGCGAAAACCGTCCGCGCTTCGGCCTTCGTGATGTCTTGGTCGCCTTGCTCGTAGGCCTGAATCATACGAAGGGTGACGCCAGAGCGTTCTGCCAATTCCTTTTGGGTTAGATGGGTTTGCTTTCGAATGCTTTTCAGTGCGTTTTTACGGGTATTCAAATGCGTTTTGATAATTGTGTCGGAAGTTTGGACAAACTTGGAGAGGTCGGCTTCGTGCAAGGTGGGATAAAGTGAAAGTACGGTTTTGATATCCAAGCCATTCTTTTGAATGAAAGAGAACGAATAGGCACTATGCCATTGGTAATAGGCCAAGGCCCAGCCTGTCCAATATTCGGCAGTGCGGTCAAACGGTGTGTATTCCGCAATGGATGGGGTTTTGTCCGACGATCTTTTCAGCACCAATTGCATCAGTTCCATCCCCGACATGCCCGAGAGATAACGCGGATTTCCCGCTTCCATTTGCGCGGCGACACCGCTCGAAAGAAACATTTCGTAAAAGACAAACAGGTCACACTGCGCGGCATTTACAGCACAGTCGAGCATGGTGCCGAGGTTGTTCATGGCATCCTCAAGGTATATGTCATTGTAGGCGTGGGTCATCATTGGTCCATTGTTGTCTGAGAATATCAATCATGTAGATGGCATCAACGGGAGAAGCCGTCAGCTTTTCATTCTGAAAGTCCTCGCGAGCCTGACGGTCGCGGGCTTGTCGCCTCGGATAGTATTGGCTACTATCCACGGGGATGCTTTCTTTGAAAGAGAGTTGGGAAAACGCCTTTTCGCTTTTCAGCACCACCTGTTCACCTAATTTACCCAAAAACATCGCCTTGCACAACTGCTCCAACGAAATTGTGTTGTTCAGGAAAGCGTTGGCAAATGAAAAATAGGAGTCGTCGGCGCGATAGCCGATAATCAGGTCGTATGGCTCATAGTTGGGCAGGAAATTTCCCAACAGATATGCTTTGGCTTCGGAAGGCAGGCCTTGCGAAAGGACAAAAGTCCTGTTTTTTAGCAAAACCGAAAGCCAGTTCAGTATGTGATAGGGCTTTTTGTTCAAATGGAGAGTGTATAGTCCTTCCAAGTTGATTTCGTAACTGTTGGCAAAGCCATCACTACGCTCAGTGCTCGCCCATTCTTTTGCAAGCTCCAGATTCTCAGTGCAATAAAAACCTAGTCCGTAGTCATTTCTCGGATTCCCAAAACCTAAAACTGGCTTTTCGATGACTTTTGTCGAGCCGTGATATAATGTGATGTTTTCCATAAACTATCATTATAACGAGACTTTGCAAAAATACACATAATATCCTTACACGCAATAGAAATATCAAAAATTTAGAATAAAACCGTGTTTTCGCTATGTAATCTTTTTTCCTATCTTTGCCCCATCGAACACAATTGCCCATGAACAAAAAACGCTTACTCTTCCTTGCAGCCTTTGTCGCCATCGTGATGCCGCTTTTGGCCATCTCCTACGGCCAGAACCTCAACCAAACCCTCCGTATGCTCCGCAATGAGCTGAATGCCGACTATCACCAAATCGACAAGGAGCGCGAACGCCTCACCGAAGACTATGAGGAACAACGCCTGAAGATGATCGACCTTATGAAACAGTGCAACGAACTCTCGCTGACGCTGTATTCGCAGAAACAAGGCTTCACCTTCGACGTGTGCTATGCCTTGGAGAAGGTCACCAAGAAATACAACGAGTTTAACCAGGACCGTGGCCCCTTCGACCGTATCGTGGGCAACCTCAACGTGGAGATGGAACGCTACGCCCGCCTCATCGAGTCGCTGCGACGCCTGCCTCCCGAGCTCGATAGCATCACCGGTATGCCCGATAGCCTGCTCTTCCGCAACGACACGCTGAACCAGCATCTTTACCTTAGCGGCACGCATCTGGAACTGGAGAAGGAAGTTATGGCGTTGTCCGACTCTCTCTCCGTGCCTTTCGTCTTGGACGAACAGGGCGAGAACGACCGCGAACGTTGCATCTTCTATGCCTGCGAGATCCTGAAGATGTATGCCGACACCAAGGCCACCGTGGTGGCCGACAGCGTCCATTACTACGAGACTTATCTGCGCCTGAAAGAATCCTACGACTATGCGCACGACTATTACCAAGTGCTGCAAAACCGCATCTTTGTCGAAGGTCAGACACCTTGGTTCAACATCCTGAAAGCTCCGAAACGTTATTGGCGTCAGGCGATGGACGACGCTCGCGAAAAATACGACCTCGGACTCCTCGCCTCGTTGTTCGGCAAGGGCGACGGCACGATTCCCACCGATTCGCTGGTGATGCAAGTGCTTCAGTCGGATTCTGTCACCGTGGTTCCAGCGGATACGATGCTCCTCGAAACCGACACCTGGCTCGTTGAAACCTCGGAAACCGATTCTGTGGCAACGGCATCCACACCGTTTCCCGATGTGTACGAGAAGCTCCCTGTCAATACGGGTTGGGAATATTCGCTGCAGGTGTTCATCATCTTCTTGTTCCTCGTCGAACTGCTGGCGATTTGTCTTGTCGTCTCGCTGCTGCTTATCCCCGTGTTCCGTTACGTCAAACCGTTTAAGGACGTGGTCGCCAAGGAGCATCGGCGTTTCGTTGCCTTGCTGATTGCCATCATCATCACCATCATCGTCAATGCCAACATTGGTGGCGAAGGCTTGCTGCGTATTGCGGCTCGCCTCACCGACACTTTCCTGTGGCTGCTGGCCGCCATCCTTATCGCGCTGCTTATCAGGCTGAAAGCCAAACAACTGAAATACGGTATCAGGCTTTACCTTCCCGTGTTTTGTATGGCTTTGACGGTCATCGGTTGTCGTGTCGTCTTTATGCCCAACTCGCTGATGAACTTCGTTTTCCCGCCCGTTTTGGTTGTCTTCTTCGTTTGGCAGTTGCTGGCTTGCCTCCACAACGCGAAGAAGGTGGATCGCAGCGACCGACTTTTGGGCTGGATGTCGCTGGTAGCCACTGGTGCGGCCTTGGGTGTGACCATCGCGGGCTACATTTTTGCCTCGTTGCTCATCTTGGTGTGGTGGTATTTCCAATTGGCCGCCATCCATACCATCTACACAGTCCTGCACCTCATCGTGAAATACCGCGAGAAGCGGATGAAACCACGTATTGACGACTACCGTTCGCGCATCAACTTCATTACTGGGCCGGGCAAGGAGACCTTGATGTTTGGCGCCACGTGGTTCTACGACTTGGTGAAAGATGTGGTGCTGCCCGTCATGGCGCTGATGTCCGTTCCGTTCTGCATTCGTTTGGCTCTTGGCGTGTTCGATTTCGATGACTTGTTCAGCACCATCTACCACCGCAATTTCGTCCAGTTGGTCAACGATAGCGGTGCCGACACGTTCAGGCTGTCGTTCTACGGCATTCTGTTGTTGGTCAGCCTGGTTTTCGTGTTCCGCTATGCCAACCGCGCCTTGCACGCCATCTGGCAGCAGGTACGCTATGCCATTTTCATGAAGAAACACAACCGCAAGACCATTCGCAACAACGAAATCAACCTGTCGTTGGGCAACAGCATCGTGAGCGTTTTGGTTTGGATGACCTATATCGTCATTGTCGTCCTGACGCTGCACATCCCCACAGGCTCGTTGAGCTTGGTGGCCGGCGGCCTTTCGGCTGGTATCGGTTTGGCCTTGAAGGACACGCTCAACAACTTCATCTATGGCATCCAACTGATGTCGGGTCGCCTGCGCATCGGCGATTGGATTGTTTGCGACGGCATCCGTGGCAAGGTGACTCACATAGGCTACCAAAGTACAGAGATTGAAACTGTAGACGGAGCCGAGATGTCGTTCCTCAACGCCACGCTGTTTGCCAAAAACTTCAGTAACCTCACCCGCAACCACGGCTACGAGTTCGTCAAAATCACAGTGGGGGTGGCTTACGGCACCGATATCCAGCGGGTTCGCGAACTGCTGGGCGAAGCTTTGCAGGCATTGCAAGGCAAGGACACTTTCGGGCGCGACATCGTCGGCGCAAAGCGGGGTGTCAGCGTCTCGTTGGAAGACATGGACGACAGCGCCGTCACCATCGCCGTCAAGCAGCAGGTGCTTGTGGCCGAGCGTGTGGGCTACATCGACCGAGCCAAGGAGTTGATCTACAACACCTTGAACGAAAATGGTATCGCCATCCCGTTCCCGCAATGCGACGTGCACCTTGTCAGAGAAGAATAATTTACTACTTTTGCAGCCCAAAATCATCCAAAATGAAGAAGATTCTATTTACCATAGCAGCGGCCTTGCTCTTGGCTTCGTGTGGCGAAAAACAGCCTTCGGAAAAGCCTATAAAAAAGGATGAAACCAAGAAAACCGTTGTCGTACCTCGCTTTGATGCCGACTCGGCCTATCAATGTGTGGCTAAGCAAACTAGCTTTGGCCCGCGTGTGCCTGAGACGCAGGCCCATGCCGACTGTGCCGAGTGGCTTACGGCCAAGCTGACCGAATATGCCGACACGGTCATCGTCCAAGATTTCCGCACACGCCTTTTCAATGGTAGGGGCATCGACGGGCAGAACCTCGTGGGCGTGTTCAACCCCCAAGCTAAGAAGCGCATCGTGCTCTGCGCCCATTGGGATTCGCGTCCCTATGCCGACCACGATCCTGACGCTGACAACTTCCACAAGCCCATCGATGGCGCCAACGACGGTGCCAGTGGCGTGGGTGTGCTCCTCGAATGTGCCCGTCAGTTCAAACTGCAGCCCTTGCCTGAGCATCTTGGCATTGACATCGTTCTTTTCGACCTTGAGGACTACGGCCCGCATCAGGAGGAAGCCGAGAAATATTACGACGATCGGGTCAACTTCTGGGCTTTGGGTTCGCAGTATTGGTCGAAGAATCCGCATGTGTACGGCTACAAGGCCTATTATGGCATCCTTTTGGACATGGTGGGCGGCCCCAACCCCAATTTCCCGAAGGAATACTACTCGCAAGGCTATGCCGCTTGGGTGAGCAACAAAGTGTGGCGCAAGGCTTTCGATTTGGGCTATCGTCAGGCTTTCAGCAATGAACTGGGCACCGTCATCAGTGACGACCATCTTCCGATGAACCAAATCGCAGGCATCCCAACCATCGACATCATCGACTTGCAACCCAACAGCATCAACGAGTGTTTCCCCGACGTGTGGCATACCGTCAATGATAACCTGGAACATATCGAAAAATCGACTCTCGGCATGGTCGGCGACGTGTTGTTGCATGTGGTGTATGAGGAATAAAAATGGCAGGAAAATCCCGACCTAATTGATTTTTTCCTATCTTTGCAACTTTAATTCATTAAATCAACTTAATTATCAACAAATTAATCATTAAAACTATGAAGAAAGTAATGCTTCTTTTGGTTGCTGTTCTCGGTCTTACTTTTGCCGTGAACGCACAGAATTGGATCGGTGTCCGTGGTGCTTTTGGTAGCAGTTACGGTGCAGAACTCTCCTATCAACATGGTTTCAACGCCAACAACCGTCTGGAACTGGATTTGGGTTTGAATTACCACGAGACCTATGGATATTACAACCTCTCTGCTGTTTATCAATGGATGGGTGGCCTGGTCGATAACCTTGGCTGGTTTGCCGGTATCGGTGCCAACGCTGGTTTATGGGATGGTTACAACGATGGTAAGTTCGGTCTCGGCTTCCTCGCCCAGGCTGGTTTAGAGTACAACTTCCAAGCTGTTCCTTTCCAAATCACTCTCGACCTCCGTCCTCAATGGGATGTCTTGGGTGCGGCAAGCGGATTTGGCTATGCTGGTGCTCTTGGTATCCGTTACAGATTCTAAGCATAATCTTTGAAAACGAAAAAAGACCGCAGCAATGCGGTCTTTTTTCGTTTTAGAGCCCTTGGATGAACTCGTTCAGCTCTTGTTTCGATGCATCGTAAGTGAACGTCTCGTTCAGTAGGTAATACTTGTTTTTATCCGTACAATAGGCGTAGGCGTATTTCGCGAATTCCAGCTTGTTGTTCTCGAAAGAGAACTTGCCACAGATGCTGGAAATCTGTCGGGCGCACAAGGGATTGCTGCTCACCACTTGCTTGGCCACGGTCAGTCTCGAATTGTCGAAGGTCTCTTTCCCAATCAAGGCCATCACTTCGTCGAAGTCGCGTTCGTTCATGCAGGGACTGGCGGGCTGTGGCGGCAGCGAAGGTTGCACGATAGGCTGGCTGGGTGCGGGCGGCATGGGAGCAGTCAACAGGTCCATGGTCAGCTCGGGACGGATATGGGCTTGCGTGAAGTCCAACCCCAACAGGCCGTCGAATTGGGCAATGTTAAGGCTTTGTGACCGCGACATGTTGACGTATTGCCCCACACAATTGTGCAACTTGTTGTCCATCTCTACGCGGATGTGATAGTCGTCAGGCCAAAAATTCCTGACGCAGATGGAACGCACAGGGTTCTCGTTCTGCAAAACGTCGTCGACAAAGAGCCAAAAGCCTTGTCGGTCGGTCGAAAGGATGGTCAACGTGCTGTTTGGGCTTTGATGTCCGCCGCCATGATGCGACCTCAATTGCGCCATGGCTGGCACGGATAGGAAAATGACGAGGGCTAAGAATAGGTGTTTTTTCATAACGATTAGGGTTTTATAGGTTAATCATGTAGAGACGTAGCGCGCTACGTCTCTACCATATCCTGCAAATATCATTCCACGATGACCTTTTTCGTCACCACCTTGCCGCCAATGACGCTGACGAAATACATTCCGGCCGGCAGGTCGCTGACGTCGATGGTGGCTTGCTGGTCCATCACGAAGCCGCGCACCTCCACGCCTTGGGCGTTGTAGATGTGGACGCTCATGCGGCCCAATTCATAATCGGTGGCAATAGTCATCTGGTGCTTTACGGGGTTGGGCGAAATCGTCACAGTGAAGGGGTCTTTCTCGAAGTCGGGGTGTTCCTTGATGCCGACCAGCGTGCCTTCGTTGTTCGAGCGACTCACCACCATGCCCGAGACGCGCAGAATCGGGTTGTCGGGGTCGGAGCAGTGGGGGCACGAGTTCTGTCCGTCGTAGCAGTCGGGATAGTTGGGGTGGCATTGGTCGATGTAGGTCGGGTCAAACTGATAGAAGAGGTGGGCGCCGCCATCGTTCAGGTAGTCGTTCAAGTCGTAATCCCAAACCATGCCTATGCTGCCAGGGCACCATCCGCTGCGGTTGTAGGTCCAGGTGCCGTTTTGCGGCTGGCAGCCGTCGGGGTTGGGCGTGCAGGTCTGCCAGAGATGCTGGTCGAACCTGTTTTGCCCGTTGACGAGGACGTGGTGCGTGGCCTCATAGAACTCGGCGGCATTGCCCGTGTTGTAGGCCTGTCCTCCGCTCATCGAGCTGCTCCAGTTGTGGCCCGTGGTGATCACCTTTAGGTGGGCTTCTTCGGTGCCTTCGGCAAATTGGAAGTCCATCTCGGGCACGGGCTGTGGGTTGAGGTAGTCGCCGAAGTCGTAGGCTCCAAACCAGATGGGTTGCACGTCGCTGTAGAGATATTCTGGTGTGCCTTTCTGCATGTTGAAGGTCAGGATGGGGCAGTAGCCGTTGCCGTCCCATGTTTGGTAATAGACCTCAAACTCGACCAGGCCCTGGAGGATGCTCGAATAGTCGGTGACGTCAAGGTCGGCATCGCATTCCACGCCGAAGGGAGCGCAATAGCGGAACAGTTCCACCCACTCGCCACGGAAGTTCTTCACGCGCACGTAGCCGATGCGGTCATACGGGTCGCAGCCGTTCTCGCCATTGACGCAGCGATGGTCGTAGTGCGCGTTGATGGTCGCGAAAGCGCCCACATGCGAGGGCAGGGCATATTCGCCGTAGGCATATTGGTTGGCGGGCGTCACGGTGAGGTCGCCGTTCATCGCCACGGCATCCACGTTGTTGAAGTCGTTGGTCACGGTGAAGTGGTTGCTGGCCGTGGTGGTCTTGTCGCCCGATTGGGTGATGCTGACGGTCAGGTCGAAGTCGCCGAAGGCGGTGGGCTCCCAAAGGGCGTACCAGTAGCCGTTGCTGGGGTCGTCGGGATAGGCGGTTTGCAGCTGGACGGTCTGGCCGTCGACGTCGCAATGCACATCCTCAAACTTGATGACGTTGCCGTGTTCGACGTAGGCACTCAAGACCAGCATTGTCGGCTTCAGGTCGCTCATGTAGACATTGAGGTTGTCGTAAGGTCTGCGAATGGTGATTTCGGGCGTGAATTTGTCGGAGTCGACGACCTCGAAGGTGCGGTTGACGGCAGGGGCGGCTTGCCACTGCGTGCCGTCGCCGGGCTGCGTGGCACGCACTTTTACGATGCCATCTATGCCAGTCAAAGTGATGATGTTGCCGCTCAAGGTGGCGGGACCTTCCACGATTTCGAACGTGACGGGCAGTCCCGAAGTGGCCGTGGCGCTGATGGTGAAGGGCGCGTCGAAGGTCAGCTTGTCGGGGATGGCGTCAAACTCGATGAACTGCGAAGCCAGTCCGGCGGGGGTGTGGCGCACCACGACGTTGTCGAAGCCGCCGTGCGAGCTGCTGAGGAAGAACACACCGTCCCACATGGCGGGGTCGAAGCGGTCGCCGCTGCCTGGGGTGAGGCCTGCGTTGACGCCTTGTATTTCGGGGATGGGCTCAAACTCGCCCGTGCAGCCGTGGTCGGCGAAGAGCGTCACGCTGCCTTGGCCGCCGTTGGCTTCGAGGTCAATCATGATTTTCCAGCGCGTCCAGGGGCCTCCGGTGGATTCGTAGTCGAAGTCGACGGGCATGGTGTTGTCGGGCAGCACGATGCCGTTGACGAACGAGGGGCGCGGGTCGTTGCCCGAGGTGACGAAGTAGATGCCGCCGTCCTGCGTGGGCAGGGCGGGGTTGGGGCAGGTGGCCTCGTAGGTCATGGGAGGCAGCACCACGCCGTCGCCGTCGGCGTCGTAGCCGATGCCGAAGCAGGTGCCCCACCAGTTGCGGAGCAGGTCGATTTCCACCTCGATTGTGCCGCCTGTCGAGAAATCGAAGGGGAATTCGTCGGTCGACTTGTGGGTGGCCACTTCACCGAAGTTGGTGTTGGCGTTGTCGAAAAAGGCACCCATGGTCTCGTCGGGGGTGGTGTAGCCGCCGGCGCCGAGGTATTCGGTCTTCAGCTGGCCGCCGCCGGCGCTGTGGGCACGCGCCACCCAGCCGTGCTGTTCGTTGAGTGGGGCGTTCTCGGTGTAGTTGTTGAAGTCGCAGGTGGCCGTGGTCTGGGCCGAGAGGCCAAGGGCGAAAGCCAACAAGGCAAGGAGTAAGGATGTTTTTTTCATAGGGATGAATTTGGGATTAATGGGACAAAAGTACATATTTTGTGGAAAACCGCAAAAGTTTTCCTAAATTTGCGGGCATGAAACCGAAAAGGTGCGTCATAGCATGTTTGTTGGGGCTGGCGGCGATGGTCGCCTGCAACCGCAATGTAGAGACGCGCCATGGCACGTCTCTACCAACCGACGCGTCTCCCCAATTGCAAGCCATCGACAGCCTGATGTGGCGGCAGCCCGACAGCGCGCTGGCCCTGTTGTGTTGTAGAGACGTTGCGTGCAACGTCTCAAAAAACGACGGCGATGATTCGGGAGACGTAGAGCGCTACGTCTCTACCGGCGAGACATTTGACAACCATTACGCCAACCTCCTTATGGCGGAATTGCTCTATAAAAACGATTGCGAGCAGACCAACCGCGAGGAATTGTTGCAGGCAGTGGATTATTTTGATTCGTTGTGCGGTCGTACAGACGTTGCGCGCAACGTCTCTACCATTTTCTTGGATGCCCGCGCCCATTATATTAATGGTGTGGGCTATTACGAAAAAGACAGCATTGTGCAGGCTTGCGCGGAATACTTGAAGGCGTTGGAGCTGATGGAAGGGCGGTTTGAGGAAAAGGAATTGGTGGGGGAAAAGGCTAAGTTTATGCCATACATCTATAACCGCCTTGGGGATATGTTTGAGGAACAACTATTGGCAGAACCCGCTATCACGTGCTATAAACAAGCGCTGTTATATTGTAGGCGTGAGCCAACATCAATATATGGAATACCTGTTTTGTTATATAGTTTGGGAATCCAATGTGACATTGAGAACCAGAAAGATAGTGCCGCATTTTATTATGATATGGCATTGGCAAACATGCCCGATAACAAAAACATTCATTATAGGGATATAATCACGGCGAAGTCTGTGCTAAGATATGACTTAGGCTTTTGTTTGGATTCTGTCATCAAAGATTTAGCATATGTGATTTCTCTAATCACGGATGATTATGAAAGAACACATAGGTTTTGAACCTTGGTAACATACTGTTCGAAAGTAATTTGTATGATTCTTCACTATTCTACTTGGAAACAGTATTTGAACAACAAGACGACATCCAATCCAGAATTTTGGCAGCGGAGAACTTGTTCAATATTTGTCAAATCGAGGGGGATTCCATAAAAGCGCAAAAATACGTTTCGTTTCTCGACGGCTTTACGATGTCGGAAATAGAGAAGAAAAGGATGTTTCAAGAATCAATGAAATGTTCAAGGACTATTTGGCTCAAAAACAAGAGAAGCAGGCCGAATTGGAACGAGAAAAAGCTGTAAAGAAAGCATTGGAAATTATCATTCCCATCACCTTGATGGGTATGTCCAAGGGCTCCTTATTCATTTGATTAATAAGACGTTAGTCAAAAACCCTAACCAATCCTAACCAACAGGTTCTTGCAGGGGTTTTAGAACCCCAGTACTTTTGCCTTGTGTAATATCTAAAAATGCATTTATATTATTGTCAAGATATTAAGATAAAATCCCATACCTTTCTATACCTTTTTTCCTTGACACCTTTTGGATGCCTATGTATTTTTGCAGAAAATTTAATATTTTTGCAGAAAATTTAAAAACAAACATAATGACAAAAATATTCAAAACGTTTCTCATGCTCTGCCTGATGCTCCCAATGGCTGCATGGGGTTACGCCAACGACGTAACAGAAACAAAAAAAGACGGGACACCTGTTTTAATCATTAAAGGGATATGCCATGGAAGTGGTGATAGAGGTAACGCTATCCACACCACCCTCGAAGGCAACCAACTATCAGTAGTATTTAGCGAAAACCTCGGCCAAGTGCAGGTGGAATTGACCACCGCTACGGGAGCTCCAGTAGACTTCCTTTCCACGCTGACGCCCAACGGCGAGAACATCTACATCCCCAATGCAGGCGACTACATTGTCACCTTCACTTTGGCCAACGGCGATGAGTATTATGGTGAATTTACGGTGACCGATTGATGGAAACGCCATTGAGCAATCGGATAGTCATTGGCAGTTCAAAAGGCCTCAAGCAGGTGGAGGTAGGGCGCATCTCGCACATCCTTTGCGAAGACTACCTCTGCACGCTACACCTTATCAATATAAGCGAGTCCATCACCTGCACCAAGAGCCTGCGCTATTTTGAGCAGGCGCTGCAAAGCTTTCCGTTTGTCCGCATTCATTATCATGCCATGGTAAACCTTGAAAAAGTGACCGAGGTTTCATGCAAAGGTCGGCAGCACCATGTCGTCATGACCGACGGCACGGTGCTGCCCATTGCCGTGCGCCGATGGCTCACGTTCAGGAATGCCTTCTATGCCAATGCACTTGCCCCGTCAAACGGCACAGTTGTCGACCCAAACGACACACTTACGAGAAAAACCCGCACAGCCGAGAATAAACCAAAATAATGGATATAATTTGGCTGGAATTAATCAATAGTACTAACACAAAATTTCTACACAATGGAAAACAGAAAACTTACCCTTGCCATCCTCGCGATGGTCGTGGCGACGGTCGTATCGGTCGTCATCGTGTCCTGCAAGAAGGAAAACGAATCCAAAATGCCAGAAAACAAGGCCTGCGAAATGCCTGCATCTGACATGAACATGAACGAATACCTGACTTCGTTCAAGAAAAGGCTGCTTTCTGCCCAAAAAGGCGAAGAGACCCTCAGCCTCGAACAAGCCCAGCGTGATTTGGGAAATCTGCTTAACTTCGACTTTGGTGACGCCTATCATGTTACGAACACCTTCCATCGTGACACCCTACATGTCGAACTTGCCACTATTCAAGGTCAAGTGGATCTTTCGCAACTAGCGCACACCTACACTCTTGCTTACGAGCAGGTGGAAAAAGCATTTGATTTGGTCAGTCTTCCTAACAAAACAGTGTATACCGTGTATTGCGTTTTCAACCCGACGACCCGAAACGACGAATCGGTGGATGTTGAACTGATACTTACAACCAGAGGCTATGATGAAGCGCTTGCTTTACGTACCGAGCCCAGCCTTTACGATTGTTGGACTGTTGGTCATGGATATGGAAATTGTGACGGCTTATTTGTAGGCTATGACCATGCTTCCGTATTACAAAGAGTTTACAATAGCAGCATACCTTTAATTGGATGTCAGAATGGTGTTTTGTATTATACAGATTTAGCACAGATTACAATATTTGCATACAATTACCCCGAAACAGATACTTCTATCATGTATAATACCGGCAAACGGCTATGGGATGGCAATGCTTCCCAATACAATTATGGACATGTTGAGGCTGATGAGATGGTTTATTATTATAATAACCTGTGTGATATTATTGATGACGAGATGGCGGCATTAAACGATGATAGCAACGATTTGTTAACCATCTCATGTGGTGTCCATCAATCTTCATCGAACCACTATTATTTTGCCTGTAAAATTGAGTATGCTAAGCATCATTGCATAACCATTAATCCGGATTAATACAATGAAAATTCGTAGAAACATCGCCATCCTCGCTATGATGCTTTGCACAATCCCCTCTTTCTCGCAAGAGGGTTTTTTCCACATCTATCCCAGCGGTGGAAGCAAGTTCGCAAGTTCTTGCGCCATAGAGACGAATGACGGCAGTTTCATCGTGGCTATCAACGACAATTTGTACGGCACTGGTTACAGCGGTTCAGTAATGTTGTTGAAGTTGTCGGCTGAAGGAGAGGTTGCCGACTCCGTCATCGTGGACGAGTCGAATGACTATTATACGATTGACAAGCTTTTCCGCCATCCAATTGACCAGAATTTTTTCATCGGCATAGGCCAATATGGCTTTCAGGACTCCGTTCCCACTCCTTTCGGGTTCTCACTACCATATCTCGTCCACTTCGATGACCAGCTGAACATCACCCTGCGAAAAACCATAGAACAGCCTGAGTATTTCCATCGGAAATGCATATACAATCAAAAAACCATGCTGAACATGGACAGGAACTTGTTCTGTGAATTGGCTTATTTCACTCCAACCATCCCTGCGAGCGACTTCCGCCGCATTTTCACGGAAATGAGCCTTGACGGCGACTTCCTACGCATCGTTGAAGACCCAGATACGATTGGCTTGCAGAACTATGGTAACAGTACATTGGCCGTCTTCCATTTCCCAGTAACTCATGAAATAGGGATGCTCTGTCATGGCCGACCTGAGATGACTCCTGGGCATGTTGGCCAGATACACAAACTCTTCAAGCTTGACGACGATTTTGAGACCGAGGAGCTAAACGAACTTTACCGCTTCGGCGACGACACCTTGGCCTATAATTCCAATCACATACACATTCGTTTCAATGTATTGGATCTCAGTTCCTCAGATGTCCTTCCCTTGGACGACAGCACGTTGCTGTTCTCCATGAGGGCCGATGCAAACTCATACCAATGGTGGTATGTCGTAGATTCCAACCTGTTTGTCATAGACCCCTCGGCCGTCATGTTCAAGACCGACCTTGAGGGCAACATGGAAGACTTCTACATCGTCAAGAGCTACAACGACTCCATCGAGGCGGTTCCCGCCACCTCAGTCGCCCTGACGAAAAAGGACGCTACCGGCCACAGATACATCTACCACTGCTGCTACAGCCAATACCAGGAGCTATGGGAGAACCCCAACACGCTCACCCTCACCAAGCTGACGGACGACTTCGAGGTCATTTGGCAGAAATCATACACGGTCCCCGATGTATACCTGGAAGCCCATCACCTGATAACCACATCCGACGGCGGCTGCCTCGTGGTGGGTTCGGTCACCCGAGGGTGCAACTTGCCCTATTCCTTCGGCGAGCGCGAGGAGTGGTTTGCCCTCAAGCTGAACGCCGACGGTACGCTGGGCACGGACGAACTCAGCGTCCGCGACGAGCTGTATGGCTATCCCAACCCCGTCAAGGACGTGCTGCATGTGGGCTGTCCGCAGGGGAGCAAGCCAACCGCCATCGAACTCTACGACCTGCAAGGCCGCCTGGTGCGCACGCAGCGCACGGGCCTGGAAAGCATAGACATGAGCCAGCTGCCGGCGGGCACCTACACGATGCGCGTCGCGCTGGAAGACGGGAAGGTGTTCTCGGACAAGATAATGAAACAATGACACCAATAAAACAAACAAAACAACCACCTAAAAACAAACAATCATGCCAGTAACCTATGTATTGACCCAAAAGGGTAACCCGGGCAACCCAGAAGCCCCGAAGAAGTTCTACGCGCAGGCAAGGCTCGCGAGGAATTCACGTTCCGAAAGCTGGGCAAGGAAATCGCCGAAGGCTCGACGACGGTGAGCGACAGTGACGTGATGGCCGTGCTCAACGACCTGACCAAGGTGCTACGACGCCATCTGGAGAACGGCGAAATCGTCCGCTTCGGCGACTTCGGATCGTTCCAAATCGCCCTCACCAGCGAGGGAGCCGAGACCGAGAGCAAGTTCAACGCCTCGATGATCAAGGGCGCCAAGGTCAACTTCCGCCCCGGCATCGATCTGCGCGAGATGCTCGCCACACTGAAGTTCGAGAATAACGGTGCCGAGTTTACCGTAATCCGGCAAAGTTGTCCTTTAAACTAATAATCAAAAGTTCAAGTATGCATAAACAGAATATACTATGAAAAAAAGAATTACAACACTTATAGCGCTAACACTTGCGTTTATTTCCGTTGAGGCGCAAACGGAAGACTTCTTCTATATAGACTTTGTACCAGACTCTTGCAAGTATGTCACTGAAGTCGATCCTTTTGAAATTGACATCAACTCGGATGTACAAATCGACTTATGGTTCTCTGGCTACTGTCAACATGGAGCTCTGCTAATGACAACACATGTGTCTCAAGGATGGGAATACTGCAAGCCCTATCCCGAGGAGAACACTGTATTGAATGCAGATACCTTACAATGGAAACAAACAACAGACGACTGGTTTGGATCGGGCAGTTTTATGGGTCGTATTGGCTTGAGAAGAAGTCTTGGCGGCCAGTATTGGTATGGTTGGATGCAGGTGTATTGTGATACGGTTCCAACTCAACCGTATCCTGGTGTCGTTGGCAGAAACATTTATGTTGACAGAATGGCCTATTGTTCCATCCCCAACTATCCTCTGCGTTGGGGTCAAACAAGCCTAACCGATGGCATTGAGGAAACCAAAGCCACCGCATTCGCCACTGTTCACCCCAACCCCACCACGGGCCTCGTCACCGTCACGGGCAAGGATATTAGGCAAGCCGAAGTCTTCAACATGCTCAGCCAGCGCGTGGCCACAGCCAAGGGCGCAGGCGAGACACTGCAAGTGGACATCGCCAAGCTGCCCGTGGGCATCTACTTCGTCAACATCACCGACGGCGAAGGAAAGAAATGCGTGCACAAGGTGGTGAAGGAATAGTTCGGGAAACTAAAACCAGCCTCCCAGGAAGTGGGCAACCGAAAGCTCTCCGTGCTCTGAAAAAAAGCACGGAGAGCTTTTTTGAAAAGCACGATAAGCTTTCCCTAAAAGCAGGCGGGCTTTTCCCCGATACCTCCAAACCAAGGCTTTGTCGGGGCCCAAGAAACTGCGAGTATCAGCCTTCGCAGTGCGAAAAAAAGGCCGCTACAGAAGCGGTGTCATATAAAGCGGCAGATAGGTGATGCCCCCCTCTTGCTTGAGGTCGGCGGCGTGGAGCACCATCGGCGTGGTGATGTTCTCTGGGTACGTCGCCAAACACTTGTTGAGCGACGACAGCGTATAGTTTTTCCCGCTTTTCACTTCGATCGGGATGATGTTGTGGCGGATCGTCACCTTGCTTTTCAGCAGAAAGAAGTCGATTTCCATGCGTTCCTCTTTCTTTTCTGACGACCTGCTGAAAAAATAGAGGCTATGCCCAGCGGCGACAAGCATCTGCGCTACAATGTTCTCCACCAGCATCCCTTCATTGACCTCCAGTTTTCCGAACAGCAGCTTGCGATAGATGTCGGAAGTCACGATGCCGCGCTCGTCGAAAGCCTGGCTGATGAGCAGTCCGGTGTCGTTAAGGTAGCATTTGAGCGTGGTGCGACTTTCGTTCATTTTCAATCCCACGTTGGGCTCGGTGGAGTTGTAGCAAATGTTGGCCACTCGCGCATCCTTGAGCCAAAAGAAGGCATCGTCCCAATCGCGGTATTTCGCATCGGGTTTCAAGGACGAAAGTCGGAACTTTTTCTCGTGTTTCGACAGCTGTGCGGGGATTTGGTCAAAAACGCTGGCCACCTTGTCGGCCTGTTCGCCGGCATAGTTGAAAATGTCGTTACGGTAGATTTCCAAGATGTCGCGTTTGACGGCATCCACTTCCTCAAAGTCCTTGGTCTCGAGGTATTTCTTGACTGCTTGCGGCATGCCTCCCACAATCATATAAAGCCTGAAAGCATCCATGGCTTGCCGATGAAAAGCTTGCCCCATAGGCCGTTTCTCCTCGTACATCTTCCTGATGAAATCCATCAGTATGTCGTTTCCTGTGGCCCAAAGGAACTCTTCAAAATCCATCGGATACATCTTCAATGTCCGCTCCTCGGAAGGAATCACAATGCCTTGGGTGTTTTTCTTGATGCTCATGAGCGAACCCGTCTCGATGTAGTCGTACCGTCCATCAGCTACCAAAAACTTGATGGCCGCCCGCGCTCTCGGACAAAGTTGGACTTCGTCGAAGATAATCAGAGATTTGCGCGGGTATAGTTTTACCTTATAATGGTTGGTCAGGTAGAGAAACAGCGTGTCTAAGTCCTCCAAATACAAGTCAAACCATTCCCTCACCAACTGCGGGGCTTTGTTGAAGTCGATGAGGAGATATGAGTCATACTCGCGTTTTGCGAACTCTTCCACAATGTAGCTTTTCCCAATGCGTCGTGCTCCTTCGATGAGCAATGCGACTTCTCCTTTTCTATTGTTCTTCCAATCAATGAGTTGGCTGTATATTTTTCTTTTCATAAGGATGTATCTTACACCTTTTTGAGATTTTTTACGCTGCAAAATACACCTTTTTGAGATTTTTTACAAGTCGATTTTACACCTTTTTGAGATTTTTGGCTTATTCTACCACCAGTTTCCGCGTCACCACGCTGCCACCCAGCATCTGCAAAGTGTAGACACCTTTGGGCAGTTGGCTCACGTCGATGGTGCGCTGGCCTTCCACGGTGAAGAACTTCACCAACTGACCCTGCATGTTGAGCATCATCACGCTGACTGCCCCCTTGTCGTAGTTGGTGCGGAGGGTGAACTGCCCCCTGGCGGGATTGGGATAGATTTCCGCCGCAAAGGCAGGCTCGGCATGGGCCTCATGGACGCTCACCAACAGGTTCTCGTCGTCGCTGAAGGTGACCACCTTGCCCGCCACGCGCAGCACTGGGTTGTCGGGCGCGGCACATTCGATGCAGGTCACGCCATCCACGCAGTCGGGATAGTTGGGGTGACATTGGTCGACGTAGGTCGGGTCAAACTGATAGAACAGCTCGGCTTGGCCAGCGGCGAGGTATTCCGTGAGGTCGAAGTCCCACACCATCCCGATGCTGCCAGGGCACCAGCCGCTGCGGTTGTAGGTCCAGGTGCCGTTTTGGGCCTGGCAACCTGCAGGATTGGGGTTGCAGGTGCGCCACAGGTGCTGGTCGTATTTGTTTTGGCCGTTCACAAGGATGTGGTGCGTGGCCTCGTAGAACTCGGCGGCATTGCCCGTGTTGTAGGAGTTGTTGGTGCCGCTGCTCCAGTTGTGGCCAGTGGTGGTCAGCTTCAGCTTGGCGGCCTTGGCTTGCTCGCCGAAGCGGTAGTTCACCACGGGCACGGGCTGCTGGTTGGCGTAGTCGCCGAAAGCGTAGGTGTCGAACCAAATCTCGTCCACATCGGCGTAAAGGAATTCGGGCGTGCCTTGGGTGAAGCTGAAAATCAGCGTCGGGTTGAAGCCGTTGCCGTTCCAGGTCTCCATATAAAACTCAAACTCCACCAAGCCTTGCAGCAAAGAGGTGTAGTCGCTCACCTCCACATCGTCTTCGCACTGCTTACGGAAAGGCGTGATGTAGCGGAACAGCTCCACCCATTCGCCACGGTAGTTCCTGACTTTCACGCCACCCACGCGGTCGTAGGTGTCGCAATTCGTGTCGTTGCCGCCCACGCAGTTGTGGTCGTAGTGGGTCCAAATCTCCTTGAAGGCCCCCACGTGCGATGGCAGGGCATACTCGCCTTGGGCGCTGTGGTGCGTCGGGTCGCAAACGAGGTCGCCATTCATCGTCACCACGTCCAAGTGGCTGTCAATCTGGTTGGTGACTTCAAAGCTGTTGCTGAACGTCGTTGTCTTGTCGCCGCTTTGCGTCACGCCGACGGTCATGTTGAAAATGCCGAAGCCCGAAGGCGTCCAGAAACCGTAATAATAGCCATTCTCGGGGTCGTCGGGATAGTCGGTCTTGAGTTGGATTTGTTGTCCGTCGACGCTCGCCGTAATGTCGGTGAACTTGATGACTTCGGAATGCTCGATATAGGTCGAGACGACAATCATCACGGGATGGATTTCATCGAGATAGACCAAAGTGTTGTCGTAGGGCCGACGGATTTTCACCTCGGGCTCGTAGGCATACGGATCGACGACCTCAAAAGTCTTTACCACGTCGGGGGCGGGCAGCCAGTTGGCGTTGCCGCCTTGCATGGCTTTCAGCTTGACGATGCCCGTTTCGCCCGTCAGGGTCAAGACGTTGCCGCTGAGGGTGGCGGGGCCTTCCATCAGCTCAAACGCGACGGGCAGTCCCGACGAAGCCGTGGCTTCAAGTGTAACCGGGTCGTTGAAAATCAGCTGGTTCGGGATGTCGGCCATCTCGATGAGCTGGGCATTGCCGTCGGGCTGCTGGCGCACCAAGAGGTTGTCGAAGCCGCCCGTGCCGCCTTGCGAGTGGAAGAAGAGGCCATCCCAAACGTGGTAGTCCTTCTTGTCGCCGCTGCCCGGGGTGAGGTTCATGCAGACGTTGGTGCAGCCCGCCATTTGGAGCCAGTCGCCCGTGCAGCCTGGCTTGACGAACACCGTCACGGCACCTGCGCCATCGTAGGCCGTGAAGTCGAACGACATCTTGTAGCGCGTCCAGCCGCCTTCTTCATAGTCGAACTCGATGCCGGAGCCATCGGGCAGATACACTTTGGCGTGGCCGCTGTCGCCTTGGTTTTTCACGAAGAGGTAGACGCCGCCGTCCTCATCGGTCATGCCAGGCAGGATGTGGCCGTCGCCGTCGCTGTCGAAGCCCACGCCGAAAAACGAGCCCCACCAGGTGCGGTTCATGTCCATCTCAAGGTCCATGATGCCGCCGTCCTGGAAATTGAAGTTGAAGTTGCTGGAGGCCTTGCGCGTGGCCGTGCGACCCACGCCCGAGCCGCCGTAGGGATACCAGATGGCGATGCTCTCGTCGGGGGCCATGTCGGAGCCGCAGACGTAGCTGACGTCGAAGTCCTGCGACGAGCTAGCGGTTTGGTAATGCGTCAGCCAACCGTCTTGGCCGTTGAGGTTTTGCGAGCCTTCGGTGAGGCTGTTGAAGTCGTAGAGGTATTCCACCTGTGCGTTCATTGCGAAAGCCAGCAGGCAGAACAAGGCAAGTAGAAAGTTTTTTTTCATGGGATTTGCGTTTAAATTTTGGGACAAAAATAACAAATCCGTAGAAGTTACGCGCTATTTTGCAAAAAATCGCTATTTTTGCCCATTCTTAAACCGAATTGAAGATGAAGAAACTGCTTTTATCCGTCTCGCTTTTAGTTGGTTTGGCCTGCTTCAATGCTTGTTCAACCGACATTGAACTTTATGCCGATTACAAGGACATCCCCGTGGTTTACGGCTTGTTGGATGCCTCTCAGGACACCAATTATATCCGCATCAACCGCGCTTTCTCGGGTAGCAACGAGAACCCCATCAACGCCAACGAGGTGGCATTGGTCGCCGATTCGTGCAACTATCCTGGCAAATTGAGGACTTATATCGTTGAGTATCAAGCTATATATGGCAACCAATATGAGGAGACGGGCGAGGTCATCGAGCTTGACACGATGACGGTTCACGACAAGCATGAGGGCATTTTCTATTCGCCTGACCAAAAAGTGTATTATGCGAGGACGAAGGAAATCTTCAGCAACAATTCCCCGTCGAAAAAATACCGTTACAAACTCTTTGTTCACAAGGATAACGACACCATTACCGCCGAAACGAATTTGGTGGGTGGAGAAGAATTCAAGGTCATCAATAACAGCCTCAGTTTCAAGGCTAAAGAAAGCGACAAATCGAACCAAATCAAGTTTGTGGAGGCACAGAATGCGGAGTTCTACGATATGTATTTCGTTTTCCGTTATCGCGAGTCCATCAACAACGGTCCGTTTGTCGAGAAGCAGGTGAAGCATTCTTTTGGATCCAAGAGTGTCGACGAACTGGGTAAGGACGGCACCACTTTTTATGTCACTTATCCCGAGAACATCCTGTTCGATCTTATGACCGATGCCATCGGTGGCGACACGGTGATGGATGCCAACCATCCCAATGTGGTGCGCTATTTTGACAACAAACCGATAACCATCTATCTCGCTGCGGGCGGCGACGAATTATACAACTATATTCTGGTGAATTCGCAATCGGGTTATTCGCAAACCGTGCCTGACTATACCAATGTCTACGGTGGTTATGGCGTGTTTTCCTCAAGGAAGAACCTGGTTAAGGAAGTCGACATCAGCGCCCTCACCAAATCGGACCTTTACGGCAAACCGTGGGGTTTCATGCAGCAGTAATCCTTTAAAAGTCATTGTTTTTATGATTCGTTCCATGACAGGCTACGGCATTGCCGAGCAAATCTATCTTTCAAAAAAAATATCAGTTGAAATCAAGACACTCAACAGCAAGCAGCTGGACCTTCAGGTGAAACTGCCCAACGAGTTTCGCTTGGCCGAGCTGGATTTCCGTAATACCATTGGGGCTAAGCTGCAGCGTGGCAAAGTCGATGTCATCATCAACATTGTCGACACTGACTTGACCCAGACTTATCACATCGATCCAGCGATTGTTGAGGCTTACCAAGACCAAATCAAGGAGATTTCCAAGAACCTCCATATTGAGCCCTCCAACGACTTGGCTTCCATCCTTTTCAAAATGCCAGGCATTTTCAATGTTCCCGTCGAAAACTATGACGAGGCTTTTATGGATAAGATCGATGAGACCCTTGACCTCGCCTTGCAGATGGTCGATGACTTCCGCATCCAGGAAGGCCAGACCTTGAAGAAAGACCTGCTGCATCGCGTGGAACTGATTCTCGATCTGTTGGAACAGGTCGAACCATACGAGAAGAGTCGCCACGACGTCATCAAGCAGCGCTTGACGAAAAACCTCACTGAGCTGACCACGGCAGGCCAATATGACGAGAACCGTTTCGAGCAGGAACTGATTTATTACCTCGAAAAACTGGATATTACTGAAGAGAAGGTTCGTCTGCGCCAGCATTGCAACTACTTCAACGAGAGCTGCGACGAAGACCAAGCTGGCAAGAAACTGGGTTTCATCGCCCAAGAGATGGGTCGCGAAATCAATACGCTCGGCTCGAAGGCCAACGAGGTGAATATCCAAAAGTTAGTCGTCAAGATGAAGGACGAATTGGAAAAGATCAAGGAACAGGTTTGTAACATCCTGTAGAGACGCAAAATCTTGCGTCTCAACAAAACCAGACAATTATGAAAGGTAAATTATTGATATTCAGTGCGCCATCGGGCTCGGGCAAGACCACCTTGCTCAACCATGTGATGGCCAACATTCCCAAGATGGCGTTCTCGGTTTCGGCCACCACTCGCGCGCCCCGTGGCGAAGAGGTCAACGGTCGCGAATACTATTTCCTCTCGATGGACGAGTTCAAGCAGCGCGTCGAGAACGGCGAGTTCCTCGAATGGGAGGAGGTCTATCCTGGCCGTTGCTACGGCACTTTGCTTTCCGTTGTCGAGCAGATGCAGGACGACGGAAAGCATGTGGCCTTCGACGTGGATGTGTGCGGTGGCGTGAACGTCAAAAAGCATTACGGTGACCAGGCGTTGTCCGTTTTCATCCAAGCCCCTTCGATTGCGGTGCTGCGCGAGCGACTCATCAAACGTCAGACCGATTCGATGGAGGAAATCGAAAAGCGGTTGGCCAAGGCCGCATGGGAGACCGAATTTGCCCAAGGCAAGTTCGACCGCACCATCATCAACGACGACCTGGAGACCGCCAAGCGCGAAATCCTCGAAGTTGTCCAAGCTTTTCTTGAAGAAGAATGAGTTAAGTTTCCTGAGCCTGTCGAAGGGTCGATTTATATGGTATCATGAAGAAAGTAGGCATCTATTCCGGTTCGTTCAACCCCATTCATCATGGTCACGTGATGCTGGCCAACTATTTGGTCGAGTTCTCTGATCTTGACGAACTGTGGTTCGTGGTGTCGCCGCAGAATCCGTTGAAGAAAAAAGAGGATTTGCTTGACGACGACAAGCGCCTGGAAATGGTGCGGTTGGCCGTTGGCGACGACCCGCGTTTCGTCGTCAGCGATGTTGAGATGAATCTCCCAACGCCTTCCTATACCATCAACACTTTGGCTGCACTTTCCGCTCAATACGCTGATTACCAGTTTGTTTTCATTTGTGGCATGGATAGCCTCCAAGGTTTCAAGCACTGGCGCGAATACCAAAAGATTCTCGACAACTATGAACTGCTGGTCTTTCCCCGCGAGGGTTACGAGGGGGGAGAGCTGGTGGATTATCCTTCGGTGACCGTGCTGAAAACGCCCGTTTTGGAGATTTCCTCTACATTTATCCGCCGATGCATCAAAGAAGGTCGCGACGTGCGGCATTTCATGCCAGAGAAAGCGTTCGCTTATTTGAAGGAACACCAATTCTATAAGTAGAGACGTTGCGCGCAACGTCTCTACATGGATTTATTTGACAGGATTTCCCTCAATCAAGTTCGTCAGATCAATAAACTCCTTTATCGACAACTGCTCTGGCCGCTTGTTGAACACCTCGTTCTCGATGATGGCGGGGTTGAGCATCGGGCGCAAAGAGTTGCGCATGGTCTTGCGGCGTTGGTTGAAGGCTTGTTTGACGATGCTCACAAACAGATTCTCGTCGCAACCCAAGTCGGTCGTGGCGTTGCGTCGCATCTTGATGACGGCCGATTTCACTTTCGGCGGCGGATTGAACACGTTTTCATGAACGGTGAAAAGGTAGTCGATGTCGTACCAAGCCTGCATCAGCACGCTCAGGATGCCGTAGGTCTTGTTGCCTTCCTTGGCGGCCATGCGCTCGGCCATTTCTTTCTGCACCATCCCGACCACTTCGACGACCAACTCCTTGTATTTCAGCACGTGAAAAAAGATTTGGCTGCTGATGTTGTAAGGGAAGTTCCCGATGACGGCCATGTTCCGCTGCCCGAATGGGCTCAAATCGGTGCGGAGGAAGTCGCCCTCGATGAGCCTGTCGCCTAGCATGGGGAAATGCTGCCTCAAATAGGAGATGCTTTCCTTGTCGATTTCGATGACGTGGGATTTGTCCAAGACATTGTGCACCAAATACTGGGTCAAAACGCCCGTTCCGGCACCCACTTCGATGATGCTCTCCACGTTGGGCGACAGCTGTCCCACAATGCGTTGGGCGATGTTTTGGTCGGTCAGGAAATGCTGGCCTAAACTCTTCTTGGGACGTACTTCGTTCATTTTTCAGTTGTTCAGTTTGTAGTTGTTCAGTTGTCCAACTAACTCATAACTTTCGATAGTTCTTCTTCGCTTGGGCGGTATAAATGCTCGTTGGGTAATCGTCAATCAGCTTCTCGTAATGCTGCTTGGCCACTTCCTTGCTCTTCAGTTCGTTCTGCTCCAACAAGGCGGCACGCATCAGGGCGGCATCGGCCATGTAGCTGTCGGGATATTGTTCCACGATTTGCAGGTATATATGCTCTGCGTCAGCAAACTCTTTCCGTTTTTCGGCGATTTCGCCTTTGCGGAACAGCGCATGGGGCTTGCTCACTTCGTTGCCCGTGGCGATGATGTCGTCAAGCAAGGTGACGGCTTGGTCGTCGCGTTGTTGGTAGATGCGGTAGTCGGCGCGAGCCAATTGCTTGAGCTCGGTACCGGTGGTATCCGTTTCGAGGTTGTCCTTGATGATGAGCGAGAGCGTCATGGCATCGTTGGCGATGAGTTTCGAGGTGGCGGCCTTCAGCACCTTCAGTTGGCTTTCTGCCCATTCGTATTCGCCGATGAAATAGCGCAACTGGGCGTTCTTGAATCGGGCTTCGTGACCGAGCGGCTCTTCCTTCAGGCTCTTGTCGACTTGGCTGTAGAGTAGGGTGGCTTCCCAAACCTCGTCGTTGTGCAGGTAGATGTCGGCCAACTTCAGCTTGAGCACGGCTTGGTCTTGCTTGCCCCCGACTTGTCCGATGGTTTGGTCCAAGAGGGCAATGGCTTCTGCGCTTTGGTCGAGTTGATAGGTCATGATGTCGGCTTCAATCAGGGTCAGCTTGGTCAGGTCGTTGGTGTTGACCTCGTCGTAAGCCGCTTCGATGCGCTTTTTGAGGTTGGCGTAAGTCTTGGTGTCGGTGCGGTTGGCGTCTTTCAGCTTTTGGTATTCCGCATTAATGATGCCAGCCACCGCCTGCCCATAGAAGGGATTGCTTTTCCCCTTGTCCATGATGTATTGATAGCCTTGTTGTGCAATGTCAAACTGCTTGTTGTTGAGGCAGATGCCCGACAGGTTGTTGATTTGTGCGTCTTGGTCGTGGGTCTTTCGGTCGATGCTTTGGCATTGCGCCAAGGCGATGTCGTAGTCTTCCTGTTGCAGGGCGAACCAAACAAGGAGCTGGGCAAATTCCAGGTTGTCGGGTTTTTGTTGCGTGTGTTGCAGCAAAGCCATGCGGAGTTCGTCGGAGATGCTGTGGCTCACATCATAGAACATCATGGATTGCAAGCGGTTGCGGATGTTGTTGTATTGCCCGGGATGGGCTTCCAATTCAAGGAAATAATAACGGAAGGCGTCTTGATAGTTGGCCATCGATTGGTGGAGATAGGCCATGTCCATATACAGTGACTCTTTGCCGTTGAGAACGGCGTTGCCTTTCTCTAATACGCTCATGGCCATGTCGTTAAGGCCCCTGTTTTGGAAGGCATAGCTGAGGCTCCTGATGGTTGGGGCGTTGTCGGGCAGGTCTTTCGTGATTTCGTTGAACTGTTTTTTGGCCTTGTCGGACTTGCCTTGCAGGGTGTAGACGTAGATGAGGTCGGTGGCGGATCGGTAGTAACCAGGATTCTGTCGGGCAAAAGTCTTCAACTCTTTTTCGGCTTTGTCGTAGTCCTTTAGGTTGAGCAGGCAATCGATATATTGTTGGAAATGGCTGGTTTGCCCCGATTTCTCGTAAAGTTTCTGGTACAGGTCACGGGCGTTCTCATAGTCTTGTTCGCGATAGTACTGCGAGGCCAATTGGTCGTCAATCGCGAGCTGTTCCTTTTGCCGCGCATCCATCCTTTTGCCTTTGGGTGCGGTGGAGATTTGTGCGTTTGCTTGTAAGGCGATGAACAAAAGCAAAACGATATGGAGGGCTCTGGCGTTCATGGAGCTTATCTCGTTTTTTTCAGGGCATCAAGTTCCTTTTGGCTGCTGGCGAGGCGGTCTTTGAAGTAATCGACTTGGTTTCTCAACCGTTCGATGTGTTGTTTTTCGTCATCAAGGTAGAGGTTGGCCAAAGAGTCGTTGAGGTAGTGGCTCTCGATGTCGGCTTTGAGGCGGCTGAGTTGGAGCAAGGTGGTGTCGATGTCGGCTTGCATGGTGGGTCGGGTGGCCTTGAATTGTTCAATGTAGGCACTCACCAGCTGGAGTTGTTGGAACGTGGTTTCCACTTCTTCTGGATGCAGGTATTGCAGCATTGAGTCGCAAGCGACGAAGTCTTTTTCAAGCCGTGTGAGATGTTTGGCTTCGAGCTGGCTCAAGACTTGTGCTTCGGCTTTCACCTGTTTCTCCAGGGCTCCGATTTCGCCGATGAGGGTCTTGGGCTGGCAGGCCGTGAATGTGCCGATGAGGGCTGCACAACCTAATAATAATGCGGTATTCTTCAATAATCCTTTGAATGTCATTGCCTCGGTTTTGTTCGTATGGTCTGCAAAGATACGCAATTTGGTCGAAACAGCTTTTTTTTGTGCATAAAAAAACCCGACTATCAAAATGACGGTCGGGAAACGGTTTATGCTATGAAAAACTTATTCAGTGATTGTTGCTTCAGCGGGGAGGATGGAGACGTAGGATCTGCCTTCCTTCTTCTTTCTGAACTCGACGATGCCGTCACACAGTGCATACAGAGTGTGATCCTTGCCCATGCCGACATTCTTGCCAGGATAGTGCTGCGTGCCGCGCTGACGGACGATGATGTTGCCAGCAATGGCGGCTTGACCACCGAAAAGTTTCACTCCGAGTCGCTTACTGGCGGACTCACGACCGTTCTCGGAACTACCAACGCCTTTTTTGTGTGCCATTTCTTTAAGTTTTTTTCGGGTTTATTATTCAGTGATGTTTTCAATTTGGATCTTGCTCAGATACTGACGGTGACCGTTAGATTTCTGATATCCTTTTCTTCTCTTCTTCTTGAAAACGATAATCTTGTTGCCTTTGAGGTGTTGCATCACCGTGGCTTCGACACTGGCGCCGGCTACCGTCGGGGCTCCCACTCTCGTCGAACCGTCGTTTCCAATCAATAATACTTTGTCGAAAGAAATTTTGCTTCCTTCGTCTTCATGCAACCTGTTGACGAAAATCTGTTGTCCCTTCGTCACTTTGAACTGTTGTCCTGCGATTTCTACTATTGCGTACATTTCTCGATATCTTTAAATTAGATACTGACTCTCTTTTTTTCGGACTGCAAAAATACACATTTTTTCAATCGGAAAAGATTTTCTTTTCTTTTTTCGCATTAATTTTCTTGAAAAAGTCTCGATTTTTGTTTTATAATATTGAAAATCAAATTTTTAGGTTTTTGCATTAATTCCTTTCATTAATCGTTTCGGATGTTTTTTGGAGTCGAGTTTCTGCCGTTTTCCGCCTTTTTGGAGCGCTTTTCCGTGTCGCAAAAGTCATCAACTTTGCCCTCACTGGCGGTTTGTCTCATAAAAATATGTACTTTTGCAGCGGTATTCACCTTATGGCATTAATACCATTAATTAATCCTTATGGACGACAACGAGCTCAATAGCCACATCGGGAAACTGAAACAGGGCGATAGGGAATCCTTCAACGCGATTTTCCTTCGCTATTATGCGCCTTTGGTACGCTTCTGTGTGCGTTTCGTCGCCGATGCCGACATGGCCGCCGAAATCGTCCAGGACTTGTTTGTCAAGCTGTGGACCAACCGCGAGAAGTTGGCTTTCACAACCTCATTCGAGTCGTATATGCTTCGCTCGGTGCGCAACTCTGCCATTACCTATATTAATAGGGAACGCGCACACGCGGAAACCAACCTGACCATCTACACCGATGAGTCCGATGCCACCGACCCCTCAGAGACACTGCAATCCAACAACTTGGAGGTGTCATACCGCAAGATCCTGGCCACGATGCCCGAAAAGCGCCGCGAGGTTTTCTTGGCCAGCCGTTTCGAGGGACTGAAATATGCCGAAATAGGCGAAAAGCTCGGGCTTTCCACCAAAACCGTCGAAGCTCACATGAGCGCCGCCATCAAGCAGTTAAGGGAAGGGCTCAAGGAATATCTTTAGTTGAGCGGGCTCAAAAGCCCGAAAAGCGGTGCGTTTTCAGCCGTTTTCGGAAATCGGTCCGAAAAAAATGAAAAAAATCGAAAAAAAGTTGCTTTTTGACTAAGGGTAAAACCAAAGTTATTAGTCATATAGTTGAAACGACGAGAAAAAATCGGACAAAATGAACGCGACAAACGAAAAATATGATGCTCTAATCAGGAGCTACCTCGACGGGCAAAGCACCGCCGACGAAGCCCTTGAACTGCTTTCGTGGGTTGCCGAGTCGGAAGAGAACCGCATTGCTTTCAAGTCGCAAAAAGACCAGGACGAAGTTTGGAAACTCACTGATTTCGTCATGCCTGACGGCATTGACGTGGAAGAAGCCCTAAGCCAAGTCAACGCAAAGATTGACGCCATGGAAGAGGAAACGCCTGTCGTGGAGATGCCTTGGCTGCGTCGCAACTACAAGATGGTTTCGGGCATTGCAGCCGCCCTGGTTGTAGCCATGTTCTTGGGCTTTCTCGTAAGCAAACCTTTCAATCAAACGGTCACGCTCGTTTCCAACGATTGGAACACGGAAACGCCTTATGTCCTTCCCGACGGTAGCGCGGTCACCTTCGAAGGCGAGTCGCGACTCAGCCATCCGAAGCACTTCGGCCTCTCGGAACGTTCGGTCGACTTTGAAGGCACGGCTTTCTTTAATGTCGTCAAAGACGAGAACCATCCATTCGTGGTCCACTGCAACGGCATGGACGTGCAAGTGCTGGGTACGTCATTCTTGCTTAATGCCGACGAGGAAAAGAGTTTCGTTGACCTTTACAGCGGCAAGGTGCGTATGACTACGCTCGACGCAAAAGGTCGCGAGTTGGCACAAGTTGAACTCAACCCTGGCGAGCGCGGCGTGTGGAATGCCGAAGGCGAGCTGAAGATGATGACTTATCCCGAGGTGAAGAAGGAACAATTGGAACAGGAACGCGTGCTGGTCTTCGACGACGCTTGCCTGTCGACAATTGTTGAGAGCTTGGAATACATCTTCGAAGTCCACATCAAGCTTGACGACAATTGCGCTTCCAAGAAAATCACCGCCCGTTTCACTGATGAGGATTCCATTGAGGAAGTGCTGGAAACCATCGCAGTGGTGTCGAATGTCACCGTCACGAAGTCGGGTAATGTCTATACCATCCGTTGACACTAAATTCCCCTAAAATTCCATTTTTTTTGGCTTAAGTGCGAGCCCTCTCGTTTTTTTGTCGTACCTTAGCGGCCTAATTTGAATTATCTTGGAGATGGAATGCCCTGATTTCAATATAAGCCTTGAAAGACAGAAAGATAAGGGGGCGCTTCGTTTTTGGCCCTTGGTTTTGCTCTTGTTTTTCATCGTTTTCGTCCTGCCGCAAAAAGCAAATGCGCAGAATTTCAATCCGCTGATTTCTTTCTCGGTCGAGTCGTGTACCTTGGATGTGGCTTTGGAAAAACTCTTCGGAGAATATGAACTGAACGTGGCTTTCAGCAAGGCCGAGTTGAGCAAAATCCGCATCGAGAGCTATTCGTGTTCCTACAAATCGGTCGACGAGGTGCTGGCCGACTTGCTTAAAGGCACGGATTATGGATTTAGACGTATTGGAAAACAGTATGTCATCAGGAAAAACAAGCAATTGGCCAACGAGCCGGATGCCACCATTACCAAGCCCGCCGAACCCAATGTTGAGGTGGTCAAGCCGAAGACGGAAATAGTGGAGAACAAAACGGGTGATACCATTTACATTGTTGATTCGGTGCAAATCATCAAGACCGTAATGCGTTATGATACGGTTGTGGAGGTGAAGCATGAGGTGAGGACTGACACGGTGTATGAAGTGAAATATCAGGGCTGGCAGATTCCGTGGCCCAAATTCCGCGACAACGGTTGGTTTGTTGCGCCGTCGATCACCCTCAATGCAGTGAGTCTCAAGCACGATGAAGCAATGCCTGAGCCTGAAAACGGAACGGTGGAGGTGTTGCCCAGTTCGGCTTACGGCTTAGGACTTGATGCGGGATACAAGCGCGAGCGCTTCAGTGCGGAGATGGGTCTTGCCTATCGTTCGATGCGCTATCGTTTCCTGCTGGAACAGACCGTTTTCGGCGGCGATTATTACGTGAACGACACGCTCGACATCTATTATACGGTGCATCCTTCGGGCGACACGACTTATCAATACATCTTGGATTCGACCTATGTTCCGTTGACGACGACGAATTTCGCCTATCGCGACATCAACCGCCTTGATTATCTGAGCGTCGGGCTCTTTGCCGCCTTCGATTTCGTCAGGTTGGACCATTTCAGGGCTTTTGTCAAGGCGGGTGTCTCGGTTGACTTTTTGGTCAACTATGCCGGTTCGCTCAACGCCAACGAATCGCCTTTCCATCAGCCCATTGCCAAGGAGCAGGTGGAACCTATTCGGCTTTCGATGTATGGTGGTTTGGGTTGCGCCTTCAAGATTGTCAATCGCGTTGAATTGGTGCCTGAGGTGCATTACCGTGCGACCAAAGGCTCTTTGTATCGCGCTGATTTTCCGTTTGATATCAAAATGAGACTTTGGGATTTCCGATTGGGATTGACCTATTATTTCTAAGCAATGAAACCGCTCAAGTGGATATGGCAAATGTGGGTGGCCTTGCTGCTGATGCAGCCCTTGGCACTGAAGGCTCAACAGTACGTGAGCCTCGGCGGTGAGGTGGACTCTTTGCTGGTTTTGCCTCGGTTGGGTGGCGATTCGGCCTATCTTGTGAACGAATCGCTGACGGTGAGCAACGGTGGTGACTTGCGCGTGGAGGCGGGTACGAGGATTTTCTTCGGTCAGTCGGCCTATCTGCGCGTGGACGGCGGCGGGCTATTGCTTGACGGTCAGCGTAGCGATTCCATCTACCTCTTGTGCTACGAGTTCTCGCACGACTGGGAAGGTTTGCAGCTGAAGAATGTTGAAGAGACTGATTCTCTGCGACTTTCTTATGTTACCTTGGTGGGTGCATTGACAGCCTTGAACGCGACTTCGAGCAGCCATGTCGTTGTCAACCATTGCACGTTCAACAACTATTACGCCGGCAAGGGCATCGAACTGATTGATTGCAGCAATTTCATTGTTGACAGTTGTTTCTTCAATCAATGTGTCTCAGGAATCGAGTTGAAATCGCGCGCTGGTGACAGCGAGAACAACCGTTTTTCACATAATATCTTTGACCAAGGCCAGATTAATATTGAGCTTTCGAATGTGGGTTACGGTTTCAAGTGCAACCGCAACCATATTGAGGCCAACTGTTTCCAAGGTGCAGCCACGGCCATCAATTTCGAGACGGTGGGCGGCATCTCCGACAAGGATGCGACCAATTACATCGAAGGTAACCTGATTTCGTCGGACCTGCCTGGCGGAGGATCGAATTATTCGTCCTACGGCATCAAGGCGGCGATGGACTCGCTCGTGATTCGCAACAATGTGTTTTGGAACAACGACGAAGCCATCCGAATGATGCGTGTCTGTCACCTCTATGTGGAACATAACACGTTCTTCAACAATGTGTTGACCTTGACCAATTTGCAGGCCTCGGGCTCGGCGGTTTTCGTTGGCAATACCATTAGCGAGGCCTACAAAAGGATTGCGAATTATCCCTCTGGAAAATCGCGGATGAACGGCAACAATTTCACGCATTTCAATAGGAATGTTAGCCTTTTCGCCAACATCTCGACGGAAACCGTTGACATGAGAGGCAACTATTGGGACGGAGCTTCGGAGGCCGAAATTGATGCGGCAATCATCGATGGACACGACTCGTCAAGCCTGGGCGAAATCATCGTCGATGATGGTTTGGCGGAGTGCGACACCACGGCGCCCATTTCGCCTCCTTCGACGGTGAAGAAACAGTTTGTGAACAACCAATGGCGCATCTCTTGGGACACCAATCCCGAGGCGGACGTCGACCATTACGTGCTTTTTTATGGCGACTTCAATTATTACAAGTTTGCACATCATATCGACGACATCCACGAAACGCAGTATGTCCTGACCCCGCAGCAAACGGATAACGTGGCCGTGATGGCTTGCGATGGCGCTTACCGTCCCGATGTGTATGCCTCGACGGGTCAAAGTGCCTATGCCTTTGCGACTTATTATCCTTATGCAGGCGAGGATGCCAGCTTGTGTGCTTCGCAACAGGGTTCTTCGAGCTATACCATAAACAAGGCCAATATCCCTTATACCCATAATGGATTCGTCTGGCGGACCACGGGTACGGGCGTCTTCTCAGACTCGTTGTCGCTGCAACCCGTCTATTATCCTTCGGATGCCGATTTTGAATTGGGAGAGGTGACGCTGACCCTGCGCGTGATGAGCAATGGCGCGATCAAAACAGATGCGTTTAACCTGCAGCTTTACAAGGCGTTGGGCGTGTTTGCCGGCAACGACGATTTCAGCTTCATGAACCATCCTTTGGCCCTCGACGAAGCCGAAGCATACAACTACGACTCGTTGCGCTGGCATTCGGAGGGCGATGGACGTTTCGATGACTCTTTGGCGCTGAACGCCGTCTATTATCCTGGCGAACTTGACAAAGAGCAAGGGTTTGTGGAGCTGGTGCTTGAGGCATGGTCGTTCTGCGGCTATTCCTCCGATGTGGTCCGCTTCGACTTGTTGAAGGATTATGCCTTGGAAGGCAAGACTTGGTCACAAGGCGCGCCTCGACCCAACACGCAGGTGGTGGCGGCGGCTCTCAGCGACGACAACCCCTTTGTTTCGGGATTCTATCGTACCGTTTCCGACGAAGAGGGCGCGTTCAGGTTCGATGCCCTGTTGCCCGATACCTATATTTTATATGCCTTTCCCGACACTTTGTATGCCGAGTCGGGTGGTTGCTATTATCTCGGCGATCTGCGATGGAACGAGTCGAATATGATTGTCGTGGATGGCGACGTTTATGACGTTGACATTGAGCTGCCTGCCTTGGTGGCTGGATTCAATGCCGGAGAGGGAAGCATCGGCGGAGTGTTCGACTATCCCGAAACGCCTTTCAAGGGGCGCGACTTCTACTGCCAGCCTTGGCTGCGCGAAGGGAACGAAGTGGACTATTGTTCAGGAGGCTTGTCGAATGTCGGGGTGCTGTTGCTCAATGCAACGAAACAAAGGATTTTGGGCTTCGCCTTGACCGATGCCAGCGGTCGATTCGGTTTCCGCAACCTTCCTTTTGGCACCTATCAGGTGATGGCCGACTTGCCGCGCTATGGGCGAGGCACTTGCGAAGAGATAACGCTCTCCGAGGCCAGCCCGTCGGTTGACGATTTGCATCTGTTCATCAATCAGGAGGGAAGGGTTTGTGCGCGAAATCAGAACAATGTGTTGACGGAGAGCGATTTATATCTCTATCCCAATCCAGTTGGGAAAGAACTGACCGTTGGAGGATTGCCATGCAACACGGAATTTGAAGTCTCGGTGACCCATATCCAAGGAATGACGGTGATGCCCACCATGAGAATGCAAACCAATGTGACAGGCGAGTTTACGATGGTGTTGGACGAGCTGCTGACGGGCGTCTATCTCATCCGCATCTCGAATCCGACAATGAGTGTGATGACTAAATTCGTGAAACAATGAAAGGCTTGCGGAAAATAGCGTTGTCGTGGTTGGCTGTTTTAATGTCGCTTACGGTCAAGCCGGCCTTGGCTCAGGTGGCCGTGCAAGGCTCGGTCTACGAGCAAGACAGCGTTTCCCCGATTGTGGGAGCAACGGTGTCGTTTTCTGGTATAGCATTTTCGTGTGATACCCTTGTTTATCAATTTGTTACCGATACTTTAGGCTGTTTCGCCGATAGCGTGAGCGAAGGCGCTTATCAGGTTTGTGCTTTTGCCGAAGGCTACGAGGTGGAATGTCTGGTTGACACGCTTTTCCTTCATGACAGTCTAACGGATACCCCGATCGGCTTTATGTTGCATGAGGTGTATCATCCTGTGAACTACGTGGCGGCGCGGCAGTTTACCAACGACATGGTTCAGGTGAGCTGGTCGATGCGCGAACCGTTGCTGTTTGAGGACTTTGAGACGGGTGATTTCAGCCGTTTTCATTGGGACAACACGATGTCCGACTTCCCGTGGACGATTGATTCGACGCATGCCTTCGAAGGCAGGTATTGCATGAAGTCCACTTGCGAAGGCATGGGCGACGGCCTTTCGGGAATCGAGGTTTTCGTTTATGTGCCTTCTGCAGGGAAGATGAGTTTCTATGGCAAGGTTTCGTCGGAGAGTCCCTGGGATGCCGGTTATTTCTATTTGGATGGCATGAAGAAAATGGAATGCTCGGGCGAGGAGGATTGGAACTTGTACGAGTTCGACGTTACCGAAGGCGAGCATATGTTCCGCTGGACTTATGCCAAAGACGCTTCCACCGATGTGGGCGACGACTGCTTCTATGTGGACTGCATCCATTTTTGGCAGGAGGACAGCGCCAAGGCGAATCGCTCTTTCCAATACTATGACTTGTTTCGCCGCCGTTTCGACGAAGCACCGCTGATGTTGGCCTCGCATCTGACCGACACCGTGTTCATGGACCTGAATTGGGGCAGCTTGCCCTGGGGCAAATACCAGTGGGGCGTGAGTTGCTACTACGAAGGTAACCGTGGCGCATCGGATACGATTTGGTCGGCCTATCTTGATCGTGAGATGACTACGACGTTGGAGGTGAATGTCACGACGAATGTGGCTTTGCCGGCATCTGGGGCGGTGGTCACGCTGACGTCGGCCGACAACTTTTATCAGGCGGCAGCCGATGCCAACGGACAATTGCTGTTGGGCAACGTCTACCGCGATGCCTACGACGTCCGTGTCCATCTTGACGGCTTCGTGGACTACGTTTCCGACTCGACCCTTTCGGTGATGATGCCCACGCAAATCGAGGTTGAGCTGGCCGAAGCCATCAACGGTATGGACGACTTTTATGTTTCTTCTACGGGTTGGGCCATGTGGTCACTCGATGCGCGACGAAACCGCGATTTGCAGTATTTCGAGCTGAAATTGAACGGCGACTTTGTCGATAGGGTGACCACCGATTATTTCCAATTCGACGTGAGTCAGCTCGAGGTTGGCGAAACTTACCGAGCTCAGGTGCGTCCCGTCTATCTTTCCGCTTCGGGAGATTGGCGCACGTGCGAGTGGGAGTACCATCCTTGCGCCGAGTTTTCGGGCAGTGTTTCTGGTCTGAGTTGGGCGATACACAACGAGGCTGTGCAGCTTTCATGGGCTTATCCTGAAAGCGAGGCCGTGATGGGCGCAATGCTCTTCCGCGACGGCGTCTTGTTGGCGTTCACGGAGGAAAACGGCTTTTTGGATGCCACCATCGCGATGCACGATGACGTGACGTATTGTCTGCGTCTGGTGTATGACGGTCCCATGGATGGCACCTACCATTCGATGTCGTGCGAGGAATGTGTCGTGGCGAGTTTCCCAGCCTATTGCGACCCGCCGATGAAGTTGGAAGGCGAGAATTTCTTGGACGATAATGGCGACTTTGGCGCCTTGATTTCGTGGGGCGAGCGTCCCGAACCCGTCCAGCAGTGGCTGCATTACGATGACGGCAGCTTCAAGCGCGCCTTGGGTGGCGACAATGAGCCTCTGATTTTCTGGAGTGTCCGTTTCGAGGCCGAGGATTTGGCCGAGTATGTGGGTACCAGCCTGCAAAAGATCTCGATTTACGACGTTGGGGCAGGCGAGTACCATCTGTGGGTTTATGTGGGTGGCGACACGGCGCCGCGCACTTTGGTGCGGTCGCAGAATATGACCTTGACCAATGCACAGGCCTGGCATGTGGAGAACATCGACCCTCCTTTCGCCATCCCCGAGGACGAGCCGATATGGATTGTGGTGGGTCAGCAAGGCCTGTCGCGACCGGCGGCGGTCTCTGCCGACATGGGCAACGCCAATGGCCGCTGGGTCTCGCTCGACGGCGAGAACTGGACGGACATGCACACCTTCAACATGTACTACACCTGGATGTTGCGCGCCTTCGTCTCCAACCGCAGTGGGCAGTCGCTTGTGCTGGGCGAGGACGGCTATGTGCTGCAAAACTATAACCTCTATCGCTCCTACGACAACGTGCATTACCAACAGGTGGCCACCATACCGGCAGTGGAGGAGCAACTGTTTTATCAATATCGCGACTACTTGATGGACGACGAGCATCACGAGTTCTATTACCGCCTGACGGCCCTTTATCTCGCTGACGACGGCGAGACCTGTGAGTCGGACTTCGCCACGGCCTTGTACAATCCCGAGCAGAATTATGTTTGTGTGGACGACCACTGGACTGTGGACGACCACCAAGAGAAGGATTTGAAGGTTTATCCCAATCCGGCCAAGGATAGGCTTCGTATTGAAAGCAGAGGGATGCAACGTTATTCGGTTTATAATACCATGGGACAGAGAATAATGTCAGGCAATGTGATTTCCGATGGCGTTGACATTGACCTTCCGAATTGTGTCAATGGGATGTGTTTGCTCAAGGTGGAGACTGAGGATGCCGTAATGGTTCGACGTTTTGTGGTTTCGCATTGATATGAAACGATGGTGCGTCATAGGATGGTTGTTGGTGCTGGCCGCGATGGTGGCCTGCACCTCCAATGTAGAGACGCGCCATGGCACGTCTCTACCAGCCGACGTATCGCCCGAACTGGTCGCCATCGACAGCCTGATGTGGCGGCAGCCGGACAGTGCGTTGGCTCTGTTGTGTTGTAGAGACGTTGCGTGCAACGTCTCAAAAAACGACGGCGATGATTCGGGAGACGTAGCACGCTACGTCTCTACCGGCGAGACATTTGACAGCCATTACGCCAACCTCCTTATGGCGGAATTGCTGTACAAGAATTACCAACCGCAGACCAACCGAGAGGAACTGCTGGAGGCGGTGGCGTATTTTGACAGCCTGACACTCACGCAAAACGACAACCCTAACCCTTGGAACCGTCATTGCGGACACGATCCGCAATCTCCTGGACAACACGACAACTTCACATTCCTCGATGCCCGCGCCCATTATATTAATGGTGTAGGGTTTTATGAGCGAAACGACGTGGTGAGCGCTTGCGCGGAATACCTGAAGGCGTTGGAGGTGATGGAGGAACATTTTGAGGAAAAAACATTAACTGGCAAGAGGACCCAGTTCATGGCAAATACCTATAACCGTCTGGGAGACCTGTTTTCGGAGCAGTTCATGATGGAATCCTCCATCTCTTGCTATGAGAAAGCATTAATTTATTGCAGAATTGAACCTACATCACCTAATGGCATCTCCAGTATTTTATACAGGATAGGTAAGCAATATGACAAGTTGAATGAGATTGATAGAGCGAGACAATATTATGGGCTTGCGTTGGAGAATATTGCCAATACAGACAAATCGGTCTATAGAGATATTGTGTCAAGTAAAGCTGTTTCTGATTATCGCTATGGGGGTGAAATTGACCAACCTTTGCACGAACTTAAACAAATTTTCCTGCTTGCTGACAATAAAACCGAACAATTATATCGATGCATGACTATAGGAGCTCTTTTCGTTGAAGAAGGAGTCTATGATTCAGCTTTATACTATTTGATTCCTGTTTTTGAAAACACAGATAACATATTATCCCAGATTCAAGCCGCAGAATATTTGCGTATTGTTTATGACAGTATCGGAGAATTAGGGAGAGCTGATGTTTATGTACATTTTTTGGTCGACCATAAGAAATCAGAGGGTGAAAACAAGGCTTTGACTTCGAGACTTGAAGGTATGTTCAAGACATACATGGATCAAAAGCAGCAGAAAGAAGCCGAGGAAATGCGAGAAAAGTCCATAAGGAAAACCGTTGAAATCATTGTACCTATTGCTGTTCTGATCGCATTGGTCATTTTCGTTGTGGCGAAAAGGAGAAGCAAAAAGTTGCTGGAAGACAAAGAAAGACATTACCAAAGGGAGATGGAGGCAAAAGAGACCGAGGCAAGAAAAGAGTTGGAAGAAAAGGACAAGCAGCACGCAGAAGTCCTTGAAGCCGAGCGACAAACCCATCGTATGGAGCAAGCCGCCATGTCGGGACGACTGAAACGGAGCAACCAGGAACTGCGCGAACTGAAAGACCAAATCAAGCAAAAGGATGATTCGGTTGCAAAAGCCGAAACGGCTGCCTCGTTCAATGAAGAACCTGTATGTCGCCTCATCATGGAGCGGGTGAACGAAGGGCAGTTCAAGGCGAAAATAGATTGTGAGCTTTATAGGTCATACGCTTTGGATAAGCAGCATCTACTAGATTTGCGTGCGGCCGCCGACCGTCACTTTAGCCAGTTCACACTACGTCTCAGAAAGGCTTACCCAAAGCTTACCGACCTTGACATTGACTATTGTTGTCTAAATCTGCTCAGACTGACCCATTCTGATGTTTCTGCTTTGATGCAGCGTGCCTATAACACGGTTGTTGAGCGTGACGGTAGAATTCAAAAGATAATTGGAAGTGAAAAACCGCTTTCTGTTGTTTTGATGGATATAGTTCAGAATGCTTCATCCATTTGATTTGTAAGACGTTAACAAAAAATACCTAACCTTTCCGAACCATCATTTTCTTGTGGGATTTTGGTAACCTCTGTATTTTAGCATCGTGATTTTAAACCTAATACACGATGAAAAAAGTAATATCATTGTTTCTGATGCTGTGCTTAGCCCTTTCGGGAGCATTGTGCTACGCTCACGGCGAGGCCAGAATGGAAAACGAGAAAGGAGAAGGAATACCAATTGAGGTAATAGAATGTGTAAGCGTAAGCGGATCGGATAGAGGTAATTCTATCAACCCTATTCTAGATGGTCATTTGCTTACGGTAGCATTCACCGAAAACCTCGGCCAAGTTTCTGTAGAGGTCGCCACGACTGGCGGTGCCTCGGTGCAATACACCTCGGTACTTACCCTCAATGGCTTGCAGTTTTACATCCCCAACGCAGGGAATTACATTGTCACTTTCACTCTCTCCAATGGCGATGTGTATGCTGGTGGGTTTACGGTAACGGATTAAAAAACACTGAAACGATGAAGAAGACCAAGTTCATTCGATAAAGCCTCCGAAGTGAGGCAATATATAAGAAGGTGCTTGAAGAGCAAAGGCTTTTGTGGAAGATTGCACTGCTGGCCAAACACCCTGAGCAAAACGAACTACGTTAACTGTGGGCGAATGCCCGCGGTATTCCTTGCCCGTTTTTGCGCTGCAAAGATAGGGATTTCTAAGGAAAAAGTACAAAACCAACACTTTAAACACAAAACAAGATGAAAAGAAAACATGTAATTGCAGCAATCGCCATTGCTTTGTTTGGCACAAGTTTGAATTGCCAAGCCCAACAAAATACTACGGTAACATTTGGCTATGATGACAACGGAAACCGGACATCACAAACAATCTCGTCGAATCAAGGCAGGAAAAGCAAGCCTGAAGAAAACCCTACAGCAACCTCCACCATCCTCGATTTCTATGGTGACATGCGGGTGGCTCTTTACCCGAATCCGGCAAAGGAAAAATTGACTTTGTCGATACAAAACAAGCCCGAAGAGCTTTCGTTGGTTTTCAAGGTCACCACACTTTCTGGAGCCGTGTTGTATGAGAAAGCGTTAAACAGCGACACCGAATCTTTCGACATGTCGGTTTTGCCTCCAGGAATCTACATGTTCCAACTGATCGTTGGCGACAGGAAGCATGTTTGGAAAGTGATAAAAGAATGACAAAAGTGTAACGAAAAAATGCAAGAACCATGAAAAAACTGATTTACCTGTTATCATTATTGATGGTGTTGCCTAAACTATGGGCACAGGAGGTTAACGAAATCGAGCCACCCGTTGAGGACAAAGTCGTGGTTGGGGCTATCGGCGGCACCGTCGACGTTTCGGCGCTTGGTGGCGCAGTCTATTCCATCCCGATCCAAGTGCCGGAAGGCATGGGTGGCATACAGCCCGATATTTCGGTTGTGTACAACAGCCAGAGCGGCAATGGCCTGTTGGGCTGGGGCTGGAACCTTTGCGGATTGTCGGCCATCACTCGGATAGGGCAGACGCTTTATCATGATGGATGTACGGATGGGGTAAACTTTGTGGACTATAGATTTGCTTTGGATGGTCAGCGTTTAATGCTGGTGAATGGC